>NZ_JADGMY010000001.1 GCF_015234515.1 Cellulomonas sp.
CTGGAGATCCAGCACTTCTTCGAGGTCTACAAGGACCTCGAGCCCGGCAAGTCCGTCGAGGGCGCGCACTGGACCGGCCGCGCCGAGGCGGAGGCGGAGATCGAGCGCTCCCGCCAGCGCGCGATCGACTCGGGGTACGACCACCACTGACGCGGGCCGCCCCATCGGTGTGCGACCCGTGGTAGCAGGAACGAGCGCGGACGAGGTCACGCGGCTGCTGCGTGAGTGGGCGGCGCGCCTCGCCCGGCGTGACCCCACCGCGGTGTCGTACCTGCGCCCCGGCCTGACCCGGGCGCAGGTCGACGCCACCACGGCCGAGCACGGCATCCGGCTCCCCGACGACGCCGCCGCGGTCTGGACGTGGCACGACGGGGAGCGCGACGGCCTCCTCGACGACGTACCACCGGACCGCAGGGTGTTCCCCGGGGGGTACTTCCTCAGCCTGCGCGCCACCCTCGAGGAGTCCCGCACGCTCACGAGCCTGTCGGGGATCGGCCCGGGCGACGACTACTCCGAGGAGGAGTACTCCAGCGAACGGCGAGGCCGGCCCGTCCAGCTGTTCTTCCGTCGCGAGTTCGTCCTGCTCAGCTGTGCCGAGCACGCCACCTACCTGGACTGCACCGACCCCGACGTCGAGCACACCGGCACCGCCTGCTTCAGCACCTGGTCCGACACCCCGACCCAGCAGGTCACCCTCGCCGAACGGGTCGCCGGCTGGAACCTCGCCTGGGACGCCGGCGTGTGGCCCGACGCACCGACGGACTGGACCACCGTCGACCACCAGGCCGCTGAACGGCTCTTCGGCCGCGGCCCCCACGTGGACCACCGGCTGCAGTAGTCCGTGACCCGCGGGGCCGGGCCCCGGAGACGATCGAGTGCGGTGGGAGCGGCGTACGGCCGGGTGCGAGAGGTCAGGGCCGCCCGGCGAACGGCATGGTGCTCGACCAGCGCATCGACGTGACGCGCAGCGGGACGCCGGGCTTCGACGCCTCCATGATCTGGCCGTTCCCGATCCACATCGCCACGTGGTAGACGCTGGTGGGGTCGTTGGGGTTCTCGCCCCAGAACACCAGGTCGCCGGGGCGGAGCTGGTCGTAGCTGATCTTGAGCACCTGCTTGTACTGGTCGCGCGACGTGCGGTTGATGCTCACGCCGGCGGCACGCCATGCCTGGCTGGTGAGGCCCGAGCAGTCGTAGCCGCTGGGGCCCGACCCGCCGTAGACGTACGGCAGCCCGACCTTCGACTGTGCCCAGGCGGCCGCGGCCGCACCGGAGGCGGCGGACCCACGCGACGTGCCCGTGCCGAGTCCGTAGCCGTTCGACGGCGCGGGCGCGGGAGCCGGGGCGGGCGCGGGAGCCGGAGCAGGCGCCGGGGCAGGAGCCGGTGCCGCAGGAGCCGGGGCGGGCGCCGGAGCCGGTGCGGGGGCAGGAGCCGGCGCTGAGCCGCCGCCGGGCGCAGGGGCCGGGGCGGCCGCGCCACCGCCCTGGCTCGGGGCGGGCGGCTGCGTCCGGTCGGCCTGGGCTGCGGCCTCGACGCGTGCGCGACGCTGGGCGTCCACGGCGTCCTGCCGGGCCCGCTCGACCTCGGCGCTCGTCTGCCGCGCGGCCGCGAGCGCGGAGATCAGGCCGTCGCGCTCGGCCTGACCGGCAGCGAGGGACGCGTCGGCGTCGGACCGGGTGCGCTCGGCCTCGGCGAGCGCGTCCTGCGCGGCCTCGGCGGCGTCATCCGCGGCCTGCGCGGCGGCGGCGGAGCGGCGCTCCATGGTGCTGGCGACGAGCAGCGTCGCCTGGTACTCCTGCACGGCCTCGTCGGCCTTGCCGGTCGCCTGGTTGAGGGCCGTGGTCCGGCGTGCGACGTCCTGGAACCCGTCGGCGGACAGCGCGGCCTGCAGCACGTCGTTGGACCCACCGGTGCGGGCGAGCTGGCGCGCGAAGGCGACGAGCTTGCGCCGCGCCTCCTCGGCCTGCTCGGCGGCCTCGGCGGAGCGCCCGGCGGCGTCCCGGGCGCGGGTGCGTGCGGCGTCGGCGTCGACGACGGCCTGCGTGTACGACTCGGCGGCGCTCTGGACGGCGACCTCGGCCGCCTCCGCCGACGTGGCGAGCTGGGCGAGCCGGACCTCCATCTGGGCGACCGACTGCTGGGCACGCCCGACGGCGGCGCGGGCGTCGCGCGCCTCGTCCGCCGACGGCGTCGCGGCGGCCGGCGTCACGACCAGGCCGAGCGTCAGCAGGCCGACCGGCAGCACCGCCAGACCGCGCGGGACCCGCCGCGCGAGGGGCCGACGGGCGGCGCGCGCGCACGCCGCGGCGTGCCCTGCCGAGGGGATCGGTCGGGGCTCGGGTGTCACGCCTGCGTCACGCACGCTGGGCACGTTACCTGTGGGATTCCCACAAGAGAACACCTGTCACACAGGTCCCAAAAGTCACATGGTTGTGGTTCGGGAGCAACCCGGACAGACCTCCAGGGCCGATCGGGTGAACCCGTCGCGCGGTGCCGCCGAGGCCCTGTGCCACGCCGCACTGCTCCGCAGGTGAGGGCCGTCACCCCCCTCGGCCGAGCACGCGCGGCGAGAAGCGGCGGTCTCAATAAGTGAGACGGCCGTGTTGAGGAGTGGGACGCGCGTCGTAGTGTCATGGCATGACCCGTCGAATGTGTCGCTGACCAGCGCACGTTCTCCCCTGCCCGCGAGCAGTTCCCGCCCCCACGTCGAGGGATGTCGGCACCGCGGCCAGGCTCGGGCACGGTACGTGCGCATCCCCCTGGCCCCCCGCGGGGCGGGCGTCGACGGCGCGCTCCTCGGGAACGAGTCCCCCACCCCGACCGACCGGCAGCGCCGGCGAGGAGCACACCATGAGCAACGAGAGCTGGAGCTTCGAGACCCGCCAGATCCACGCGGGCCAGAGCGCCGACGCCACCACGGGGGCGCGCGCCCTGCCGATCTACCAGACGACGTCGTTCGTCTTCGACTCCGCCGAGCAGGCCGCCGACCGGTTCGCCCTCAAGGAGCTCGGGCCGATCTACACGCGCATCGGCAACCCGACGACCGAGGTCGTCGAGAACCGCATCGCGAGCCTCGAGGGCGGCGTCGGCGCGCTGCTGCTCGCGTCCGGGCAGGCGGCCTCGACCTTCGCGATCCTCAACGTCGCCGAGGCGGGCGACCACGTCGTCGCCTCCCCCAGCCTGTACGGCGGCACCTACAACCTGCTCAAGCACTCGCTGCCCAAGCTGGGCGTCGAGACGACGTTCGTCGACGACCCGCACGACGCGCAGGCGTGGCGCGACGCCATCCGCCCCAACACCAAGGTGTTCTTCGCCGAGACGATCCCCAACCCGCAGGCCGACGTGCTCGACATCGAGCTCGTCGCAGGTGTGGCCCACGAGCACGGCGTGCCGCTCGTCGTCGACAACACCGTGGCGACCCCGTACCTGATCAACCCGCTGCAGTGGGGTGCCGACGTCGTCGTGCACTCGGCGACCAAGTACCTCGGCGGGCACGGCTCCGCGATCGGCGGCGTCGTCGTCGACGGCGGCACGTTCGACTACGCGCAGCACCCCGAGCGGTTCCCGAACTTCAACACGCCCGACCCGTCGTACAACGGCCTGGTCTTCGCGCGGGACCTCGGTGTCGGTGGCGCGTTCGGCGTGAACCTGTCCTACATCCTCAAGGCGCGCGTGCAGCTGCTGCGCGACCTCGGCGCCGCCATCAGCCCGTTCAACGCGTTCCTCATCGCGCAGGGCATCGAGACCCTGTCGCTGCGCGTCGAGCGGCACGTCGAGAACGCGCAGAAGGTCGCGCAGTGGCTCGAGGCGCGCGACGAGGTCCGCAAGGTCCACTACGCGGGCCTGGAGTCCAGCCCGTGGCACGCCAACCAGCTCAAGTACGCGCCGCGCGGCGCCGGCGCCGTCCTGGCCTTCGAGCTCGACGGCGGCGCGGCGGCCGGGCAGGCCTTCGTGTCGGCGCTCGAGCTGCACTCGAACGTCGCGAACATCGGCGACGTGCGCTCCCTGGTCATCCACCCGGCGTCGACGACGCACAGCCAGCTCACCCCCGAGCAGCAGCTGCAGTCGGGCGTCACCCCGGGCCTCGTGCGCCTGGCGGTGGGCATCGAGCACATCGATGACATCCTGGCCGACCTGGACGCGGGCTTCCGCGCCGCCAAGGACGCCTGAGACCCTGCTGCCAGAGCACCGACGGAAGGCACCGGCACGATGACGCAGCCCGACCCCCGCACCGACGCACCGGACCGCACGCCCGCGCGGCGTGCGATGCCCGGCGCGCAGGACGGTGCGGGGTCGGGCGGCCTCGCGGTCCCGGACCCGCTCGTCGGGCGGCGCGCGCGCCGTGGCGCGACGCTCGGCAGCCGCCGCCCGCTGCCGGAGCGCCCGCCCGTGCCCGCCAGCGCGGCGTGGCGCGACGGCTCCGACCCCGGCCGCCGGCAGTTCGCCGACCTGGGGCCGCTCAAGCTCGAGTCGGGCGGCCGCCTGCCCCAGGTCCGCCTCGCCTACGAGACGTGGGGCGAGCTCGACGAGGACGGCAGCAACGCGGTCCTCGTGCTGCACGCGCTGACGGGCGACTCGCACGTCACCGGTGACGCGGGGCCCGGGCACCCGACCCCGGGCTGGTGGCAGTCGATGGTGGGCCCGGGTGCCCCGATCGACACCGACCGCTGGTTCGTCGTCGCGCCCAACGTGCTCGGCGGGTGCCAGGGCTCGACCGGCCCGGCGTCGACCGCGCCCGACGGGCAGCCGTGGGGCAGCCGGTTCCCGCTGCTGACCGTGCGCGACCAGGTCGCTGCCGAGGTGCGGCTCGCCGACCTGCTGGGCATCGACTCGTGGGCGCTGGTCATCGGCGCCTCCATGGGTGGGCACCGCGTCCTGGAGTGGGCCGTCACGGCACCCGACCGGGTCGACGCGATCGCGGCGATCGCGACGTGCGCGCAGACGTCGGGCGACCAGATCGCGGGCTTCCACACGCAGCTCGCCGCCGTCGCCGCCGACCCCCGCTACCGCGACGGCGACTACTACGACGTCCCCGACGGCGAGGGGCCGCACGTGGGCCTGGGCATCGCCCGGCAGATCGCGCACCAGACGTACCGCTCGGCGGTCGAGCTCGACACCCGGTTCGGGCGCATCCCGCAGGGCGCCGAGGACCCGCTGGAGGGCGGGCGGTTCGCGGTGCAGTCGTACCTCGACCACCACGGCGACAAGCTCGCCCGGCGCTTCGACGCCAACACCTACGTCACGCTCACACGGACGATGATCACGCACGACCTGGGCCGTGACCGCGGCGGCGTCGAGGCCGCGCTCGCCCAGGTCACGGCACGCGTGCTGGTCGTCGCGGTCGACAGCGACAGGCTGTTCACCCCCGAGCAGTCCGAGCGGATCGTCGCCGCGACCCCCGGGGCCCGGGCCGTGCGGTACGTGCACTCCGAGTTCGGCCACGACGGCTTCCTCATCGAGGAGGACCAGGTCGGCCGGCACGTCGCGGACTTCCTGCGCGAGGAGGTCCGCCCGCGCTGACCCCGCGTCCGGACGCGTCCACCGGTCCGGTGACGGCGCGCGGACGCGGACGCGCCGCCGCGCGGAAGACGGCACCATGGGCTCATGCCCGTCGACGTCACGACCGCCGCCGCCGCCCTGCGGACCCAGTGGGACCGCCTGCACGACTGGGTGAGCCTCATGGCGGACCCGCGCCTGGGCCGCGAGGAGTCAGTGCTCGACGGCTGGACCATCGTCGAGCTGTGGGCCCACCTGGGCCGCGCGATGGACGCCCTGGCCGTGTGCACGCCGGTGCCGGCCGGCACCGTGCCGCTCACGCTCGCCGAGTACCTCGGGTCGTACCCGGACCGGGCCGCCGACATCGCCGAGACGACGCGGCAGCTGGCCGCGGAGCACGCGGCCGACCCGGTGGGCTACGTGACGGCGTCGGCCCGCGCCGCGTTCGCGAAGGTGGACGCCGTCGGCACGGAGGACCCGGTCGTCCAGGCACGACGCGGCCCCGTGCGGCTGTCGACCATGACGCTGTCCCGGGTCCTCGAGCTCGTCGTCCACGGCGACGACCTGTACCGCTCGGTGCGCCGCGCCCGCAGCGCCGACGCCGTCCCCGACCCCGTCGACCCGGCCGCGCTCGCGCTCGTCGCCGACGAGCTGCTCGGGATCGTCCGGGCACGCGGCGGGTGGGACCTCGAGGTCGTCGACGCGCGCCGGTGGGTGCGTCTGGCCGCGGGTCGCGCCCCGTACGACGTCGACGAGCTCGCCCTCGCGCTGCAGGCGCGCTACACGTCGGACGCCGTGCCGGACCTGGGGCGCATGCTCCCGCTCCTCTGAGGCGCCGGTCCGGCGACACGGCCTGACCACCGCGGCCTCCTGTCGTCACGGCCCGCACGGCGGGCTAGCGTGAGGCATGCTCTCCGCGCGCGTGGTGTCGTTCCACCCCGACGACCCGCTGCGAGGGCTCGAGGTCGGCGACGTGCCCGAGGCCGCCCCGCCAGACGGCTGGGCGACCGTCGACGTGCGCGCCGCCTCGCTCAACCACCACGACCTGTGGTCGCTGCGCGGCGTCGGCCTGCGCAGCGAGCAGCTGCCCATGGTGCTGGGGACCGACGCGGCGGGTGTCACCTCGGACGGGCGGCAGGTCGTCGTGCACGCGGTCGTCGGCGGCCCCGACGGGCGCGGCGTCCCGGCCGACGAGCCGCGCACGCTGCTGTCCGAGCGCTACCCCGGCACGCTCGCGGAGCGCGTCGCGGTCCCGGCGTGGAACCTCGTCGACAAGCCCGCGGAGCTCACGTTCGTCGAGGCCGCGTGCGTCCCCACCGCGTACCTCACGGCGTACCGCATGCTGTTCCGCTCCGGCGCGGCCCAGCCCGGGCAGCGGGTGCTCGTGCAGGGCGCGGGTGGTGGCGTCGCCGTCGCCGCCGTGCAGCTCGGGTCCGCCGCGGGGCTCGAGATGGTCGTCACCGGGCGGGACCCCGCCAAGCGGTTCCGCGCCCTGGGGCTGGGCGCGGCGCAGGCGGTCGAGCCGGGCACTCGCGTGGGCCGGGTCGACGTGGTCCTGGAGACCGTCGGGCGCGCGACGTGGGAGCACTCGGTGCGCTCCGTGCGTCCGGGCGGGCGGATCGTCGTCGCGGGCCTGACCTCGGGCGACCCGGAGCCCGCGTCGCTCACCAAGGTGTTCTTCCAGGAGATCAGCATCGTCGGGGCGACCATGGGCACGCGGGACGAGCTCGGGCAGGTCCTGGCGTTCCTCGCCCGCACCGGCGTCCGGCCGCTCGTCGACTCGACGTACCCGCTCGCACGGGCCGCGGACGGGCTGGCGCGCCTCGCGTCCGGCGCGCACGTCGGCAAGATCGTGCTCGAGGTCTGAGGCGTCGTGCTGCCCGCGCCCCCGGACGCCCCGCCGTGGGACGGTGCGGCCCTGACCACCGACTGGTCGCCCGACGCGCTCGGTGACGGGTTCGAGGCCCGTCGCCTGGACCTCGCCGACGACGACGAGGGTGAGGTCACCGCGACGCTCGTGCGCAGCACGCCGGACCCGGCCATCCGTCCCGCGCGGGCCGTGCTGTACGTCCACGGCTGGTCCGACTACTTCTTCCAGACGCCGCTCGCCCGGTTCTGGCAGTCCCAGGGCGCCGCGTTCTACGCGCTCGACCTGCGCAAGTACGGCCGTTCGCTGCGGCCCCACCAGACCCCGGGCTACATCGACGACCTGCGCACCTACGACGAGGAGATCGGTCAGGCGCTCGACGTGATCCGCTCCGAGCTCGGGGCCGTCGCGCGCGTCATGCTCATGGGCCACTCGACCGGTGGGCTCGTGCTGAGCCTGTGGGTCGCGCGGCACCCCGGGGTCGTGCACGGTCTCGTGCTCAACTCCCCGTGGCTCGAGCTGCAGGGGTCCTCGCTCATGCGGCACCTGTCCGGTCCGGCGATCGCGCGGCTCGCACGGTTCAACCCCAAGGCCGCCCTGCCCAACATCGACCCCGGCTACTACGCGCGGACCATCGCGGCGGGCGGGGAGTGGATGGTCGACGAGCGCTGGCGGCCCACGCCGTCGTTCCCGGTGCGCGCCGGCTGGCTGCGCGCCGTCTTCACGGGGCACGCCACCGTCGCACGCGGCCTGTGGATCGACGTGCCGGTCTTCACGGCGCTGTCCGACCGCAGCCTCATGAGCCCGCGGTGGAGCGAGGAGATGGGCTCGGCCGACATCGTGCTGGACACCGAGGCCATCGCCCGGCGCACCGTGCAGCTCGGGCCGCTCGTGACGACCGTGCGCATCGAGGGCGCGATGCACGACCTGACGCTGTCGGCGCGCCCGGCCCGTGACCGGTTCTACGCCGAGCTCACGCGCTGGCTCGTCGCGTACGGCTGGAGCTGAGCCGCAGGTCGCCCCGGCGGGTCACAGCGCGCCCGTGGCCTCCGAGAGCGTCGGGCCGCCGTCGCCCAGCCGCCACGCCCGCCACCCGTCGACGCCCTCGACGCCGGACACCGTCGCCGCCGCGACGTCCGGGTCGGCCACGACGCGCCCGTCGGGCAGCTCGATCATCCCGTCCGAGCGCAGCAGGGCGGAGAACCGCTGACCGCGGCGCTCGCGCACCCACACGAGCGTCGTCACGGCACGGCGCCGCTTGGCGAGCATCGCGAGCTCGGGGTACGGCCAGTCGGGCCGCTGCGGCCGTCGGGCGTCGTCGTCGGACGTGTCCCCCACGGGCTGGCCGCGGGGCGGTGTCGGCGCGTCCACGTCGGTCGGGCGCACACCGGCGCCGTCGACGACGGCCGCGCGCAGCCCGGCGACGGGCGTCAGCGTCGGCGGCCCCTCGAGCATCGACGCCGACGGCGCGACGGACGCGTCCCGGGGCCACTCGGTGACGTCGGGACGGCCGGGGCCGCCGTGGCGCGGCGCGTCCGCCGGGGGCTCCGGCGGCTGCGCCGTGGGGCCGGCGGTGCGGAACGGCAGGGGCGTCGGCTCGGTCACGCTCCCGCGCCGCCCGATGGGCGTGGGAGCGGGTGGCTCGGTGCGCTCCGGCGGGGTCACGGCGCGCAGCTCGCCGGTCGGCAGCGACTTGCCCCGTCCCGTCGGCAGCCCCGTGCGGTCGGGCTCGTACGCCATCGCGGTCGCGAACGCCTCGCTCGACCGCACCAGGCGCAGCGCCGTCGGCTCGACCGTCCGGCGCACGCCCTCGTGCAGGGCCAGCGGCGAGACCTCGAGGAGGCGCCGCTCGTCACCGCGGACGACACCGACCTGCAGGACGTCCACCTGGTGCTCGCCGCCGCGCAGGAACCCGAGGGTGTCCGTGGCCTCGGCAGCCACCTCGGAGCACAGCAGCAGGAGCCGCACGCCGGTGCGCCCCCGCCCCGCGGCGGCACCGAACGGCACGTGCTCACGGAACGCCGCGAAGTCGACGGCGAACCGGCTGGGGTCCACGTGGTAGGCGCGGGCCAGGTCGGCGGTGGTCATGCGGGCGGCCGCGCCCCCGTGGCGCAGCGCCCCGACGATCGCGTCGTCGTCGAGCACCTGCGCGACGGCGACCACGACGGGCCGCCCGGCCGCGTCGAGGGCCAGCAGCTCGGGCAGGTCGGCGCGGTCGGACGTGCCGCGCGCGCGCACGACGAACAAGGGCTCGCCGGCGATCGCCGCGAGGTGGTGCGTGACCAGGGCCGTGACCTCCTGCGCGAACGAACCCGCGAGCGGCTGCATCGGCTGGACGAGGCGAGGGCGCCCGTCGTCGAGCTCGAAGATCGGCATGTCGCGTCCGGGCCTTCCTTGCACAGCGTGGTGGTCGTGACGGTGCCACGCCGCAGCGCGGCGTGCGACGTCGCCCGGACACTGTCCCACATCTCGGGCGGCCCGGTCAGCCCGTCGGACGGGGGACGGAACCTCCGTCCCAACTCCTGGTCAACCGTTCAGGTGACCCTCCCGCAGGTGGACGCGCACGGTCCGCAGAGGCAAGGTGGACGCATGATCGTCGCCTTCTCCGTCGCGCCGCTGGGTGCCGGCGAGTCCGTGTCCCAGGCCGTCGCCGACGCCGTCCGCATCGTCCGCGAGTCGGGGCTCCCGAACCGCACGGACGCCATGTTCACGACCCTCGAGGGCGAGTGGGACGAGGTGATGGACGTCGTGCGACGTGCGACCGAGGCCGTCGGCGCGCACGGCCACCGCGTGAGCCTGGTCCTCAAGGCCGACATCCGCCCCGGCCACACCGGCGAGCTCGACGGCAAGGTCACCCGCCTCAACTCCCTCCTGAACCCCTAACCCCCCACACCACCACCCCCCCACACCACCACCCCACCCGCCGAACTCGTCCTTCGGCGGCTTCTGGAGCTCCCAGAGCCGCCGAACGTCGAGCTCGGCGGCCAGGTGTGTCAGGGGGTGGACGTGGCGCGGCCCGGGAGCCGGGAGGCCAGCAGCTCCGCGAGGTGGACACCCTGCACGTCCGCCAGCTGCTCGGCCTGCGTGCGGCACGAGTAGCCGTCGGCCAGGTACACGTCGCCGGGGGCGGCGGCCCGCAGCGCCGGCAGGAGCGCGTTCTCCGCGACGGCCACCGACACGTCGTAGTGGCCCTTCTCCATGCCGAAGTTGCCCGCCAGGCCGCAGCAGCCCGCGAGCGTCGAGAACGTCGCGCCCGCCTCGGTGAGCAGACGACGGTCGGCCGTCCACGTCATGACGGAGTAGTGGTGGCAGTGCGGCTGGACGACGGCGGTGACGTCGGACAGGTCCGGGACCTGCCAGCGCTCCCCCGGCCCGACCGGTGCCGGCGCGGTCAGCAGCTCGGCCAGCGTGCGCGTCTCGCGCTGCACCGCGACGGCCCGCGGGTCGTCGGGGAGCAGGTCGACCAGGTCGCTGCGCAGCACGGCCGTGCACGACGGCTCGAGCCCGACGATCGGGATGCCGTTGACCGCGAACGGCCCCAGGACCTCCAGCAGGTGCTCGAGCTGGTGGCGGGCGCCGTCGAGCTGGCCCGTGCTGATCCACGTCAGGCCGCAGCAGGCGTCGTGGTCGGGCACCAGCACCTCGTAGCCCGCGTCGCGCAGCACCGCGACGGCCGCGTGCGCCACCGACGGGGCCAGCGTGTCGCTGAACGAGTCGGTCCACAGCAGCACGGGCGGGCGGGGCGCGGGGGTCCCGGCGGCGTCGGGCATCCCCGCCTGGTCGACCGCGTCGGCGGGCAGCGTCACGGTCGCGGCGTCCCGACGGCCGACGACGCGGACGTCACCGGACCGCCGCCCCGCCTGGCGTGCCCACGCGCGGAACGGCACGGGCGCGAAGCTGACCATGCGGCGGCGGGTGTCCATCCCGCCGAGCGCCAGGACGGCCTTCGCGATCGGACGCACGCCGAGCACCGCGTTCGCGAGCGACGCGAGCCCCGGCACCCCGGTGACGAGCCGGGCCCAGCGCGGCAGCCAGCCCAGCGCGTAGTGGTTCATCGGCCGCAGCCGGCCCTTGTACGTGCGGTGCAGCACCTCGGCCTTGTACTGCGCCATGTCGACGCCCGCGGGGCAGTCCGACGAGCACGCCTTGCAGCTCAGGCACAGGTCGAGGACCTCGTGCACCTCGGGCGAGGACCAGCCGCGCGACACGAGCGTGCCGTTCGCCATCTCCTGCAGCACGCGCGCGCGGCCCCGGGTGGAGTCCTTCTCGTCCTTCGTCGCCAGGTACGACGGGCACATGAAGCCGCCGGTCGCGGTGTTGTCGGCGCGGCACTTGCCGACGCCGACGCACCGGTGGACGGCCGTCGTCATGTCGCCGCCGTCGTGCGTGAACGCGAACCCCCCGGACCCCGCGAGCAGCGGGCGGGCGGCGGGACGCCGCAGGTCCGCGTCCAGCGGTCGCGGACGCACCAGGACGCCGGGGTTCAGCAGGTCGCGCGGGTCGAACAGGTCCTTGACCGCGCCGAACAGCTCGATCGTGCGCGGCGAGTACATGACCGGCAGCAGCTCCGAGCGCGCGCGCCCGTCGCCGTGCTCGCCCGACAGCGAGCCGCCGTGCCGCGCGACGAGCGCCGCGGCGTCCTCCATGAACGCGCGCAGTGGGTCGCCGGACCGCGTCAGGGGGATGTCGAGGCGCAGGTGCACGCAGCCGTCACCGAAGTGCCCGTACGCCAGGCCGTCGACGCGGTGGTCGGCCATGAGCGCCTCGAGCTCGCGCAGGTACGCGCCGAGCCGCTCGGGCGGCACGGCGGAGTCCTCGAAGCCGGGCCACGCCTGCGCACCGGACGGGGTCCGCCCGCCCAGGCCGGCGCCGTCCTCGCGGATGCGCCACATCGCGGCCGCGTCCGGCCCCGGCGGGAAGATCCCGACGGCGTCGGTGCCCGCGTCGGCCGCGAGCGCGCGGGCCGTCGCCATCGCCTCGTCGAGGGTCGCACCGCCGACCTCGCACATCATCCAGCCACCGCCCGGCGGCAGGTCGGGCACCGCGGACGCGCCCTTGACCCGGCGCACCACGTCGACGAGCCGTGAGTCCATGCCCTCGATCGCCAGCGGGGCGTGCGCGAGCAGCGCGGGGACGGCGTCGGCGGCCGTGGGCATGTCCGGGTAGCCGAGCACGACGAGCACGGGCGCCGACGGCACGGGCACGAGGTTCACGGTCGCGCCCAGCAGGGTCACGAGCGTGCCCTCGGTGCCGACGAGCATCTTGGCCAGGTCGGTGCCGTTCTCGGGCGTCAGGTGCTCGAGGGAGTACCCGGACACCTGGCGGCGGAACCGGCCCAGCTCGGTGCGGACCACGTCGAGGTGGCTGCGCACCAGCGCGTCCAGGCCCGGGACGACGTCCAGCGCACCGGCTCCGGCGCCGGCGGTGAACCGGCGTCCCGTGCCGTCGACCACGTCGAGCTCGACGACGTTGTCCGCCGTGCGCCCGAACGCCACGGCGCGCGGCCCGCACGCGTTGTTGCCGATCATGCCGCCGAGGGTCGCGCGCGCCTGCGTGGAGGGGTCGGGGCCGAACCGCAGGCCGTGCGGCGCGGCCGCCCGCTGCAGGTGGGACATGATCACGCCGGGCTCGACGCGGGCCGTGCGGGCCTCGGGGTCGATGTCCAGGACCCGGTTCACGTGCCGCGAGAAGTCCAGGACGATGCCCGTGCCCACCGCGTTGCCCGCCACCGACGTGCCGCCACCCCGGGAGGTCAGAGGCGTCCCGGTCTCGCGCGCCACCGACAGCGCCGCCAGCACGTCGTCGGTGTCCTGCGGGAACACGACGACCTGCGGGACCACGCGGTAGTTGGACGCATCGGTGGAGTACTCGGCCCGGCGCCGGGAGGAGTCGTCCACGCTCCCGCGCACGACGGCGCGCAGCGCGTGCGCGATGTCCCGGACGGCGGTCCCGCTCGTGTCGGTCGTCACTGCCACGATGGGCAGTCTCCCACCGACCACCCGGGACCTGCACCGGCCGTCCGGAGCGAATGCGCTCACCCGTGGCTCCGTCGTACCGTCGGGCCGTGCGTCGTGCCCCGGTCACGGTCCTCTGCGCGGTCCAGTTCGTCGACGTCCTCGGCGTCACGAGCGCGACGACCGCGATCCCCGCCGTGCTCGCCGGCCTCGGTCTCGACGCGCACGCCGCGGGGCCGCTCGCGACGGCGTACGCGATGTTCTTCGGCGGTCTGCTCGTCGTCGGGGCGCGCCTCGGGGACCGCTACGGGCACCGTCGGGTCCTGTCCGCCGGGCTCGTGGGGTTCGCCGCGGTGTCCCTGGTCGGCGGGCTCGCGGGGTCGCTCGAGCAGGTCCTCGCCGCGCGTGCGCTGCAGGGGGCCGCGGCGGCGCTGTCGGTGCCGTCGGCGCTGCGGCTGCTGCTGCACGCCACCGACGAGGACGACGCGCGGCGCACGGCCCTCGCGGCGTGGAGCGCGGCGGGTGCCGCCGCGGGCGCCGCCGGGTTCGTCGTCGGTGGTGCGCTCGTCGAGCTGCTGGACTGGCGGGCGGTGTTCTGGGTGAACGCGCCGGTCGGGGCGCTGCTGCTGGTCGGCGTGCTGCTCGTGGTCCCGGCGCCGGCACCGGACGACCCCACGACGCGCCTGGACCTGCCCGGCGGCGCGCTGCTCGTCGCGTCGGTCATGTGCGTGGTGGCGGCGGCCGCCGCGGTCGAGCAGCGCGCGGCCGCAGGGCGTGCCGGGCTGCTCCTGCTGGCCGGGGTCGCGGCCGCCGCGGGGTTCGTGCGGCGGATGCGCCGCGCCGCCGCGCCCCTGGTGCCGCCGCAGGCGTGGCGCTCCGTCCGCCTGCGCGACGGGACGGTGCTGTCGTTCGTGAACACGGCCACCACCAGCGCCTCGGCGGTGCTCGCGACGCTCCACCTGCAGGACGAGCTGGGGCTGTCGGCGCTCCGGGCCGGGCTCACGCTGCTCGGCCTCAGCGCCCTCGTGGTCGTCGGGTCGGCGGCGTCCGCGCCGCTGCTCGCGCGGTGGGGGCCGCGCTCGGTGGCCGCGGCGGGCCTGGCCGTCGTCGCCGGCGGCAACGTCGTCCTGGTCCTCGCGGGCGCGGCCTGGGCGGGGATCGCGCTCGGGACGGCCGTCGTCGGGCTGGGGCTCGGGCTGACGTCGGTCGCGGCCACGTCCCTGGGCACCGACGTGCAGGACGAGCTCGCGGGCAGCGCGAGCGGCATCCTCAACACCGGCGCCCAGCTGGGGACCGCCGTCGGCACGGCCGTGCTCGTCATGCTCGCGGGGCTGGCGTCGGTGACGTGGGCGTGGGCGGTCGCCGCGCTGCTGGCAGCGGCCACCGCGGTGTGGTCGTGGCACGGCCGACGGAAGGGTGAGGAGCTCGCAGGGTCGGCGACGGCCGCCGCCGGCTGAGGCGGCGGCCGTCGTGCGGGCCGAGCCCGGCGTCCCGGGCCCGGGCGCGCCTCAGGACTCCAGCGCGGCGTCCAGCGTGATCTCCGTGCCCGTCAGCGCCTTGCTCACCGGGCAGCCCTTCTTGGCGGACTCGGCCGCGGCGCGGAAGCCCGCGTCGTCCAGGCCCTCGACCTCGCCGCGCACCGTCAGCGCGATGCGCGTGATCCGGAAGCCACCCGCGGAGTCCGGGCCCAGGGTCACGTCGGCGGTCACGTCGAGCGCTACGGGCGTGCCGCCGGCCTCGGCGATGTCCGCCGAGAGCTGCATGGCGTAGCAGGACGAGTGCGCCGCCGCGATGAGCTCCTCGGGGCTCGTCGTGCCCCCGGCGTCGTCGGCCGCCCGCTTGGGGAAGGAGACGTCGTACGTGCCGACCTTCGAGCTGGTGAGCTCGACCTGGCCGCCGCCGTCCTGCAGCGTGCCGTTCCAGGCGGTCCGTGCGGTGCGCGTGGGCATGTCCACTCCTCGTACGTCGGTGGGTGGGCGCGGCCTGCGCCCACGTCCGACCCTAGGGCGCCCGGTGTCAGCGTGCGCGCTCCAGGTGCGCCGCGACCACGTGCGACGGCGCGCCGGCGGCCCGCAGCGCCCACGCGGCGCGCGCGTGCAGGGACCGCCGCTGGCCCTCGTCGAGCGCGGCGTACAGCGCGGTGCGCACGAGGTCGTGGCGGAACACCAGGCGGTCGCCGCGGGCGTGCACGACGCCGGCGGCGAGCCCGTGGCGCAGCGTCCGCCAGCACTCCGTGACCGGCTCGCCGGCGAGCGCGGCCAGGTCCCCGACGACGAAGGACCCACCGAGCACCGACGCCTGCGCGAGCATCGTCAGGACCTGGGGACCCAGGTGCTGCACGTGCGCCCGCCCGACCTCGTCCAGCTCGTCGAGCCAGCCCGTGCCGACCGCCTCGACGACCCCGCCGCTGCGTTCGAGCACCCCGCACGCCTCGGCGGTGCGCACGACGTCGACGACGAGCCGTGGGTTGCCGCCGGTGGTCGCCAGGACGCCGCGCAGCGCCGGGCCGATCCGGGCGTTCAGCAGCCGCTGCGCGAGCTCGACGGTGGCCGCGGGCCCCAGCGGCCGCAGCTCGAGGTAGCGCGCCCCGGCCCGCGTCCACCCTGCGACGACGACGTCCAGCTCCGTGCGGTGCGGCACGCCACGCAGGGTCATCACGGTCAGTGCCTGCGGCAGCGCTCCCTCGCCCGCCAGCGAGGCGAGCAGGTGCAGCGTGCAGGTGTCCGCGAGGTGCACGTCCTCGAGCACCAAGACCCACGGCCCCTGCTCCCCACGGCGGCGCACGAGCGCCGCGAACAGCTCGTCGGCCCGGGCGAACCTCGCGGGTGCGTCGGCACGGTCCGGCGGCAGGACCTCGAGGAGCGCGGTGAGCTCCGCGACGACGGGGCCGGCGTCGTCGCGACCGGGTGCGGGGCCGAGCAGGGCGTCGGTGAGCAGCGCGTACGGCGCCGCCCCCGGCCCGACGGCCCGGCCCAGGCGCACCTCGACACCGAGGAGCTCGGCGGTGCCCTGCAGCGCCTCGACGAGCCGCGTGCGTCCCACGCCCGCCTCGCCCTCGAGCAGGACGGTCGCGCCGCCCCCCGTGGCGACGGACGAGAGGAGCTCGTCGAGGTCGTCGAGCTCCGCCCCGCGTCCGACGAGGGGGCGCGTCGGTGACGTCGGCTCGGTCATGCAGCCGATCGTATGACTCAGCCGACGTACTCCCAGTGCCACGGCTCCGGCTTGCTGCCGCCGGCCTGCGCCCAGCCGGGCAGCGTCCACTGGTACGCGGGGGCGTTCTCGCGCATCCACTGGTGCTGCGCGCTGCCGAAGGTCTGCACGCCGCCGCCGAGGTCGACCGCCACGCCCATGCCGTGGTTCGACGTGCCGGGTGTCGCGCAGAGGCTGCCCTTGGCGGCACGGCACGCGACCTGGCCGCCGTACGACCGGTAGGAGTCGGAGACCTCGAGCGGCGTCCCGAACCGTGCGGCGTACGCCGCACCGAGGGCCTCGAGCGCCTCGGCCGCGTCGCAGCGCAGCTGTGCACCGGCGGCGAACGACAGACCGCACAGGGCCTCGGGCGGGACCTTGCCGTTCTGGTAGCCCTGCAGGGACGCCTTCCACGCGGCGCGTCGGGCCGCCTGCTCGGCGGCGACGCGCTCGGCCTCGGCCGCGGCGGCCTGCTGGGCCACCTGCTCGGCCAGCTGTGCCGCCTCCGCCTCGGCGATCTTCTGCTCGGTCGTGGTGAGCACGGCCTGGGCGGCCTCGCGGACCCGGTCGAGAGCCTCCCGCAGCGGCGCCGTCGCGGGATCGGTGACGTCGGGGAGCGTCGACTCGGTCAGCACGTCGGCGTCGGACGTCGCAGGCTCCTCGGGCGCGTCGGTCGCGTCGGGGGCCGGCGCGCTCGGCGTCTCGGCGTCATCCGTCGTGACGTCCGCGTCGGAGCGCTCGGCGTTACGGGAGACGGAGCGCTCGCGGGGGACGACCGGCTCGACGTCGGCCTCCGCGATCGCCGCCTGGAGCTCGGCCGTGGCGGCGTCGAGCTCGGCGAGGGCGTGGTCCGGCACGGCCGCCCGCGTGGCCTCGGCCCGGACGCGCGAGACCTCGTCGACGGCGGCCATCGCGGCGTCGACCGTCTCGGCGCGCGCCAGCGCCGCCAGGCCCGTCGGGGGGGCGTCGGCGGAGGCCTGCGCCAGGGTGCCCTCAGCGACGACGGACGTGGGGGTCTGCTCGTCCGCCTGGGCGGTCACGACGACGGCACCCATGCTCAGGACGAGCCCGAGCGCGACACCACCCTGGGCGATGCGCCGGGGGACGCGGACGAGACTCAGGGCGCGGGGCATGGAGGTCGACGCGGGGGCCGGGGCGGCGTGCCTGCCGCCCGAGCGCCGACGCAGACCGAACTTTCTGTCACTCACGCGAAACACGTTAAGTGTCTCGGACGGACGTCCAGACCACTTGAGGCCGAGAGCGCGCGAAGATGTTGTGCACATCCTGTTACCAAGCCGTCACACGTTTGAACCGCGGGTCGCCTACCCTTGGCCCGTGCCTGCAGACGACGTGCGGCCCGACCAGGTCGGCACCGTCCCCTCGACCCCCGCTCCTTCCACCGGCCTCGACGACCTCTACGACATCGCGCGGCTCGCGCGGCGGCTCGACGTCGAGCACGCCACGATCCGCGTGTGGCTGTCCCGCAAGGTGGCGTGGCTCCCGCAGCCCGACGGTCGGCTCAACGGTGGCGCCGTGTGGCGTGCCACGACCCTCGAGGGCATCGAGGCCCGCCGGTTCCGTGCTCGCCCCGGCCGCAAGCCGCGATTCACTGCGGCGCCGGCTGCCGCGGACGTCCCGCGCACCGGCTCGATCCCGATCGTCACCGCTCGCGTCGTCGCGGAGCGCACCGGGGCAGCCGCGGCCGCGCCGCCTGCGTCCGTCCCCACCCCACCCCACGGCGTGGAGACGCTCGTCCCGCGCTGACCACCGACCGTCCCACGGCCCCGCCGCCAGAACCCGACGAAGCGCCCGAGGGGGATTTTGTGGAGATGGGGTGACGAATCGGCTACCGGTCAGTAGCGTGCATCTCGCGTCCGGGGTGCTGTGACACCAGCCACACCCGGGTGTGACGTCCCGGGGGTCCGCCCGTCGTGACGCCTCCGCCCCACTTCGCCCCGGGATGAGACCACATGCCACGTCGCCCGCTCGCCGCGCTGACCGCCGTCTCCGTCGTCCTCGCCGGTGCCCTGCTGGGCGCCCCTGCGGCCACGGCGGCACCACCTCCCGACGACCTGTCCGGCCCCGTCGTCGCCGATGACCTCACGATCGACCGCGTCGAGGGCGTGGGTGACGCGCTCGCCGACGCCGCCGGACCCGTCACCGCCTTCGTCGAGCTGACCACGCCGTCCGGCGTCGAGGTCGCAGCCGACGGCGGGAGCCCCGCGCAGGTCCTCGCGGCGGCCGACGCCACGCAGGCCGCCGCCGCGGACGTCGTCCCGGCCGAGGCGACGCCGACCGCGCGGACCGCGGCCGGCGAGCCGCAGCGGCTCGCGACCGTGACCAACCTCCTGTCGGGCGCCCTCGTGCTCGGTGACGCCGCCCAGCTGCGCGCGCTCGCCGACGACCCCGACGTCCGCTCCGTGCGCCTGGTCGCCAGCCGCACGCTCGACAACGCCGCGCAGGTCGAGTTCACCCAGGCCCTCGCCACGTGGCAGAGCACGGGCGTCGTGGGCACCGACGTCACCATCGGCGTCATCGACACGGGCCTGGACTACACGCACGCCGACTTCGGCGGTCCGGGCACGGTCGAGGCGTACGAGGCCGCGTACGGCGAGGCCGGCTCGGGTACCGTCCCGGCCGGCTCCTACGACCCCGCCAAGTTCCTCGGCGGCTACGACTTCGCCGGCTACGACTACGACGCCGACGGCGAGGGCGACCAGCTCGTCCCCGCGCCCGACGAGAACCCCATCGACGTGAACGGCCACGGCTCCCACGTCGCCGGCACGGCCGCCGGCTACGGCGTCACCCCGGACGGTGAGACGTTCGACGGCGAGTACGACGCGCTGACGTCCGTGCGTGACTGGCCGCTCGGCCCCGGGACGGCACCGAAGGCCGGCCTCTACGCCCTCAAGGTCTTCGGCGACATCACCGGGTCGACCAACCTCACGGCGCTCGCGCTCGACTGGGCGGCCGACCCGAACGGCGACGGCGCGTACGACGACCGCATCGACGTGCTCAACCTCTCCCTGGGCGGAGCGGCAGCACCGGCCGACGACCCCGAGTCCGACCAGATCGCCGAGCTGACGGCTCTGGGCACGACCGTCGTGCTCTCGGCCGGCAACGAGGGCGACGTCGAGGACGTCGGCGGCTCGCCCGGCAACGGCTTCGCGGGACTGACCGTCGCGTCGTCCGTCGGCAAGGACCTCCCCTTCGACGCGCTCGAGGTCACCGAGGCGTCCGACCCCGACCTCCTCGGCCGCCACGCGGGCCAGAACTCGGTGAACTACACCGGGGACGACGTCACGGCCCCGGTCGCGTACGTCGGTGAGCAGTTCGACGGGTGCGACGTCTTCACGGCCGAGCAGGCCGCGGCCGTCGCCGGCAAGATCGTGTACCTGTCCTGGGACGACGACACCCGCAGGTGCGGGTCGACCGCGCGCTTCGACAACGCGACGGCCGCCGGTGCGGTCGGTGTGCTCCTGCCGACCGAGCTCGCGGTGTTCGCCGCCCTGATCGGCGGCAACAAAGCCATCCCCGGGCTGCAGATGACCGCCGCGACCACCGACAGGCTCCTGCCGGAGATCCAGGCGGGCACGCTCGTCGCGCGGATCGGCCCCTCCCTCGCGCTCAGCGCCCGGGAGGACGTCGCGCCCGACACCCTGAGCGCGTTCTCCTCGCGCGGCGTGCACGGCTCGCTCGGCTGGGGCAAGCCGGACGTGGCCGCGCCCGGCCAGTCCATCGTGTCCGCGGGCGTCGGCTCCGGCAACGGCGGGACGACGAAGAGCGGCACGTCGATGGCGGCGCCGCACGTCGCGGGCATCGTCGCGCTCGTCCGGGAGGCGCACCCCGGGTGGTCGACCGCCCAGGTGAAGGCGGCCGTCGTCAACACCGCCACGCACGACATCGCCACCGAGCCCGGCGGCGACCTGTTCTACGGGCCGGCGCGCGTCGGCTCCGGACGCGTCGACGCGCTCGCCGCGGTCACGCAGGACACCCTGCTGTACGACGCCGAGCGGCCCCACCAGACGTCCGTGAGCTTCGGCGTCGTGCCGCTCGCGGACGAGCCCGTGACGATCCGCAAGGCGGTCACCGTGCAGAACCTGGGCTCGACGGCCCGCACCTACAGCACCGAGGTCACCTCCAGCACGACCTCGGGCGGGGCCACCATCACGGCGGCGCCCGCGAGCCTGCGGATCCCGGCGGGCGGTACCGGCATCGTCACCCTGACGTTCACGGCCGACCCGGCCACCGTCGCCCGTGACATCGACCCCACGCAGGAGGTCGAGCAGATGGCCGACCTGCCCCCCAGCAGCAGCGGAAGCCGTTCGCGCGAGTACGTCTCGCAGGTGTCCGGCCGCCTCGTCCTGACGTCCGGCAGCACGCAGTGGCGCCTGCCCGTGCAGGCCACGCCGCGGCCCACGACCGACCTCGAGGCGGCGGACGTCACGTTCCCGGACCCGGCGGCGCAGACGGCCGAGCTCGCCTTCAGCGGGCGCGACGTCGAGGCCGACGGCTGGGTCGGGTTGGCCACGCCGCTGGTGCACGCGGCCGACTCCCCGCGTCTGGAGCAGCTGCCGGCGGGTGCGGAGACGTCGCGCTCGACGGTCGCGGCCGGTGACATCCGACACGTGGGGTGGGCGTCGAGCGCACCCGCCGTCGAGGCCGCGGGCGGGGACCCCGCAGGCGACGGGTCCCTCGGTATCGGCATCGCGACCGACGCCGACTGGGCCGTCCTCGGCCACTCCCTGCGGCCGTGGGTCCTGTTCGACACCGACGCTGACGGCGACATGGACTTCCAGACGCGGGTCAGGAAGTACGTCAACGCGACCCAGGACTTCTTCGACTACACCGTCGTCGAGACGTTCGACAGCACCGGGAAGCAGGTGGGCACCTCCGACCTGCTGTACCCGTTCGCCGGGGACTTCGAGATGGGGGCGTTCGACAACAGCACGGTCGTCGTGCCCGTGCCGCTCTCGTCGCTCGGGGTCGAGCCGGGCGCCCGCGTGGGCGTGACCGTGCAGATGCGCAGCGGCTACGCGTTCCCCGCCGACGGGATCGTCGACGAGGTCGCGCAGTTCACGGTCGACCCGTTCGACCCGCCGCTGTGGTTCGAGTCGAACGTGGGCGCCGACTTCGTGTCGCAGGTGTCCGACGGCGCCACCGTCACCGTGCACGGCGGCACGGGCGCGGCCGACGCGGACATCCTGGTGCTGCACCACCTCAACGCCGCGGGCGACCGCGCCCAGGTCGTCGGGGTGGAGGTGCCCGAGGTGATCGCGACGACCACGACGCTCGACGTCGAGTCGGCCGGGACCGCCGGCGAGGAGACGCTGCTCCAGATGGCCGTCACGCCGCCGGAGGCCACCGGGACGTTCACGCTGTACGACGGCGAGACCGAGCTCGGCACCACCGAGGTCGTCGACGGCGCCGGGGTGTTCAGCACCACGACGCTGGGCGCGGGCACGCACCAGCTCCGCGCGCAGTACACGCCGGACACCCCGCGGTACGCACCGTCGACGTCCGACGTGGTCGAGACGGTGATCGCACCGTCGGCGTCGACCACGACGCTGAAGGTCACGCCGACGGTCGTCCGGTACGGGCAGCCGGCGACGGCGACCGTCACGGTGACCGGGCAGAGCTGGGCGCCGTCGGGGACGGTGACGATCCGCGAGCGCGGCACGGTGCTCGCGACCGCCGAGCTCACGGTCGACGGGCTCACGGGCACGGCGACCGTCGAGCTGCCGCGCGACCTCGCCACCGGCACGCGCCGGCTCGTCGCGGTGTTCGAGGGCACGACCGACGTCGCACGGTCCGAGGGCACCGCGAACGTGCGGGTCGTCCTCGGGGAGTCGCGGGCGACGCTCGAGACCGCGAGCTGGACCGTGCCGCGGGGCAGCACGCCCACCGTCACCGTCCGCGTCGGCGGCGGGGAGGGCGCGCCGGCAGCCACCGGTCGTGTCACCGTGCTGCTCGGCCTGCGGCCCGTCGGCACCTTCCGGCTGGTCGACGGCGCCGCGGCCGTGAAGCTCCCGGTGGTCCGGACCTCGAGCGTCGTCACCGCGCTCTACGTGGGTGACGGCGGCTACCTGCCGACAGCGACGGCGCACGTCATCCGCGTCGGCTGACGTCACCCGTCCCGCACCGAGCGGGCGTCGCCCGGAGGTCCGTCCGGGCGACGCCCGCTCCGACATGTCAAGGACGCGTGCCGGTGCGCCGATGCTGCCGGCATGGGACTGGACCGACGGACGCCGCAAGGGAGCGGATCCGTGCTGCCCACACCCCACGGGCCGACCGACGGGCCCCTGCCCGCGGAGGCGGCGGACGACACCGTGGACGAGGGCCGCACACCGGACGAGGTGGCGCTCCTGCGCGTCGTGGAGCACCTCGCGGACGCGCCGGACGACGAGGCGTCGGACGAGGCACCGGACGACGCACCGGACGACGCAGCGGACGACCCACCCGACGACCGACCCGACGACGCAGCGGACGACAGCGCACGCGCCGACGCCGCGCCCGAGGTTGCCGACGACACTCAGGACGGCCCGCCCCCGCCGGACGAGCCCGCCGACGTGACGGCTGCAGTCCCGGCCGCGCCACCCGTGCACGAGCCCGGCCCGGTGGCGGCCGCCCTCTCGGACACCCGTCATCGCATCGACGAGCTCAACGCGCCCGAGCGCCTGTTCCTGGCGCAGCAGCGGGCCCTCGTCGCGGGGCTGTGCCCGGACCCCTCCGACGCCGCGCTCGTCAGCGCGCTCTTCGACCGCGTGCGCGAGCAGTGGACGCACGCGGACGACCGGCCCGACGTGCGCCCGCTGGCGGACGTCTTCGGCGTGGCCCTCGGTGACCTCGTGTGCGCCGAGGCCGACGACCTCGGCTGGGCCACGTGCGCCGACCGCTACGGCACCGAGATCGTCCTCGCCCGGGAGGACCCGGAGGTCCTCGTGTACCCCGTCGCAGCGGTCGCGCAGGCATGGCACGACGCGACCCCGGGGTGGTTCCTCCGGCACCTCGCGACGGTCGTGCAGGGCGTCACCCGGGGGCCGGGCGCGACCGAGGACTGACACCCCCGCGACCCACGGGCCCCGGCCGCCTCACCGTCCCCCGGAGGCTGCCGGGGCCCGTGCACGTCGGCGGGAGGGTGGACCGACGCCGCGCGTCGGCTCACCCCGGGCCCGGAACATGCCGATACTGGTGCCGTGACGACGTTCGACGACACCGGCATGTTCGAGCTCAGCCAGGAGTTCCCCGGCGAGCCCGCCCCTCCGCGGCGGGCGCGCGGAGCAGTCGTGTTCGTCGTCGCTGCGGCGCTCGTCGTCGCCGGCGTCGTGTGGTTGCTCGCGGTGCGCGGCTCCGACGAGGCGGAAGCCGGCCAGATGACGGTCGAGCTCCTGGCACGTCCGGCCGAGCCGACCGACGAGGTGGCGGCGTCGGTCGTCGACGAGACGGGCATCGACCCGACCAGCGCGCGCTTCGCGGTGCGCACGGCGGCCGGCCAGCACTACGCGGCGCTGCGGTGGGACGGTGACCTGTGCCTGGTCGTCGTGCCGGACGGTGACGTGCCTCGGGTCGCGTGCGTCGCGCCCTCGACGAAGGCGGTCGTGTCGCTGTCCGGTGCGGACGGCACGCGCGTCCGTCTGGGTGCGGACGAGGCTCCCGCGCCCGACGCGGACGAGGGCTGGCGCGCCGCGGGGTCGAACGTGTGGGTGCTCGACGCACCTGCGGCGGGTTGAACCGGCTCCTCGTCAGCCGCGACCGTCCGCGGCGTCCGTGAGGACGTCGACGATCCGCCGGACGCTCGACGACAGCCCCCAGCGCTGTGCCAGGGCCACGAGCGCGTCCGGGTCGGCCGGCACGGCGGGCAGCCGGTCGTCCACGTCCGCGACCGGGGCGTCGGGCGCCACGGTGACGACGCGCGGCGCGACCGCCAGGTAGTCGGCGGCCTCGGTGAGGCGCGTGCGCTGCGTGGCGGTCAGCCCCTTGTCCCCCGCGTCGCGCGCCGCCAGCACACCCTCGAGGGAGCCGTAGCGCCGCAGCAGCGCCGCGGCTGTCTTCTCCCCGATGCCCGGCACGCCCGGCAGGCCGTCGCTCGGGTCGCCGCGCAGGACCGCCATGTCGGCGTACGCACGCCCGGTGGGCACCGCGTAGCGCTCGACGAGGACGCCCTGGTCGACGACCAGCATGTCCTTCACGCCCTTGACGGGGTACAGGACCCGCACCGGCACGTCGTCGTCGACGAGCTGGAAGAGGTCGCGGTCGCCGGTCACGACGTCGACCGCGTCGCGCGCGCCCGCCGGACGAGCGGCCTCGCGCGCGACGAGCGTGCCGATGACGTCGTCCGCCTCGTACCCCGGCGCCCCCAGCCGCGGGATGCCGAGGGCGGCGAGCACCTCGACGATGACCGGCACCTGCGCGCTCAGCGCGTCGGGCACCTCCTCCTCGCCCGTCGTGCCGGGGACCTCGCGCGCGACCCGGTGCGCCTTGTACGACGGCACCGCCTCGACGCGGAACGCGGGACGCCAGTCGTCGTCCCAGCACGCGACGAGGCGCGTGGGATGCCGGTCGGCGACGAGCCGGGCGATCATCTCGAGCAGCCCGCGCACCGCGTTGACCGGTGTGCCGTCGGGCGCGCGCACGGACTCCGGCACCCCGAAGAACGCCCGGAAGTACAGCGACGCGGAGTCGAGCAGCAGCAGACGCCCGGCAGGGCCGGCGGTGGCGGTCATGGGGGCACGCTACCGACAGCCGCCCACACCCGACCCGCACCCGCCGGTGCGTGACGCGCGAAGCCGGGTGGTGCCCCTCCGGCACCACCCGGCTGCGCCGGTGCGCGAGCCCCTCCGGCTCGCCGTCCTGTGCGACCCGCGCGTCAGGCCGGGCCGAGGTCGAGCTGGTCCTCCACCACGGCGATCACGCTCCACGTGCCGCCGTCCGCGGCCGTCAGCTCCCACGCCGGCACGAGCAGGGTGGCGCCCGTCGGCGTCGTCAGCAGCGTGACGCCCAGGCGCGCGCCCGTGATCGTGACGTCCTGCACGGGCCACGCGACCGGGTCCCCCGGCGCCGGGACGGGAGGCACCGTCGGCTCGTCGACCGGCTGCTGCTCCGTCGTCACGGTGTCGTCGGCGGCGGCCCTCGCCAGCGGCATCATCCCGCCGTACGAGGCGCCGAACCGCGGGTCGTTGAGCCGCTCGACCGCCTCGTCCGCGCTGACGTGGTCGTACGTGCCGAGCTCGACGAGGGTCGCGAGGGGGCCCGACACGGACTGCACCCCGGTGCCCGCGAGCTGCACGGACCAGCCGACGCCGGTCTGCGTGCCGTCGACCACCTGGGCCCCCGTGACGCTCACGAGCCCGGGCACCCCGGTGTCGTCGGAGACCGTGAGCTCGTACCCCGCGGCGTCGACCCCCAGGCGCCCCATCAGGTCGCGCGCCTTGGCCACCGCCGCATCCCCCGTGGGGGTGGAGGACGGGTCGCACACGCTGGGATCCGCAGGCGCAGGCTCCCCGGGCGCGACGGGCCCGTCGGGCGCGGGCAGCGGCTCCACGGCGACGCCCGGCTCGATCGTGCCCCGGTCGGCCGCCCCTTCGCCGCTCGTGCACACCGACGGGTCCCACGCGCGGTCGTAGAACCACATGCTCGCCTGGCCGTCGACACCGACCTGCACGGTGGCGGACAGGCCGTCGTTGGTCCCGACGACCCACTGGCCCCACTCCTGGCGCGGCTCACCGGGCACGCCGAGCACCTCGGCGACACGCGCCGCCGTCCCGGCCGTCGCCGCGGACGTCGCGTCGAAGGCCCACGCCCGGCCGGAGCCGGCAGGCCCGTCGAGCCCGCTGCCGCTGAACACCGTCCGGCCGCCGAACCACCCGGGCGCGACCATGCTGCGCGAGTCGGCCGCCGCCATCTCCGGCACGGCACCGGCACCGCCGCCCGCACCCTGCAGGGCGATCGGCGGTGCGGCCGGGTCCTGGGTCCCCGAGGCGCCGACCGCGTAGCCGCCACCGCCGACGAGCGCGACCCCGGCCGCGACCGCGGCGACCTGCAGCCACCGCGCGGCCGGTCGGCGCCGTGCACGCGCCGCAGCCAGCTCGTCGGCCACCGGCTCGACCGCCGGCGCGACCGCCCCGAGAGGTACGCCCGTCGCGTCGGCGAGGCGCGCGCGCAGCCGGGCGGCGTCGGGCACGGCACCGGCAGCGGGGTCGGCGGCGCGCACGCGGGCCACGGCGTCGTCGCTCGCGGCGTCGTGGCTCGTGCCGGCGACGGGCGAGCCGTCCGCCGGCGTGCCGTCGGCGGGCGTGCCGTCGTGGGGGTCGCGCGTGTCGTCCATGAGGTCCTCCTGAGGGCGTTCGGGCCCGATCTGTCTCTGCCCCGTCTGTGTGCCGAGCGGGCCGCGTCTTGCAGCTCGCTCGGGCACCGCACCACGGGCTGTGCCGCACGGGTGCGTCAGGGGGTGACGCCGACCTCGTCGAACGCCACGCGCAGCCGCGACCGTGCGCGGGACAGCGCCGCGTCCGCGCCGCCACGTCCGACGCCGAGCGCCGCCGCGAGCGCGTCGCCGGCCAGGCCCTCCCACGCGTGCAGCAGCAGGACCTCACGGTCACGCGCCGACATCCCGGCCAGCACGGTCCGCACCGTGTCGTCGCGCACGGCCCGCAGCGCGGGGTCGTCGCCGTCGACCCGCTCCGGCACGTCCGCGACCAGCACGGGTCGGCTCTTGCGCCGGTGGTTCGCGACGACGTAGGCGGCGGTCCGGTACAGCCACGGCAGCTCGGCGCCCTCGGGCACGTCCTGGCGGCGGCGCCACGCGACGGTCAGGACGTCGGCCGTGAGGTCCTCGACGTCCGAGGGCCCGACCCGGCGCACGACGTACCGGTGCACCGCGGTCGCGTGGTCGTCCACGAGCCGCTCGAACCACACCGCGTCGCGCGGCCCGGCGGGCGGACGCTCGCCGGCGGGCTCGTCCTCGGGCGCACCCGCGGCTGCTCGGTCGTCGGTGTCGTGCTCAGGGTGCGCGGGCACTGCGGCTCCCGGGTCGGCGGACGGGCGTGCGGGCAGGACGGTGCGGACACCGCCCTCATCCCCCTGGTGTCGCGGGCGCGGTGGATCTTGCACGCCCCCGTGCACCGGTTCGTCCCGCACGTCGGTGCATCGTCACCGCGTCGTCACCGCGTCGTGGCGACGCCGCGCCGTCGCCCCTCAGAGCCCGTCGGCGACGATCGCGGTGGCCCGCAGCCAGGCGTCACGCGTCGCCGGACGCAGCTGCCCGTGGTCGATCGGCCCGCCGGTGACCAGCGCCTTGTCGTGCGGCACCTCGACGACGGCCCGCGTCAGCGCACCGAAGTGCGAGCGCAGCCGCTGCCGCAGGTCCTTGTCGACCTTCGGCTCGGGGAACGACAGGATCGTGACGGCCTGCCGCACCAGCTCGTCCTGGCCCGTGGCCCGCAGCGCGTCGAGCGCCCACGCGGCCGACTGGGCGGTGTCCTCGCGCAGCGTCGAGACGACGACGAGCTGGTCGGCCGACTGCACCGCGGCCTGCCAGTTCGAGGCGCGCATGTTGTTGCCCGTGTCGACGACGAGCACGCGGTAGAACTGCGTCAGCACGTCGTGCAGCGACCGGTACGACGCCGCGTCGACGCTCTCGATGGACGCCGCGTTCTCGTCGGACGCGAGCACGTCGAACTGCTCGTCCTGCTGCGTGCGGACGTAGGAGTCCAGGTCCCCGATCCGCAGCGTGCCGCGCTGCGTGAGGTTCGGCAGCGCGTGCAGCAGGTCGACCGCGGTGCGCTGGTGGTCGGCGTGCGACGAGCGCCAGCCCAGCGTGCCGCGCGTCTCGTTGTTGTCCCACGCGAGGGTGTACCCGCCCCGTGCCAGGCCGAACGTCGAGGCGAGCAGCATCGTCGCGGTCGTCTTGTGGGCACCGCCCTTGGGGTTGACCACGACGACCGTGCGCGGCCCGTCGAACGTGCGGCGGATCGCGTCCACCTGGGAGCGGCGCGCGCGCTCGGCGGTGCCGGGACGCGGCTTGACGGCCCCGAACGTCAGGCGACGCACCGTGCGCTGCCAGCCCTGCTCCGCCGGGCCCTCGTGCGCGGGATGGCGGGCGGCCAGCAGGTCGTCGAGAGTCGGGAGCGAGCCGGTGTCCGCCCGACGCTCGGCGCGGGTCTCGCCGCGCGCCTCGCCTCGGGACTGTGCGGTGGGCGCGGCGGCCACGGGCCCGGGTGCGACGGACGGCTGCGCCGGCGGCACCGGGGCGGCATCGGGGACCGTGGGCGTCGACCCGCTGGGCAGCGCTGCGGCCGGGACGGCGGACGTCGCGCCCGTGGGCGCACCGTCCGTGGGCGCACCGTCCGTCGGCACGACGGGCGTCGGCGCGGAGAGCGCCTCGGCCTGGGACCACGCGGCGTCGACGACCGGCACAGGCGCGCTCAGCGCCGCCAGGTCGGTCTCGTCGGCCTCGTCGACACGGCCGTCGGGGTGGATGAGCAGCGCCCACAGCCCGTCGGGGTCGCGCACCTCGACCGGCAGCGGGCGTCCGGCCTGCGCTGCGAGCGCCGCGATCCGACCCGTGATGGCCGCACCCGCCTCCGCGAGGTCGGCCATCGCGATGCTCTCGCGGACGCCGTCGACGCTGATCTCCCCGGTGCCGTCGTCACGGACCTCCGCGGAGATCTGCGGCAGGTGCACCGGCGCGTCCGGTCCCTGCGGCGCCGCGGCGACGGGTCCCGTCGCCGGCGCGGCCGCCCCCACCGCCGTCGCCTCGACCTCACCGGTCGAGGTGCTCGGCTCCATCGCCACGTTGCCGCCCTTGCGCGTCATCTCTGCTCCCTACGTCCTGCCCGGCGCGCGACCACCGTCACCGGCACCCCGCAGGCGCGAGCACGCCACATCCCGGACGAACGTATCGCCAGTCCAGCATGTGCGCACAACGGACGGGAGCAGCGTCGTGCCGCGAGCACCTGCAGCCCGGCCGCCCGCGGCCGTCACGCGTCGGTGTCGACCTCGAACCACACGGTCGTGCCGCCGCCGGGCGTCTGCGCCGAGCCCCACGCGGTCGACAGCGCGTCGACGAGCGCCATGCCGCGTCCGCTGGGCTCGGTCGGCCCGGGATGGCGGACCCGCGGGACACCCCCGCCGCGGTCGGTGACGGCCACGCGCACGACGGACCCGTCGACGCGCACCGCGACCCGCACCGGCTCACCGGCGGGGCCGTGCACGACCGCGTTGGACACCAGCTCACCCGCGAGCAGCTCGATGACCTGGTTCGACGCGCCTCCGACGCCCGCGTCGGCGACCGCGCGCATCACCCAGTGCCGCGCCTGCCGGGGTGCGCTGCGCTCGGCGGTCAGGACCACCTCGTCATCGAGCAGGGGCGGGGGTGTGCCACGGCGGCTGCGAAGGTCCCGGACTTCTCCCACGGTCACCAGCGTGCCTGACGCGCGCGCGTCCTGCCGCCCGGACCACGACCCGGACACCCGACCGGGACGCACGACCCGGACGCCTACGGGGTGCGCGCCGGGGGGATCCAGCCCTGCGGCGGCATGCAGATCCACAGGATCGCGTAGATGAGGAACGGGCTCCCCGGCAGCACGAGCAGCAGGAGCAGCACGAGGCGCACGATCCAGGTGTCGATCCCGAGCCTCGCCGCCACGCCCGCGCACACGCCGGCCAGCCAGCGCCCGGTCTGCGGCCGTGACAGCCCTGCACGTGCGAACGTCTCGCGTACCGAGTCCATCCGTCCTCCTTGCTCGTCGTTGGGACGATTGTGAACGTCGGCCGAGGCCCGCGCCTCCGGGGCGGCCCCCCATCCGCCCCTGACCCGACCCCGAGGTCTGAGGTACCTCAGACCCCGGCCCGGCGCCGAGCGTGGGCGGGTGACCGATGTGCCGGCCCGGGCCTCAGGACGAACGTGGACGTCGTGCCGGGGAAGGTCCGCGACCGGCACGGCGTCCACGCCGCGCGGGCCGTGGAGGAGGAGCCATGGGCACGGAGCTGTGGGGCCCGGCGCTCGACGCCGAGATCGCGTACCGCAGGGAGTCCCTCGTCGAGGGCCTGCGCCGGGCACGGGGGCGGCGGCCGTCACGCGACGTCCCCGCGCGGGCGGGGCACCCGTCCGACGACGCGTCGGCCGCCGGCCACCCGCGACGTCGGTGGTGGCTGGTTGGATCAGGGACGTGGCACGTGGCCCGATGAGCACACCCTTCGTCGCCCGCGCGGAGCAGGTCGCCGGCCTGACCGAGGCGCTGGCCCGGGCGCGCGCCGGCGCGCCCTCGCTCGTCCTGCTGGGGGCGGACGCCGGCGTCGGCAAGACGCGGCTGCTGCGGCACGTCGGCCGGCTCGCGGCGGCCGACGGCGCCCGGGTCGTGACGGGGCACTGCGTCGACCTGGGCGAGATCGGCCTGCCGTACCTCCCCTTCGCCGAGGCGCTCGGCGTGCTGCGGGGGCTCGACCCCGACGCGGTGACCGGCGCCGTCGCGGCGCGGCCCGCGCTGGCGCGGCTCGTGGGCCAGGCGACGGACGCCGCGGCGCCGGAGGGCTCCCCCGGGTCCGACGCCGACGGGCGGCGGGAGCTGTTCGAGGGCGTCGTCGAGGCGTTCACGGCCTGCGCCACCGCGGAGCACCCGCTGCTCCTGGTCCTCGAGGACCTGCACTGGGCCGACGCGTCCAGCCGTGACCTCCTGCGGTTCGTCGTGTCACGGCTGGGGTCGCAGCCCCTGCTCGTCGTCGCGACGTACCGCACCGACGACCTGCACCGTCGGCACCCGTGGCGGCCCGTGGCGGCCGAGCTGGCGCGGCACCCCCGCAGCTCCCACCTGTCGCTCGGCCCCTTCACCGCCCGCGAGCTGCGGGAGTTCGCCGACGCCGTCGCGGGCCACCCGCTGACCGAGGACGTCGTGCGCCGCCTGCACGAGCGGGCCGAGGGCAACGCGTACTTCACCGAGGAGCTCATCGAGGCCGGGGCCGAGTCCGCCGTGCTGCCGTGGTCGCTGGCGGACGTCCTGCGCACCCGCGTCGAGCGGCTCGACCCGACGACGGTGCGGCTGGTGCAGCTCGCCTCCGCAGCGGGCCGCCGCGTCCCCGAGCCGCTGCTGCGTGCGGCGGCGGACGCGGACCCGCAGGTGCCGCCGGGCACGGTCGACGCGGCGCTGCGCGAGGCGGTCACCCAGCACGTCCTCGTCGTCGAGGACGGGCGCATCGCGTTCCGTCACGCGCTGCTGGCCGAGGCCGTCTACGCGGACCTGCTGCCGGGCGAGGCCGCCGCCGCGCACCGCGCGTTCCTCGTCGCGCTGGATCCCGCGACGGGCCGGGGCACCGCCGCCCAGCGCGCCACCCACGCGCTGCGCGTCCCCGACCTGCCGGTGGCGCTGACGGCGTCGTGGGAGGCGGCGGTGCAGGCGCGGCGCGTCCTGGCCCCGGCCGAGGAGCTGCGCCACCTCGAGGTCGTGCTGCGCCTGCGGGACGCCGTGCCGGACGTCGCCGCGACGCTGCCGGAGCCGCACGTCGTGGTGCTCGAGCTCGCCGCGAGCGCCGCGAGCCGCTCCGGGGAGAGCGAGCGCGCGGTGCAGCTGGCCCGCTCGGCGCTGTCCGCGGCGGGTGACGACGTGGTCGCGCGCGCCCGTGCCCGCAACGCCCTGGCACGTCACCTGCTGGGCATGGAGCAGGTCGACGCCGCGCTCACCGAGGCCGCCGACGCGCTCGCCGAGCTGCCCGCGCAGTCGTCGCCGGAACGCGCGTGGGCACTGGCGACGTACGCGCGCGCGGCGCTCAACCTGGGCCGTGAGGACGAGGCCGCGGAGGTCGCGGCACGGGCCGCGCAGGTGGCGCGCGAGGTCGGTGACGCCGGCGCGGAGTCCGACGCGCTGACGACGACCGCGGTGACCGAGACGATCGACCACGACCGCTCGACACGTCTGCTCACCGAGGCGCTCGCGCGCGCGTCGCAGACCGACGACCCGGCCACCGAGCTACGGATCCGCTTCAACCTGACGTCCACGCTCTACTACGCGGGCGATCTGACCCGCGCCGCCGCGGAGGCCGCGACCGGGCGGCGCCGCGCGGTCGAGCTCGGCATGACGTGGGCGCCGCACGGCGTCGACCTGCGGATGCTGGACACGCTCGTGCAGTTCGTCCGCGGCGACCTCGCACCGCCGGCGGGGACCGACACCGACGGCGCTCCGGGCTACGCACGCGCCCTCGTCGTCGCGGGCGAGCTCTACGCGGCGACAGCGCGTGGGGACGACGACGTGGTCGAGCGTGCGGCCGCGCTCGAGCCGTGGTGGCCGCGCGACGTGCTCGTCGCCCTGCACGCGGGCGGCAACGCGGTGGACGCGCTCACCTGGCAGGGACGCACGGCGGCCGCTCTCGTGCAGGTGGACCGCGTCGACGCCCACCTGCGCTCGCTGTGGTCGCCCGAGTACCTGGGGGGCATCTGGCTGACGGCGCTCGCGCTGGCCGCCGTCGCCGACGAGGCGACCGCGCGCCGGGCGGCGGGCGAGGACGTGACCGACCTGCTGGCCGACGCCGACGCGCGGCTCGCACGCGTCGAGCGGACGGCGGAGCTCGGCCGGCCCCGCGGCGGGCAGCTCGGGCCCGAGGGTCGCGCGTGGGTCGCGCGCGCCCGGGCCGAGCACGCCCGCGCGAGCGGCAGGGCCGACCCGGCCCTGTGGCGCGCCGCCCTGTCCGAGCTCGCGTACGGCCACCGGTACGAGACGGCGCGCACCCGGTGGCGCCTCGCCGAGGCGCTGCTCGCGAGCGGGGACCGGGTCGCGGCGGGCACGGAGGCGGGGACCGCGCTCGCCGAGGCCCGTGCGATGGGCGCCCGCCCTCTGGCCGACGCGGTCGCGGACCTCGTGCGACGGGCCCGGCTCGGCGCGGTCGCCGCGCCGTCGTCGGGGGCCGACGTGCTGACGGCGCGCGAGGCCGAGGTGCTCGCGCTCGTCGCGCAGGGCCTGTCGAACCGGCAGGTCGGCGAACGCCTGTACATCTCCGGCAAGACCGTGTCCGTCCACGTGTCGAACGTGCTCGCGAAGCTCGGGGCGTCGGGCCGGACCGAGGCCGTGACCATCGCGCACGAGCGGGGTCTGCTCGGCCGCAGCCGCGACCAGGACGGCGGGGAGCGCGTGTCGGCGCCCGGCCCTACGGTGTGAGCCATGGCACAGACCCCCGCGGTGGAGCTGGACGTGCGCGGCCGGACGGTTCGCGTCAGCAGCCCGGATCGCGTCGTGTTCCCGGAGCGCGGCCTGACCAAGCTCGAGGTGGTGCAGTACTTCCTCGACGTCGGCGACGGCATCCTCGGTGCACTGCTGCACCGGCCGACGACGCTCGAGCGCTGGCCCAAGGGCGTGTTCGAGGGCGCGCGGATGGCGACGCGGCAGGACTCGTCGGGGGACGCGTTCTACCAGAAGCGCGTGCCGCAGGGCGCCCCGGGGTACGTGGAGACGTCGCGCATCGGGTTCCCCTCGGGGCGGACGGCCGACGAGGTGGCCCCGACCGAGCTCGCGGTGGTCGCGTGGGCCGCGAACCTCGGCACCCTGACGTTCCACCCGTGGCCCGTGGTCCGGGACGACGTCGACAACCCCGACCAGGTGCGCATCGACCTCGACCCGCAGCCCGGCACCGACTTCGCGGACGCCGCGCGCGTCGCCCCGCACGTGCGCGAGCTGCTCGCCGAGCACGGCCTCGAGGGCTTCCCCAAGACGTCGGGCGGGCGGGGCCTGCACGTCTTCGTCCCGATCGAGCCGGAGTGGTCGTTCACCGACGCGCGCCGGGCTGCCATCGCGTTCGGCCGCGAGCTGGAGCGGCGGCTGCCCGACGACGTCACGATGAAGTGGTGGAAGGAGGAGCGCGGGTCCAAGATCTTCGTCGACTACAACCAGATGGCCCGCGACCGCACGATCGCGTCGGCGTACTCCATCCGCTCCAACCCGCGCGCGACCGTGTCGGCACCCCTGACGTGGGACGAGGTGCCCGACGTGCACCCCGACGACTTCGACGTCCTGACGATGCCCGAGCGGTTCGCCGCGGTCGGCGACCTGTTCGCGCCCCTCGTCGCCCACGCCGCGCCCCGCTACCGGATCGACTCGCTGCTGGAGCTCGCCGAGCGTCAGGAGTGCGAGGAGGGCCACGGCGACCTGCCGTACCCGCCGGAGTACCCGAAGATGCCCGGTGAGCCCAAGCGGGTGCAGCCGAGCAAGGACCGCGACCGACCCCGCTGACGTCCCGTCGCCGTCCACGGGACCCCGCGGGGCTGCGTCAGCCGCGGTACTCGTAGTGCCAGTACTCGGGGTTCGAGCCGCCCTGGCGCGCCCACGCCGGTGACACCCACCCGTACGCCGGGCCGTTGGCCACGAGCCACGCGCGTGCCGCCGAGTCCCAGCCGTAGTCGCACGGCAGCTCCGGCACGTCGAGTGCGAGGCCCGTCCCGTGCGACGACGTGCCGGGGACCGCCGCGACGGATCCGAGGGCCGCGCGCATCGCGACCTGCGTGTCGTAGTCGCGGTAGGTCAGGTCGAGCGCCAGGTCGTGACCCAGCGCCGCCCGGAACGCCGCGTTCAGCCGCTCGAGCGCCGCGGCGGCGTCCGACCGCAGGTAGAAGGGCGTGCCGCGCGAGTCGCGCGCCCACGACACGGCGCTCAGCGCAGATCCGGGCAGCCGCCCGTTGGACCCGTCCCCGCCGTCGGTCGGCGCCGAGGTGTAGAAGGCGGGGCCGCCGTAGGTCGTCGCGCAGCGGTCGGTCGCCGCGGACGCACCGCCGGACGTCGACGCGCCGGCCCGCGCGGCCGGCGTCGTCGCCGCCTGCGCGGCCTCCCGCGCCGCTTCCTGTGCGGCGGCCGCACGCGCCTCCTCGTCCGCCACCGCCGCGTGCACCGCCTGCTCGGCACCGGTCACCGCCGCCGTGAGCCGCCGGATCACCGCCGGTGACGCCGTGGGTCCCTCGCTCTGCGCGACGTCGAGCTGCGCGGCAAGGGCCGTGCGGGGCGCGTCGTCCCCGAGCGTGCCCGCCGACGCCTCGAGCGTCCCCCGCGCCCGCGCGACGGCCGACCCGAGGGCCGCGCGCGCATCCGCCTGCAGCGCCGCCGCACCGGCGGCGTCCCACGCCGCGCTGCTCGCGGCCCGGGCACCGAGGTCGTCGCGCGCCGCAGCGAGCGCGTCGTCGACCCGCAGCTCCGCCACCTCCCGCTGGGCCAGCGCCCCGCGGCGCTCCGCAGCCACCCACGCCTGGGCACCGCCACCCACGGCGAGCGCGAGCGCGAGCGCGGCCACGGCGGCGACGACGACGCGACGGATGACGACCTCCCAGGACGGACGGATCACGCTAACCCGCACTCGCGGACCTCACACCTGCGGGGGCTCAAGACGCGGCCTGTGGCCGCCGATGATCCAGGCATGGACAGTCTCTCGCCCGCGCTCGCGGCGAGGTCCGCCGCACCGGCAGCGGCCCCCGCGTTCGCGCGTCCGTTGACACCCGGTGAGTCCGCGCACCTCGACCGGCTGCGGGAGTGGCTGCGCGGCGACGGTACCGACGCGAGCGTCGCCACCGCCCTCGACGCCCGGTGGGAGCGTCTGCTCGAGACGCACCCCCCGGAGGTCCCCGCACCCGCCGGCGTGGCCGCCGCGATCGGCATCGCCGTCGGCGACCTGCTCGTCGCCTCGGTCACCGACGCGGTCTGGCAGATGTGCCCCGGCCCCGACGGCGCGACCCCCGGCGTGCTGCTGGTCGACCGCCCGCACATGCCGGTCCTGCCGGTGCTCGACGCGCACGCGCGCTGGCGCGTGCGTTCCTCGGGATGGGTGGTCGACTACGTGCAGCGGGCTGCCGCGCACCTGCTGCAGGGTCGTCCCGGCGTCCCGACGCCGCACCCCTCCCCCGACGCGGTCGCGGCGCGGGCGTCCGAGCCCGAGCCCACCCCCGAGACCGAGCCCGCGCCGTGGACCCCGACCTTCGTCGAGGACCCCACCCCCGAGCCCGACGCCGAACCCGAGGCCGAGCCCGCAGCCTGGACGCCCACCTTCGTCGAGGACCCCACCCCCGAACCCGACGCCGAACCCGCAGCCTGGACGCCCGCCTTCGTCGAGGACCCCACCCCCGAACCCGACGCCGAGCCCGCAGCCTGGACCCCCACCTTCGTCGAGGACCCCACCCCCGAGACCGAGCCCGAACCCGCAGCCTGGACCCCGACCTTCGTCGAGGACACCGTGGGTGCCGTTGCCGCCCCGGAGCCGTACGCCGCACCCACGCCGTGGGAGCCGGCACCGGAGACGACGGCGTTCCCCACGCCGGGACGCGGCATGCCCGTGACGGCGCACGAGCCCCTGACACCCGAGGACCTGCCGCACCGCCCCTCGGAGCGGGTGCAGGACCTCGCGCTGCGCGCGCTCGAGCTCGCGCTCGACCGTGCTGTGAAGGACGCAGCCGGCTGCGCACCGTTCGTGCTGGTGCGTGAGCAGTACGACGTCGAGGTGCTCGACTTCCCGAACACCGACGCCGGTGTCGCGCAGGCGCGTGACGCCGCGCGCGCGGGTGGGTACACCGCAGCGGCAGTCGCGTGGACCAGCCCGGCGGACGCCTCGCGCCCGTACCCGCGGGTCGTGGTCGACGCGTCCTCCGCCGGGCGTCCCGGCATCCGGGTCGCGCACTCGTTCCTGCACGACGAGCGTGGCGGTCACGAGGTCGGTGGGCCGCAGGTCGTCGGTCAGGCCGCGCCCATCCTGTAGGCGGTGTCGGCAGCGGGTCCTAGGCTCGGTCGCGACCGCGTGCTCGGTGCACGCCGCTCGACGAAGGAGCGACCCGTGAGCGTCCACGTCGCCATCGACACGCACCACGTCGTCGCGGGCCGGTCGCTGCCCCCACGACGCCGGGGCGTACGCCGGGTCGGGTCGCCGTGACGGCAGAGGCGCGTCTGCACGCGGTCACCGAGGCGTTCGCCCAGGTGCCGGGCGTGGTCCTGCCCGCGGCGGGGCGGCGGCACTTCGGCACAGCGACGCTGCGGGTGAACGGCCGCATCGCAGCGTTCACCCCGGAGGACCACCTGGTCGTCAAGCTGCCTGCGGCGCGTGTCGCGGCACTGGTGGCGTCGGGCGAGGGGCTGGCATTCCCGTCAGGCCGGCCGCCGATGCGCGAGTGGGTCGCGATCGTGTCGGACGAGCCGCAGGTCTGGCACGACCTGATCGCCGAGGCGCTCGCGTACGTCGGCGGCTGACCGGGGGCCACGCGGCCCGCTCGGTGCCCGTCAGCCGACGGGAGCGTCCTCGATGCCCGCCCCGACCTTCCGCTTGCCGTTGCGCACCTCGGCCCCGGCCATGATCGCGACGATCCTGACGTCGAGCACCGGGCCGCCACCCACGGGCAGCTCGGTCTTGTTCTCCCAGCCGCCGAGGAGCGGCAGGCCCGTGGTCCGGACCTCCCACGTGCGCGGCACCTTGATGTCGACACCGCCCCAGAACGTGAAGACGTCGATGCGGGCCGACCCCTCGATGTCGGCCTCGCGCAGGTCCAGCTCGATCCCGCCCATGATCGCGGTGAGGCTCGCGGAGCGGAACTGCTGCGTGCGCGTGCGCCGCTCCGTGCCCCACCAGAACGCGATCGCCGTGATGTGGTTCTCCCGCTCGGTGCGCGCGGCGGCGCCGAAGGTGATGCCGAGCCCGATGAGGATGACCGCGATCGGCCACAGGTAGTCCCACACGCTCACGTCGAGCACGTCGAGCCGGTCGAGCAGCAGCACGACACCGGCGGCCGTGATCACCGCAGGCCCGAACCACGCGCGCGGCACCAGCAGCAGCGACGTCACCCCCACGAGCACGACGAGCAGCGGCCACAGGGTGGCGAGGACGGTCCCCAGGTCGATCTCGACGACGCCGGTGCGCTCGAGCAGCAGCACCACTCCCGCGAGGACGACGAGCACCCCCACCAGCACCTGACCGTACGAGCGACGAGACTCCATGCGGTCAACCTAGCGGGGTGCTCGACGCGTGGTCAGCAGGCGCACGGGCCGGTCACGACACCGTGGCCGTGGCGGGGTGGTCGAGGCAGGACGTCACCGTCCGGACGCACTGCGGGCACGGCTCGCAGTCCGCGCTGCCCTCGACCTTGTCGAACCAGGCGAGGTTCCGCCCTGCCGGGCAGTCGTCGTCCTCGTGGTAGACGTGCGCCGCCGTGCTGCGCGCGGAGTGGTACGGACGAACTCGCATGTCGGCCTCCTTGCCGAGACGCCATGCCCCGCCGTTGGGGCCGTCATCGCAGGCTAGGAGTGGCACGGGGCGAGGACCAGGGACCTCGGTCCGTGGTCATGACCCTGCCTCGCATAGAGTCGTCACCCGTGAGGCACGCTGCTCCTCCCAGCCTGGGGCACGACCGCAAGAAGCTGGCCGAGGTGCAGGCGCTCCGCGCCGTCGCCGTCGGCCTCGTCATCGTGTTCCACCTGTGGCCCGCCCACGTCCCTGGCGGCTACGTCGGCGTCGACGTGTTCTTCGTCATCTCCGGGTTCCTGATCACGGCGCACCTGGTGCGCGAGCTCGACGCCACCGGCAGCGTGGACCTCCCCCGGTTCTGGGCCCGCCGCATCCGACGGCTGCTGCCCGCCGCCGTCGTCGTGCTCGTGGCCACCCTGGCTGCCGTCCTGGCGCTCACCCCGCAGGCGGCCTGGCAGCGCACCGTGGTCGAGATCGCCGCAGCAGCGGGGTACGTCCTGAACTGGCTGCTGGCCACGAACGCCGTCGACTACTTCGCTGCCGAGAACGCCGCGACCCCGGTGCAGCACTACTGGTCGCTGTCGGTCGAGGAGCAGTTCTACCTCGTGTGGCCCGTGCTGCTCCTCGGCCTCGCGGTCCTGGCGCGACGCCGGGCCGGCCCCCTGCACCCCTGGCTCCTGCGGGGAGTGCTCCTGGTCGCCGGCGCGTCCCTCGCCTACTCGATCTGGTTCACCTCGGTCTCACCGTCCGCCGCGTACTTCTCGACCCTCACCCACGCGTGGGAGTTCGCAGGCGGCGCGATCCTCGCCCTCTCGATCGCCCGACTGGCGACGACCCGCTGGGCGGCCATGGTGCGTACCCGCGCCCTCGTGAGCATCGCCGGTTTCGCGGCCATCATCGTGTGCGGGTTCACCCTCACCGGCGCGACCCCCTTCCCCGGGTGGATCGCCCTGGTGCCGGTCACGGCCACGCTCGCCGTGATCGCCGCCGCGGACACCTCCCGGAGCCTCTGGTCCCCGATGCCACTCCTGAGCGCACGCCCCGTGCAGCTCGTCGGTGACCTCTCGTACTCGGCCTACCTGTGGCACTGGCCGCCGATCGTGCTGCTGCCCTTCGCGCTCGGCAGACCGCTCAGCCTGCCGATGCAGCTGGCCGTGCTGGTGAGCACGTTCGCAGCCGCATGGGCGTCCAAGCGGTTCGTCGAGGACCCGCTGCGCGCCCCGCGGCGCCGCGCACGGGCGCCACGCCCGACGTTCCGCCCCGTGTACGCCGCGGCCGCCGTGTCGACAGCCGTCCTGGTGGCGACGTCCGGGGCGGTGTGGGCCGTCGTGGACCACCGCGTGCAGGAGGCGACCCAGACGGCCGATGCCCAGGCCGCGGCGGGCGCGGCGGGCCTCGACCCGTGCTTCGGAGCGGCCGCGGTGCTGTCCGACGCGCAGTGCGAGAACAGGTACTCGTTCGACCCGGAGCTGGTCCTGGCGACCACGACGGTCACGGCCGACGAGCCTCGCACGACGTTCGGTGGCAGGCTCCAAGCCTTCGAGTACGGCAACCGCGACGCGGACACGGTCGTCGCGGTCGTGGGCGACTCCCACGCGGGCCACTACGTACCCGCCGTCCGCGCCCTGGCGGAGCAGCACGACTGGCGGGTCCTGCTCTTCCGGCACAACAACTGCACCCCTTCGGCACCGACGTGGCAGTCGCCCGTCGACACCGACATGAGCGACTCGTGCCAGCAGTACCGGCGCGATCTCATGGAGGTGCTGCCCGGTGTCGGCGTCGACGTCGTGCTGACCTCGTCCGTCGCGCCGCGCTACCAGCAGCTCGGCGCGACGGACGCCGAGCTCGAGGAGATCGCAGCGGCGTTCCGGCTGACCTGGCAGACCTGGGTCGACGCCGGGATCCCGGTCATCGTGCTGGCGGACGTACCGGGCCCCGCCGCCGACGTGGGCGAGGTCCGGGAGTGCGTCGCGCAGGCCGAGGAGACCGAGGCCCCGTGCACGTCCCCGCGCGACGAGGTGGTCGGGCACGACCCCATGGTCCCGGCTGCCCGGGGGATGCCCGGCGTGACGCTGCTGGACTGGACCGACGCCTACTGCGACGCCGAGGTGTGCCACTCGGTGATCGGCGGCGTGGTCGTCTACTCCGGTGGCGCGCACATCTCGGAGCTGTTCGCCCGCAGCCTCGCGCCGTACATCGGCCCACACGTGCTGCAGGCCCTGGGATCGCCACCCGCCGCACGCACATGACGAAGGCCCCGCACCCGCGTTTCCGCTGGTGACGGGGCCTTCGTGGACGAGCCGCCTTGGGGAATCGAACCCCAGACCTTCTCATTACGAGTGAGACGCTCTGCCGACTGAGCTAAGGCGGCATCGCCGTCGGGGCGCGGAGTACCGCGGTCGATCGGCGAGCGCGCCCACTGTACCCGGCGCGCGCCCCGAGTCCAAAGTCAGCAGGTCGTGCCGTCGGCCGGGGGCTGGCCGGTCAGCAGGTAGGTGTCCACCGCGTCCTTCACGCACCGGTTCGAGCGGCCGTACGCGGTGTGCCCCTCGCCCTCGTAGGTGAGCAGCACGGCGGAGGACAGCAGCTCCGAGAGCGACTGCGCCCACGCGTACGGCGTCGCCGGGTCGTTGGTGGTGCCGACGACGAGGATCGGCGCGGCGCCCTCCGCGGCGTAGGAGTCCAGCGAGCCGACGGCCGGCACCGGCCACTGCGCGCACGACGCCCCGCCGTAGGAGAAGAACTGCCCGACCGTCGGGGCGACGGCCGCCACCGCGGCGGCGTCCGCCCGCATGTCGTCGGGGTCCGACGACGGCCGGTCGTCGAGGCACAGGATCGCGGAGAACGCCTCGTTCTGGTTCGACGCGTACGTCCCGTCCGCCGCGCGCCCGTAGTAGCTGTCGGCGAGCTGCAGCAGGACCGAGCCGTCCCCCGCGTCGATCGCCTTGGTCAGCGCCTGCGTGAGCAGCGGCCAGCTCGACTGCGCGTACAGCGCCGCCGCGACGCCGCTGAACGCGAGCGACGACGTCAGCTCGCGGTCCGTCCCGGTCGGCAACGGGTTGGCCCGCACCCGGTCGAACATGCGCGCGATCTGCGCGAGGCCGTCGTCGACGTCACCGTCGAGCGGGCACGCCGCCGCGGCCTGGCAGTCGGTCACGTAGGCACGCAGCGCGCTCTCGAAGCCCGCAGCCTGCCCGGCCGCGACCTGGCCCGAGTCCAGCGTCGGGTCCAGTGCCCCGTCGAGGACGAACCGGCCGACGCGCTCGGGGAACAGCGCCGCGTACGTCGCGCCCAGCTCGGTGCCGTACGAGAAGCCGAGGAAGGTCAGCGCCTCGTCACCGAGGGACGCGCGCAGCACGTCCATGTCACGGGCGGCGCTGCGCGTGTCGACGTGCCCGAGCAACGGCCCGGTGCGGTCCAGGCACGCCTCGCCGAACTCGCCGTTGCGGGCGATCGCCTCGGCGATGCCGGCGTCCGTCGACCAGTCGGGCACCCATGCCGTGAGCTCGTCGAGGCCGGCCGGGTCCACGCACGTCACGGGCGACGAGTGCTGCACGCCGCGCGGGTCGAACGCGACCAGGTCGTACGCCGCGAGCACGTCGCGCGACACGATCTGGCGGAAGAAGCCGATCGTGTCGATCGCGGAGCGGCCCGGCCCGCCGGGGTTGACCAGCAGCGAGCCGACGGGCGACCCGCTGGACGCCGGCGCGCGCCGCAGCGCGATCGTGATCGTCTCGCCCCCGGGGTCCTCCCAGTCGAGCGGCACGGTGGCGTCGGCGCACTGCTCGTCGCCGCACGTCGTCCACTCCAGGACCTGGTCGTAGAACCGCGCGAGGGAGGGGTCGGACGTGCTGGACGCCGCCGCGCCGGAGGTCGGGGACGAGGCCTGGTGCTTCGGCGCGACGCATCCGGTCAGACCGAGGGCGACGAGGGCGACGAGGGCGCACCGGCGCAGGGCAGGTCGCGTCGGCATGCTCCTACGGTAGTGGTCCCCGACGCCACTTCCGGGCACGACCCGGCGCCGTGCGCGACCGGGTCCCGCCACATCCGCCGCCGGGCCGCAGCCAGCGGCCGGCGGGACCGCGTCAGCCCTGCGGCCGCAGCGCGATCGCCATCGCCTCGACGGCCAGGAGAGGGGCGACGTTGCCGGCCAGCCGCGTGCGGGCCTGACCGACGGCGTCCATGCGGCGCAGCGTCTGCTCCGGCGTGCTGCCCGCGGCGAGCGCGCGGACGGCGTCCTCCTGCTCGACGTTGACGAGGTCGACGCCGGCACCGAGCTGGACGACCAGCACGTCCCGGTACAGCGACAGCAGGTCGACCATCGCGCGGTCGAGCACGTCCCGCTGCGCGCGCGTCGCGCGACGCTTCTGCTCCTCCTCGAGCTGACGCACCTGGGCACGGAGCGACGGCGGCAGCTGCTGCGCGCCGTCGGCGCCCATGCCGCGCAGCAGCTCGTTGCGCTCCGCGGCGTCCCGCTCCTCGGTGGCCGCCTTCGCGTCGGCCTGCGCCGTCTCGACGAGGTCGCCCGCTGCCAGCACCGCGTCGCCGACGCCCCGCACGCGCGACGCGAGCGAGAGCACCGCCGCGCGTCGCTCACGGGCCTGCGGGTCCCGTGCGAGCCGTCGTGCGATCCCGATGTGGCTCTGCGCGGCCCGTGCGGCGACCAGTGCGGTGCGCGGATCGGCCCCGTCACGCCGCACGAGCAGCTCCGCGACCGCGTCGACGGGCGGCACGCGCAGGCCCACGGCCCTGCTGCGCGAGCGGATCGTCACCAGGACGTCCTCGGGCCCCGGCGCGCACAGCAGCCACACCGTGCGCGGCGGGGGCTCCTCGATGGCCTTGAGCAGCACGTTGGCGCTCTGGTCGTTGAACCGGTCGGCGTCCTCGACGACGATGACCCGCCACCGCCCCTGCGACGGCGAGCGCTGTGCGAGCTCCACGAGCGGGCGCGTGGTGTCGACGCGGATGAAGACGCCCTCGGTCGCGACGAGCGTGACGTCCGGGTGCGCCCCGGACAGCACCGTGGTGCACGCGTGGCACGTGCCGCAGCCGCCGGCCTCGCACTGCAGGGCCGCCGCGAACGCGCGCGCCGCGTTGGACCGGCCCGACCCGGGCGGCCCGGTGAGCAGCCACGCGTGGGTCATCGCCGCCGGGTCCTCGACCGCGCGGCGCAGGACCGCGACCGCGGGCTCCTGGCCGACCAGGTCGTCCCACACGCTCATGCGACACCGCCCGTCGGCACGGCGGACGGCGCGGGGGCGGGCTCGGAGGGGCCGGGGACGGGCGCCCTGAGCAAGGGCGCCAACCGTGCCCGGACCTGCGCCGCGACGTCCTCGGCGGGCTGCGACGCGTCGACCACGAGCCACCGCTGCGGGGCGGCGGCGGCGCGGGCCAGGAAGGCCTCACGCGTGCGCCGGTGGAACTCGTCGCCCGCCGACTCCAGGCGGTCCGGGTCGCCCGTGAGCCGGGCCAGCCCCACGGCGGGGTCCAGGTCGAGCAGGACGGTCAGGTGCGGCAGGAGCCCCTGCACCGCCCACAGCGAGAGCCGCTCCACCTCGTCCGCGCCCAGACCGCGGCCCGTGCCCTGGTAGGCGACCGAGGAGTCGAGGTAGCGGTCCGTCAGCACCACCGCACCGCGCTCCAGCGCCGGCCGCACGAGCGACGCCACGTGGTGCGCGCGGTCGGCCGCGTACAGCAGGGCCTCCGTGCGGGGGTCGAGGTCCTCGCCGTGCAGGACCGCGCGCCGCAGCTCGACCCCCAACGGGGTGCCACCGGGCTCACGCGTCACGACGACCTCGCGCCCCAGGGCCGCGAGATGCCGCCCGAGCAGGGCGACCTGCGTCGACTTGCCGACGCCGTCACCGCCCTCGAAGGACACGAACAGGCCGGCCGGCCCCTGACCGGCGACCACGTCGGCGACGGGCCCCGGGACGACGGACGCGGGGTCGGTGCTCACGGCGTCAGGCTAGCCGCCGCGGCTGACACGTCGGCACCGCGCGGCGTCAGGCGGGCTGCTCCCCCGGGTAGACGACGCCGACCTGCCGACGGATCTCGTCCAGCGTCGTCATGACGTCGAGCGTGCCCTGCCACGTCATCAGCGGGCTCTCGGTGTCCCCGGCGGCGACGCGCCGAGCGACCTCCGCCGCCTCGTACTGCAGACCGCGCGCCGCCGGCAGCTCGAAGGTCCACTGCCGTCCGTCACGCCGCTCCAGGCGGAACGACGTGGGCCCGTAGAACGGTCCCGCGACGCGGATGTACCCCTCGGTGCCGGAGATCGACGACGTCGTCGGCGTCCTGGACCACAGCGTCGTGTTCAGCGTCGCCTGCGTGCCGTTGCCGTAGTCGAGGATCATCGACACCTGCCCGTCGACGCCCGTCTCGGTGAGCTGCCCGAACGCGTGCACGCCGGCCGGGACGCCGAGGAAGTCGTGCGCCCACGACACCGGGTAGACGCCCAGGTCGAGCAGCGCACCGCCCGCGAGCGCCGGGTCGTACAGGCGGCTCGTCGGGTCGAACGCGAAGTGGTGGCCGTGGTCGGCGCGGATGTTGACGATGTCGCCGATCTCGCCCGAGTCGATCACCTGGTGCAGCGCGGCGACGTGCGGCAGGAACCGCGTCCACATCGCCTCCATGACGAAGACGCCCGCGGCACGTGCCGCGTCGAGCACCTCGCGCGCCTCTGCCGCGTTGCGCGTGAACGCCTTCTCGACCAGGACGTGCTTGCCCGCCGCGATCGCGAGCAGTGCGTGCTCGCGGTGCTCGGAGTGCGGGGTCGCGACGTACACGACGTCGACCTGCGGGTCCTCGACGAGGTCGCGGTAGCCGACGTGGGTCGTCGGGATGCCGTGCGCGGTGGCGAACCGCTCGGCGCGGTCGCGGTGCCGGGAGCCGACGGCCACGAGCTGTGCGCGCGTGAACTCCCGCACCGAGTTGGCGAACTGGCTGGCGATGCCGCCGGCGCCGATGATGCCCCAGCGGATCGGCGGGGCGGTGCGGGGGTCCTCGGTGCGAGCCATGGCGCCAACCTAGCGCCCGGCGGCGGCACCCGGCGGACCGCGCACCGCGCGTCACACCGCCGGACGTCGTCGACTCAGCCGTCGGCGGCCGTGCTGCCGAGCCTCGCGGCGACGCCAGAGCCGTTCCCGGGCCGTCGCCGCTGGACCCGCGTCCCGACATTCGGGACGCCGGCCCCGCGAGACCGGGCCAGGGCACGGCACGCGCTCCGGTGAGCGATCTCAGCCCGGTCTCGCGAGCCGCCCGTCCCGCACCGTGGACCGCGGGACGTAGCGGGAGACGGTCGCGGGCAGGCGACCCGCGTGGACGTCCCAGGCCGTGAACCGCAGCAGCAGGGCGCCCGTGCCCACGACGGCGTTCTGACGGGCGCGGTCACGGTGCAGCGCCTCGGGCGTCCCGTGCGGTCCCGCGCCGTCGATCTCGGCGACCAGGAGCCGCCCGTCGGCGAGCCACCACCCGAGGTCGCCGCGGGCCACGACGCGCCCCGACGCGTCACGGACGCGCACCTGCAGGTCGTGCGGCGGCACGCCGGCGTCGCGGCACTGGAGCCGCGCCCGCGTCTCCAGGGGTGACTCCGCCCGCCCGTCGACGAGGTCCCACCAACCGGACGCGCTCCGGCTGCCGCGCCGCCCGAGCGTGAGCCGTCGGACGTCGTCGACGCGCTCCGCGCTGATCAGCTGCTGCTGCACGGCCGAGTCGAGCACCGCCACGGCGTGCTCGCGACCCAGCTCGCAGACCGCCTGCGCCAGCGCCGTCATCGGCTCGACCACGCGCGCCCCGCCCACACGCTGCACCACGTCCGGGGTCACGCAACGCACCCGGACGGGTGCCGCGGGCGCCCGGTGCGAGCCGTCGAGCAGTGCCGCCTCGGGACGCAGGTCGCGAGGAAGGCCCTGCACGCCGAGCAGCGCCAGGGCACACGCGCCCGTGGCGACGGACCGCGTCCGTCCCAGCGCGAGCAACGCGGTCCACGCCGCCCGGCAGCGCCGGTGGTCCTCGGGAGAGGCCCCGGCCCACGCCTCGGGGCCACCACCGACGACGGCCTCCAGAGCCGGAGCGGCGTCGTGCACGCCGCGCACCACGGGAAGCAGCAGACCCGCCCGCCGCAGCGCGGCCCGGCGCGCCGAGCCGACCCCGGCGGCGTCGCACTGCCTCGCGTCGAGCAGCCCTTCCTGCACCTGAGCCGTCACGAGCAGGTGGTCGGGCAGCGGGGCAGGCGGGCGCATGCCGGCAGCGGACCACGAGTGCGGCACCGCAGGAGGTCGGCCGACCTCACCCGTGGACGCCCGCGCTGCCCCCCGGTGCTGGGGTCGGTTCGCCCGTCGTCCCACGCCGCGAGACCGACCGTGCGCGAGACCGGCCCTGGGTCGCTCACCGGCCGCTGTGGCCGACCTGAACCCGGTCTCGCGGCGCCGCCGTCCCGGGTGGTGGGACGGCGGTGGCGAGCCGGGGGTGGGAGGCCGACGGCGAACCGGGTGATGGCGCGGCGCCGCCGTCCCGGGTGGCGGGACGGCGGTGCCGACCTGTCAGCGCTTGGCCGGGGCCTTCTTGCGGGTCGTCGCCGGCTTGCGCGCCGTCGTGCGCTTCTTCGCCGGCCCGGCCGCGCGCTTCTCCGCCAGCAGCTCGACCGCCTGCTCGGGCGTGATCGACTCCGGGGTGACGTCGCGCGGCAACGTGCGGTTGGTCTCGCCGTCGGTCACGTACGCGCCGAAGCGGCCGTCCTTGACGACGATCGGCTTGCCGCTCGTCGGGTCGGCACCGAGCTCGCGCAGCGGGGGCGTCGCGGTCTGGCCACGGCCGCGCTTGGGCTGCGCGTAGATCGCGAGCGCCTCCTCGAGCGTGATGTCGAAGAGCTGCTCCTCCGAGGCGAGCGTCCGCGAGTCCGTGCCCTTCTTCAGGTATGGGCCGTAGCGGCCGTTCTGCGCGGTGATCTCGGCACCCGACTCGGGGTCGACGCCGACCACCCGCGGCAGCGAGAGCAGCCGCAGCGCGTCGTCGAGGGTGATGGTGGACAACGACATCGACTTGAAGAGGGAGCCCGTCCGCGGCTTCGGCGCGGCCGCCAGCGCCTTCTTGCGCGCGGCGGCGGACAGGCCCGGGTCGAGCTCGGGCTCCGGCAGCACCTCGGTGACGTAGGGGCCGTACCGGCCGTTGCGCGCGACGATCTGCGTCCCCGTCGACGGGTCGGTGCCGAGCACCTTGTCGCCGTCCGGCATGGTCTCGAGGAGCTCGCGCGCCTTCTCGACCGTCAGCTCGTCCGGTGCCATGTCCTCGGGGACCGAGGAGCGGCGCGGCTCGTCGTCCGGGCCCTCCCCCGGCGCCTCGAGGTACGGCCCGTAGCGCCCGACGCGCAGCGTGATGCCGTCGCCGATGTCGATCGAGTTGACCTCGCGCGCGTCGATCTCGCCGAGGTTGTCGACGAGGCCACGCAGGCCGCCGGTGGTCACCGACTCCGACCGGTCACCGAAGTAGAACTCCGTCAACCAGTCGACGCGACCCCGCTGACCTGCGGCGATGGCGTCGAGACCCTCCTCCATGCCGGCCGTGAACCCGTAGTCCACGAGCCGGTCGAAGTTCTCCTCGAGCAGCCGGGTCACCGCGAACGCCAGCCACGTCGGCACGAGCGCCTGCCCGCGGTTGGTGACGTACCCGCGGTCCTGGATGACGCCGATGGTCGCGGCGTACGTCGAGGGGCGGCCGATGCCGCGCTCCTCGAGCGCCTTGACGAGCGACGCCTCGGTGAAGCGGGGCGGCGGGGACGTGCGGTGGCCGTCGGCGGTCAGGTCGGAGCCCGTCACCGGGTCGCCCTGCGCCATCTGCGGCAGACGCGCGTCGTCGGACGCACCGGCGGCAGCCGCGCCCTCCGACTCGTCGTAGCGGCCGCGGTCGCGCCCCTCCTCGTACGCGGCGAGGAACCCGCGGAAGGTGATGACCGTGCCGGACGCGGAGAACACGGTCTCGACCGGCCCGTCCGGCGTCGTCGCGGTGGCCGCGAGGCGCACGGACGCGGTCTGCCCGCGCGCGTCGGCCATCTGCGAGGCGACCGTGCGCTTCCAGATCAGCTCGTACAGCTTGAACTGGTCGCCGGACAGCTCGCGCGCGACCTGGGCCGGGGTGCGGAAGTGGTCACCCGCGGGGCGGATGGCCTCGTGCGCCTCCTGCGCCCCCTTGGCCTTCGACGTGTACAGGCGCGGCTTGTCGGGCACGTACTCCGACCCGTACAGCTCGGCGACCTGGCGGCGCGCGGCGTCGATCGCCTGCGTCGACAGCGCGGGCGAGTCGGTCCGCATGTAGGTGATGTAGCCGTTCTCGTACAGCGACTGCGCCGTGCGCATGGCCTGCCGCGAGCTCATGCGCAGCTTGCGGGACGCCTCCTGCTGGAGCGTCGACGTGGTGAACGGCGCGGCGGGCCGACGCGTGTAGGGCTTGGTCTCGAGCGACTGGACCGCGAACGCGGCGCCGTCGAGCCCTGCGACGAGCGCGTTCGCACGCGCCTCGTCGAGCGTCACCGCGTCGCGCGTCTTCAGCGTCCCCCGGTCGTCGAAGTCCCGGCCGCTGGCGACGCGCGCGCCCCCGACGCCCGTCAGGCGAGCCGAGAACGTCGGCTCGGCGGCGTCGGCCACGGCGAACGTGCCCGTGACGTCCCAGTAGTCGGCGGCGACGAACGCCATGCGCTCGCGCTCCCGCTCGACGACGAGCCGCGTCGCGACGGACTGCACGCGCCCCGCCGACAGGCCCTGGCGGACCTTGCGCCACAGCACCGGGCTGACCTCGTACCCGTACAGCCGGTCGAGGATGCGGCGGGTCTCCTGCGCGTCGACGAGCCGCTCGTCCAGCTCGCGCGTGTTCTCCAGGGCCCGGGTGATCGCCTCACGCGTGATCTCGTGGAACACCATGCGCTTGACCGGGATCTTGGGCTTCAGCTCGGCCAGCAGGTGCCACGCGATGGCCTCGCCCTCGCGGTCCTCATCGGTGGCGAGGTAGAGCTCGTCGGACTCCTTGAGGAGCTTCTTGAGCTCGGCGACCTTCTTCTTCTTGTCCGCGTCGACGACGTAGTACGGGACGAACCCGTTCTCCACGTCGACCGCGAACTTGCCGTACGGGCCCTTCTTCATGTCCGCGGGCAGCTCGGAGGGCTGGGGGAGGTCGCGGATGTGCCCGACGGACGCCTCTACGTCGTACCCCTCGCCGAGGTACCCGGCGATCGTGCGCGCCTTCGCGGGTGACTCCACGATGACGAGCTTGCGACCTGCAGACATCTGACCGGCCTTCCGTGCCGTGGGCTGTGGGCTGTGTGTGACGACGACGTCGTGGCGAGCGCGGCGCCCCACGACGGCTTGGACCCCACTTCCGAGGGGACTCTACGTCCTGGCGTCAAACCGGCGCGGACGGCGTCTCGTCCCGCGAACCGGCCGCGTGCCGCAGCAGGAGCATGAGGGCGAAGGTGAGGCTGCACGCCGCGACGACGCTCGCGACACCCCCACCGTAAGCCAGGAGCTCACCCTCGCGGCCCGCCGTGCCGGCGCGGTTGGCCCAGGTGCGCGCCAGCAGCGCGCCCGCCGCGACCCCCGCTCCCAGGCCCACGACCGCCATCGCGAGCGCCGTCCGCCGCGTGCGGACCCACGACCGGTCCGCCGGGTCGACGCGCCGCAGCGTGGCCGTCGCCGTCCCGGTCGGCCCGCGCCGCGCCGCCATGGCGCCGCACACGAGCGCCGTCCAGCACAGCACGACGAGCGTGGCGGCGACGACGTCGGACGGCCGGTGCCACTGCCCGACGAGCGTCGAGATCCCCGTCAGTGCGGTGTACCCGCCGCCGAGCACCGCGACCAGGGGACGCGCGCGTGGTGGTGCGACGAGCAGGAGCGCTGCCGCCACGGACCCCGCAGCCGTGGTGTGGCCGCTGGGCAGCGTGTTGCCGTAGTCCGCGCCGACGCCGAGCACCGGCCGCTCGAGGACCCACTCCTTGCAGATCTTGGTGGTGAGGTTGGCGCCGCCGACGAGGACCGCGACCTGGACCGCGAGGGACAGGCGGCGCCGTGCGAGCGCCACGGCCGCCGCAGCGAGCAGCCCACCGGCGACGAACCCCACGGACACGACGTCGAGCAGCGGCGAGGCGAGGCGCCACAGGTGCCCCTGCCCGATGGCCGCACCGTCGAGCGCCGCGTCCTCCACGCGCTGCCCGGCCCACGTGTCGACGAACACCCGCCACAGCAGCACCACACCGACGGCGCAGGCGACGGCCACGGCCGCGCAGGCGAGCACGACCCCACCCCGCGCACGCGCTCGACGGGGCGCGGGCGGATCCGGGTCGACCGGGACGGAGAGGCCCTCGTGCACCGTCACACGGTAGGGCACCCGCCGGGCGATCCGAACCGTTCCCAGCGCACTCACAGGCACGCTCCAGCACCACCCCAGGGCGGGTGGCCAGCATTCCCCCATGTCGACGACAGCACCCGCCCGGCCCACGTCGCGCCGGCCCGAGCCCCTCACCCGCCCCGACGGCAGCCCGCTGCGGGTCCTCGTCGTCGACGACGAGGCGCGGCTCGGTGAGCTGTTGTGCACCGCGCTGCGCCACGAGGGCGCGCACGTCAGGCACGCGCCGTCGGGCGGGGCCGCGATCGAGCAGGCGCGGACGCTGGACCCGGACGTCGTCCTGCTCGACGTGACGCTGCCGGACCTGTCCGGCCAGGACGTGCTGCGCCGCCTGCGCGCGACCCACCCGCACGTGCCCGTCCTGCTCCTGACGGGCCCTGACGACGGCGAGCAGGGACCCAGGGGCCTGACCACCGGCGACGACGACTACGTCACCAAGCCGTTCGGCGTCGAGGAGGTCGTCGCACGGCTGCGGGGCGTGGCACGGCGCGCGGGCGCCGTCGGGCAGCGCGCGGACGCGGTGCTCGTCGTCGGGGACCTGCGGCTGGACGAGGACAGCCACGAGGTGTGGCGGGGCGACGACGCGATCCGTCTCACCGCGACCGAGTTCGAGCTCCTGCGGTACCTCATGCGCAACCCCCGCCGCGCCCTGAGCAAGGCGCAGATCCTCGACCGGGTGTGGCAGTACGACTTCGGGGGGCAGGCGAACATCGTCGAGCTGTACGTGTCGTACCTGCGACGCAAGATCGACAAGGGCCGTGAGCCCATGCTGCACACGGTGCGAGGCGTCGGGTACGTGCTGCGGCCGGCGTCGTGAGCCGCCGGCGGCACGGACCGCGCTACAGGCCGTACGCCAGGTAGGCGTCGAGCACGTCCGCGAGGGGCGCCGTCAGCTGGAACACGCCGGTGCCGTTCTGCCACACCGCGACGCCTGTGCCGTCGCCCGCGTCGAGCACCGTGAACGTGCCGACCGGCTCGCCCCCGACGACGACCTCGCCGGTCTGCGGCAGGTCGACGTCGACGTCGGCGGACTCCGTCGACGTGGGGGCGCCGGTGTCCGGCGCGGCCGCGGGCAGCGTCGAGACGATCTGCTCCAGCAGGGCGGTGGCGTCCTGCGGCGTCTCGAGCTGCGCCGCACGCACGGTGAGGGTGCTCCCGTCGCCGTCGGTGAACGTCTCGGTGTACGCCTCGAGCGCGCCCGCACCGATCCGCTCGGCGTCCTCCTGCGAGGACTCGAGCGCGTACTGCAGGACCGTGGTGGGCAGCGCCGTCGCGAACGCGCTGGTCGCGGCGCGGGCCACGGGTTCGACGCCGGGCGTCGGGGGTGGCAGCAGGACGGTCGACGCGGCCGGGGCCGGCGCGGCGTCGTCGGCTCCGCCGCGGGCGACGAGGACACCGACCACGACGCCCACGAGCACCAGGGCTGCCACGCCGATCGCCACGGGCACGAGCCATGCGGGACGACCGCCGTCGTTCCCCGCGCCGTGGGCGGTGCCGGGGTCGACCTGCTCGGTCGCACCGCTCGCGACGGGCCCGGACACGCCGTGCGGGGTCACCGCGGGTCGGTGCGTCGGTCCGGTGGCCCCGGGTCGCTGCTCGGGCTCGCCGGGTCGTCCCAGGTCGCTCATGGTGGGCATCCCCCTCGTGTCGCACGGCCGGCTGCTGCCGGGCCACCGGGCAGCCTACCGAGCGCCCGCCCGCCGGGGCGGCGCGGCACGGCTTGTCGGTGGGGCCACGTACGGTGCGGGACGTGAGCCAGACGACGACACGCCGTGCCCGCGCCGGGGGCGAGCGCCCCACCGAGCGTCCCGGCTTCCGCTGCACCGAGTGCGGCTGGACGACGACCAAGTGGGTCGGGCGGTGCGGTGAGTGCCAGGAGTGGGGCTGCGTCGTCGAGGACGCGGGGCCGGGGTCCGGTGGCCCGCGGACGGTCGCGGTCGCCCCGACGCGCAACCCCGCGCGCCCCATCGAGGACATCGACGTGGCTGCGGCGGCCGCCCGGCCGACGGGCGTCGACGAGCTCGACCGCGTGCTGGGCGGCGGGCTCGTGCCCGGGGCCGTGGTGCTGCTGGCGGGCGAGCCGGGCGTCGGCAAGTCGACGCTGCTCCTGGACGTGGCCGCACGCGCGGCCCGTACCGGCAGGCGCGTGCTCTACGTGACCGGGGAGGAGTCGGCCGCGCAGGTCCGGCTGCGTGCGGGCCGCATCCACGCGCTCGCGCCGACGCTCCTGCTGGCGGCGGAGACGGACCTCGGCACGGTGCTGGGTCACATCGAGAGCGTGGACCCGGACCTGCTGGTCCTCGACTCGGTCCAGACGTTCACGTCCGCCCAGGTGGAGGGGACGCCCGGTGGGGTCTCGCAGGTGCGGGAGGTCACGGCCGCGCTCATCACCGCCGCGAAGTCCCGGGCGCTGCCCGTCGTGCTCGTCGGGCACGTCACCAAGGACGGGTCGGTCGCGGGGCCGCGCACCCTCGAGCACCTCGTCGACGTCGTCTGCCAGTTCGAGGGCGAGCGCCACTCGCGGCTGCGGCTGCTGCGCGCCACCAAGAACCGGTACGGGCCCACGGACGAGGTCGGCTGCTTCGACCTGTCCGAGCACGGCATCGTGGGGCTGGCCGACCCCTCGGGTCTCTTCACCTCACGCCTGGTCAGCGACGTGCCGGGCACCTGCCTGACCGTGACCCTCGAAGGGCGGCGCCCGCTCGCCGCCGAGGTGCAGGCCCTCGTGGCACCGAGCGTCGTGCCCAACCCCCGCCGGACGACCAGCGGCGTCGACGGCAGCAGGCTGGCGATGGTCCTGGCCGTGCTGCAGCGCCGGCTCGGCGCCCGCCTCGCCGACCAGGACGTGTACGTCTCGACCGTCGGCGGCGCGCGCGTCGTCGAGCCCGCCGCGGACCTCGCGCTGGCGCTCGCCGCGGTCAGCGGCCGCGAGAACGTCGCCGTGCACGCCGGGCTGGTCGCCGTCGGCGAGGTCGGGCTCGCCGGGGAGATCCGCTCGGTCCCGGGCGTGGGCCGGCGCCTGGCCGAGGCGGCGCGCCTGGGCTGCACGCGCGCGGTCGTGCCTGCCGGCACGCTGAGCGAGGTGACGGTGCCCGACGGCCTGCGGGTCGTCGAGGCACCCGACCTGGCGGCTGCCGTCCTGGCGGGTCTGGCTCCGTCGGGCGACGCGTGAGTGGCGGCTCGGACAACGCGTCGCGCCACCGATACGATTCGTCGGTGCCCCATCCGCACCATCACGATGACCTGCTGAGGTCGACGCTCTTCGCCGTCGCGCCCGGATCCGCGCTGCGCGACGGCCTCGAGCGGATCCTGCGCGGCCGGACCGGCGCGCTCATCGTGCTCGGCATGGACGCCACCGTCGAGTCGCTGTGCTCCGGCGGGTTCGTGCTCGACGTCGAGTTCTCCGCCACCCGCCTGCGCGAGCTCGCGAAGATGGACGGTGCCGTCGTCATCGACCCCGTCCGCGACCGGATCGTCCGGGCGGCCGTGCAGCTGCTGCCCGACCCCACGATCGAGACGACCGAGTCGGGCACCCGGCACCGCACCGCCGAGCGCGTCGCCAAGCAGACCGGCCTGCCCGTCATCTCGGTGTCCGCCTCCATGCGGATCGTCGCGCTGTACGTCGGCGAGCAGCGGTACGTGCTCGAGGACTCCACGACGATCCTGTCGCGCGCCAACCAGGCGCTCGCGACGCTCGAGCGGTACAAGGCGCGTCTCGACGAGGTCAGCGGCACGCTGTCGGCTCTCGAGATCGAGGACCTCGTCACGGTCCGTGACGTGTCCGCCGTCGTGCAGCGTCTGGAGATGGTGCGCCGGATCTCCGACGAGATCGCCGGCTACGTCGTCGAGCTCGGCACCGACGGCCGGCTGCTGACCCTCCAGCTCGACGAGCTCGTGGGCGGCGTCGGGACCGAGCGCGAGCTCGTCATCCGTGACTACGTCGACACCTCACGCCGCACGGTCGAGGCGGTCCCCGAGGCGCTGGGCGAGCTCGACTCCACCCAGCTGCTCGACATCTCGCACATCGCACGCGTGCTCGGGCTGCCCGGTGGCGGCGAGGAGCTCGACGCCGCCGTCGGACCGCGCGGCTACCGCCTGCTCTCGAAGGTGCCGCGCCTGCCCGGTCCGGTCGTGGACCGGCTCGTCGGGCACTTCGGCGGCCTGCAGAAGCTGCTCGCCGCGACGATCGACGACCTCATGACCGTCGAGGGCGTGGGCGAGCAGCGCGCGCGCTCGGTGCGCGAGGGGCTGTCCCGGCTCGCGGAGTCGAGCATCCTCGAGCGGTACGTCTGACCGACGGCAGGTCCCACAGGCGGCCGCGTCGTACCGTCCTCAGCCGAGGCCGAACACCGCGGCGGGTGAGGTCGCACCGCCGACGGTCATGGTGACCGAGTACGTCCCCGCGCCCGGCTCCGGCAGGTCCCCCGGGCAGCCGGCGGCGGACCGCACCCGCGGCCACGCGAGCTGGGTGGCGTCGGACTGCCCCCCCGCCAGCAGGAGCGTGCGCTCGTCGGCGTCCGCCGGGACGCAGTCGCGGCTCGACCAGACGCGGTCCTCGCCGGACGTGATGACGACCTCGCGCTGACCGTCCCCCGCGTCGACGAGGCACGGCTCGGGGCCCGAGTTCGTCACCGTGACCTCGAACGAGGGCTCGACGCCGGCGGGGAAGGTCTCCGCACCCGGCGCGACCGCGAGCGCGAGCTGCGTCGGTGCGCACTCGGGGACGCCGGCCTCCGCCGGCGGCGACGGCGTCGCGGTCGGCTCGGCGGCCACGGTCGGCTCGTCCTGCGGCGCGGCGTCGGCCCCGCGGCCGGACCACCAGACGACGAGCGCGACGATCAGGAGCAGGGGCAGGCCGAGCACGACGAACCGTCGGATCCAGAAGACGTGGGCGGGCGGGCGCGGCGCCGGGGCAGGCCGCGCGGGCCGGGGTCCGCGGCCCGCCGGGGGCGTCCGGTCGTTCATGCGGGACCTCCGGGTGGGCGTGGCCGGGTGCCCGGCCGCGCGCACCACGGTACGAGCCCGACGCCGGGCACGCGACGCACGACGCGCCCGCGCACTGCGTGCCGCCCCGCCGGCCGGGCGGAGCACGGGCACCACGCACCGTTCCCTCCTGGCCGCACGCGTCGAGTTGGTCGCGGTGACCGGCGACGGCACGATGAGGCGTGCCCACCACCCGCCCCGTGTCCCGGCCCGCGCCCGCGCGCGACGACGCACCCGCGCGGCACGAGACCGGGGGCGCGCCGGACGGCGCGGCCGGCATCCGGCGGGACGTCGTCGCCTGGTTCGACGTGCACGCACGGGACCTGCCGTGGCGGGCGGCGGACCGGACCGCGTGGGGTGTGCTGGTCAGCGAGGTGATGCTGCAGCAGACGCCCGTGGTGCGGGTGGAGCCGGCGTGGCGCGCGTGGCTGGAGCGGTGGCCGACACCGGCGGACCTGGCGGCCGCGCCCACTGCCGACGTGCTGCGCGCGTGGGACCGGCTCGGGTACCCGCGGCGTGCGCTGCGGCTGCAGGAGTGCGCGCGCGTCGTCGTCGAGCGGCACGGCGGCGACCTGCCCGACGACGAGGCCGCGCTGCTCGCGCTGCCGGGCGTCGGCGCGTACACGGCCGCGGCGGTGCGGGCGTTCGCGTTCGGGCGGCGCTCGGTGGTGCTGGACACCAACGTGCGGCGCGTCCTCGCGCGCCTCGCGGTGGGCGAGGCCCTGCCGTCACCGGCGCAGACGGTCGCGGAGACACGGCTCGCCGCCGCGTGGGTCCCGGACGACGCCGCCGCGGCGGCCCGCTGGTCCGCCGCGTCGATGGAGCTCGGTGCACTGGTCTGCACGGCCCGCGCGCCGCGGTGCGACGCGTGCCCGGTGGCGGACCGGTGCCGCTGGCTCGCGGCGGGACGGCCCGCGGACGTGCACGCGCACCGGCGTCGCACGCAGGCGTGGGCCGGCACGGACCGTCAGGTGCGCGGGCGCGTGATGGCGCTGCTGCGCGAGGCGCTGGAGCCGGTCCCCCACGACGCGGTCGCCGCCCTCTGGCCGGACGCCGCCCAGCTCGCGCGCTGCCTGGACGCGCTCGTCGCCGACGGCCTCGTCGTCCGCGAGGACGCGGCGGGCGACGCCCCGGACCCGGCCGCGGCGACGTACCGCCTCCCCCGCTGACCGCGAGCGCGGCACCTGCCCGCCGAGCGCGGCACCCACGTGTACCGCGCTCGGCGGCTGGGTACCGCGCTCGGTGACGGTGTACCGCGCTCGGCGACGGTGTACCGCGCTCGGCAAAGGTGCCGCGTCGTCAGAGCTCGAGGAGCATGCGGGTGTTGCCGAGCGTGTTGGGCTTCACGCGGGCCAGGTCGAGGAACTCGGCGACGCCGTCGTCGTGGGACCGCAGCAGCTCGGCGTAGACCTCGGGCGGCACGGGTGTGCCGTCGATCTCGCGGAAGCCGTGACGGGCGAAGAAGTCCACCTCGAACGTCAGGCAGAACACGCGGCGCAGCCCGAGGCGGCGCGCCCGGTCGATCAGCCCGTCGACGATCAGGTGACCCACGGCCCGCCCGCGCAGCTCGGGAGCGACCGCGAGCGTGCGGATCTCGGCGAGGTCCTCCCACATGACGTGCAGGGCACCGCACCCGACCGCGTCGCCGCCGCCCGCGGGCCGTGCGACGAGGAACTCCTGCACCGCCTCGTAGTACCCGACCCACTCCTTGGCGAGCAGGATGCGCTCGTGCGCGTACGGCTCGACGAGCCGGCGGATCGCGCGGACGTCGGCGGGCAGTGCGGGTGCGACCTCGACCGCGGCGGGGGTGCTCACGCGCACAACCTACGCACGCACCGGCCCGGCCTGCACGCACCGCCCGCAGGTCAGCGGGCGCGCGCCGGCGTGCGGGCGCCGACGGCCTCGACGAGCGCCGTCGCCGTCACCTCGTCGACGACGAGATCCGTGACGACCTGCGCCCGCAGGGCCGCGAGCAGCGGCGCGACCTTGTTGTCACCGGCGACGACGCACATGCGCCGGGGGACGCGCTCGAGCTGCGCGGGCGTGGGACCGGTGGCGCGGCCGTTGAGCGACACGTCGGCCCAGGACCCGTCGGCACGTAGGAAGACGGTGCACACGTCGCCCACGACGCCGTCGTCGTGCAGGCGGCGCACGTCGCTCTCGTCGAGGTAGCCCGCGGAGTACACGTGCGACGGCACGGCACCGGCGACGGCCCCGACGGAGAAGACCGCGAGGTCGGCGCGCCGCTGCATGTCGAGCACCCGCCGCACGGACCGCTCGCGCCACATGGCGTCCTTGGTGTCGGGGTAGTCGAAGAACGCGGGCACGGAGAAGTGGTGCACGGCGGCGTCGAACGCGCTGCCGAACGACGAGATGAGGTCCGAGGCGTACTCGACGCCGGACGTGCGCATGTTCGCGGCGCCGTTGAGCTGGACGACCGCGGAGCCGCGCGTCGGCTTGGGCGCGAGGTAGCGGGAGACCGCCGCGATCGTCGTGCCCCAGGCGACGCCCATGACCATGTCGGAGTCGAACCACGACCCGATGAGGCGTGCCGCGGTCATGGCGACCTGGTCGAGCCGCTCGACGGACCCGGCGGAGTCGGGGACGGGGACGACGTACGTGTCGATGCCGAACGTCGAGGAGATCGACCGGCCGAGCCCGGGGGCGCGCGTGCTGGACGGACGCAGCGTGATCTCGACGAGGCCCGTGTCGCGCGCGTGCCGCAGCAGCCGGGACACCGTCGACCGGGACGTCCCGAGGTGCCGCGCGATGACCTCCATCTTGAGGTCCTGCAGGTAATACATGGAGGCTGCACGCAGCACGTCCTGCTCCCGCTCCACGAGCACCCCACCGCCGCCTCTCGTCATCCCCATGGAAGCGTCAACCCGTGCACGTTTGTGCATCCGAGTTGCGCGTCCGTTCTGGACGTGATGACGATAGCGCGACGCATCCGCGGGGCCAGGGCGCCCTGCCGCCGTCGGACCGCGATCACGAAGCGACGGGTTCCAGGGAAGGACCGCCACATGAGGACCGCACCGCTGACGGCCCAGGCCCGGCAGGAGTCGCTGGAGGCTCTGCGCCGCAGCTCCGAGCAAGGCCGGGAGCTCGACGTGCTCGTGGTGGGTGGCGGTGTCACGGGTGCGGGGATCGCGCTCGACGCGGTCACCCGCGGGCTGTCCACCGCGATCGTCGAGGGGCAGGACTGGTCCTCGGGCACGTCCAGCCGCTCGAGCAAGCTCGTGCACGGCGGCCTGCGGTACCTGCAGATGCTCGACTTCCACCTGGTCCGCGAGGCGCTCACCGAGCGCGACCTGCTCATCACCCGCCTCGCGCCGCACCTGGTCAAGCCCGTGAGCTTCCTGTACCCGCTCGAGAACCGCGTGTGGGAGCGGGCGTACGTCGGCGCGGGCGTCGCGCTGTACGACACGCTCGCGTCGGTGTCCGGCACCCGCCGCGCCATGCCGATCCACCGCCACCTGACCCGCAAGGGCATGGAGCGGCTGTTCCCCGACCTGCGGCACGACGCCGCGATCGGCGCCGTGCGGTACTGGGACGCGAGCGTCGACGACGCGCGCCTCGTCGGGACCCTGGTGCGCACGGCCGTCAGCTACGGCGCGCATGCCGCCTCGCGCACGCAGGTCGTCGGCCTGCAGACGACGACGGGCGGCGCGGTCACCGGCGCCGAGGTCGTGGACCTGGAGACCGGCGAGCGGATCGACGTGCGCGCACGCCACGTCATCAACGCGACCGGCGTGTGGACCGAGGAGACCGAGTCCCTCGCGGGCAGCGAGGGCGGGCTGCGCGTGCTGGCGTCCAAGGGCATCCACATCGTGGTGCCGCGTGCGCGGATCGAGGGCAACACCGGCCTGATCCTGCAGACCGAGAAGTCGGTCCTGTTCATCATCCCGTGGTCCCGCTACTGGGTGATCGGCACCACCGACACCCCGTGGGAGCAGGAGCTCACGCATCCCGTCGCCACCAGCGCGGACATCGACTACGTCATCGACCACGCGAACCAGGTGCTGTCGCGGCCGCTCACGCGGGACGACGTCATCGGGACGTGGGCGGGGCTCCGGCCCCTGCTGCAGCCCGGGACGAAAGAGGGGACGTCCTCGGCGAAGGTGTCGCGCGAGCACACCGTGGCCTCACCCACGCCGGGGCTGACGGTCGTCGCGGGCGGCAAGCTCACGACGTACCGCGTGATGGCCAAGGACGCGGTCGACTTCGCGCTCGGCTCGCGCGCCACGACGCTCTCCTCGATCACGCACGACGTGCCGCTGGTCGGCGCCGAGGGGCTGCGGGTCGTGCAGCGCCAGGCGCGTGCGATCGGCGCCCGCTACGGCTGGGACCGGCCGCGCCTCGACCACCTGCTGCACCGGTACGGCTCGCTGCTGCAGGAGCTGACCGACCTGTGCGACGAGCGTCCCGAGCTCGCCCGCCCGCTGGAGCACGCCCCGGCGTACATCGGTGCCGAGATCGTCTACGCCGTGAGCCACGAGGGCGCCCTTCACCTCGACGACGTCCTCATGCACCGCACGCGCCTGAACTACGAGCAGGCCGACAAGGGGACCGGCGCGCTCGAGGAGATCGCGGACCTCGTCGCCCCGGTCCTGGGCTGGGACGACGCGACGCGGCGACGCGAGATCGAGGCGTACCGCGCGCGGGCCGAGGCCGAGGACGCCGCCGCCGCCGAGCCGGACGACGACGCCGCGGAGCGCGTGCGCCTGCGCGCCGCGGACGTCGCGCCCCTGCTGCCGCTGGGGACCGACGCGGACCCCGGCACCAAGCCCGGGTCGCCCGCCGGCCGCGGCTCGTCGGGACCCGCCGGCACCTGAGCACCCGGGGGTGCGGACCACCGCCGTTCCGCACCCTCGGGCGCCGCCTCGCGGCGACGGCTCCACCCGGCGGTGACCTGCGACAACGACGTCGACGAGAGAGGTCTGAAGTGGACTACACGATCGGTGATGCGTTCTGGTCCGAGGCGATCGGCACCGCGATCCTCATCCTGCTGGGTGCCGGTGTGGTGGCCAACGTCATCCTGCCGCGCACCAAGGGGTTCGGCGGCGGCTGGCTGCTCATCAACTTCGGGTGGGGCCTCGCGGTGTTCGCGGGCGTCTACGCGTCGTTCAAGTCCGGCGCCCACATCAACCCCGCGGTGACCATCGGGATCTGGGCGTCGGGCGCCGAGGAGTTCGCCCCGGGGATCGAGGTCACGGCGGTCAACGGGTTCCTGTACGTCGTCGCGCAGATGCTCGGTGCCGCGGTCGGTGCCCTCCTGGCGTTCCTCGTCTACAAGAAGCACTTCGACGAGGACGCCGACCCCGCCACCAAGCTGGGCGTCTTCTCGACCGGACCGGAGCTGCGGTCCTACGGCTGGAACTTCCTCACGGAGGTCGTGGCGACGTTCGTGCTCGTCTTCATCGTCCTGGCGTTCGGCGAGACGCCCGCGGAGATCGGCCCCCTGGCCGTCGCGCTGCTCGTCGTCGGCATCGGCGCGAGCCTCGGTGGCCCGACGGGGTACGCCATCAACCCGGCCCGTGACCTGGGCCCCCGCATCGCGCACGCCCTGCTGCCCATCAAGGGCAAGGGCTCGTCCGACTGGGGCTACTCGTGGGTCCCGATCGCCGGACCGCTGCTCGGTGGCGTGCTCGCCGGCCTCGCGGCCGGCGTGTACATCGGCTGACCGCCCCCATCCCCTGACCCGTCCCGAGAAGAGGCAGACGCATGACCGACACGTACGTGATGGCGATCGACCAGGGCACCACCTCCACCCGCGCGATGATCTTCGACCACGGGGGCCAGGTCGTGTCCGTGGGGCAGAAGGAGCACGAGCAGATCTTCCCCAAGGCGGGCTGGGTCGAGCACGACGCGAAGGAGATCTGGGTCAACACCCGTGAGGTGGTCGGCCAGGCGCTGGGCCGTGCGAGCCTCACGCACGAGGACATCGCGGCCGTCGGCATCACCAACCAGCGCGAGACCGCCGTCGTGTGGGACCGCGAGACCGGTGAGCCGGTGTACAACGCGATCGTCTGGCAGGACACGCGCACCCAGAAGATCTGCGACGAGCTCGCGGCGCTCGGCGGGGGCACCGAGCGGTACAAGGACCGCGTGGGCCTGCCGCTGGCGACGTACTTCTCCGGCCCCAAGGTCCGGTGGATCCTCGACAACGTCGAGGGCGCGCGCGAGAAGGCCGAGGCGGGCCGGCTCGCGTTCGGCAACACCGACGCCTGGCTGCTGTGGAACATGACCGGCGGCACCAAGGGCGGTCTGCACGTCACCGACCCGACCAACGCGTCGCGCACGATGCTGATGAACATCGACTCGCTGACCTGGAACGAGGAGATCGCCGGGGAGATGGGGATCCCGGTGTCGATGCTGCCGGAGATCCGCTCGTCGTCCGAGGTCTACGGCGAGGGACGCAAGGGCGGCCTGCTGCCGGGCGTGCCGATCGCGGGGATCCTGGGCGACCAGCAGGCCGCGACGTTCGGCCAGGCGTGCTTCGAGGTCGGGCAGGCGAAGAACACGTACGGCACGGGCAACTTCATGCTCATCAACACCGGCACCGAGCCCGTCGCCTCCCAGAACGGCCTGCTGACGACGGTCTGCTACAAGATCGGCGACCGCGACACCGTGTACGCGCTGGAGGGCTCCATCGCGGTCACCGGCTCGCTGGTGCAGTGGCTGCGCGACAACCTCGGGATCATCTCGTCGGCACCCGAGGTCGAGCGGCTGGCGGGGGCCGTCGAGGACAACGGCGGCGTGTACTTCGTGCCCGCGTTCTCGGGGCTGTTCGCGCCGTACTGGCGGTCCGACGCCCGCGGGGCGATCGTCGGGCTGACGCGGTACGTGACCAAGGAGCACATCGCACGGGCAGCCCTGGAGGCCACGGCCTTCCAGACGCGCGAGGTCCTGGACGCCATGAACGCGGACTCCGGGGTCGACCTCACCGAGCTCAAGGTCGACGGCGGCATGGTCGCCAACGAGGCGCTCATGCAGTTCCAGGCCGACATCCTCGGCGTCCCGGTCGTGCGCCCGAAGGTCCCCGAGACCACGGCGCTGGGCGCCGCGTACGCGGCGGGCATCGCGGTCGGCTACTGGTCCGGCGAGCAGGACGTCATCGACAACTGGGCCGAGGACAAGCGCTGGGAGCCGGCCATGGAGGACGACGAGCGCGACCGGCAGTACCGGCTGTGGAAGAAGGCCGTCACCAAGTCCTTCGACTGGGTGGACGACGACGTGCGCTGACCCGGCTCTGGACACGCAGCAGGACGCGGGGCCCGCCCGTCAAGGCATGGGCCCCGCGTCCTGCGGTGTCAGGCCGCCCCGACCGACCGCGCCCGGCGCACCGCCTCCGCGACTCCCCCCGTCCACGGCTCCCCGTGCCCGGGCAGCACGACGCGCGCGCCCGTGGCCGCGAGCGCGTCGAGCGACGCGAGGTTGAGCGCACTGTCCGCCGTGGCGGCACCCGCGACGATGCGGGGGCCGGTGCGCGCGGTGTACGGGTCGAGCGTGACGAGCGCGTCGCCGGACACCAGCGCGTCGGCGTCCGGCAGGTGCAGCGCGACGTGCCCGTCGGTGTGACCCGGGCACGCCACGACGACCGGGCGGCCCGGGACCTCGAGCCGCGCGCCGGGCACGAGCCGGCGGACGTCGTGGACGCCACGGACGCGGGCGGCGCCGGCGCGCAGCATCGACCCGAGGATCGGCAGCGCGCGCGGGTGGCGCAGCGGGTACGTGGCGCGCGGGTTCTCGTGCGCGTAGCGGTAGGGGTGCGCCGCGAGCCGCGCGTCGGCGTCGTGCACCCAGACGTCGACGCCGAGCTCCTCGCGCGCCCGCAGCGCGAACCCCACGTGGTCGAAGTGCGCGTGCGTGAGGACGATGGCACGCACGTCGCCGGGCCGGCGGTCCACGGCGGCGAGCGCGCGCGGCAGCATGTCCCACATGCGGGGCAGGCCGGCATCGACGACGGTGGCGCCGCGCTCGTCTGCCAGGACGTAGCAGCTGACGTAGGCGTGCGCGAGGCGCGCGACGCCCGGGACGGGGACGGTGACCTTCACGGCGGGGTGACCTCCTGGCGGGCGGTGGTGGGCGGCGGACGGGCCCGCCCCGGACCGACGTCGTCGTCCGGGGCGGGCCCGCCGCGTGGGTCCTGCCGACCTCGGCCTAGTACTGCGGCGCCGAGCCGCCCTGGGGGGGCGAGCCCTGCTGCGAGGACGAGCCGCCGCCCTGCGGCGCCTGGCGCACCTCCTGCGCCGACCCCTGCGCCTGGTCGCGCAGGTCGGTCGCCGCCTCCGCGCCGTGCTCCTTGAGCCCGGCGGCGGCCTCCGTCGCCCGGTCCTTGACGGCCTGCACCGCCTCCTGCGCCGGCTCGCGCAGGTCGTCGGCGACGTGCTGCGCCGCCTCCTTCACCTGCGGGGTCAGGGACTGCGCGCTCTCCTTGACCGACTGCGCGGCGCGCTGCTCCTGGCGTGTGGCCGGCACGAGGGACGCGGCCAGCCAGCCGACGCCGAACGCGATCAGCCCGGCCGCCAGGGGGTTGCCCTGCGCCTGCTGGGTCACCGTCGCCGGCGCGTCCTTCACGCCCTCGGCGACCGAGTGCGCCGCGGAACGTGCCGCGCCCGCCGCACCGCCCGCCGTCGCGCCGACCGAGCCGGCGGTGTCGCCGGCCGTGCCCATGACGCTCTCGCGGGCGCTCTGCGCGGTGCCCATCACCCGCTCCCGGACGGCGGTCGCCCGGCCGCGGACCTTCTCGGCCTGCCGGTGCGCGACCTGGCGCGGGTCGATCGTGTCGCCGACGGCGTCGACGTTCGCGGACAGGTCGGCGCGCGTCGCCTCGATGCGCTGACGGATCTCTTCCGGGCTCTCACTCATGGTTCGCCTCCTCGTCGCCCTTCAGGGCGTTCGGGATCTTCTTCACGGTCTCCGCGGTGCGCGGCATGCCCTTCACGCGCTTCATCTCGCCACGGCCGCGCTGGGCCATGACGGCGGCGATGATCGCCCAGATGGCGGCCACGACGACGGCGGCCCAGGCACGCCCCATCGGCAGGCCCCACCACAGCGCGCAGGACAGGAACAGCAGGACGAAGTACCCGGCCACACCGGCACCGGCGAGGAGCCCGCTGCCCTTGCCGGCGCGCTTGGCGGTCTGCGAGAGCTCCGCCTTCGCCAGCTCGACCTCCTGCCGGACGAGCAGGGACAGGTCCTGCGTGACGTTGCCGATGAGGTCGCCGAGCGACGGCCGGTCGTCCGCGTCAGCGCCCGTGGCACCGACCGGTGTGCCCGACGGGGGCGGGACCGCACCCGCGGGAGGTACCACGCCGGGCGGCGGTGCCGCACCGGGTGCCCCGCGCAGCCCTGCGGCGACCGTCGGGTCGCCGGGGCCGGTCACGGTCGGTCCTCACGGGTGAGCCCGGCGAGCGGGTCGCCGCCGGCCGTGCCGCCGTCACCGGACGCCGGCACGTGCCCGGAGGCCGGCGCGACGGGGGTGGGCCCGCCGACGCCCGACGCGGCGCCGGTGGTCCCGGCCGCGCCCGAGGCCCCCGGGGGCCACGACGTGGTCGCGCCGGAGCCCGTGGCGTACGCGCCCTGCCCCGCGGCCGACGGCGTGTCGTACACGCTCGTCCTGACCGGCGGTGCCGCGCTCGCCGTGGCGGGTGCCCCGTCCGTCGGGGCTGCCCCGTCGGTCGCCCTGGCCGCACCGGGGGCCCGGTGCTGCGCAGGCGTGGCGTCCTTGAGGCCACGCGTCAGCCGCCCGGCCACGACGCCCGCCCCCGCGGCCAGCGCCAGGAACAGCCCGGGCCGGCGCCGGGCGAACTCGGCGACCTCGCCGAGGACGTCGCCCGGCTCGCGGTCCTCGAGCCACGTCGCGACGCCGTCGGTGCGCTGGGCCACCTGGCGGACCAGGTCGGCGGCCGTGCCGCCCTCCGAGGAGTCGGCCATCCGGCCGAGCTCGTCGCCGAGGGTCCGCAGGCTGGCCGCGGCCTTGCCCTGCTGCTCGGAGGCCTGCGAGGTCAGCCCCGCACGCGCCTCGCCCAGCAGGTCACGGGCCTGGCCCGCGGCCGTCGAGGCCACGTCCGCGGCCTCGTGCCGGGCCTCCTGGAGCAGCCCCTGACCGCTGTCGGCAGCGGCGTGCGCGAGCCCTGCGGCTTCGTCCTTGGCGGTACCGGCCACCTTGGCGGCGGTGCCGCCTGAGTCGTTCGTGCTCATCGCGCTCTCCTTCACTCGGTGCTGAACGTCACTCGGCGCTGAACGTCACTCGCGCTGGACGTCACTCGGTGCTGAACGTGTCCTTGAGCTTCCCGGCGGCCTTCTCCACGACGTTCGGCTTGTCCGTCGTCCCGTACAGGCGGGGGTCGGGCCGCGTGGGCGGAGGCATCGGGACGCCGGCGGGCGGCTCGGCGACGTACGTGAACTCACCCAGACCGTCCGGCGTGGGGCCGGACGCCCAGGAGCCCTTGTCGGCGTCGGCGCCGTCGGAGAAGTTGATGTACTGGTAGGACACCTCGCGGTGCTCGTCGCCCAGCGGGAAGTTGCTCGGCACGGGCAGGCCCTCCAGCCCCTCCTCCTGGAGCTCGCGCGCGGCGGCGAGCCACTGGTTCTGGTGCATCGTGTCCCGCGCGAGCAGGAAGGCCAGCAGGTCGCGGACGCCGTGGTCGTCGGTCATGTGGTAGAGCCGGGAGACCTGGACCCGGCCCTGCATCTCGGCGTTCGCGTTGGCCGTGAAGTCGGCCAGCAGGTTGCCGCTGGCCGTGATGTAGCCCGCGGACCAGGGGTTGCCCATGCTGTCGACGGGCCGGGCTCCGGCCCCGGCGACGATGGCGTGCTGCAGGTCGGTGCCGCCGATGACCGCGGCGACGGTCGGGTCGTTCTGGATCGCCTCCTCCGTGGCACCCACCGGCGCCTTCTCGAGGAGCTGGGCGATCATCGTCGCGAGCATCTCGACGTGCCCGAACTCCTCGGCACCGATGCCGTAGAGCAGGTCCCGGTACTTGCCGGGCAGGTGGGTGTTCCAGGACTGGAAGCCGTACTGCATGGCGACCGTGATCTCGCCGTACTGCCCGCCGAGGACCTCCTGGAGCTTGCGGGCGTAGACGGCATCGGGCTTGTCGGGTGACGCCTTGTGCTGGAGCTCTTGCCGGTGGAAGAACATGCGCTGCCTCCGGGACCCGTCGTCCGGGTGTGCGGGACTGGTCCCCGCCGGCTGCGGGAGGGGCGACGCGTCGTGGTGACGCTGCCCGGCACGCCGGGGGGTGCCGACGGGCTTCCTCCGTCGACGGGGGCGCGTACGCCCCTGGATGAGTCGACGTTAGGTCGTCCGCGCGGATGTCGCGCGTCGAGACATCTCGGACGTTCGGGATGCGCGGTCGACCGATCGTGCGCACCCTGGTGGACACCCGACCCGGAGGACGAGCATGCGCGCGATGGTGTACCGCGGGCCCTACAAGGTCCGCGTCGAGGAGAAGGACGTCCCGGCGATCGAGCACCCCAACGACGCCGTCGTCAAGGTCGTGCGAGCCGCCATCTGCGGCTCCGACCTGCACCTTTACCACGGCATGATGCCGGACACCCGCATCGGCCACACCTTCGGCCACGAGTTCGTCGGCGTGGTCGAGAAGGTGGGACCGTCGGTGCAGAACCTGCAGGTCGGCGACCGGGTGATGGTCCCGTTCAACGTGTACTGCGGGTCCTGCTTCTTCTGCGCCCGCGGCCTGTACTCCAACTGCCACAACGTGAACCCCAACGCCACGGCCGTCGGCGGGATCTACGGCTACTCGCACACCACGGGCGGCTACGACGGCGGTCAGGCCGGGTACGTCCGGGTGCCGTTCGCCGACGTCGGCCCGTCGAGGATCCCCGAGTGGCTCGACGACGACGACGCGGTCCTCATGACGGACGCCCTGTCCACCGGCTACTTCGGCGCGCAGCTCGCGGACATCGCCGAGGGCGACACGGTCGTGGTGCTCGGCGCCGGGCCGGTCGGGCTGTACGCGGCCAGGTCGGCGTGGCTCATGGGAGCCGGGCGCGTGATCGTCGTCGACCAGCTCGAGTACCGCCTCGAGAAGGCGCGGGAGTTCGCCTACGCGGAGACCCGCAACTACGCCGAGTACGACGACATCGTCGTCGAGATGAAGAAGGCGACGGACGGGCTCGGGGCCGACCGCGTCATCGAGGCCGTCGGCGCGGAGGCGGACGGCAACCTGATGCAGCACCTCACCGGCGCGAAGCTCAAGCTGCAGGGCGGCTCACCGGTCGCGCTGAACTGGGCGATCGACGGGGTGCGCAAGGGCGGGACCGTGTCCGTCCTCGGCGCGTACGGGCCGATCTTCTCGGCCGTGAAGTTCGGTGACGCGGTGAACAAGGGCCTGACGCTGCGCATGAACCAGGCGCCGGTCAAGCGGCAGTGGCCGCGGCTGCTGGAGCACATCCAGGCGGGCTACCTCAAGCCGAGCGACCTGGTCACGCACCGCTTCCCGCTCGAGCACATCGCCGAGGCGTACCACGTGATGTCGTCCAAGCTCGACGGCTGCATCAAGCCGCTGATCATCCCGTCCGAGGACTGAGAGGACCCGCGCCATGCCGTACACCGCAGGCAAGCCCCCGCTCCCCGAGACCCCCGACCAGCTGCGCGCACGCATCCCCGGCTGGGGCGCCGACCTCGACCCGGCCGACCGGCCGCAGGTCCCGCGCGAGCGGACCGACCTCGACTCCGGCGCGCACTGGGACTTCCCCGACCGGCAGCCCGAGACGTACCCGCGTGAGAGGTCGATCGAGCACGAGATGCTGCCGCCGGTCTTCGGCACGGCACAGCCGTTGCACGGGCCGTCGGGGAAGATCCGCCGCTACTCCTACGAGCGCTTCAGCGAGGGGCGCGCCGCGCACTGGCTGCTGCTCATCGCCGCCGACCGGGTCGATGCCGGCGAGGCGCACCTGCGCTCGCTGCTGACCCTGCGGCCCGACAACCCGATCACCGAGACGGGGATCCTGTCCGAGCCGCGTCGGCACCCGATCGCGTCGCGGCGCGGGCGGGTCGACGTGCGGCACCAGGTCCTCGACCCGCTGATCGTGGGTGGGCCGTGGATCGTGGGCGCCGTCGTGGCGTTCGGCCTGCTGCGGGCGGTCCGACGCCGCTGACGGGACGCCGGTGAGCCGCGGCGGCCGGGAGCGTCAGCGCATGCGGGCCGTCAGGCGTCCGTCGGCGTGCACCGTCAGCGGGGCGATCCGCACGTTGCGCAGGTGGTCGCGACCCGACACCTGCGCGTCGTGGTACAGCAGGTACCAGCTGTCGCCGACCTGCACGAGCGAGCCGTGCGTCGTCCAGCCGGCGACGGGCTCGAGCACCGTGCCGCGGTACGTGAACGGCCCGTACGGGGAGTCCGACGTGGCGTGCACGAGCGTGTGCGTGCTGCCGGTCGAGTAGAGCAGGTGGTAGACGCCGTCGATCCGCGAGACCCAGGGCCCCTCGAAGAACCGGCGCGGGTCGCCCTGCGTCAGCGGGGCACCGGTCTCGTCGGTGACGACGACCTCGCGCGCCGGCTCGGCGAGCGCCAGCAGGTCGTCGGTGAGCCGGGCCACGCGGGGGCCGAGCGCCGGGGCGTCGTCCGCGGGGTACGTGTCGACGCCGGTGTACGTGTCGCCGTCCCAGCGCTGCAGCTGGCCGCCCTGCAGCCCGCCGACGTACAGGTACGCGCTCTCGTCGTCGTCGATCAGGACAGCGGGGTCGATGCTGCCGATGCCGGCGATGGGCTCGCACTCCGCGACGAACGGTCCGGTGGGTGACGACGAGGTCGCCACCCCGATGCGGAAGACGCCCTCGTGGTCACGCGCGGGGAAGAACAGGTAGTAGGTGTCGCCGCGACGCGCGGCGTCCGGCGCCCACATCTGGCGGGCGGCCCACGGCACGTCGTCGACGTGCAGCACGCGGCTGTGCTCGACGGCAGGGCCCGCGAGGTCGCGCAGCTCGACCACGCGGTAGTCGCGCATGTCGTAGTGGCCGCCCTCGTCGCTGTCCGAGGCACCCGTGTCCTCGTCGTGCGACGCGAAGACGTACAGCACGCCGTCCCAGACGTGGCCCGACGGGTCCGCGGTGAACACGCCGTCGACCAGCGGCCCGTCGATCAGCGCCACCTCGGGCGCCACGGCGTCCGACACCGTCGTCCGCGTGACGTCCTCGACGCCGGTCCCTGCTCCGCTCACCACGTGCCGCCCATCTGCTCACCGCTGCCGTGCCCCCGTCGGACACGGCCGCGACCGCACCTTACCGGGCCGTAGCGTCCCGACGTTGCGTCGCGTCAGGCGAAACTTCCGGTGGGTTGGTCGGGTCCACCTCCGGTGACGTTGGCAGGACATCGCAGAGATACCGTCATGCGGACGCGTCCTCACCGCCCAGGGCACGACGCCCTGCGCGCGTCAGCCTCCATCCCGGCCCAGTCCCCCCTTCAATCGGAAAGGAGTCGACCAGACCCTGCCGCTCCAAGTCACGAAGCACATGCAGGATGTTCGGTTCCAACAGGACCTGGGACCGCCCGTAGTACTCGAAGTCAAGATGGCGAGTGTCCGAGCGACCACCGCCGGCGGCCACGACCTCGAGGACGATCCGCTCATGGTCCTCCACCGCCGTCACCCCCTCCTATCACCGACGGGTGGTACAGAAAGTCCGGCGCGATGTTCCTGGTGAACCCGTAGTCGTTCAGCGCCTGAGTGTGCAGGACGTCCCACAGGTCGTCAGCCCCATCACCAACGGGCTGCCCTGAAGGACTGGATGCGCCGCTTCGGCACGCAGCTCTCGCATGTTGCAGCGCCCTGACTTCCGGGTTTCGCCACGACGCGACTCACGAAGGCGAACCGTCGTCCAGCCGCTCCATGACGACCAGTGCTGCCCGCGCCGCGTCCACGACGGCACCCCAGCGCGGATCGCCGGTGAACACCTCGTCGGGCTCGTCGCCGAGATCCTGGAGCATCGGCCCGAGGGCACCCTCGAGGTCGAGGAACGCGGGCACCTCCTCCTCATGAAGAACGTCGGGCACGGCAGTCTGCGGCAGGGGTAGGACCATGCAGTCGTCGTAGAGAGTGTGAACGTCGAGGGTCAGGTCGTCGTAGTAGTTCACGCCTTCCTCGACCTGTCCCCACCGAGCCTGTTGGTGCTGTGGGTCGCTGAGTGATCGCACAGCGGCAATTACCTCCAGGCGCATGTCGGGGAACTTGACCGACTGGCTCATGGCGCGCTCCACGACGACCACGTTAGCCAGTATTCGGACAGCGGAACATGCACCCTGAGGGTTCTGGAGCACGCTTCCGACGATCGGCTTGCCTTCCGAACCCAGGACCTGTCCACCGACACGCACGACGACATGGTCGACCTGCTGAGATGGGCTGAACTGTGCGACCTCAGGTCAACTCGACCAGTAGGTGACATCGGGGTTCATCGCGGTAGCCAGATCCCCGAAAACCAAGTCGTCCATCTCCAGGTAGCCACTGGGATCCACGGAGAAGATCCCACGTTCGAATCCCTGTGCCACGGTCGCCATCATCGCGCTGAGCGATGAGAACTCAATCGGGTGCTCAGCCTCGTCGATCCGGAAGTGACGTACCGCTCCAGCTGCCGCCTGGCTCAGGTCCACCACGTAGAAGTCGCCACCGCCATTGGCCAAGACCGGCAACCATCCCGAGGCCCAGCGCTGATCTCCGACGAATGCGCGATAGTTCGTCAGCGCGTCCTCGAGCGACAGCAGGTGGGACTGCCCCGGATTCGGTTGACTCCTGGCCTGCGAGGACGTGGTCCTCGCTG
>NZ_JADGMY010000002.1:0-69725 GCF_015234515.1 Cellulomonas sp.
GGGGTGACCGGATCGCACTCTCACGCCCGGCGGGGGTGACCGGATCGCACTCTCACGCCCGGGGGGCGGGGTCCGTCAGAAGGTCGTCAGGCCGCGGGCGCGGAAGACGTCGCGGACGGACTCGGTGGTCTCGTGCGACGGGGGCTCGGTGTCCTCGAGCTCGTAGCGCATGCCCAGGTCGGCCCACTTGTCGCGGCCCATCTGGTGGAACGGCAGCACCTCGACGCGCTCGACGGCCTCACCGAGAGAGGCGACGTAGTCGGCGACGGCGGTGACGTTCTCCGGGGCGTCCGTCAGGCCGGGAACCAGCACGAACCGGATCCACATGCGGTTGCCGCGCGCGGCCAGACGCCGGCCGAAGTCGAGGGTGGGCTGCAGCTCGCGCCCCGTGGTCCGCTTGTACGTCTCGGGGAGGCCGGACTTCACATCGAGCAGGACCAGGTCGACGTCGTCGAGCATCTCGTCGGTGGCCTGGGCGCCGAGGTACCCGGACGTGTCGAGCGCGACGGGCACGTCCATGGCGGCCGCGCCGCGCACCAGGCGCCGGACGAACGCCGGCTGCATGAGCGGCTCACCGCCCGAGATCGTGATGCCGCCGCCCGTCGCCTTGAAGACACCGCGGTAGCGGGCGATGCGGGTGAGGAGCTCGTCGGCGGCGACGTCGGTCCCCCGGCGCATCTCCATCGTGTCGGGGTTGTGGCAGTACAGGCACCGCAGCGGGCACCCGGACAGGAAGACCGTCAGGCGCGTGCCCGGACCGTCCACCGCGGTGACGAGCTCCCAGGAGTGGACGGAGCCCAGGCGCCCCTCACGGACGGCCGCGAGGCGCTCGCTGCGCTCGGCGTCCGTCGTCTCGAGCCCTGCGGTCCCGTGACCCTGCGTGCGCGTGTGCGACCCGCCGACGAGCGGCAGACCGAGCGGCACGACCGGTGCCCCGGTCTGCTCGGTGGTGCTGGTCATCGTCGCCTCGCCCGTGTCGGTGGTGCAGGGTGCGGACGCCCGGCCCGGCGGGGGTACCGCCGGGCCGGGCGTGTGGGTCAGACCCCGCCGTGGAACGTGCGGGACAGCACGTCCAGCTGCTGCTCACGGGTCAGCCGCACGAAGTTCACGGCGTAGCCCGAGACGCGGATCGTCAGCTGGGGGTAGTTCTCGGGGTGCTCCATGGCGTCCACGAGCGTCTCGCGGTTCAGCACGTTGACGTTCATGTGGTACCCGGCGGACAGCACGTACGCGTCCAGCAGACCGACCAGGTTGGTCACCTGCTCGTCCGGCGTCCGGCCGAGCCCGGAGGGCACGATCGACGAGGTGAGCGAGATGCCGTCCTGCGCCTCGGAGTACGGCAGCTTGGCGACCGACAGCGCGGAGGCCAGCATGCCGTGCGTGTCACGGCCGTTCATCGGGTTGGCACCCGGGGCGAAGGGCTCGCCGAGCTTGCGCCCGTCGGGGGTCGATCCGGTGTTCTTGCCGTACACGACGTTCGACGTGATCGTCAGCACCGACTGCGTGTGCAGCGCGTTGCGGTAGGTGGGCACCGCACGGATCTTCTCCATGAAGCGTCGCACGAGCCACACCGCGATGTCGTCGACCCGGTCGTCGTCGTTGCCGTACGTCGGGAAGTCGCCCTCGATCGCGTACTCGGTGATGAGGCCGTCCGCGGTCCGCAGGGGCGTGACCTTGGCGTACTTCATCGCCGACAGCGAGTCCGCGACGACCGACAGACCGGCGATGCCGCAGGCCAGCGTCCGCAGCACGGTGCGGTCGTGCAGCGCCATCTCGATGCGCTCGTACGCGTACTTGTCGTGCATGTAGTGCACGCAGTTCAGCGCGTCGACGTACGTCTCGGCCAGCCAGTCGAGCGTCTTGTCGAACTTGGCGAGCACGTCGTCGTAGTCGAGCACGTCGCCCTCGACGGGCGCGCTGACCGGGGCGACCTGCTTGCCGGTGATCTCGTCACGGCCGCCGTTGATGGCGTAGAGCAGCGCCTTGGCGATGTTGACGCGGGCACCGAAGAACTGCATCTGCTTGCCGACCCGCATCGGGGACACGCAGCACGCGATGGCCGCGTCGTCGCCCCAGGAGGCGCGGATGAGCTCGTCGGACTCGTACTGCACGGCCGACGTGTCGATCGACACCTGGGCGCAGTACCGCTTGAAGCCCTCGGGCAGGCGCTCGCTCCAGAACACGGTCATGTTCGGCTCGGGTGCCGGGCCCAGGTTGTACAGCGTCTGCAGGAAGCGGAACGACGTGCGAGTGACGAGCGGACGCCCGTCCTCACCGATGCCGCCGATGGACTCGGTCACCCAGGTCGGGTCGCCCGAGAACAGCTGGTCGTACTCCGGCGTGCGCAGGAACCGCACGATGCGCAGCTTGATGACGAAGTCGTCGATGATCTCCTGCGCGGCCGACTCGTCGAGGACACCGGCCTCGATGTCACGCTGCAGGTACACGTCGAGGAAGGTCGAGGTGCGGCCCAGCGACATCGCGGCGCCGTTCTGCTCCTTCACCGCGGCCAGGTACCCGAAGTACAGCCACTGCACGGCCTCGCGGGCGTTCGCCGCGGGCTGCGAGATGTCGTAGCCGTAGGACGCCGCCATCGTCTTGAGCTCGCCCAGCGCGCGGATCTGCTCGGAGAGCTCCTCGCGGTCGCGGATGACCTCCTCGACGGAGCGCTCCATGTCGAGCGACGCCTTCTCGAGCTTCTTCGCGGCGATGAGCTGGTCGACGCCGTACAGCGCGACGCGGCGGTAGTCACCGATGATGCGACCGCGGCCGTACGCGTCCGGCAGTCCCGTGATGATGTGGGACGAGCGCGCGGCGCGGACGTTCGGCGGGTACACGTCGAAGACCCCGTCGTTGTGGGTCTTGCGGTACTTGGTGTAGATGTCGACGATCTCCTGCGGCGCCTCGTACCCGTAGGTCTCGAGCGAGGTCTGCACCATCCGCCAACCACCGTTGGGCATGATCGCGCGCTTCAGCGGGGCGTCGGTCTGCAGGCCGACGATGACCTCGTTGGTCTCGTCGATGTAGCCGGGGGCGTGCGACGTGATGGTCGAGGGGGTCGTCGCGTCGACGTCGTAGACGCCCTTCTCGCGCTCCTCGGGGAACATCTCCGAGAGCGTGGCCCAGATGCCCGTGGTGCGGGCCGTGGGGCCGGCGAGGAAGCTCGCGTCACCCTCGTAGGGCGTGTAGTTGCGCTGGATGAAGTCGCGGACGTCGACGTGGTCGGTCCACGGTCCGGTGACGAAGCCCTCCCAGGCCGCCGGTACGGCAATGTCGCTGCGGTCGCTGGGTACGGCGGTGATGGACATCTGTATGTCTCCCTGGGGTCCGGGTCGATGTCTCAAACGCTACGGACCAAATGATGGGATGTCTTGGGACCTCTGTCCTCGCAGGCTCACCGCTGCAGTGACGCCTACCACACGCGCGCGCAGGTCAGCCGCGGGCGTGCAGCGCCGCGAGCACGTCGCCCGCCACGTCGTGCGGCCCCAGCCGCAGCTCGTCGACGATCTCGGCCGGCGACGCGTGGTCGAGGAACCGCGCGGGGATGCCGAACGACTGCACGGTCGCGCCGACGTTCGCCTCGCGAGCACGCTGCGCCAGCAACGAGCCGATGCCGCCGTCGACCAGCCCGTCCTCGAGCGTCACGACGTGGTCGTGCTCACCGACGAGCTTCACGAGCGCCGCGGGGATCGGCAGCGCCCACCGGGGGTCGACGACCGTGACCGCCGCACCGTGCGCGGCGACCAGCTCGCCGACCGCGAGGGCAGTGCGAACCATCGAGCCGATCCCGACGACGAGGACACGACTCCCCTCGCCGTCGTGCCGCACGAGCACGTCGACGCCGTCGACGTCCTCCAGCGCGGGGATCGGGTCCCCCATCGTCCCCTTGGGGTACCGGACGACCGTGGGGGCGTCGTCGACGTCGACGGCCTGCCGCAGCGCGGCGCGGAGCGTCGGCTCGTCGCGCGGCGCGGCCAGGTGGAGGCCCGGGACGATCGACAGCATCGCGAGGTCCCACATGCCGTTGTGGCTGGCCCCGTCGTCACCCGTGATGCCCGCCCTGTCCAGGACGAACGTGACGCCGGCACGGTGCAGCGCGACGTCCATGAGGACCTGGTCGAACGCACGGTTCAGGAAGGTCGCGTAGACCGCGACGACGGGGTGGAGCCCCGCGAACGCCATCCCCGCGGCCGACGTCGCCGCATGCTGCTCGGCGATCCCGACGTCGAACACGCGCTCGGGGAACTCGGCGGCGAACGGCGCAAGGCCCACCGGCTGGAGCATGGCCGCCGTGATGGCCACCACGTCCGGCCGGCGGCGGCCGATGCGGACGATCTCGTCCGCGAACACGCTGGTCCACCCGAACCGCGAGGGCGCGAGCGGCAGACCCGTCTCGGGGTGGATCTTGCCGACGGCGTGGAACCGGTCCGCGACGTCCTGCTCGGCCGGCGTGTAGCCGCGGCCCTTCTCGGTGATGACGTGCACGATCACGGGTCCGCCGTACGCCCGCGCGCGGCGCAGGGCGTGCTCCACGGCCTGCTCGTCGTGCCCGTCGACAGGGCCGACGTACTTCAGGCCGAGGTCCTCGAACATGCCCTGCGGCGCGACGACGTCCTTGATGCCCTTCTTCAGGCCGTGCAGCGCCTCGTACGCCAGCCGTCCGGGCGGGCCCGAGCGCCGCAGCGTCGTCTTGCCCCACGTGAGCACCGACTCGTAGCCCTGCGTCGTGCGCAGCGTGTCGAGGTGCTGCGCGAGGCCGCCGATCGTGGGGGCGTAGGACCGGCCGTTGTCGTTGACGACGATGACCAGGCGGCGGTCCACCCCGGCGGCGATGTTGTTGAGGGCCTCCCAGGCCATCCCCCCGGTGAGGGCGCCGTCACCGATCACCGCGACGGTGTGGCGGTCGCTCTCACCACGCAGCTGGCGCCCCTTCGCGATGCCGTCCGCCCAGGACAGCGCCGTCGACGCGTGGGAGTTCTCGACCACGTCGTGCTCGGACTCCGCCCGGCTCGGGTAGCCCGACATCCCGCCGCGCCGACGCAGCTCCGAGAAGTCCCGCCGCCCGGTCAGCATCTTGTGCACGTAGGCCTGGTGCCCGGTGTCGAACACGATCGTGTCGCGCGGGGAGTCGAACACGCGGTGCAGCGCGATGGACAGCTCGACGACGCCGAGGTTCGGACCGAGGTGACCCCCGGTGCGCGAGACCTGGTCCACGAGGAAGGCGCGGATCTCGTCCGCGAGCTCACGGACCTCGAGCGTCGTGAGCCGACGCACGTCCTGCGGTGACGAGATGCGGTCGAGCAGCCCCACGTGGGCCTCCCTGTCGTGCCGGGTCCGTCCGGCGGTGTCCCGGCGGTTCCGGACGTCCCACTCTAGATCCCGGGCAGCGGTCCGTCCTGCCGCGTCCGCGGCGGACGTCGCGCCCGCCACCGTCGCCGCAGCACCACCAGACCCCAGACGGCCAGGGCCAGCACCAGCAGCACGAGCAGCGGCAGGAACACGGCGATCAGGCTCAGCCCGACCGCCGCGCCGTCCTCGAGGGTCGACACGACGGGCGCGCCGAGCCCGCCCGTGCCCGCGTTGACCACCGGCCGGGCAGCCGCCTTGCCCGCGTGCACGATCCCGGCGACCACGACCCCCGCGAGGATGGGCAGCCAGGGGTTGTCCTGGACCCACGACGACGCCTCGAGCTCCTCGGCGGCGGACGTCGCGGCGAACACGATCCCGCCGGTCGCCGGCCGGATGAACGTCTGCACCGCGTCGTTGACGGTGTCGACCGCGGGCACCTTGTCGAGCACGACGTCGGCCAGCAGCAGGACTGCGCCGACGCCGATGGCCCACCAGCTCTCCATCCAGGCGAGACCCGACGGCAGCGTCACCAGGTCGGTGAACCGGGCGAGCAGCGCGACGACCAGGAACGGGATGTACGCGTTGAGGCCCGCCGCGGCCGACAGGCCGATACCGGTGAGCGCCACGAGCATGCGCGCGACACTACCGGTGCCGGGCGGTGCACCGCTGGGTGGCCCGGCGAGGCCCGCTCGTTAGGATGACGCGGAAAGGGGACCCCTATGCGCTTCCTCACCGGCCACGTGGCCACCTCCGACCTCACGTACGGCGACGTGTTCCTCGTCCCGTCCCGCTCCGAGGTCGTCTCCCGCTTCGACGTCGATTTGGCCACGGCTGACGGCACGGGCACGACCATCCCCGTGGTCGTCGCCAACATGACGGCCGTCGCCGGCCGTCGCATGGCCGAGACCGTGGCGCGCCGCGGCGGCCTGGCCGTCCTCCCGCAGGACACCCCCGAGGCGGTGGTCCGCAAGGTCGTCTCGACGGTCAAGCAGCGGCACCCCGTGGTCGAGACCGCGACGGTCGTGGCACGCGACGACACGGTCCACACCGCGCTGACGCTCATCGCCAAGCGCGCTCACGGTGCTGCGGTCGTCGTGGACGACGGCCGTCCCGTCGGGGTCGTCGCCGAGGCGGACTGCCAGGGGGTCGACCTGTTCACGCAGGTGGACCAGGTGATGACGCCCGACCCGACGACGGTGGACCTCGCGGTGATCGAGCAGGGCGGCACGCACGGTCTCGAGGACGCGTTCGAGCAGCTCCACCGGTCACGTCGGCGCTTCTCCCCCGTGGTCTCCCAGGGCCGGCTCGTGGGCGTGCTGACGCGCGTGGGCGCGCTGCGGTCGTCGATCTACACCCCGGCGCTCGACGCGCAGGGACGGCTGCGGATCGCCGCGGCCGTCGGGATCAACGGTGACGTGCGGGCCAAGGCGGCGCACCTGCTCGACTCGGGCGTCGACGTCCTCGTCGTCGACACCGCGCACGGTCACCAGCGCAAGATGCTCGACGCGCTGGCGGCCGTGCGGTCGCTCGACCCGCAGGTGCCCGTGGTGGCGGGCAACGTGGTCACCGCGGAGGGTGTCCGGGATCTCGTCGAGGCGGGCGCGGACATCGTGAAGGTCGGCGTCGGGCCGGGCGCGATGTGCACGACCCGCATGATGACCGCCGTGGGACGCCCGCAGTTCTCGGCGGTGCTCGAGTGCGCGGCCGAGGCCCGCCGCCTGGGCAGGCACGTGTGGGCCGACGGCGGCGTGCGGCACCCGCGCGACGTCGCGCTCGCACTGGCCGCCGGCGCGTCACAGGTCATGGTGGGCTCGTGGTTCGCCGGCACGCACGAGTCGCCGGGCGACATGCGGACCGACAGCCAGGGGCGCCTGTACAAGGAGAGCTTCGGGATGGCGTCGGCGCGTGCCGTGGCGGCGCGGACGCAGGGCGGGTCGGCGTTCGAGCGTGCGCGCAAGGGCCTGTACGAGGAGGGCATCTCGCACTCCCGGATGTACCTGGACCCGCGCCGCCCCGGCGTCGAGGACCTGCTGGACCAGATCACCGCCGGCGTCCGCTCGGCCGCGACGTACGTGGGTGCGACCGACCTCGAGCAGCTGCACGAGCGGGCCGTCGTGGGGATCCAGTCCGCCGCGGGGTACGACGAGGGCCGTCCGCTGCCCGACGGCTGGTGAGCCGCGTGCGCCCGGTCCTCGTCCTGACGCACGCCCCGCACGAGGGTCCGGGCGCGATCGCCCGCGCCCTGGGGGACGTGCCGTACGGGGTGCGGACCGTCCTGGACGTCGCCGAGCCGCGGCTGCCGGCGTTGAACGACCTGTCGGGCGTCGTCGTCATGGGTGGGCCCATGGACGCCGACGACGTCGCCGGGCACCCGGGCCTCGCGGCGGAACGCGCCCTGCTCGCGGCCGCCGTCGACGCGGACGTGCCGGTCCTCGGCGTGTGCCTCGGTCACCAGCTCCTCGCGCTGTCGCTCGGCGCGCGGCTGCACCGGCGCACCGCCCACGAGGTGGGTTTCGCGCCCGTGAGCGTCGTCGCCGACGACCCCGTGCTCGGTGGCCTCGGCACTAGGGGCTCCGAGCCGACGGTCCTGCACTGGCACAGCGACGAGGTCGACCTGCCCGAGGGTGCGACCCTGCTCGCGTCCAGCGACGCCACACCCGTCCAGGCGTTCCGGGCCGGGAGCGCGGTCGGCCTCCAGTTCCACCCGGAGCTCGACGCGGCGATGCTCGACCTCTGGCTCACGACGCCCGACATGGTCGCCGGGATGGACGACGACGAGATCGCGGCGATCCGCGACGACGGGGCGCGCCACCTGCCCGGCCTGCTGCCCGCGTCAGCGCGGGCCTTCGGTGCGTTCGCCGAGCAGGTCAGGGCGCGCGGGTGACACCCCCGGCCGTCGAGGACGCGCGCGCCGACCTGGTCCGCGTCGCACGCGAGGGCGTCACCTGGCCGGGCGTCCCCCTCCGGCCCGGTGACGGCACCCCGCCTGCGCGGCGCTCGGCGGTGCTCGTGCTCTTCGGTGTGCTCGACGCGGTGCCGGCGCACGGTGACACGCTCCCGGTGCCGGCCGAGCTCGACGTGCTGCTGCACCGACGGGCCGCGACCCTGGCCCACCACCCGGGGCAGGTGGCGTTCCCCGGTGGCGGCATCGACCCCGAGGACGACGGACCGGTCGGCGCGGCGCTGCGCGAGGCGGTCGAGGAGACCGGGCTCGACCCGTACGGCGTCGACGTGCTCGGCACGCTCGCCGACGTCCCGGTGCCGGTGAGCGACAACCTCGTCACGCCGGTCCTCGCCTGGTGGTCCGTGCCGTCCCGCGTCGTCGCGGTGGACCACCGCGAGGCGGTGGACGTCTTCCGGGCCCCCGTGGCCGACCTCGTCGACCCCGCCCGCCGCGGCGTCGTCGTGCACCCCGCCGGCCGTGGCCGGGTGCGGACGCCCGCGTTCACGCTGGACGGCGGCGTCGTGGTGTGGGGCTTCACGGCCCTCGTCCTGTCGGGTGTGCTCGACGCGGCGGGCTGGTCGGTCCCGTGGGACCACTCGCGCACCGTCGTCCCCTGATGCAGCGCCTCAGCCGCGCCCGGTGAGGTCGACGGCGTGGACCTGCGCCTTGACCGACAGCTCGGCGGCCTTGAACGCGTGCTGCTGCGTCATGGCGTTCTCGGTCCGGTTCAGGCAGTCGAGGACCAGCTCGCCGAAGTACGGGTAGCCCACCTCGCCCGTCAGGTGGCCGGCGGTCTCCTGCTCGCCGTTCGCGCATCGAGACCCGCAGCGAGCGCGTCCTCGAGCTCGCGAGGTCAGGTCAGTTCGAGGGGGTCGTGTCCTTCACCCCGCTCCTGCCCACCGTCGAGCAGGACGCACCGGCCGGCGTCCCCGTCACGGTGTCCGAGACGTTCGACGACGAGATGCACGCCGCCGGGAGCTCGGCGTCGTCGAGGGCGACTGGTCCGGCCGCGCGGGCCTCGACGCGATCAGGTCGTTGCCCCAGGACGCACCACCCCTCGCCGTCATCGCGAGCAACGACCTCGTCGCCGTCGGGGTGATGCGCGGTGCCGCCGAGCGCGGTTGGTCCGTCCCGGGGGACGTCAGCGTCACCGGGTGGGACAACGCCGACGTCGGGCCCTACCTGACACCGTCCCTCACCACCGTCGACACCGACCGCGCCGAGGCCGGACGGCGCGCGATGCGGCAGCTCGTCGCCGCGCTGAACCAGGAGCCCGCGCCCGACGGCCTGCCCCCGCTCACCACCATCGTCTGGCGGGAGTCCACCGCCCCGCCCGCGGCCCGGACCGCGCGGCCATGACGTAGCGTCGCCCCGTGACGACGCCCCCGCTGCCTCGCCATCCGAAGATCGAGGTCGACGTCGACGCGCACCTCGCCCACGCGCTGCTGGCCGAGCAGCACCCCGACCTCGCGCACCTCCCGCTGCACGGGCGCACGTTCGGCTGGGACAACCTCACGTGGCGCCTGGGCGAGGACCTCGCGCTGCGGTTCCCCGTGCGGGAGATGTCGTCGACGCTCGTCGAGCGCGAGCAACGGTGGCTGCCGGTCCTCGCGGACCGCCTGCCGGTCCCCGTCCCCCGCCCCGTCCGCGACGGCCGCCCGGGGCTCGGCTACCCGTGGACGTGGAGCGTCGTGCCGTGGCTGCACGGCGCACCGGTGGCCGCGACGCCGGTCGCCGGGCGCACCGGCTGGGCGACGGAGCTCGCCGACGCGCTGGCCGCGATGCACCACCCCGCGCCGCCCGACGCCCCCACCAACCCGGTCCGCGGCGTCCCCCTGGCCGACCGGTACCCGGTGATGGTCGGACGCCTGACACCGGACGTGCCGCACGCCGACGCCCTGCGGGAGGCGCTCGACGCGGGCCTCGCCGCGCAGCGCTGGCACGGGGCCGCCGTGTGGGTCCACGGTGACCCGCACCCCGGGAACCTCGTGAGCCGCGACGGTCACCTGGCGGGGCTGCTGGACTTCGGGGACCTGTGCGCGGGCGACCCTGCCAGCGACCTCGCGACCGCGTGGATGACGTTCGACCCCGCCGGACGGGCGGCGTTCGTCGAGCGCACGCAGGCGGTCCACGCCTGGGACGACGCGACGTGGGTACGCGCACGCGCCTGGGCCGCGTCCTACGTGCCGGTGCTGCTCGCCCACCCCGACGAGTACCCGCTCATGGCGGCGGTCGGCCGGCACTGCGCCGCGCAGCTCGCCCACGACTGAGGCCCGACACGAGGACGCCCACGCACCGACGCGTGAGGGGCGCCCCGCCAGGCAGGGCGCCCCTCACGTCGTGCGGTGGGTCGTCAGGCGACGCCGGCCACCTGGCGCAGCACGTACTGCAGGATGCCGCCGTTGCGGTAGTAGTCCGCCTCGCCGGGGGTGTCGATGCGCACGACCGCGTCGAACTCGACGACCGACCGGTCGCCCTTGGTGGCGGTGACCTTGACGGTGCGCGGCGTCGTGCCGTCGTTGAGCGCGGTCACGCCGGCGACGTCGAACGTCTCGGTGCCGTCCAGGCCCAGCGAGTCGGCCGTCTCGCCCTCGGGGAACTGCAGCGGCAGCACGCCCATCCCGATGAGGTTCGAGCGGTGGATGCGCTCGAAGCTCTCGGTGATGACGGCGCGCACCCCGAGCAGGCGCGTGCCCTTGGCGGCCCAGTCCCGCGACGAGCCCGAGCCGTACTCCTTGCCACCGAGCACGACCAGCGGCACACCGGCCTCCTGGTACGCGACCGACGCGTCGTAGATGCTCGACTGCTCGCCCGTCAGGTGGTTGACGGTGAAGCCGCCCTCGACCCCCGGCACGAGCTGGTTGCGCAGGCGGATGTTCGCGAACGTGCCGCGGATCATGACCTCGTGGTTGCCGCGGCGCGAGCCGTAGGAGTTGAAGTCGCGACGCTCGACACCGTGCTCCGCGAGGTAGAGGCCCGCGGGGCTGTCGGCCTTGATGGACCCGGCGGGGCTGATGTGGTCGGTGGTCACCGAGTCGCCCAGCTTGGCCAGCACGCGCGCACCCGAGATGTCCGTGACGGGCTCCGGCGTGGCCCCCATGCCCTCGAAGTACGGGGGCTTGCGCACGTAGGTCGAGTCGGCGTCCCAGGCGAAGACGTTGCCCTCGGGCGTCGGCAGCGCCCTCCACCGGTCGTCGCCGGCGAAGACGTCCGCGTAGTCGTCCGTGAACATCTGGCGGTCGATCGACGTGTCGATCGTCGCCTGGACCTGCTCGGGCGTGGGCCAGATGTCGCGCAGGAACACCTGCTCACCGGCCTCGGTGGTCCCCAGCGGCTCGTTCTCGAAGTCGAAGTCCATCGTCCCGGCCAGCGCGTACGCGATGACCAGCGGCGGCGACGCGAGGTAGTTCATCTTCACGTCGGGGTTGATGCGGCCCTCGAAGTTGCGGTTGCCCGACAGCACGGAGACGACCGACAGGTCGTGCTCGTTGACGGTCGCCGAGATCTCCTCGGCGAGCGGGCCGGAGTTGCCGATGCAGGTCGCGCAGCCGTAGCCGACGAGGTGGAAGCCGAGCTTCTCGAGGGACGGCCACAGGCCGGCCTTCTCGTAGTAGTTCGTGACGACCTGCGAGCCCGGCGCCATCGACGTCTTGACCCACGGCTTGGCCGTCAGGCCCTTCTCGACCGCGTTCTTGGCCAGCAGCGCGGCGGCGAGCATGACCGACGGGTTCGACGTGTTGGTGCAGCTCGTGATCGACGCGATGACGACGTGCCCGTGGTCGAGCTCGGTCGTCGTGCCGTCGGCCAGGCTCACCGGCACCCGCTTGTGGGGGCGGCGCGTGGCGTCACCACCCTCGACGTGCGTGGGCTTGTCCGAGCCGTCCTCGTGCTCACCCGCAGCGATGGGGTCGGACGCGGGGAACGTCTCCGCGACCGACTCGTCGAGCCCCGTGAACGGCGCGGCCTCGTGCGGGTCCACGTAGTCGAGGATCGACGTCGCGAACGACTGCTTCGCCGCCGTCAGCTCGATGCGGTCCTGCGGGCGCTTCGGACCGGCGATCGAGGGCACGACGCTCGACAGGTCGAGCTCGAGGTACTCGGAGAACACCGGCTCGACGTAGCCGGGCGCCTGGGGGTCGTGCCACAGGCCCTGCTCCTTGGCGTACGCCTCGACGAGCGCGAGCTGCTCCTCCGACCGGGCCGTCAGGCGCAGGTAGTCCATCGTCACGCGGTCGACCGGGAAGATCGCGGCCGTGGAGCCGAACTCGGGGCTCATGTTGCCGATGGTGGCGCGGTTCGCGAGCGGCACGGAGGCGACGCCGTCACCGTAGAACTCGACGAACTTGCCCACGACGCCGTGCTGGCGCAGCTGCTGCGTGATCGTCAGGACGACGTCGGTGGCGGTGACGCCGGACGGGATCGTGCCGGTGAGCTTGAAGCCCACGACGCGCGGGATGAGCATCGACACCGGCTGGCCCAGCATGGCCGCCTCGGCCTCGATGCCGCCGACCCCCCAGCCCAGGACGCCCAGGCCGTTGACCATCGTGGTGTGCGAGTCGGTGCCGACGCACGTGTCGGGGTACGCCTTGCCGTCGCGCACCATGACGACGCGCGCGAGGTACTCGATGTTGACCTGGTGCACGATGCCGGTGCCCGGCGGGACGACCTTGAAGTCGTCGAACGCGGTCTGGCCCCAGCGCAGGAACTGGTAGCGCTCGAAGTTGCGCTCGTACTCGAGCTCGACGTTGCGCGCGAACGCGTCGCGGCGGCCCGCGACGTCGATCTGCACCGAGTGGTCGATCACGAGCTCGGCAGGTGCGAGCGGGTTGATGCGCGCGGGGTCGCCGCCCAGGTCCGCCACGGCCTCGCGCATCGTCGCGAGGTCGACCACGCAGGGCACGCCGGTGAAGTCCTGCATGATGACGCGTGCGGGCGTGAACTGGATCTCGGTGTCGGGCTGCGCCTGGGGGTCCCAGGCGGCGAGGGCACGCACGTGGTCCGCGGTGATGTTCGCGCCGTCCTCGGTGCGCAGCAGGTTCTCGGCGAGGATCTTCAGGCTGTAGGGCAGGCGCTCCGCGCCCGGGACGGCGGCGAGCCGGTAGATCTCGTACGAGGCGTCACCGACCTCCAGGGTTCCCTTCGATCCGAAGCTGTCGACGCTGCTCACGGGTGCTCCTTCGCTGGCGGGTGCCCGGGCGTTACGAGGCCCGGCGTGTCCTGGGGGTGGCGTACGACCCAGCCTAGGACCGGGCGGTACGGCCGTGCCGCGGACGGCTGCGCCGGTCGTACCGGCGGAGCACCCGGAGGCGCTCGCTGCGTGCGGTGCGACGACGGCGACATGGCGTCCGGGCGTACCTCTGGACGAATATCTTGATGTCGAGATAGATGGTACCGCGTCCCGCCCCGTGCGCGCACGCAGCGCCACGCCGCGCGGACGGGCGGGGGCCGTCGGCGACCGCCCCCGCCCGCGAGCAGGCCGTCAGCCCGCGTCGGCCTCCTGGCTCGCGCGCAGCGCCTCGGCTGCCTTGCGCTCCGCCTCGATCGCACGCTCGTGCGAGCGTCGGTCGTACTCCGGCGTGCCCTGCTTGTGGAGCTCCTGGGTCGCGATCCGGCTGGCTTCCGCGAGCCGCGCTGCGGGGTCCTGCGACGCGGTCATCGTGCACTCCTGTCGTCGGTCCTCGGCGGGTCCCGTCGTCCCGTCGGAGCCCGTCCCGCGGGCTCGGCTCCACGCTAGGCCCGGGGCGGACGCGCCGCCCCTCGGACGTGGGCGCGTGTCAGCGGTCCAGGACGGCGACGGCCTCGAGGTGGTGCGTCATCGGGAACAGGTCGTGGCCCGTGACGGTCACGTCCGACCAGCCCCGCTCACCGAACAGGGCGATGTCACGCGCCAGTGCCGCGGGGTCGCACGCCACGTACACGATCCGCCGCGGGCGCAGCGCTGCCACGGCCTCCACCACGCGCCGACCGGCGCCGGTCCGCGGCGGGTCCAGCACGACGACGTCCGCCGCGGCGGCCGGCGCGACGGCGCCGCGCCGGCCGGTCAGCACGTCCGCGACGTCGCCGGCGTGCAGCTCGACCTGGGGCCGGTCGTGCGCGTTGCGGCGCGCGTCGCGGACGGCACGCTCGTCACCCTCGACGGCCACGAGCCGACCGTCCGGACCGACGGCGTCCGCCAGCGGCGACGAGAACAGACCGGCACCCGAGTACAGGTCGAGCACGGTCGCGCCGGCGACGTCACCGACGGCGTCCAGCACGCGCGCGGCCAGCAGCCCCGGCGCCGACCGGTGCACCTGCCAGAACCCCGCCGCGGCCACGCGGTACGTGTAGTCGACCCCCCTGACCCGGACGTGCTCGCGCACGGCCGCGCGCGCGTTGGGCCGCAGGTCGCGCCGGTTGGAGTGCAGGTCGAACGGCGCGCCGTCGAGCAGCACCATCGCCGGCGAGCCGTCCGCGGGCGCCACGGCCTCGATCCGCGAGCCCGCGGGCCACCGGCGGTCGAACAGCCCGAGCGCCGCGACGTCCTCGGTCGCGAGCGGCATGTCCGTCAGCGGCACCACGTCGTGCGAGCGGTGCGCGCGCATGCCGGCGCGCCCCTCGGCGTCGACGTGCAGGTCGATGCGCGTCCGGTACGCCAGGCCCCCGCGCTCGTCGTCGCCGGGCGCCGCCTCGACACTCGGCGCGAGGTCGAGCCGCGCCAGGCGGCTCAGCTGCTCCGCGAGCACGGTCTCCTTCCAGGCCCGCTGCGCGGGCAGCGCGACGTACGCGAGCTCTCCGCCGCCCGCACCACCGGGTCCGGCCGCGGGCCACGGCGACGGCACGCGGTCCGGTGACGCGTCGAGCACCTCGATCGCGTCGGCGCGCCAGAACTTCGCCTCGGGCCCCGCGTCGGTCAGCCGCGCACGCACCCGCTCCCCCGGCAACGTGTGCCGGACGAACACGACACGCCCCTCGTGACGGGCCACGCAGTGCCCGCCGTGAGCGACCGGCCCGATCTCGAGCTCGACGGTCGTACCGGTACGCAGGGTTTCAGTAGCCACGCGGCACGGTACCCCGGACGGTGTCCTCGAGCCCCGTCTGTCCGGCGGTCGACGCGAGCTGCCACGGCACCGACGCCACGACGACCCCCGGCGTGAACAGCAGCCGGCTCTTGAGACGCAGCGCGCTCTGGTTGTGCAGCAGCTGCTCCCACCAGTGCCCCACGACGTACTCGGGGATGTAGACGACCACGAGGTCGCGCGGGCTCTCGCGGCGGATCGAGCGCACGTACGTCAGCACGGGCCGGGTGATCTCCCGGAACGGCGAGTCGAGGACCTTCAGGGGCACCGGCAGGTCCGCGGCCTCCCACTGCGCCTGCAGCGCGGCCACCTCGTCGGCGTCGACACCGACGGTCACGGCCTCGATGACGCTGGGCCGCGACGCACGTGCGTACGCCAGCGCGCGCATCGTCGGGCGGTGCAGGTGCGAGACGAGGACCACGGCGTGCACCCGGCTGGGCAGCGCGCGGGCGGCCTGCAGGTCCTCGTCCAGGGCGAGCTCGGCCCGCACGCGCGTGTAGTGCCGGTGCACGGCCTGCATCGCGGCGAAGACCACGCCCATCGCGAGGATCGCCAGCCACGCGCCGTGCGTGAACTTGGTGAGCAGGACGATGACGAGCACCGTGCCCGTCATACCGAGGCCGATCGCGTTGATGACCCGCGAGCGCCGCATCCTGGTCCGGACGCCCGGATCGGGTTCGGTGCGCAGCTTGCGGGTCCAGTGCCGCACCATGCCGAGCTGCGACAGCGTGAAGGAGACGAACACCCCCACGATGTAGAGCTGGATCAGGCGCGTGACCTGTGCGTCGAAGACCCAGATGAGCGCGATGGCAGCGGCTGCCAGCGTGATGATCCCGTTGGAGAACGCCAGCCGGTCCCCGCGCGTGTGGAGCTGACGGGGCAGGTAGCCGTCGCGCGCCAGGATCGAGCCGAGCACCGGGAAGCCGTTGAAGGCCGTGTTGGCCGCCAGCACCAGGATGAGGCCCGTCACCACCGACACCGCGACGAACAGCACGTCGACGCCCGAGAAGACCGAGGCCGCGAGCTGGCTGATCACAGGGTGCTGCTCGTAGTCCTCCCCCACCGGCACCCCGTCGCGGAGCAGCTGCGTCGCAGGGTCCTGCGCGAACCTCACGCCGGTCGCCTGGGCGAGCAGCAGGATCGCCATGATCATCGAGATGGAGATCCCGCCCAGCAGCGCGAGCGTCGTCGCCGCGTTGCGGGACTTCGGCTTGCGGAACGCGGGGACCCCGTTGCTGATCGCCTCCACCCCGGTCAGGGCGGCGCACCCGGACGCGAACGCCCGCAGGACCAGGAACCCACCTGCCAGGCCCATGAGCCCCTGGTCGAAGCCCGCCTCGGCCGCCACGTCGAGCGACGCGCTCTCGGCCGGCGGCAGCCCTCCGGTGAAGTAGCGCAGCGCTCCCACCACCGCCAGGGATCCCATCGCCGCCATGAACAGGTAGACGGGGATGGCGAACGCGCTGCCGGACTCCTTGACGCCCCGCAGGTTCGCGAGGGCAAGGCACACGACGAGACCGATCGCGAACGCCGTCTCGTGCCCTCGTAGCGCGGGCACGGCGGTCGCGGCGTACTGCGCACCTGCCGAGATCGAGACCGCGACCGTCAGGGTGTAGTCGACCAGCAGGGCGCTCGCGACGGTCACGCCGGCCCGGGGGCCCAGGTTGACCGACGCGACCTCGTAGTCGCCCCCGCCCGACGGGTACGCGTGCACGTTCTGCCGGTACGACGCCACCACCGTCAGCAGCACGAGCGCCACCACGACGCCGACCCACGGCGAGATCGTCAGTGCCGACAACCCCGCCAGCGACAACGTGAGGAGGATCTCGTCCGGGGCGTACGCGACCGACGACAGCGCGTCGGACGCGAACACGGGAAGGGCGACGCGCTTGGGGAGCAGGGTGTGGCCGAGCCGGTCGCTACGGACCGGTCGGCCGAGCACGAGCCGCTTGGCGGCGTCTGCGAGATCGGACACGATCAGCGATCGTATGCCTGCCGGGCGCCCCGGCACAGGTGACCCGGCCAGCAGCCGTCTGGCGGGCCCGTGCGCTGCGCGTCGGCGCGAGCGGGGTATAGCGTGACCGGCTGTGCACTTCGTCATCATGGGATGCGGACGGGTCGGGGCGACCCTCGCGCAGTCCTTGGAGTCCCGCGGGCACTCGGTCGCGGTGATCGACCAGAACCCGGACGCCTTCCGCCGCCTCGACGTCGCCTTCTCCGGCAACAAGGTCACCGGCCTGGGGTTCGACCGCGACACCCTGCGCACCGCCGGCATCGACGACACCTACGCGTTCGCCGCGGTCTCCGACGGCGACAACTCGAACATCCTCGCGGCGCGCGTCGTGCGCGAGACGTTCGGTATCGAGAACGTCGTGGCCCGCATCTACGACCCGCACCGCGCCGAGATCTACCAGCGGCTCGGCATCCCGACCGTGGCGACCGTGCGGTGGACGGCGGACCAGGTGCTGCGCCGCATGCTGCCGATGGGCATGACGGACGAGCACCGTGACGCGTCCGGCAAGATCCAGCTCGCGCAGGTGGACGTCCACCCCGGCTGGGTGGGTCGGCCGCTGCGAGCACTCGAGGACGCCACCGGAGCACGCGTGGCGTACGTCACGCGCTACGGGGACGGCCTGCTGCCCGCCGTCGGCTCGGTCCTGCAGGAGAACGACGTCGTGCACATGCTGCTGCGCGTCGACGACGCGCCGGCCGTCGAACGCGTCCTCACCGCGCCGCCGGTGGTGGGCGCATGAGGGTCGTCATCGCCGGGGCGGGCTCCGTCGGCCGGTCCATCGCGCGTGAGCTGCTGGCGCACGACCACGAGGTCACGCTGGTCGACCGCCAGCCGTCGGCGATGCGCGTCGCGCAGGTGGCCGACGCGGACTGGCTGCTGGCCGACGCGTGCGAGCTGCCCACGCTGCGTGAGGTGCGCGCGGACGAGTGCGACGTCATGGTCGCCGCCACCGGCGACGACAAGGCGAACCTCGTGATCTCGCTCCTGGCCAAGACGGAGTTCGGGGTGCCGCGCACGGTCGCCCGCGTGAACAACCCGAAGAACGAGTGGATGTTCGACGGGGCGTGGGGTGTCGACGTCGCCGTCTCGACGCCGCGGATCATGACCGCGATGGTGGAGGAGGCCGTCGCCGTCGGCGACCTCGTGCGCATCTTCACGTTCCACCAGTCGAAGGCGAACATCCTCGAGCTGACGCTGCCTCAGGGCTCCCCGCTCGCGGGCGTCCGCATCGGTGAGGTCGAGTGGCCCACCGACACGGTGCTGGCGTGCATCGTGCGGGACGCACGCCCGCTCACCCCCAGCCCGGACGACACCCTCGAGGGGCGCGACGAGCTGCTCTTCGTCACGGGTCGTGACGTGGACGAGCAGGCTCTCGAGCGCCTGCTGACCCGCGGACCAGCATCCAGCTGATCCACAGCGCGACCGCCGTGAGCGGCAGGCCCATCGCGAGCTTCGCGGTACCGAGCCACACGACCTCGTCCGAGAGGAACAGCGGCAGCTGCACCAGCAGCCGCAGCCCGAACATCGCGACCCAGGGCCATGTGGCCAGGGAGTACCGCCGGCGCAGCACGGGGTCGCGCCGCCACTCGACGGCCGCCGACCACGGCCCCCCGCCGAGCGGTCCGCGCGCGCTGAACAACCCCATGACCAGGCCGACCAGCGGCCACCCGGCGAGGACCGAGGCGAGCGTCCCCACCAGGTAGGTCACGTTGACGAGCAGCCCGTACGCGAAGTAGTCGCTGGCGTCGCCGGTCCGCCAGGCCCACACCACGCCGATGCCGACCCCGAGCACACCGGAGAACGCCTGGGTGACGGGTGTGCGCTGCACGAGCCGGGCGACGACGGCCGCGGCAGCCGCCACCGACGCGGCGATCAGCGCGGGACGCAGCTGCTGCCCCGTGGCGATGTACACCACGACGAACAGCAGCCCGGGCGCGACCGCCTCGACGACGCCGCGCACCCCACCCACCGCGTCGGCGGCCGAGAACTCGTCGGCGGTCAGCGCACGCAGCCCGCGGGCGCCGCCCTCCTCGGGGGGGACCACGTCGTCGACCGCGTCCAGGACGACCGGCTCGTCGTCTCCCGGTGCGCCGTTCCGCTCGCCCGTCGTGCCGCTCATCGCTTCACTCTCCTGGTCGTGCGCGCAGCTCGTAGCGCGGGTTGAAGACGGTCCGACGTCCTGCGACCTGGCACACCATGCCGTCGACCTTCAGCCGTCGACCCGGCTCGATCCCCGCGATGCGTCGACGCCCGAGCCAGACCAGGTCGAGCGCGCCCGACCCGTCGTAGAGCTCGGCCTCGATGGCCGGGACGCCGTCGCGGGGACGCAACGTCACCGACCGCAGGACGCCCGAGACACTCGCGCGCTCGCGGTGCGGCAGCGCGGCGACCGGGCAGCAGCCCGGGACCCCCAGGGCGTCGGCGCGCTCCTCGTCGGCCTCGATCTCGGCCTGCGAGGCGAGCGCCTTGCGCACGCGGTCGGCGACGGTCATCCGATCTCCGTGATCTCCGGACCGCGCTCGGGAGGTGCGAGCCGGGGGTCGGCGGGCGGCGGAGGCGGCGGCGCCGCTCCCCCGGGCAGCTGCAGCGGCAGGAGGTCGCGCGGGGGCCGGGCGTCGCTCCCCCGCACCACGACGACCTGGCTGAACAGGTTCTCCAGCGCGTCGGCCGCATCGGGCTCCACGGCGGCGCGCCCCGTGAGGACGCCGCGCAGGAACCACCGGGGACCGTCGCAGCCGATGAACCGCGCGGGACGGTGACCCGTACGACCCTCGGGCGTGCGGACGGGCAGGCGCGCGAGCAGCTCGCGACCGAACGGTCCGGGCAGGTCGTCGACCGTGCCGCCCTGCTGCGTGATCGACGCCGCGATCTCGTCACGGATCTCGTCCCAGATGCCCTCGCTGCGAGGGGCGGCGAACGCCTGCAGCTGGAGCGACGAGCCGTCGAGCAGGACGGCGACGGCCGAGACGACGTTCGTCGCCTTGTCGACCTCCAGGCGCACCTCCATGCCCTCGAGCGAGGGCAGCTGGATGGCACCGAGGTCGACGCGAGGCATCGCCGGGAAGGTCCCCTCGGCGTCCCACGGGCCGCGCACACCGGATCCGAGGTCCTCGCCCTGCTCGAGGTCCTCCCCGGGCTCGACGACCTCCAGCTCGTCCTGCGGGACGTCGGCCGGCGCGTCGGCCGGGCCGCGCTCCTTGGGGCCACGACGGAACAGACCCACGTTCATTTCCTCCGACCGGCGCTCACGCGCCCTCGCCCTGCAACGACGTCCTCACGATCCTCAACGTCGGTCGTGACGACAGTAGTTCCGCGCCCGGCCGACGGCCGTGCGGCGGTCACGCCGTGGACGCCCCCGCCGCCGCCCACCCACCGCTGGACCCGAACCCCCCGGCACCCCGGACGGAGTCCGGGAGCGCGTCGACCTCGACGAACCGGGCGTGCTCGACACGCTGCACCACGAGCTGCGCGATGCGGTCACCGCGACGCAGCGTGATCGCGTGCTCGCCGTCCGTGTTGAGCAGCGTGACGGCGATCTCGCCGCGGTAGCCCGCGTCGACCGTGCCCGGTGCGTTGACGACGGTGAGACCGTGCCGGGACGCCAGACCGGACCGGGGGTGGACGAAGGCCGCGTACCCGCGCGGCAGCGCGATCGACACGCCCGTGGGGACGGTCGCCCGCGCTCCGGGAGCCAGGGTGACGTCCTCGCGCGCGACCAGGTCGGCGCCCGCGTCACCGGGATGCGCGTAGGCCGGGGCCGGCAGCTCGGGGTCGAGCCGGCGCAGCAGCACCTGCACACCCTCGTCGGCGTCGTCGGGGCCTGCATGGCTGGTCGCTGTCACGGGGGCCGACCCTACCGCGCCCGGCGGCGCACGGGCACCGGGGCGGGCCCACGTCGGCCGCCCGGACGGACGCTGCGGCGACGTCCCGGGCGATGAGATCCTGGGGGCATGACCACGTCACCCGAGCCCGCCACGCCCCACGACGGACCGTCGCCGACCACGTCGGCAGCACCGGCGGGTCGGCCGGGGTTCAGCGAGCGCCTGTGGCCCGGACCGCTGGGCTGGGCGGCGGTCGTCGCCTTCGCCGCCGTCCTGGGCGCCGCGTTCGTCCCCGTCGACACCCTGCTCTCCCTCGTCGTGGGCGTCCTCGCGCTGCTGGGGGGCCTGGCGGGGGCCGTCCTGACCACCCCTCGCGTGGAGGTCGAGCGCGGCACCTTGCGGGCCGGCACCGCGCACATCCCCGTGCGGCTCCTGGCGGCGCCCCGGGTGCTGGACCGGGCGGCGCTGCGCACCGAGCTCGGGCCGGCGCTCGACGCCCGCGCCTTCGCGTGCCTGCGCTCGTGGATCGGGACCGCCGTGCGCGTCGAGGTCCGCGACCCGCAGGACCCGACGCCCTACTGGATCGTCTCGACGCGGCGGCCGGACGACCTGGTCGCGGCGCTCGGCGGGACGCGCCTGCCGACCCCACCGACGGCGACGGCCGGCCACCCCGAGGGGTGACCGGCCGGTCAGGTGGTCGAGGCGGTCAGGCCGCGCACTCCGAGCACACGGGCATGCCGTCGCGCTCGTAGGCGAGCTGGCTGCGGTGGTGCACCAGGAAGCACTTCGAGCACGTGAACTCGTCAGCCTGGCGGGGAAGGACGCGGACGGAGAGCTCCTCGCCGGAGAGGTCGGCGCCGGGGAGCTCGAAGCCCTCGGCAGCCTCCGTCTCGTCCTCGTCCACCACGCCCGAGTTCTTGTCGGAGCGCCGAGCCTGGAGCTCCTGGAGCGAGTCCTCGCTCAGGTCCTCCTCGGTCTTGCGCGGGGCGTCGTAGTCGGTTGCCATGTGTGAGCGTCACACTCCGTCTTCTGCAGCAGTGTCGTGGTACGCGAGATCAATTCGCTGCACCAGCGATTTGTTCCCCCGCGCGGACGGATTCTGCATCACCGCGGGCGCGGATGCGAACACGGACGCGTGACCATGTGGTCGAACGTGACCAGCGCCACCCGCGAAACGGACATCTGTGCAGGTCACGCCCCCGACGTCGGCCCCGTCGGGCGCCTGGTTCACCCGCTCTCGCGGCCCGCGCCGTCGGGTGCGTCGGCGGCCTGCTCCTCGAGGATCCGGACCAGCTCGGCGACCCGTTCCGGGGTGCCCGCGACGGTCATCCCCGACCCGGCCGGCGCGCCGCGCAGACCCGTCACGACACCGCCCGCCTCCGCCACGACGAGCGCCCCGGCCGCCAGGTCCCACGGCTGCAGCCCACGCTCGTAGTAGAGATCGAGCCGACCCGTGGCGACCTGGCAGAGGTCGATGGCCGCGGCGCCCATGCGCCGGACGTCACGGACCTGCGGCAGCAGGGCGGCCAGCACGCGCGCCTGCGCGCGACGCCGCTCGGCCACGTAGCCGAACCCGGTGCCGAGCAGGCAGCCGGCGAGCGGCGGGGTCGCGCCGAGCGTCAGGCGCCGGCCGTCCAGGTGCGCGCCGAGCCCGCGGCCCGCGGTCCACGTCTCCTGCGTGGCGGGCGCGTGCACGCAGGCCGCCAGCACGGTCCAGGTCGCTGGTGTCGGCTCGCCGACCACGGCGGCCACGCTCACGGCGTACGCGGGCAGCCCGTAGAGGTAGTTGACCGTGCCGTCGATGGGGTCCACCACCCAGGTCACGCCCGAGGTGCCGGCCCGGTGCCCGCCCTCCTCGCCGAGGACCGCGTCGTCGGGGCGCAGCTCCGCGAGCATGCGCCGCAGGAGCTCTTCGGACGCCAGGTCCATCGCCGTCACGACGTCCACCGCGCTCGACTTGGTGGCGGCGACGCCGACGGTCTGCGGCCTGCCGTCGAGGATGAGCCGACCGGCCTCGCGCGCGATCCGCTCGGCGACGGCGACGAGCTCGGGCACGGGTGGAAGGCCGGCCGGTGCCGGTTCGCGGGGTGAGGTCACGTCACCATCCTGCCGCAGCGGGTGCGCCCGACCGCCGGGACCCGACCGCGGCGCGCGCCCGGATCCCGGCGCGCACGGCCTCCGACCACGGCACACCGACGAACGTCCACGCGTTCGGGCCCGCGAGGTGGCAGGCTCGCCCGTGGAGCCCGAGGAGGTCGCATGGGTGAGCTGGAGCTGGTCGGTCTGCACGAGGACGGGGAGCACCTCGTCGTCGCCGCGCCCGACGGGCAGCGCTTCCGCCTGCGCATCGACGACCCGCTGCGGGCCGCCGTGCGCCGGGACCGGCCGCAGCTGGAGCAGCTGCGGGCCGAGCAGGCGAGCGCGCTGAGCCCGCGCGAGATCCAGTCACGGATCCGGGCGGGTGCGACAGCGCAGGAGGTCGCCGACGCCGCGGGGGTGCCCGTCGAGGCGGTCCGCCGCTACGAGGGTCCCGTCCTGGCCGAACGTGAGTACATCGCCGAGCAGGCGCGTGCCACGCGGGTCGGCCGCGACTCCGGCGCACCGGTGCTCGGCGACCTGGTGACCGACCGTCTCGCGGCACGCGGGGTGGACGTCGGGTCGCTCGCGTGGGACGCCGCGCGTGAGGGCGCGGGACCGTGGACGGTCCTGGCGAGGTTCGTCGTCTCGGAGGAGCCGCACCTGGCCCGGTGGACGTACGACCCGGTCCGCCGCGCGGTGGTCGCCGACGAGGACGAGGCCCGCTGGTTGTCCGAGACGGAGCTCGACGAGCCCGTGTCCCGTCGCCACCTCGCGGCCGTGCAGGACGTCGTGTTCGACCTCGACGCCGTCGACGCCCTCGACGGCGGGCAGGAGCACGAGCCGACGCACGCGCTGCTGGACGAGCTGCGCACACGTCGCGGCGTCCGCCAGCCGCTCGACCTGGAGGGCGACGACGAGGAGTTCGAGGGCTTCGGACCGCAGCACGCCTTCGACTTCGCCCCGGGTGCGGCCGCCGACGAGGCGGCCGGGACGGTGGACGAGGCGAGCGCACCTGGCGCCCACCCGGTGGACGCCGACCCGGCGAAGGAAGCGGTCGTCCTGACCCCGCCCCGCGGCGAGAGGGCGTCGTCGCCCCGGGCGCAGCGCGGCAGCACGAGCCCGCACCCCGCCGGTCCTGCGGCGGCTCCGGGGGACGGCGACACCGCTCCCGGGCGTGACGAGCCCCCCGCTGCCGCCGAGCGTCGGCCCCGCCGGACGCGCGCCAAGGTTCCCAGCTGGGACGAGATCGTCTTCGGCGCCAAGCCCGAGTGACCCGCGGTCGCGGCTCTCGGGTCAGGCGCCGGGCTCAGCGGCCGGTGTCCCCGGACGGCACGTCCCCGTCGTCGAAGAGCAGCGTCTGCGCCGACGGACCCGTCGCACGTGCCACGCGGGCGGTCATCCGGCGCACGTGGTGCCGCCGGCACAGGACCTCGTAGGCCGCCTCGCCCACGGCCGCGCCGACGTCGCCGACGACCACCTGGTCGCCCTCGACGACCATGATGCCGTCGACCGTGCGCGCGTTGTGGGTCGCACGTGAGCCGCACCAGCACAGTGCCCGGACCTGGAGCACCTCCACCCGGTCCGCGAGCTCGACGAGCCGCGCGGAGCCGGGGAACAACCGGGCCCGGAAGTCGGTGGTGATGCCGAACGCGAAGACGTCGGCCGACAGCTCGTCCACCACGCGCGCGAGCTGCTCGACCTGGGCGGCCGTGTAGAACTGCGCCTCGTCGGCGACGAGGTAGTCGACGGGGCGTCCGCGCGTGCGCCGTGTGACGACCTCCGCCCAGAAGTCCGTCGTGTCGTCGACCTCGTCCGCACGGCGCTGCAGGCCCAGCCGGGAGGAGATGGTCGCGTTGCCCGCGCGGTCCTGCCGCGTGAACAGCACGCCGTCGCGTCCCCGCGCCGCGTGGTTGTGGTGCATCTGCAGCGCGAGCGTCGACTTGCCGCAGTCCATCGTCCCGGAGAAGAACACCAGCTCGGCCACGACGTCAGTCCTCCCCACGCACCGGTCGGGCGCTCACCCGAGCACCAGCAACGGCACGAGCATCTCGCGGGCCGTCAGCGAGCCGTGCACGCCGCGCAGCGCGATCGACGCCGGCGTCTGCGTGCGCGAGTCCACGACGGTCGCCGCGCCCGTCATGGCGACCACGACGTCGCCCACCACCGGACGCACGCGAGGATCGACGGGGCCGAACCAGCCCGCGTCGACGGCGTCGTCGCGGGTCCGCACGACGGCGTCGTCACCGAGCTCGTCGCGCCAGCGGGCGGCGACCACCTCGGGGTCGGCGCCGCGCTCGACGTGGAGGTGCAGTGCACGCGGCTCTCCCCCGGTGGTGCCGACCTGCGCCCCCAGGACGGGGTCGGTCCCGACGTCACGGCGCCGGGCCGGGTCGACGTCGACCATCCCGTGGTCCGCCGTGACCACGAGCAGCGTGTCACGCGGCAGCGAGCGCGCGAGGCGCCCCAGCTCGAAGTCGAGCTCCGCGAGCGCCTCGCCCCACTGCCAGGAGCCCCAGCCGTGGTGGTGCCCCGTCTTGTCGACGTCGTGCCAGTACAGGTACGTCAGACCGGGCTCGCGCAGAGCCCGCACCACTGCGTCGACACGGGCACCGAGGGACTCCGCAGGTGCGTAGGCGGCGCCCCGCAGCGCGGCCCCCGTCAGGCCGGAGCCGTGGAACCGCGCCGGTCCCACGCTGGTCACCCGGACCCCGTCCGCGACCAGGCGCTCGAAGACGGTGGGGTGCGGCTGCCACTGCTCGGGGGGCGGCATCTCGGTCCACGACACGAGGTTGCCGAGCTGCCCCGTCTCCGGGACCCGCACGGTGTACCCGAGCATGCCGGTCTCGCCCGGGCCACGTCCGGTCCCGAACGCGGCGACGGCCGTCGCCGTCGTCGAGGGAAAGGTGCTGAGCAGCGACCGTGACGACGCGAGCAGCGACCGGAGGAACGGAGCGTGCCCGCCGCGCTCGGCGAGGTTGAGGTGGCCGAGCCCGTCGACGAGGACCACGCACGCCCGGCTCGCGGTCGGCAGGCCGAGGAGCGACCGCGCGTCCGCTCCCCCGTCCAGGTCCGTGCCCAGCGACGCCGCGACGGCGGGCAGGACGTGCGCGAGCGACGGCGCACCGGCCCGGGGCGTCACCAGGTCGTCGGGATGCGGCTCGGAGGACGCCGCCGGGCCCGCGGTCGTGGGCGTGCTCACCGCTGCGACGTCGCCGCCGACAGGGTGCGACCGAACCGGACCGCCGCCAGCACGGCCTCGCGACCCTCGGCCGCCGCGCTGACGCGGACCACCACGTCGTCCGGCGTGATCGACCCGGACATGCCGTGGTCGGCGTCGCACTGCGGGTCGCCGCACGTCGCGGGCTCGAGGTCCACGCGCGAGACGGCGCCCCAGCCGATCGCGAGCGTCAGCTCCGACGCGCCGTCACCGGCGCGGTGGTCCTGCGGGTCGTTCACGACGTGGGTGAACGCGACCGAGCGGAGCTCGCGGAGCGGCACGGCCTCGGTCGTCGCCTGGGCACTGGCCGACGGGTGCTCGGAGTCGGCCGGGTGGTCGTCGACGTGGGCGACGACCAGGCGGGTCGCGGTCAGCGCGAGGACGGTGACGTGACGACGGACCTCGGCCCCGTCGAACGTCGTCTCGGGGTGGACCAGGTGGGCGACCGCGTCCTCGCCGGCCAAGGCGACCTCGAGGACCTCGCCCACGAGGTCCGGGTAGTAGCCGGCACGGCGCAGGTCGTCACGCAGCGGGGTGGAGAGGGCAGGCACCCGACCATCTTCCCATCCCGTCGGCGGGGCGTGGTGCGTCTCGGCGGGAGGCGCGCCGCGCGCACGGCAGCGACGGTGTCACGGCCGAGCGAGCCGACGCGCCGCATCGGCCCGGTCCGCCGGCGCGACGGACGCGTACGCCCCCAGGACGGCCAGCCCGTGAGGTGACACCACGACGGGGTTCAGCTCGAGGGACCGCACGTCGGGCAGCGCGTCGGCCAGCACGGACACCCGTGCCACCAGGTCCTCGAGCGCCGCCACGTCGAGCGCGGGCAGGCCCCGGTACCCGAAGAGCCGGGGCGCCGCTCGCGGCGTGCGCACGAGCTCGGCGACGTCGACGTCGGTGAGGGGTGGCACGCCGTACGCGACGTCGCCGAGGAGGTCGGAGGCGTCGCCTGCGAGCCCCAGGCTGATGACGGGCCCGAACAACGGGTCCTCGGAGGACCGCACGACGCACGCGACGCCGTGCGGCGCCATCGCCTGGACCTCGAGCGGCGGCACCCCCGGCCCGGGGTCGTGCTCGCCCGCGAGCGCCAGGATCCCCTCGACGTCGGCCCGCAGCTCCGTCTCGTCCGCGACGTCGAGCCGCACGCCGCCGAGGTCCGCGCGGTGCCGCAGCGCGGGCACGGTGGTCTTGACGGCCACGGGCCAGCCCAGCCGGTCGGCCGCGCCGACCGCCTCGTCGGCGTCGTGGACGCGCACCGACGGCCACAGGTGGATGCCCGCGGCCGCCAGCAGCTCGGCGGTCTGCGCAGGGTCGAGCGTCAACGGCGCCCCGTCGGTCGCCCCCGACGCGCTCAGGAGGCCGGCCACGAGACGCCCTGCGGCGCGGGTGTCGACACCGTCGGGGTGCACCGGCACGCCGCGCCCACCGGCACGCCACGCGGCGTAGCGCGCGGCGTGCCCGAGCGCGAGCGCGGCGTCCTCGGGCGCCGCGTAGGCGGGCACGGTCCGGTCGCGTCCGTCGTCGTCCGCGGCCGTGAGCTCGGCGGTCACGCCGTGCAGGTCGTCCACGCAGGCCACGGTGGTGCGGCCCGTCCGGGCGGCGGCGCGCGCGACCTCGCTGCGCAGCACCGGGTCCTGGCCACCGAGCGTGGGGATGCGCACGACCACGACGACGTCGACGTCGGGCTCCGTGTAGACCCGCTCCACCGCGGCCCGCACCTGCGCGGCGTCGGCGTCCTCGCTCAGCAGCTCGACGCACCCGGTGACGACCAGGCCGGCGGCGGCCGCCGCCTCGGCGACGAGCGCGGCGCCGCCCGCGGAGCTGGCGATGACCGCGGTGCGCCGGCCTGCCGGCAGGGCCTGGTGCGCGAGCAGCTGCACCACGTCGAGCATCTGGTGCACGTTCTCCACCCGGATGGCGCCGGACTGCCGCAGCACCTCCTCCAGGGTCCGGCGCGGCGCGCGCGTCGGCCGGACCGCGTGCCCCGGAGGCACGACGTGCCCCGACCGGCCGGCGGTGAGGACCACGAGCGGCTTGTGCGCCGAGAGCCTGCGCGCGACCCGGGAGAACTTGCGCGGGTTGCCGATGGACTCCAGGTACAGCGCCACGACGTCGGTGTCCTCGTCCTCCCCCCAGAACTGCATGAGGTCGTTGCCGGACACGTCCGCGCGGTGCCCTGCCGAGACGAGCTGCGCCAGCCCGAGCCCGCGGCGCTCGACGGCGGCGAGCAGCGTGACCGCGAGCGGTGCCGACTGGCAGAACAGCCCGACCCGGCCGGGGCGTGGCGGGCGCGCCGCGAGCGAGGCGTCGAGCGTCGTGCCGTCGTGCGTCGCGAGCAGACCGAACGACGAGGGCCCGACGACCCGCATGCCGGCACCGTGCGCGATGCCCACGAGCAGCCGCTGCCGTGCGAGCCCCTCGGGCCCCGACTCCGCGAACCCGCCGGAGACGAGCACCAGACCACGCACACCCAGGTCACCGAGCCGTCGCGCGGCGTCCAGCACGAGCGCCGCGGGCAGCGCGACCACCGCGAGCTCGACCGGCCCGGGGACGTCGTCGATGCGCGCGTGGTGGGAGACGCCGTTCGCGTCGAGCCCGGCGTCACCGACGCCCACCGCGTGCACCGTGACCCGGCCCGTCCGCGCCTCGGGCACGAGGCCCTCGACGACCCGCGCGGCCTGGCGTGCCGCGAGCGCGCCGTCCGGTCCCGGGTCCGGCCCGGGACCGACGACCACGACGGACCGTGCCGTGAGCAGCGCGCGCATGGAGCGCGCCTCGGCGCGGTGCTCCCGGTCCGCCGCGACGGCGAGCGACCGGTCCGTGGGGTCGATGTCGAAGCGGACCTGCACGACCCCGTCCTCGGTGCGCTGGCGGACCTCGTAGCCGGCCTCCTTGAAGACCGCGAGCATGCGCCCGTTCTGCGGCAGCACCTCGGCGACGAACCGCCGCACCCCGCGCTCGCGCGCCGCCGCCGCCAGGTGCTCCAGCAGCACCGAGGCCAGGCCCTTGCCCTGGTGGGCGTCGGAGATGTTGAACGCGACCTCGGCGGTCTCGGGCTCGACCAGGTCGTAGCGCGCGACGCCGATGATGCGCTCGTGCGCGTCGGTCCCCGGCGAGCCGCTCACGGCGACGAGCGCGACCCGGGTCAGGTGGTCGACGGTGACGAGCCGCTCGAGGTCGCGGTCGGGCAGTCGCTCGAGGGAGGCGAAGAACCGCAGGTACGTCGACCGCTCGGACTGCGCGACGTGGAAGGCCTGCAGCGCGGCGGCGTCGTCGGGGCGGATCGGCCGCAGGCGCGTGGTCGAGCCGTCCGTCAGCACGACGTCCGCCTCCCAGCCCGCCGGGTAAGGTGCGGCGGCGAGCCCCGGCGCTGCTGCCGGGCCGGGGTGCCCGTCTCCGGGGACGACGTGGGCCATGCCGCCAGGCTAGCGGCGCGGCTGCACCGTGGAGGCCGGCCGGGCGGCGAGAATGGTCGATGCGCGGTCGCGGTCACGCCGCCCCGCGCACGACCCCGAGACCCGTCACCGAGACTTCGCAGCACCCGAGGAGCACACCAGCCCATGGCGCGTCGCCCCGCCAGCCCCGACCTGCCGCCCGAGGACCTCGTCGAGCGGATCATCGACGTCGACGTCACGACGGAGATGGAGGGCTCGTTCCTCGAGTACGCGTACTCGGTCATCTACTCGCGCGCCCTGCCCGACGCCCGCGACGGTCTCAAGCCCGTGCAGCGGCGGATCATCTACCAGATGGCCGACATGGGCCTGCGTCCGGAGCGGCCCTACGTGAAGTCGGCGCGCGTCGTCGGCGAGGTCATGGGCAAGCTCCACCCGCACGGCGACTCGGCGATCTACGACGCGATGGTGCGCCTGGCGCAGCCGTTCTCCCTGCGGCTGCCGCTCGTCGACGGCCACGGCAACTTCGGCTCCCTGGACGACGGGCCTGCGGCGTCCCGGTACACCGAGGCCCGGATGGCACCCGCGGCGGTGGCGATGACGCACGGCCTCGACGAGGACGTCGTGGACTTCGTCCCGAACTACGACAACAAGCTCAAGCAGCCGGGCGTGCTGCCCGCGGCCATCCCGAACCTGCTGGTCAACGGCGCGACGGGCATCGCGGTCGGCATGGCGACGAACATGGTGCCGCACAACCTCGTGGAGGTCGTGGCGGCGGCGCGGCACCTCGTGAAGCACCCGGACGCGACGCTCGAGGACCTCATGCGGTTCGTCCCCGGCCCCGACCTTCCGACGGGCGGCAAGATCGTCGGTCTCGACGGCGTGCGCGACGCGTACCGCACGGGGCGCGGCGCGTTCCGCACGCGGGCGACCGCACGGATCGAGAACGTCACCCCGAAGCGCAAGGGCATCGTCATCACCGAGCTGCCGTACACGGTCGGCCCGGAGAAGGTCATCGAGAAGATCAAGGAGGGCGTGCAGTCCAAGAAGCTCTCCGGCATCGCCGACGCGGTCGACCTCACCGACCGCGCGCACGGGCTGCGGCTGGTCATCGAGGTCAAGACGGGGTTCCACCCCGAGGCGGTCCTCGAGCAGCTCTACCGGCACACGCCGCTGGAGGACTCGTTCTCCATCAACAACGTCGCGCTCGTCGACGGCCAGCCCCGCACGCTCGGTCTGGTCGAGCTGCTGCGGGTCTGGGTCGAGCACCGCCTCGAGGTGGTGCGCCGGCGCACGTCGTACCGCCTGAGGAAGCGCCAGGAGCGGCTGCACCTCGTCGAGGGCCTGCTCATCGCGATCCTCGACATCGACGAGGTCATCCAGGTCATCCGGGCGTCCGACGACGCCGACGCGGCGCGCACGCGGCTCCGTACGGTGTTCGACCTGTCCGAGCTGCAGGCCGAGTACATCCTGGAGCTGCGGCTGCGTCGTCTGACGCGGTTCTCGCGCATCGAGCTCGAGCGCGAGCGCGACGAGCTGATCGAGGAGATCGCCCGGCTGCAGGCGATCCTCGCCGACGACGCGCTGCTCCGCGGTGTGACGTCCGACGAGATGGCCGAGGTGGCGGCGACGTACGGGACGCCGCGACGCACCGTGCTGCTCGAGCACGCGGGTGGCACCAGCCTCGGGGGGGCCGCCGGCGCGCCGACGTCGGCGAAGGGCGGCGCACCCCTGGAGATCCCCGACACGCCGTGCTGGGCGCTGCTGTCGGCCACGGGCCTGGTGGCGCGCACCGGGGAGGACGTGGCGCCCGTGCGCGGCGACGGCGCGACGCGCAGCCGGCACGACGTGGTCGCCTCGGCGGTCGCCACCACCGCGCGTGCCGACATCGGTGCGCTGACGTCGAGCGGCCGGGTCGTGCGACTGTCGGTCCTCGAGCTGCCGGCGCTGCCGCCGACCGACGGACCGCCGTCGCTGTCGGGCGGCCTGCCGGTCGGCGAGGCCGTGACGCTCGAGAAGGACGAGCGCGTCGTCGCCCTCGTGCCGCTGGTCGACGACGCTCCCCCGCTGGCGCTCGCGACCGCTCAGGGCGTCGTCAAGCGCGTCGCGCCGGGGGACGTGCCGAACAACCGCGACTCGTGGGAGGCGATCAGCCTCAAGGACGGCGACTCGGTCGTGGGCGCCGCCCTCGCGGCCGACGACGACGAGCTGGTCCTGGTGTCCTCCGACGCCTCGTTGCTGCACTTCCCGGGCTCGCAGGTGCGCCCGCAGGGTCGGGCCGCGGGCGGCATGACCGGCATCAAGCTGGCCGCCGGCGCGCGGGTGGTGGCCTTCGGGGTCGTGCGGCCCGACGAGGACGCCGTCGTCGTCACCGTCTCCGGCTCGTCGTCCGCGCTGCCGGGCACGCAGACCGGTGCCGCCAAGGTCACGCCGTTCGCCGCGTACCCCGGCAAGGGACGCGCGACGGGCGGGGTGCGCTCGCACCGGTTCCTCAAGGGCGAGGACGCACTGATCCTCGCCCACGTGGGTCCGGCGCCCGCACGGGCCACCGGGTCCGGCGGTCAGCCGGTCGACCTGCCACCGGTGGACGAACGACGCGACGGCTCCGGCGCACCGCTCACGGCACCGGTCCACGCGATCGGCTGACACGCGCGGTCCCGGGCCGGCCGCCCCAGCGCCTACCGTGGTGCCGTGGCTGCCGCACTCGACCTGCCCCGGTCCGTCCTGCTCGCGCTCTGGCTCGCCGCGTCCGCCGAGCCGGACGCGACGGTGGCCGCCGTGCAGCAGGACGACGAGCCGCACGCGGTCGACGCGGACGGCGAGCCGGTGACGCTGCGGGACTGGCTGACGTGGCTGGGCGGCCCGGTGGACGACGTCGCGGTCGTCCTGCCGGTCCCCGGCGACCCGGTCGCCGCGCCGCCCACGGTGTCGCACGACGCCGTGCTGGCCGGCGAGTGCGTGCTGCTGCGGGCCGGCGCCCGGACCGTCGCGGCCGTGCCGCACGTCGAGCAGTTCGGGTCGGTGTACGAGCCGGGCCACGCGGTGACGTGGCGGACCGCGCCGGTCCCCGACTGGCGCACGGCGGTGTGGGCCCAGGTCGGCACGCTGGAGGACGCCGAGCGCGACCTGCGGCAGGGCCTGCTGACCGCGACCGAGGCCCTCGTGTCCCTGGGCGTCGAGCGGTGGCGGCCGGACGCCGCCGACGCGATCGCCGGGGTGCGGGACGGCGCGCTGCCCGAGCGCCGGATCCCGCGCGGGATCGAGGCGCAGCGGCTGCGTGTGCTGTCCAGCGCCGCGAGGCTGCGGGGCATCGTCGCGCTGGCCACCCAGGACGACGGCGGCGCGGTCAACACGTGGCAGGCCGACCAACGGTCGACCGCACTGCGCGAGGTCGACCGCGTCGCGCGCCGCGCGATGGCCGCCGCGGCGACCCACCTGACCCGCGACTGAGGCCTCCGGCGCCGCGACCTCGTCCTTCGGCGGCCTCCGACGACCGTTGAGCCGCCGAAGGACGAGCTGGGCGCGTCAGCCGGCGAGGACGCCGCGGTACACCTCGAGGGTCCGCTCGCCGATCGCGTGCCACGAGAAGTGGTCCTCGACGCGACGACGCGCGGCGACGCCCCAACGGGCCGCGCGCTCGGCGTCGGACACGGCGTCCGCGAGCGCGGCGCCCAGGTCGGCGACGAACGCGTCGGGGTCGACCGGCGTCCCGGTGCCGTCCTGGACCTGGTCGATCGGCACGAGCACGCCGGTGACGCCGTCGTCGACGACCTCGGGGATGCCGCCGGTCGCCGTGCCGACGACCGGCAGACCCACGGCCATGGCCTCGAGGTTCACGATGCCCAGCGGCTCGTACACCGAGGGGCAGGCGAAGACCGTGCCGTGCGCGAGCACCGCGACGAGCTCGTCGCGCGGCAGCATCCGGTCGATCCACACGACCCCGGACCGGCGCGTGCGCAGGTCCGCCACCAGCGCGTTCACCTCGGCGAGGATCTCGGCCGTGTCGGGCGCGCCGGCGCACAGCACGACCTGCACGTCGGAGGGCAGCGCCTCGACGGCGCGCAGCAGGTACGGCAGACCCTTCTGCCGGGTGATGCGGCCGACGAACACGACGGACGGGCGGTCGGGGTCGATGCCGAGGTCCTGCACCACGCGACGCGCCTGCGCGAGGCCCTCGTCGGTGGTGGGCCGCTGCCAGCCGTCGAGGTCGATGCCGTTGTGCACCACGTGCACCTTGGCCGGGTCGACCGCGGGGTACGAGCGCAGGATGTCGGCGCGCATGCCGCCGCTGACGGCGATGACGGCGTCGGCGGCCTCGTACGCGGTGCGCTCGACCCACGAGGACAACGCGTACCCGCCGCCGAGCTGCTCGGCCTTCCACGGCCGCAGCGGCTCCAGGCTGTGCGCGGTGAGCACGTGCGGCACGCCGTACAGCAGCGACGCGAGGTGGCCCGCGAGGTTCGCGTACCACGTGTGGGAGTGCACCAGGTCGGTGCCGCCGTCGGCCGTGTCGCGCCCGATGCCGTCGACGATGGCGAGGTCGACGCCCATGGTGGCGAGCGCGGCGTTGGCACCGCCCAGGCCGCCGGGCACGGAGTAGCCGTGGGTGCCGGGCTCGGCGACGGGCTCGTCGAAGCTGTGCACGCGCACGTCGATCAGCTCGCGCAGCACGGCGGTCAGGCCCGCCACGTGGACGCCCGCACCCCCGTACACGTGCGGGGGGTACTCGCGGGTCAGCAGGTCGACGCGCACCGTTGCCTCCAGTCGTGACCGGCCCACCGCCGGTCGTCTGGCGACACGCTAGCGCTCGTGCGCGCGTGCATCTCGCTGCGGACGCCCCTTCGGCCTAGGTTGGGTGCATGCCAGCGCCGCGTGTCCTCGCCATCGTCCTCGCCGGGGGGGAGGGCAAGCGCCTGATGCCGCTCACCGCGCACCGCGCGAAGCCCGCCGTGCCCTTCGGCGGCATCTACCGTCTCGTCGACTTCGCCCTGTCGAACGTCATCAACTCGCACTACCTGCACGTGATCGTGCTGACCCAGTACAAGTCGCACTCGCTCGACCGGCACGTCTCCAAGACGTGGCGCATGTCGGCGCTGCTGGGCAACTACGTCGCCGCCGTGCCGGCGCAGCAGCGCGTCGGCAAGCACTGGTACCTCGGCAGCGCCGACGCGATCTACCAGTGCCTGAACATCATCGACGACGAGCGCCCCGACATCGTCGTCGTGGTCGGCGCCGACCACGTGTACCGCATGGACTTCTCGCAGATGGTGGACTCCCACATCGAGTCGGGAGCCGAGCTGACGGTCGCGGGAATCCGGCAGCCCATCGACATGGCCGACCAGTTCGGCGTCATCGAGACGGTCCCGGGCGACCCGTCGCGCATCGCCGCGTTCCGCGAGAAGCCGTCGGACCCGACGCCGGTCCCCGGCTCGCCGATGGAGATCCTGGCGTCGATGGGCAACTACGTCGTGAACGCCGACGCCCTGGTCAACGCCGTGACGGTCGACGCCGAGGACGTGAACTCCCGTCACGACATGGGCGGCGACATCGTCCCGTGGTTCGTCGAGCGCGGTACCGCCGGGGTCTACGACTTCATCCGCAACGACGTGCCGGGCTCCACCGACCGCGACCGTGACTACTGGCGCGACGTGGGGACGCTCGACTCGTACTTCGACGCGAACCAGGACCTCATCTCGATCGAGCCGGTCTTCAACCTCTACAACGACGACTGGCCGCTGCACACCGGTTACACCGGCCTGCCGCCGGCCAAGTTCGTCCACGCGGGTGCCGGGCGCCTGGGGCACGCGGCCGACTCGATCGTCTCCCCCGGCGTCGTCGTGTCCGGTGCGACCGTGTCCGGGTCGATCCTGTCCCCCGGCATCCGGCTGCACTCCTGGGCGCAGGTCACGGACTCGGTGCTCATGGACGGCGTGCAGGTCGAGCGGTACGCCCAGATCCACCACGCCATCCTGGACAAGAACGTGATCGTCCCGGAGCGGGCACGCATCGGGCTGGACCACGACCACGACCGTGCCCGAGGGTTCACCGTGACGGACAGCGGCATCACCGTCGTCCCGAAGGGCACGATCATCACGGACTGACGTCCTGCCGCCACGACGTGGGACGGACGCGTCCGGGCGCGCACGTCATGCGGACACCGGCGCTCCCGCTGCTCGGCGCCCGCTAGCCTGCGGGCGTGGACACCTGTACGGCTGCTGCCCGGCTCGTCGTCATGGACGTCGACTCCACGCTCATCACGGGCGAGGTGGTCGAGATGCTGGCGGGCCACGCGGGGTCCCGTCCGGTGGTCGCGGAGATCACCGAGCGGGCGATGCGCGGCGAGATCGACTTCGCCCAGTCGCTGCGCGAGCGAGTCGCGACGCTGGCGGGTCTTCCGGTGTCGGTGTTCGACGACGTGCTCGCGGAGGTCGAGCTGACGCCGGGTGCCGTCGAGCTGGTGGCCGAGCTCCAGGGCCGCGGGTGGCCCGTGGGCCTGGTGTCGGGCGGCTTCATGGAGGTCGCACGACCGCTCGCGACGCGCCTGGGGATCACGCGCGTGCACGCCAACCGGCTCGAGGTCCGTGACGGCGTGCTCACGGGCCGGGTCGACGGGCCGGTCGTCGACCGGGCCGCGAAGGCGGCCACGCTCGCGGCGTGGGCGCTCGAGCTCGGTCTGCCGATGAGCCGGACCGTGGCGATCGGGGACGGTGCGAACGACCTCGACATGCTGGCCGCCGCCGCGACGGGGATCGCGTTCAACGCGAAGCCGGTCGTCGCGCAGGCCGCCGACGTCGCGGTGGCCGGGCGCCTGGACGCCGTGCTGACGCTCGCGCCGTTCGCGGCCTGACGGTCCGGACCGCGGCGTCCCCGACGCCGCCCGCACCGGCGTCCGCGGGCCGTCAGGCCGGACGGTCGAGGTGGACCAGCCGCAGCGCCCCGGGTGCGACCGCGTCCCACGGTCCGTCGAGCTCGAGCACGGCCCAGGCCGCGGTCGGCACCCCGCCGCGCACGCGTGCGCGCAGGGCCTCGTCGGACGTCGGGCCGGCGAGCACGTCGGCCGCGTGCGACATCGTCGGCTCGTGCCCCACGACCAGCACGGTCGACGCCTCGTCGGGCTGCGTCCGCAGGAGTGCGGCGAGATCACCCGCGGACGCGTCGTACAGCGCGTCCGTGACCGACACGACCGGGCCCGGGACGCCCGCGGCGACCAGCGCCGTCCGTGCGATCTCCCACGTCTGGCGGGTGCGCAGCGACGACGAGCACAGGACGTGCGTGGGCGCCGGGCCGGTGGTCGCCAGCGCAGCACCGACGGCCGCGGCCTGCCGTCGTCCGACGAGGGCGAGCGGCCGCTCGTGGTCGACGACGACGCCGGCCGGCTCCGCCTTGGCGTGCCGCAGGAGGACGAGTCGGCGCAGTGTCACGGCACCAGGGTGCCATCCGGCCCCGCCACCGAGGTAGCCGCAGCGGCGAGAACGGACGTGACGAACACGACGCCCCTCGCGACCGTCCCCTGCGCCTACAGCCCCATGGCGTGCACGCCGCCGTCGACGTGGACGATCTCGCCCGTCGTCGCCGGGAACCAGTCGGAGAGCAGCGCGGCGACGGCGCGCGCGGTCGGCTCGGGGTCGTGCACGTCCCAGCCGAGGGGCGCACGCTCGGGCCAGCCACCCTCCATCGCCTCGAAGCCGGGGATCGACTTGGCGGCGGTCGTGCGGATGGGCCCGGCCGAGACGAGGTTCACGCGGATGCCCTGCGGCCCCAGGTCGCGCGCGAGGTACCGGGCGGTCGACTCGAACGCGGCCTTCGCGACGCCCATCCAGTCGTACACGGGCCACGCGTAGCGCGCGTCGAACGTCAGGCCGACGATGCTGGACCCGCGCGTCAGCAGGGGCTGGGACGCCACCGCGAGGGCCTTGAGCGAGTACGCGCTGACGTGCACGGCGGTCGCGACGTCCTCCCACTCCCCGGCCAGGAAGTTGCCGCCCATGACGGACTGCGGCGCGAACCCGATGGAGTGCACGACGCCGTCGAGGTGGTCCGTGTGCTCCCGGACGCGGTCCGCCAGTGCGGAGAGGTCCTCCTCGCTCGTGACGTCGAGCTGGACGACGGGCGCGGCCTGCGGGAGGCGCCTCGAGATCGCCTGCGTCAGGCGCAGCTGCCGCCCGAACGACGTCAGCACGACGTTCGCTCCCTGCTCCTGCGCGAGGCGCGCGACGTGGAACGCGATGGAGCTGTCCGTCAGGACGCCGGTGACGAGCAGGGTCTTGCCCTCGAGCAGTGCCATGGTCCAGGTGCCTCTCGGTCGGGTGGGCCGGGCGCGCTGGGCGCCGGCGGAGGGAGTGCGAGGGGTCAGTGCCCCATGCCGAGGCCGCCGTCGACGGGCAGCACGGCGCCGGACACGTACGCGGCGGCGTCGGACGCGAGGAACTGCACGGCCGCAGCGACCTCGTCCGCGTGCCCGAACCGTCCGGCGGGGATCGAGCCGAGGTACGCCTGCTGGCGGTCCTCGGGCAGCGCCTTGGTCATGTCGGTGTCGATGAAGCCCGGCGCCACGACGTTCGCGGTGATGCCCCGCGCCCCGAGCTCGCGCGTCACCGAGCGTGCCATGCCGATCAGCGCAGACTTCGAGGACGCGTAGTTGACCTGCCCGGGCGACCCGTACATCCCGACGACGGACGAGATGAGCACGATGCGGCCGCGGCGCAGCCGGATCATCCCCTTGCTCGCACGCCGGACCACACGGAAGGCGCCGGTGAGGTTGACGTCGATCACCTCGGCGAAGTCCTCGTCGGTCATCCGCATCAGCAGGCCGTCGCGCGTGACGCCGGCGTTCGCGACGAGGACCTCGACGGGGCCGTGCGCGGCCTCGACCTGGGCGAACGCGGCGTCGACGGACGCGGTGTCACGCACGTCCCCGATGACCTCCAGGACGCCGTCGGGCGCGCCGCCCGACCGGACGATCGTCGCGACCTTGTCACCGGCGGCGACGAACCGCTCGGCGATGGCACGGCCGATGCCGCGGTTGGCGCCGGTCACCAGCACGGAGCGCGGTGCGGGAGAGGTCGGGGCGTCCGGGGTGGTCACGGGTGTCGTCGCAGGCACGGGACACGACGCTAGCCGACCACCCGGCGCCGTGGCGGGGTGCCCGCCGTCCTGAGTTGCGGGCCCCTCGTTGTGGGAGGCCCACAAAGTGTGGGTCGGCCCACGTCGCACGGCCACGGTGCCGCACGACGCCTACCATCGGGTGGTGAGCACACGTCGTCGCGCCGCGCGGGCCGAGCCGGAGGTGCACCGCATCACCTCGGCCCCCGAGTCGCTGTCCGACGACCTCGCGCGCCGGCAGCGCCGCTACCTGTGGCAGATGGGCGTGCGCGTCCTGTGCTTCGTCGCCGCAGGTCTGCTCTGGTCGCACGTCCCGGTGGCGGTGTCGCTCGCGCTCATCACGGCGGCCGCCGTGCTGCCCTACGTGGCGGTGCTGCTGGCGAACGCCGGGCGCGAGCGGCGTGACGCGCCGGACGTGCCCTTCGAGGCGCGCCAGATCGACCCCGCCCCCCGCCACGACGAGCTCGGAGACGGCCAGTGAACGACTCGACCCCCCAGCAGCAGGCCACCCCCGACACCGTCGGCGAGCTGGTGTGCAGCGCACGCGGCTGCCGCGAGGCGCCCGCGTGGGGTGTCCTGTGGAACAACCCGAAGCTGCACACACCCGAGCGGCGCAAGGTCTGGCTCGCGTGCGACGGGCACCGCGAGCACCTGTCGGAGTACCTGCGCGTCCGTGACTTCCTGCGCGACGTCGTCCCCGTCGACGAGCTGGTCCGGTCCGAGCCGTGAACGGGGCGGGACCCGCGGGCGGGGACCTGCGCGCCGCGGCACGTCGGCAGGCGCTCGGCCTGGTCGTCCTCGCGGTCGCCGTGGCCGTGACGTGCACGTTCCTGGGCCGCTGGCAGTGGCAGCGGCACGTCGACCGGGACGCCGCCATCGCGGTCGTGGAGGCCAACTACGCCGCCGCACCCGTCGACCTCACGGACGTCGTCGCGGACCCCGACGCCGCGCTTCCCGAGTCCGACGCCTGGCGCTCGGTCCAGGTCCGCGGGCGCTACCTCGACGACGCGACCGTGCTCCTGCGCAACCGCCCCGTCGACAGCACCCCCGCGTACCACGCCCTGGTGCCGTTCCTCGTGACGGACGCGGCGCCCGGTGACGCGGGCGACCCGGTCGGCGCAGGGCGGGTCCTGGTGGTCGACCGCGGCTGGGTGCCCACGGGGGCCGACGGGTCGGTCGACGTCGACGTCCCGCCCCCGCCGGCCGGCGAGGTCACGGCGACCGTCCGTCTGCGCCCGGGCGAGCCCACGAGCGGCCGGGACGCGCCGTCCGGGCAGGTGCAGGCCATCGCCCCTGCCCAGGTGCTCGCCGCGGGCGGGGTCGACGTCGAGCCGTACGCGGCCTACGGCGCGCTCGTGCGCGAGGACCCCGCGCCGGGAGCGCCGCTGGGCGCGCTGGCCGCGCCGAGCACCGACCCGGGATCACACCTGTCGTACGCGTTCCAGTGGTGGGTCTTCGCGCTCGGCGGCTTCGTGGCGTTCATCGTCGCCGCGCGGCGCGAGTGGACGTCGGTCGTCACCGTCGGCGAGGGCGCGCCCCCGTCCCGGCCCGCGCGGCCCCGCCGGGCGCGTGGCCGCGACGAGCTCGACGAGGACGCCGAGATCGACGCGCAGCAGGACGCCGGGCGCGACCGTCAGGCCAGCGCGATGAGGTCCAGGTAGTCGGCGCTCCACAGGTCCTCGTCGCCGTCGGGCAGCAGCAGGACGCGCTCGGGCTCCAGGGCCGCGACCGCGCCCTCGTCGTGGCTCACGAGCACCACGGCCCCCTGGTAGCCGCGCAGCGCGGCGAGGATCTCCTCGCGTGACGCCGGGTCCAGGTTGTTCGTCGGCTCGTCGAGCAGCAGCACGTTGGCGCTGGACACGACGAGCGTCGCGAGCGCGAGGCGCGTCTTCTCCCCGCCGGACAGCACGCGGGCCGGCTTGTCGGCGTCGTCGCCGGAGAACAGGAACGAGCCGAGGACGGACCGCACCTGGGTGTCGGTGAGGTCGGGTGCCGCGGTGCGCAGGTTCTCCAGGACGGTGCGCGAGAGGTCGAGGGTCTCGTGCTCCTGCGCGTAGTACCCGAGCTTGAGGCCGTGGCCCGGCTTGACCTCACCGGTGTCGGGCTCCTGCAGGCCGCCGAGCATCCGCAGCAGCGTGGTCTTGCCCGCGCCGTTGAGCCCGAGCACGACGACCTTGCTCCCGCGGTCGATCGCCAGCGAGACGTCCGTGAAGACCTCCTGCGAGCCGTACGACTTCGACAGCCCCTCGGCGGTCAGCGGGGTGCGGCCGCAGGGTGCCGGGTCGGGGAACCGCAGGCGCGCGACCTTGTCCGACGCGCGGACCGCGTCGAGGCCGGACAGCATGCGCTCGGCACGGCGAGCCATGTTCTGGGCCGCGACGGCCTTGGTGGCCTTCGCGCGCATCTTGTCGGCCTGAGCCAGGAGCGTCGCGGCCTTCTTCTCGGCGTTGGCCCGCTCGCGGCGGCGACGCTTCTCGTCGGTCTCCCGCTGCTTGAGGTACGCGTCCCAGCCCAGGTTGTACAGGTCGAGGTGCGAGCGGTTCGCGTCGAGGTAGAACACCTTGTTGACGGTCGCGCGCAGCAGCTCGACGTCGTGGCTGATGACGACGAACCCGCCCGGGTAGCTCTTGAGGTACTCGCGCAGCCACACGATGGAGTCGGCGTCGAGGTGGTTGGTCGGCTCGTCGAGCAGCAGCGTGTCGGCGCCGGAGAACAGGATGCGTGCGAGCTCGACGCGGCGGCGCTGGCCACCGGACAGCGTGCCGAGGTTCTGGCCCAGGACGCGGTCGTCGAGCGCGAGCGCGGCCGTGATGCGGTGCGCCTCGCTCTCGGCCGCGTACCCGCCGGCCGCGGTGAAGCGCGCCTCGAGCCGCGTGTACCGCTCCATGGCCCTGTCACGGGTCGCGTCGTCGGCCGACGCCATCGCCCCCTCGGTCTCGCGCATCGACGCCAGGATCGCGTCCAGCCCGCGCGCCGAGAGGACCCGGTCCATCGCGAGCTGCGTCAGGTCGCCCGCGCTCGGGTCCTGCGGCAGGTACCCGACGTCGCCGCTGCGCGAGATGGTCCCGCCGGTCGGCTGGGTCTCCCCCGCGAGCGTCCTGGTCAAGGTGGTCTTGCCCGCACCGTTGCGGCCGACGAGGCCGATCCGGTCGCCGGAGGCGATCCGGAAGGTCGTCGGTTCCAGCAGGACGCGGGCGCCGACGCGCAGCTCGACGCCCGAAGCGGTGATCACAGGGAAGTTCCTCGGTTTCCTACGAGAAGACCGGGTGGGTTCTGGCTCCCGGCACAAACGCCGACCATCGTACCCAGCCGCTAGCGTGGCGAACGGTCGGACGCCCGACCCTCCACGTCATCCTCACCCGGCAGGAGCCACGGCATGTCCCTCAGTTCCCCGGACGACAGGACCACGGCCACGACCGCACCGGAACCGCACGCGGTGGTCCCCGGTCTCCTGCCCGATCCCCCGGCACCCCCGCACACGCGCCGGACGGGCACCGACGTCGCGCTCGTGGCCACGTTCGCGGCGTTCGTCGCCGCGTGCGCGCTGGTCCCGGCGATCCCCACGGGAACGCCCGTGCCGATCACGCTGCAGACGTTCGGTGTCGTCGTCGCCGGTCTGGTGCTCGGTGCCCGGCGGGGCTTCCTCGCGGTCGCGCTCTACCTGGTGGTCGGCCTGGCTGGAGTCCCCGTGTTCGCGGAGATGACCGGTGGGCTCGGCGTGCTGGGCAAGCCTTCCGTCGGCTACCTGCTCGCGTTCCCGCTCGCCGCGGCGGTCGCCGGGTGGCTCGGGGGCCTCGCGCTGCGGGCGCGCCCCGCGTGGCGGTACCCCCTGCTCGTCGCCGCAGGGCTCGGCTCGTCGTTCCTCGTGACGCACCCGTCGGGCATCGTCGGCCTCATGGCGCGTCTCGGCGTCACCGCCCGCGAGGCGCTCGCGATCGACCTCGTCTACTGGCCGGGGGACGTCGTGAAGAACCTGCTCGCGGCGGCCGTGACGCTGGCCGTCCTGCGGGCCTTCCCCGACCTGCGACGCGGCAGGCGCTGAGACGCCCGTGATCGAGCTCGACGCGGCCGAGGTCACCGCCTGGTCCCCGGACCCGGCGGGCGGCCCCGACCGCATCGTGCGCCTGCTGGGCCCGGTCTCGCTGCAGCTGACCGAGCGGCACGTCGCCGTCGTCGGTGCCAACGGGTCCGGCAAGTCGACGCTCGCCCGTCTGCTCAACGGCCTGGTCCTGCCGTCGGCAGGGCGCGTGCGGGTCGACGGGCTCGACACGGCGTCCGACGGTCCCGCCGTCCGGCGCCGCGTCGGGTTCGTGTTCACCGACCCCGACGCGCAGATCGTCATGCCGACACCGGTCGAGGACGTCGCGCTGTCCCTGCGGCGCGCGGTCCCGGACGCCCGCGAGCGCGAGGCGCGCGCCCTCGACGCGCTCGCCCGTTACGGCCTGGCGGACCGCGCGCACGTCTCGGTGCACGCGCTGTCCGGGGGTCAGCGCCAGCTCCTCGCGCTGGCCGCGGTGCTCGCCACGGAACCGGCGGTCCTCGTCTGCGACGAGCCGACCACGCTGCTCGACCTGCGGTGGCGGACGCACGTGGACAGGCTGCTCGCGTCGCTCCCTCAGCAGGTCGTCGTGGTGACGCACGACCTGGAGGCGGCCGCGCGCGCCGACCGGGTCCTCGTCGTCGACGGCGGGCTCGTCGTCGCGGACGACGAGCCGGGTCCCGCGCTCGCGCGCTACCGCGCCCTCATGGCGGCCGCACCGCCCCCGCACGGCGCCGACCGTGCCGGGCGCGCCCCTGCGGGAGCGTCGTGACGCGCGGACGGCCGCTGCGCCCGCCGTGGGCAGGGCCGCTGGGACTGCACCACCCCGGCGACAGCGTCGTCCACCGCCTGCCGGCCGCCGCGAAGCTGCTGCTGCTCGCGCTGACCGGCGTCGCGGTGGTCCTGCCTGCCGGCCCGGTCGTGGCGGCGGCCGGCCTCGCGGTCGTGGTCCTCGTCACGGCGCTCGCGCGCGTGCCGTGGCACCGCACGACGCGCGGGCTCCTGCCGGTCCTCGTGACCGCGGCGGTGCTCGCCGCCTACCAGACGTGGGTGCGCGGTCCCGCGCTCGGGGCCGAGGTCGCGCTCGACCTGCTGACGCTCGTCCTGGCAGGTGCCCTCGTGACCGCGACCACCCGCGCCGACGACCTCCTGGCCGTCGTGGCACGCGCGGCCGGGCCGCTGCGGCACGTCGGGCTGCCCCCGGAGACGGTGGCGCTCACGGTGGGGCTCTTCCTGCGGACGGTGCCGTTGCTCGTGCAGGTCGTCGGCGAGTCGCGCGACGCCGCGCGCGCCCGCGGCCTCGATCGCGACCCGCGCGCGGTCGTCGTCCCCGCCGCCGTGCGCATGGTGGGCCACGCGCGGACGACGGGTGACGCGCTGGCCGCACGCGGCCTGGCCGACTGACACCCAGCGCCTGTGCCGCCGCTGTCGCGTGCGACTCGGTCGACCGTCCAGCCCGCGCGGCCCGCGGGGCTTCCCACTACCGTGAGCGCGTGACTTTCAGCGAGGGTGGCAGCTTCGAGGGTGGCCGCGTCCGGCGGCACGGGCGCGGCGCCGCGGCCGCGGGGGGCGGTGGCCTGATCGGGATCATCGCGCTGGCCATCTTCCTGTTCACCGGCCAGGACCTGTCCGGCGTCCTCGACACCGGCGGGCAGGGCGGCGGCAGCCAGCCGGTCGAGGACGTCGCCGAGTGCACGGTCGAGCAGGCGAACTCCGACCCACTGTGCCGCTTCTCGGCGACGATGCAGTCGCTCGACGCGTTCTGGGCCGCGACGGTCCCCGCCGGGACGGCCTTCGCGCCGCCCACCGCCAACGAGTTCCAGGGTGGCATCGCCACCGGGTGCGGCCAGGCCTCGTCGTCCACGGGCCCGTTCTACTGCCCGCCCGACCAGGGCATCTACCTCGACACCTCGTTCTTCCAGCTGCTGCAGCAGCAGTTCGGCGCCCAGGGCGGGCCGCTGGCCGAGATGTACATCTACGCGCACGAGTACGGGCACCACATCCAGAACCTCACGGGCGTGTTCGACTCCGCCGACCGCAGCGGTGGTGGCGCCGAGTCGGACTCCGTGCGCGTCGAGCTGCAGGCCGACTGCTACGCGGGCATGTGGGCCGGCGACGCCGCGACGCGCGAGGACCCGGACCGGCCCGGCGTGACGTTCCTCCAGCCCCCCACCGCCGAGGAGCTCGCCCAGGCCCTCGACGCCGCCGCCGCGGTCGGCGACGACCACATCCAGCAGCAGTCCGGTGGCAGCGTGGACCCCGACACCTGGACGCACGGGTCGAGCGAGCAGCGCCAGAAGTGGTTCACGATCGGCTACGAGCAGGGCTCGCTCGCCGCGTGCGACACGTTCGCGGCCACCGACCTCTGACCCACCCCACCCACCCCGCCGCGAGAGTGCGATCCAGTCGCACCCGCCCCGGGCGACATGAGGCGGGCAGAGCGAACAGCTCGGAGCTCCGACGCCAGTACTCGCGCACGAGCTCGGGGCGTCCGCCTCGCGGTCCGTCCGGCTGACCGGCCGTCTGCTCCCGTCTCGACCTGTCGTCAGATGTTGAACCCCAGCGCCCGCATCTGCTCACGCCCGTCGGGCGTGATCTTCTCCGGGCCCCACGGCGGCATCCACACCCAGTTGATGCGGAACCCGTCGACCAGGCCCTCGAGCGCCTGGCCCGTCTGATCCTCGATGACGTCCGTCAGCGGGCACGCCGCCGATGTGAGGGTCATGTCGATGACCGCGGTGCTGGTCTGGTCGACGACGACGCCGTAGACGAGGCCGAGGTCGACGACGTTGATGCCGAGCTCGGGGTCGATGACGTCACGCATCGCCTCCTCGACGTCGGCGGCCGTCGGCGGGCCGGCGGGGGTGGTGATCGGTTCGGTGGTCATGCGTCCTCCGTCGTACGGGCTCCGGACAGGATGAGGGCATCGTTGAGGGCGACCCAGCCGAGCTGGGCGCACTTGACGCGGGCGGCGTAGCGGGACACGCCCGCGAACGCGACGGCGTCGCCGAGCAGCTCCTCCGCGTCGTCGGACACCCCGGCGCCGCGGGACTGCATCAGCTCGCGGAAGGTGGCGGCGAGCCGGTCGACCGTGGGCAGGTCCTGGCCGGCGACCAGGTCGTGCAGCACCGAGACCGACGCCTGCGAGATCGAGCAGCCCTGACCCTCCCACGCGACCTCGCGCAGGACCGGCACCTCGCCGCTCGTGTCGACGTCGACGTGCAGCGTCACCTCGTCGCCGCAGGTGGGGTTCACCTGGTGCGACGTGGCGGCGCACGTGCCGTGGTCGGCGGTCGCGACGCCGACGCCGGTCGCGCCCTCGGGCAGCCCGCGGCCGTGCGGGAACTTCGCGTGGTCGAGGATGACCTGCTGGTACAGCTGCTCCATGGCCGAGCTCATGCGGGCCTCCCGTCCGTCGTCGCGTCGTCCAGACCGAAGAACGCGCGGACCCCCGCGAGTGCTTCCCGGAACGCGGCGACGTCGTCGTCCGTCGTGTAGACACCCGCCGACGCGCGGGCCGTGGCCGCGATGCCGAACCGCCGGTGCAGGGGCTGCGCGCAGTGGTGGCCGACGCGCACCGCGACACCCGCGTCGTCGAGCACCTGGCCGACGTCGTGCGCGTGGACGCCGTCGACGACGAACGACACCGCCGCCAGCCGGTCGACGTTCTCGGTCGGCCCGACCACCCGGACCCCGGGCACGGACGCGACGGCGTCGAGCAGCAGACCCGCGAGGTGGTGCTCGTGCGCGGCGACGCCCGCCATACCGAGCTCCGAGAGGTACTGCGCGGCCGCGCCGAGCGCGACGGCCTGCGACACCATCTGCGTGCCTGCCTCGAACCGCTGGGGCGGCGGTGCGTACGTCGTCGACTCCATGGTGACGACCTCGACCATCGAGCCGCCGGTGGTCACCGGCGGCATCGCCTCGAGCAGCTCACGCCGCCCGTACAGCGCACCCACACCGGTCGGTCCGTACATCTTGTGCCCCGAGAACGCCGCGAGGTCCACGCCGAGCGCGCGCAGGTCCACCGGCAGGTGCGGCACGGACTGGCAGGCGTCCAGCACGGTGAGAGCACCGACCTCGCGGGCACGCGCGACGAACGCCTCGACGGGCGTGATCGCCCCGGTGACGTTCGACGCGTGCGTGAACGCCAGCACGCGGGTCCGGTCGGTGACGACCGTCGCGAGATCCTCGGTGCGGATGCGCCCGTCGTCGTCGACGCCGAGCCAGCGCAGCGTCGCGCCCGTGCGGGCCGCCAGCTCCTGCCACGGGACGAGGTTGGCGTGGTGCTCGGCCTCGGTGACGACGATCTCGTCGCCGGGTGCGAGCGCGAACCGGCGTGCCGCCTCTCCCCCGCGGCCCAGGGACGCGTTGGACATCGCGTACGCCACGAGGTTGATCGCGGCCGTCGCGTTCGACGTCCACACGAGCTCGCCCGCTGAGACGCCGACGAATCCGGCGACCCGGGAGCGCGCGTCCTCGAACGCCTCGGTGGCCTCCTCGGCGAGCTGGTGCGCGCCGCGGTGCACGGCGGCGTTGCGACGCACGTAGAAGTCCTGCTCGGCGTCGAGGACGACCTCGGGCTTCTGCGACGTCGCACCGCTGTCGAGGTACACGAGCCGCCGCCCGTCGCGCAGCGTGCGCTCGAGCAGCGGGAAGTCGGCGCGGACCGCTGCCAGCTCCGTGGCCGACAGGCTCACGTCGTCAGGTGCGGGCCGCAGCGGCTCGAGCGTGCTGGTCATCAGGTCCTCCGGGCGGACGGGAGGCGGCCGACGGTGCGCGGTGCTCTCACGCAGTGGCGACGGTCGCCCCGGGGACGACGGGTGCGGCGGCCGCCGGGTCACCCCGGCGGCCGTCGCGACGGTCTCAGACCGCGGTGCCGGTGGGCAGGAAGCGGTCGTAGCCCTCGGACTCGAGGCGCTCGGCCAGCTCCGGGCCGCCCTCCTCGGCGATCCGGCCGTCGACGAAGACGTGCACGAAGTCGGGCTGGATGTAGCGCAGGATCCGCGTGTAGTGCGTGATCAGCAGCACGCCGACGTCGCCGCCGGCCTTGACGCGGTTGACGCCCTCGGACACGACGCGCAGCGCGTCGACGTCCAGGCCGGAGTCGGTCTCGTCGAGGATCGCGAAGCGCGGCTTGAGCAGCTCCATCTGGAGGATCTCGTGCCGCTTCTTCTCACCGCCGGAGAAGCCCTCGTTGACGGAACGCTCAGCGAAGGTGGAGTCCATCCGCAGGCCGTCCATGGCGGCGCGCATGTCCTTGACCCACGAGCGCAGCGGCGGCGCCTCGCCGTCGATCGCGGTCTTGGCGGTCCGCAGGAAGTTCGACACGGAGACGCCGGGGACCTCGACGGGGTACTGCATGGCGAGGAACATGCCGGCGCGGGCGCGCTCGTCGACGCTCATCGCGAGGACGTCCTCACCGTCGAGCAGGACGCTGCCCGAGGTGATCTGGTACTTGGGGTGGCCCGCCAGCGAGTACGCGAGCGTGGACTTGCCGGACCCGTTGGGGCCCATGATGGCGTGGGTCTCACCGCTGCTCACGGTGAGGTCGACGCCGCGCAGGATGGGCTTGGGGCCCTCCTTCGTCTCGACGCTGACGTGCAGGTCGCGGATCTCCAGGGTGGACATCGGGTACTCCTCGGGTTCAGAGCGGCGCGTCGACGTCGACGAGCACACGCTCGCCGTCGACGGTCACGGGGTAGACGGGGACGGGCTTGATCGCGGGCGGCGACAGCGGCTTGCCGGAGCGCAGGTCGAACCTCGACCCGTGCAGCCAGCACTCCACCGTGCAGTCCTCGACCTCGCCGTCGGACAGGGAGACGGCACCGTGCGAGCAGATGTCGCTGATCGCGTGCCAGTCGCCGGACTCGTCACGGACGACGGCGACCTCGACGGGTCCCGCCTCGCCCTCGAGCTCGACGCGCAGCGCGCCGGCGACGGGCACGTCCGCGGTGTAGCAGGCCAGCTGGGCGCTCATGCACGCTCCGTGGCGAGCGCGGCCTGCGAGCCCTCGACCGTCGGCTCGGTGCCGAGGATCACGCTCATCGACTTCTCGAGCTCCGCGTCGATCGCGGCGCTGAGCCTCTCCTCGACCTCGGGGACGCCGATCTCCTGGATGAGCTCGGCGAAGAAGCCCTTGACGACCAGACGACGCGCGTCGGTCTCGGGGATGCCGCGCGAGCGCAGGTAGAAGAGCTGCTCGTCGTCGAACCGGCCGGTGGCGCTGGCGTGACCGGCGCCCTCGATGAGGCCCGTCTCGATCTCGAGGTTCGGCACGGAGTCCGCGCGCGCACCGTCCGTCAGGACGAGGTTGCGGTTGAGCTCGTACGTGTCGGTGCCCTCGGCGGCCGCACGGATCAGGACGTCGCCGACCCACACCGTGTGCGCGCCGACGCCCTGCAGGGCGCCCTTGTACGTCACGCGCGACACGCAGTTCGGGACCGCGTGGTCGACGAACAGGCGGTGCTCCTGGTGCTGGCCCGCGTCCGCGAAGTAGAGGCCGTGCGCCGTGACGGACGCGCCCTCGCCGACGAACTCGGTGTCAGGGGTGATGCGCACGACGTCGCCGCCGAGCGTGACGACGATGTGCTTGACCGACGCGTCGCGGCCGATCCGCACGCGGTGGCTCGCGGCGTGGACCGAGCCGGGGGCCCAGTCCTGCACCGAGACGACCGTGAGGTGCGCACCGTCCTCGGCGACGATCTCGACCGTCTCGGTGAGGTTGGCGTGCCCCACGTGGTCGAGCACGACGACGCCCTGCGACAGCGGCTCGGCGTGCACGAGCAGGTGCGCGGCGGTCGGCTCGAGGGGTGCGTCGGCCAGGCCCGCGCCCTCGACACCCTCGACGACGATCGACGTGACCTTGGACGACACCGACTCGCGCGGCAGCGTCACGACGGTCGCGCGCTCGAACGACGCCCACGCGGTCACCGCCGTGCGGTCGCCGGGCTTGCCCGCGGTGCCGAGACGCGCGTCGTCGCGGTCGACGATCTCGACCCGCACCTCGGGCGCCTCGACGACCGTGGTGAGCACCCCGCGGCCCGGCAGGACGCCGTCGCTCGCCGCCGCGAACAGGCCGGCGAAGCGGTCGACGGGAGCGAAGCGCCACTCCTCCTCGCGCCCGGTGGGCACGGGGAAGTCGGCGACGTCGAAGCTCGTGGGCCGCGCTGCGCGCGACGCCTCGGGCACGAGGCCGCCGTGCGTGTGCGCGCCGTCGGCGACCGCACGGGAGTGGTCGGTCGAGAGGCCCGCGGTGGGTGCCGTCTCGTTCGTGGTGGTCGTCATCAGCCGACGGCCCCTTCCATCTGGAGCTCGATGAGGCGGTTGAGCTCGAGCGCGTACTCCATGGGCAGCTCGCGCGCGATGGGCTCGACGAACCCGCGCACGATCATGGCCATGGCCTCGGTCTCGGTCATTCCTCGGGACATCAGGTAGAACAGCTGGTCCTCGCTCACGCGGGAGACCGTCGCCTCGTGACCCATCGACACGTCGTCCTCGCGGACGTCGACGTACGGGTAGGTGTCGGAGCGCGAGATCTGGTCGACGAGCAGCGCGTCGCACAGCACGTTGGACGCCGAGTGCTCGGCGCCCTCGAGGATCTGCACGAGACCGCGGTACGACGTGCGACCGCCACCGCGCGCGACCGACTTCGACACGATGGACGAGGACGTGTGCGGTGCCGCGTGCACCATCTTCGATCCGGCGTCCTGGTGCTGGCCCTCGCCCGCGAACGCGATCGAGAGCGTCTCGCCGCGCGCGTGCTCACCCATGAGGTAGATCGCGGGGTACTTCATGGTGACCTTGGAGCCGATGTTGCCGTCGACCCACTCCATCGTCGCGCCCTCGGCCGCGGTCGCCCGCTTGGTGACGAGGTTGTAGACGTTGTTCGACCAGTTCTGGATGGTCGTGTACCGCACGCGGGCGTTCTTCTTGACGATGATCTCGACGACCGCGGAGTGCAGCGAGTCCGACTGGTAGATCGGGGCGGTGCACCCCTCGACGTAGTGCACGTACGAGCCCTCGTCGGCGATGATCAGCGTCCGCTCGAACTGGCCCATGTTCTCGGTGTTGATCCGGAAGTAGGCCTGCAGCGGGATCTCGACGTGCACGCCCGGCGGCACGTAGACGAACGAGCCGCCCGACCACACCGCGGTGTTGAGCGACGCGAACTTGTTGTCCCCGGGCGGGATGACCGAGCCGAAGTACTGCTCGAAGATCTCCGGGTGCTCACGCAGCGCGGTGTCGGTGTCGAGGAAGATGACGCCCTGCTCCTCGAGCGACTCCTGGATCTGGTGGTAGACGACCTCGGACTCGTACTGCGCCGCGACACCGGCGACGAGCCGCTGCTTCTCCGCCTCCGGGATGCCGAGGCGGTCGTACGTGTTCTTGATGTCCTCGGGCAGGTCCTCCCAGCTGGTGGCCTGCTTCTCGGTCGAACGCACGAAGTACTTGATGTTGTCGAAGTCGATGCCCGACAGGTCCGCGCCCCACCAGGGCATGGGCTTCTTGTCGAACAGGCGCAGCGACTTCAGACGCGTCTTGAGCATCCACTCGGGCTCGTTCTTGAGCCGGGAGATGTCGCGCACGACGTCCTCGGACAGGCCGCGACGCGCGACCGAGCCGGCGACGTCGGGGTCGTGCCAGCCGAAGGTGTAGTTGCCGATCGAGGCGATGGCCTCGTCCTGGCTCAGCGGCTCTGCGGCCGCCGGCCGGGTGGCCGTGTCGTCCGTGGGTGCGCTCATCGTGTCGGTCCTTCCGTCGAGTGCACGGGGGCGGGTGGGTTCGAGGTCGGTGGGGGGCCGGCGGCGTCCGCCGTCGTGCCCGGGACGGGGTCGTCGGGGGGTCCGGCACCGCGGGGGTCCGCCGTCCGCATCGGGACGGTCGGGATGCTCGTGGTGCACACGTGGCCGCCGGACGTCAGGGTCGACAGCCGCTGCACGTGCACGCCCAGGAGCCGTCCGAACGCGCGCGTCTCGGCCTCGCAGAGCGCCGGGAACTGCGCCGCCACGTCCTGCACCGGGCAGTGCCCCTGGCAGAGCTGGACGACGGACGTCCCCGGCACGGGACGCACGGACGCGGCGTACCCGTCGGCTGCGAGCGCCTGCGCGAGCGCCTCGGCGCGCGCGGCGACGTCGGGGCCGGCGGCGTCCACGGCGGCCGTGTGACGCTCCTCGAGCTCGCGCACCCGGTGCTCGGCGAACTGCTCGACGGCCTGCGGTCCGGCCGTGCGCGCCAGGAACGTCAGCGCGTCGGCGGCGATCTCGGCGTAGCGGTGCGACAGCACCGCCTGACCCTCACCGGTGACGACGTAGCGACGGGCGGGTCGGCCGCGACCCCGCGACGCCTCGCGTCCGCGGTGCACGGTCACCTGGTCGGCGTCCTCGAGGGCCTGCAGGTGCCGGCGCACCCCGGCGGCCGCGAGGTCCAGGGCGCTCGCGAGGTCGGCGGCGCTGACCGGGCCGTCGGCGGCGACGATCTGCAGGATGCGACTGCGGGTCGACGCCTCGTGGTCGAGCGCGGGCTCGGGGGTGCGGTCGACGACGGGCGTGGGACCGGTCATGCGCACCTCCCGGGGAGCCGTGGCACGGGGCCTGGGGGCTCCGCACGGGACGAACGCAGGACTGCGCTCGATATCGGCAACATCCTTGTTGCCGAAATCCATCCCCGCAAGCAAGGCGTACCTTCCTGCACCCCCTACCGGGCGCCGAAGGTGCCGCACGTCACACCCGAGCGGCCTCCCACGGGCCGTGCACCGCGCTGCCGCTCGCGGCGCGGCTGCTCGCCGCCGCGAGCGCGATCCGGCTCGACTCGACCTGGTCCGCCGGTGCACCGTCGCGCGAGCGCCGCTCGAGCGCCGACGAGAACAGGTGGACGGCCTCGACGCAACGACCCGCGTCGTAGCGGACCTTGCCCTGCCCCTGGTCGGCGAACGCCAGCACCGCGGAGCAGTCGCGCCGCGTCACGTCGTCGACCTCGGGACGGACCGCGACGGACTGCGCCGCGCGGCGGACCGCCTCCACGACGAGGTCCGCGTCGTCGAACCGGCTCCGCCAGTGCAGGACCTGGGCCAGGCGCAGCAACGGGCGCCATGCCCCGGCCGGGACGTCCTCGTCCCCGGGACGCGGCACCGCGGCGAGCGAGGCCGGACCGCCGTGGCGGACGACGTCGGACCACGCGAGCCGCTCGGCCGACACGAGCGCACCGAGGATCCGCAGCCACACGACACGCTCGCCGTCACCCTCCGCCCCCCGTCGCTCGAGACGCTCCACGTGCTCCCACGTCGCGGTGACGTCCTGCGGGACCTCTCGCAGAGTCGTCGTGTCGATGCGGTACGTGACCACGTGGCCTCCCCGGCCTGGCTCGGGCGTACGGGGACGATCCGGACGCGCCCCCCGGCGGGAAGGCTAGAGCGCACGGAGCATGCGCCGTTCGCGCTGTCCACGACCAGGACACCGACCGCACGACCCCGAGGTTCGCGAGCACCTAGACTCCCGCCCTGTGCCGCACTCCCCTGCCGTCGAGGTCCGCGGCCTCGTCAAGAGCTACGACGGGCGCCGCGTCGTCGACGGCCTCGACCTCTGCGCGCAGGCCGGCCGCGTCACGGCCGTCCTCGGCCCCAACGGCGCCGGGAAGACCACGACCGTCGAGTGCTGCGAGGGCCTGCGCGTGCCCGATGCGGGCACGGTGCGCGTCCTCGGTCTCGACCCCGTCGCCGACGCGGCCGCACTGCGGCCCGCCGTCGGCGTGATGCTGCAGGACGGCGGTCTGCCGACCGGGGTGCGCGCGCGCGAGATGCTCGACCACGTGGCGCGCATGTACGCGAGCCCGCTCGACACCGACGCGCTGGCCGAGCGTCTGGGGCTCGGCGCGTTCGCCCGCACGACGGTGCGGCGGCTGTCCGGCGGTCAGCGCCAACGGCTGGCTCTGGCGGTCGCCGTGGTCGGACGGCCCCGCGTCGTGTTCCTCGACGAGCCGAGCGCGGGGATGGACCCGCAGTCCCGGCTCGCCGTGTGGGAGCTCGTCCGCGAGCTGCGCGACGACGGTGCGGCGGTCATCCTCACGACGCACCTGATGGAGGAGGCGCAGGACGTCGCCGACCACGTCGTCGTCGTCGACCACGGCACGGTGATCGCCCGGGGCAGCGTGCCGGAGCTGCTGGCGGCGGGCACCGACCCGGACGGCGCCGCGACGCTCGTCGTGCAGACCGCGAGCGAGGTCGACCCCGCAGGGCTCGGCGAGCGGCTCGGCGAGCGGTTCGTGGTGGAGCGGAGGTCCGGGACGTCCCTGGTGGTGACCGGTGCGGTCGTGCCGGGCACGGTCGCGGCCACCACGGCGTGGCTCTCCGAGCGCGGGGTCCTCGTGACGCAGCTGGACCTGGGGCGACGCACCCTCGAGGACGTCTTCCTCGACCTGACCGGCCGGAGCCTGCGATGACGACCACCACCGACGGCACGACGCCCGCTGCGGCACCCGCCGCGCGCCGCGTCGCGGCGCAGGCCGCGTTCGAGGCGCGCATGATCCTGCGCAACGGCGAGCAGGTGCTGGTGGCCGTCGTCATCCCGGTGCTGGCCCTCGTCGGGCTCGTGCGGGCCTCGTTCATCGAGATCGACACGGGCGGTGACGCACGCATCGACCTGTTGGCACCGGGCGTGCTGGCCCTCGCCGTGATGACCGCGTCCTTCACGTCGCAGGCGATCGCCACGGCGTTCGACCGGCGCAACGGCGTGCTGCGCCTGCTGGCGACGACGCCGCTGGGACGTGGCGGGCTGCTCGCGGGCAAGGTGCTGGGGGTGCTGGCGGTCGAGGCCGTCCAGGTGGTGCTCATCGCGGCCGCGGCGCTGGCTCTCGGATGGCGGCCGGACCCGGTCGGCGCAGCGCTCGCGCTGGTCGGGCTGGTGCTGGGGACCGCCGCGTTCACCGCCCTGGCCCTGCTCGTGGCCGGCACCCTGCGCGCCGAGGCCGTCCTGGCACTGGCGAACCTCCTGCTGCTCGTCCTCGCGCTCGGCGGCGGCGTCATCCTGCCGGCCGACCGGCTGCCCGGACCCTTCGCGACGCTGGCCGCGTGGCTCCCGTCGGGAGCGCTCGGGGACGTGATGCGTGGCGCGCTCCTCGACGGCACGCTCCCGCTGCTCCCGGTGCTGGTGCTCGTCGGCTGGACGGCCGCCCTCGGCGCGCTCGCCGCGCGGCTGTTCCGCTGGCACTGACCCGACCCGGGCCCGCCGCGGCGATGAGACGTACGCCGCACGAGCGGGTCGTGCGGACACACCGGGACCGACGGTCGCGCCACATACCCTGGACCCCGTGACCAGCACCGCCCCCTCGCCCTCCCCTGAGTCGTCCCCCGTGGCGACGGCGCGCACGGGCCGCCTCCGGGCGGTCGTCACGAGGACGGACGCGGCGCTCGACCGGCTGCGGCCGCGGTGGACGACCCGCGCGGTCGTCGCCAACCTCGTCGCCCAGATCGGCATCGTCGTCACGGGCGGTGCCGTGCGTCTGACGGGGTCGGGCCTGGGGTGCTCGACGTGGCCGTACTGCGAACCGGGCCGCTTCACGCCCGAGTTCCACTCCGAGATGGGCATCCACTCGCTCATCGAGTTCGGCAACCGGACGCTGACCGGTGTGCTCGTCGTCGTCGCCCTGGCGGTCGCGCTGCTCGCGGGACGCAACTTCTCCCGCTCGCGCGACTACCGACTGTGGGCCTGGGCACCGCTCGTCGGCGTGGTGGTGCAGGCCGTGATCGGGGGCATCACGGTGCTCGTGGACCTGCACCCCGCGGTCGTCGGCTCGCACTTCCTGCTGTCGATGATCCTCGTGGCCGTCTCGGCGTGGGTGCTGGTCCGCACCCGCGAGGGCGACGGACCTGTGACGCCCGTGGTGGACCCGCGGGTGCGGACTGTCGCGCGCGCCCTCGTGCTCGTCGGTGCGCTCATGCTCGTGCTGGGTGTCGTGGTCACCGGCGCGGGGCCGCACTCGGGCGACGACGAGGTCGGCTACCGCTTCGCGGTCGACCCGTACGCCATGGCGCGCGTCCACGCGCTGTCGGTGTGGGCGTTCGTCGGCACGCTCCTGGTCGTCCTGGCGCTGCTCGTACGCGCTCGGCGCGCCGAGGTCGCCGCGCCCTCGTACGACCGGGCAGACGGTGCCGCGCAGCCGGCACGGGGTGTGGCACCCGTGCCCGCCCCGGAGGCCACCACGAGCGTGGCCCGGCCGCTGCGTTCGGGGCTCGTGCTGCTCGGGGTCACGCTCGCCCAGGGACTCGTGGGCTACGTCCAGCTGTTCACCGGGCTGCCGATCGCCCTGGTCAACCTGCACATGCTCGGCGCTGCCGTCCTCACGGCCGCGCTGGCCCTCTTCCTCGGCACCCTGCGGCACCGGGCCGCGTGAGCGCGCGCAGGGCCCGTCGCCGGGCCCTGCGCGAACCTACGACGGCGTGACCTCCACGAGCCCGGCCCAGCCGGCGGCGCGCGCAGCAGCGGCCGCCAGCACGCCGGTCACCGTCGTCGGGCAGTGCAGCCGTCCGGCCATCACACCGGCGAGGGCGTCGTCGAGCGGCACCCACACGGGCACGATGTCGGCCTCCTCCTCGCCACGCACGTAGCGGTCGGCCTCCGGCACGGGGGTCAGGTCCCGCGCGAGGAAGACCGTGATGCGCTCGTCGGAGCCGCCGGGCGAGCTGAAGAGCTCCACGAGGCGCCACCACCGACCCGCGACGAGGTCGGCCTCCTCGGCCAGCTCGCGCGCCGCCGCCGCGACGAGGTCCTCGTTCTCCACGTCCAGCAGGCCCGCGGGCGGCTCCCACAGGACGTGCCGCACGGGGTGGCGGTACTGCGAGAGCAGCAGCACGCGGTCGTCGTCGTCGAGCGCGATCACCGCGACCGCCCCCGGGTGGTCGACGTACTCCCGCACGACGTCCCCGTCGTCGAGCCGCACCGTGTCGGACACCAGGTCCCAGACCCGCCCGTCGTGCAGCAGCCGGTGCTCCACGACGTCCCGCTCACGCGGGACGTCGACGAGGACGTCGTCGCTCACGCGCCGGCCCGCGCCGCCAGCGCCGCGCCGATCAGCCCGGCGAACAGCGGGTGCGCGCGCGTGGGTCGCGACTTGAACTCCGGGTGCGCCTGGGTCGCGACGTAGTACGGGTGCTCCTCGCGGGGCAGCTCGACGAACTCGACCAGGGACCGGTCCGGCGACACCCCGGAGATCACGAGGCCCGCGGTCTCGAGCTTGTCGCGGTAGGCGTTGTTCACCTCGTACCGGTGGCGGTGGCGCTCGGAGACCTTCTCCGCGCCGTACACCTCGGCCACGACCGAGCCGGGCAGGAGCTTGGCGTCGTACGCCCCGAGCCGCATGGTGCCGCCCAGGTCCCCGGCACCGTCGACGATCGTGAGCTGCTCCTCCATCGTCGCGATGACGGGGTACGTGGTGTCGGGGTCGAACTCGGTCGACGACGCGCCGTCGAGCCCGGCGACGTTGCGCGCGTACTCGATGACCATGCACTGCAGGCCCAGGCACAGACCGAGCGTCGGCACCTTGCGCTCCCGCGCCCAGCGAAGGGCGCCGAGCTTGCCCTCGATGCCGCGCACGCCGAACCCGCCGGGCACGAGCACCGCGTCGACGCCTCCGAGCGCCTCCTGCGCGCCCTCGGGCGTGCGGCAGTCGTCGGACGGGACCCAGCGGATCGTGACCCGGGCGTCGTGGTGGAAGCCGCCGGCACGCAGCGCCTCGGTCACCGAGAGGTACGCGTCGGGCAGGTCGATGTACTTGCCGACGAGCGCGACCTCGAGCTCGTGCGCCGGGGAGTGCACCCGCGTGAGCAGGGCGTCCCAGCCGCTCCACTCGACGTCGCGGAACGGCAGGCCGAGCCGCTGCACGACGAACGCGTCGAGACCCTCGGAGTGCAGCACGCGCGGGATGTCGTAGATGCTCGGGGCGTCCCGGGCGATCGCGACCGAGTCGAGCTCGACGTCGCAGAACAGCGCGATCTTGCGCTTGATCGACTCGGGGACCTCACGGTCGGCGCGCAGGACGATCGCGTCAGGCTGGATGCCGATGCTGCGCAGCGCCGCGACCGAGTGCTGCGTCGGCTTGGTCTTGAGCTCACCCGACGGCCCGATGTACGGCAGCAGCGACACGTGCAGGAAGAACACGTTGTCGCGGCCCAGGTCGTGGCGCACCTGACGCGCGGCCTCCAGGAACGGCTGCGACTCGATGTCGCCGACGGTGCCGCCGATCTCCGTGATGATCACGTCGACGTCGTCGGACGCCTGCGAGCGCATGCGCGCCTTGATCTCGTCGGTGATGTGCGGGATCACCTGGACGGTGTCGCCGAGGTACTCCCCGCGCCGCTCCTTGGCGATGACGTTGGAGTACACCTGGCCGGTGGTGACGTTGGCCGAGCCGACCAGGTCCACGTCGAGGAACCGCTCGTAGTGGCCGACGTCCAGGTCGGTCTCGGCGCCGTCCTCGGTGACGAACACCTCACCGTGCTGGAAGGGGTTCATCGTGCCCGGGTCGACGTTGAGGTACGGGTCGAGCTTCTGCATCGTGACCCGCAGGCCTCGCGAACGCAGGAGCCGACCGAGGCTGGAGGCCGTCAGGCCCTTGCCCAGAGAGGAGGCGACGCCCCCGGAGACGAAGATGTGCCGGGTCAGAGAATCCGACCGCCCGGCGAGTCGATGCGCGCGTTCCATCACGGGCTTCCACCCTACCGGACCCGGCGCCCGGCGCGGTCGGTCAGGGGCGTGTCGTCGTGCGAGTCACCTCACGTGCCCACGTCAGCGCGGGACGGCGGGCGAGCTCTCCGCGCGCAGCACGCCCACCAGGGTCGACCGATCCAGGAGCGCGACCGCGCAGGCGACGACCCCGGCCGCGACGACCGCACCGCCGGCGGCCGCGGCCACCGCGGTGAGGGCGTCGTCCCCCACGACCTCGAGGACGCTGTCGGCCACGAGCCGCCCGAGCAGCGCTCCGGACGCCGCGCCCGCGAGCACGACCACGACGGTCCGGGTGAGGCCCGCCAGCGCCGGCGTCCCGAGCGTGCGGGCCAGCACCGCGAGTGCCACGGCACCACCGACGGTCATGCCGACCGTGGTGCCCAGTCCGAGCCGGGCGAACACGACGGAACCCGGCGGCACCGTCAGGACGGTGACGAGGGTCGCCACCGTCACGGCGCTCCAGGCCACCGCGTTGACCGCGATGGCGACGCGGGAGCGCTCCACGGCGTAGAGGGTGCGCGACACGTGGAAGACGACGGCCAGGCCGAGGACACCGGGGGCCATCGCCGTCAGGGTGGACGTCATCCCCCCGGCGACGGCCGCCTGTGCGGCGAGGTCGTCCTTCTCGGCGAGCCACGCGAACACGCGGGCCAGGGCAGGTCCACCCGCGAGCACGGCAGCGGTCCCCAGCGCACTGGCGGCCAGCACCGCACGTGTCGTGACGGCCGACACGCGCGCCAGGCGCACGGTGTCCGCCGCGGCCGCGTAGGTGGCGATCCGCGGGAACGTCGACGTCGCGAGCGGGACGACCAGCACCGCGTACGGCAGCAGGTAGACCTGCTGGGCGTACAGGTACGTCGTGTATCCCTCGAAGTCGCCGGGCAGTCGCTGGTTCGCCAGCAGCAGCACGACCGCTGCCGAGAGCTGCTGTGCTGCGACGGACCCGATCCCCGCGAGCGCGAGCGCGCGGAACCGCCCGCCGCTGTCGGCCGGGAAGTGCAGCGTGGGACGCAGGCGGACCCCGAGGCGCCGCACCGGCCGCACCACCGGTAGCAGCATGGCCGCGACGCCGGCGGTGGTCCCCCAGGCGAGCACCTCCAGCGCGCCGGCCGTGAGCTCCGCCGGCGACGACGTCTCCCCCCGTGCCATCGAGCCGTACACCGCGTAGGCGACGATCACCACGGCGGAGTTGAGCACCGGGGCGAACGCCGGCCAGAAGAACCGACGGTGCGCCTGCAGCACGGCGTACAGCAGGACCGCGATGCCGTACATCGGCACCTGCAGCGAGAACACCAGGACGAAGTACCGCGCCATGGCGGCCACCGCGGGATCGCCCTTGCCGAGGAACGCGCCGATCGGACCCGCAGCCGCCGCGAGCAGCAGCCCGAGCGGGAGCAGCACCATGAGCGTCCAGCCCAGCGCCGCCGAGGCGATCCTGCCGACCCGCTCGCGGTCCATGGCGGCGACGGGCGCCGCGAGCAGCGGGATGACGGCTCCGGCCAGGGCGCCGCCGGCCGCGGTCTCGAAGAGGATGTTCGGCAGCATGTTGGCGGAGTTGTACGCGTTGGCGATGTCGCCGGCGCCCACGTTGTACCCCTGCACCAGCACCCGGACCAGGCCGAGCAGCCGCGACAGCACGGTGATGGCGGCGATCATCGCCGCCGCGCCGAGGAGCCCCTGCACCCCGCGCCGCACGCCGACGCTGGTCACGTCGTCGCGTCCGCGCCCGCCTGGGCCGCCGCCGGGCGCCGTCCCCACGCGTCGATCTCACGCAGCACAGGTGTGCTCTCGATGACCCGGGTGAAGCTGACCCGTTCGCTCACCAGGGTCAGACCCACGACGACCGCGAGCGCGCCCAGCCGCACGGGCCGGGACGTCCCCAGCACGAGCGCCGTTCCTAGCGCGGCACCCAGGGCGTTCGCACCGGAGTCGCCCAGCATGTCGCTCTCGGCCAGGTCGGCCTCGACGGCCGTCGACGCGGCGCCCAGGACCGCAGCGGCTGCTGTGCCACCTGCCGTGCCCACCAGGGGTGCGGCGACGAGGGACGCAGCCTTGAGAGCGCGTCCGGGGCGCAGGTCCAGGAGGTTGAAGAGGTTGGCGGTGCCCGCGACGAGCGCTGCGGACGCGAGCGTGTCGGCCGCTCGGGCGACGGGCCGTGACGCGGGCCCGCCCGCGGGCGGCGCGAGGGCCGCGGCGACGAGCGCACTGGCACCGATCCCGAGGACCTTGAGCCCGCCGGTGGTGAGGTGCCCGCGTGCGAGGGCTCCCAAGTGCCCACGCAGACCTTTCGTCCGGGTGCCGGAGTCCTCCCGGAGGTCGTCGACGAGGCCGAACGCTCCGCCGCCGACGACCGCGACGACCGTCGCGGCGGTCGCGCGCGCGCCGCCGCCCACCAGGACGCCTGCGAGGACCCCCGCCGTCACGGCGGGCCCCTCCAGCAGGCTCACGGGCTCCCCGCGGTGGTTCGTGCGCGTCCACGTCGCCGCGCCGCCCGGAGGCTGCCAGTCCAGCCCGCCCCGTGCTGCTGCCGTGGCGATGCCGGCGACCACGGCGGCCAGGACCCGCCGCCGGCCGCTCACCCGTCACCGCCGGGCTGCACCTCACCGCCGGGCGTCTCGCCCTGCGTGGCGTCGGGCACGTCGCCCGCGGCGGCGTCCGGGACCGTCGGGTTGCGGTCGACCGGTGGGAGCTGCACGGCGGGTGGCAGTGCGGCGCGGTCGTCGCCGTACCCGTAGCTCCCCGGGCGCCCGCCGATGTCGGCGGCCAGGGCGAGGGGGACGGTGACCTGCCCGGTGACGGTCGCGGAGTCGACGACCGTCGTGACGACGTCGGCGAGCGCGTCGTCGCCGCGCACCGCAGCCACGAGGTCGTCGCCGGACCGCGAGGCGCCGGTGACGACGACCCCTGCGGAGAGCCGCTCGGCCGCACCGACGAGGGCGAGCTGCGGGGCGAAGCCGTCAGGGTCGGGTCCGGCCGTCGCCGTCTCGTCCGCGGGCTCCTCCGACGTGCCCGAGACCACGACGATCGCGTCGGCGGGCCGCGTCACGTCCTGCGCGAAGGTGACGAGGGCCTGGTCCCCCTCCGCGAGGACGTCGAGGAGCGACGACGCGTTCTCCGACAACGCGTTGGGCGCGGCCGGGTCCGCGCCGACCAGCCCGGCGACCAGTGCCTCGGCCAGCTCGGCCTCGGTCCCGGCGTCGGCCGCGGGCGGCCGGTCGAGGTAGGACACGAGCGTGCCCGCGAGCGTGCGGCGGTACGTGGCCAGCGCCGGGTCCGTCCAGGTGTCGTTGACGGTCGCCGTCGCCGACACGCTCGCGCCTGCCTGGGCGAGCCGCTCGGTGAGGGCGGCGACCTGGTCCTCGGGGACCTCGTCGAGCAGCACCAGCGCCACCCGCCGATCTGTCAGCGTGCCCACGAGCAGCCGCTCCCCCGCCGCCGACACGAACGCGTCGGCGGCCGCGAGGTCACCTCCGGTCTCGTCGAGCTGCGCGCGCAGGTCCTCCTTCTCGGCACGCAGGCCCTCGACCTGCCCCGTCAAGGTGTCGCCGATGGTCTCCTTCAGCGGCCCCGCGCCCAGGGAGATGCCGACGGCGAGCGCGAGGAAGACGGAGATGAGGGAGACGATGTGGTAGCGGAAGTCGATCACGGGGTGAGCCCTCGGTCGGGTGCGCGACGTGTCGCGGCGGGACGTGCGAACAGGGGGAAGGCTGCGCCGGTCACGGCGACCCGCCGAACAGCGCGCCCACCCAGGAGACGAGGTCGTCGACGCGTGCGCCGACGAGGCCGAACAGGGTCTGTCCCGCAGCCGTGGAGGCGAGCGCCACGCCCAGGGCGAACAGGCCCGCGAGGACGAGCAGGGTGAGCTGCAGGTTCGAGATCCGGTGCTGGTACAGCTGCGACACGCCCTTGGCGTCGACGAGCTTGCCGCCGACCCGCAGCCGGGTGAGGAACGTGCTGGCCATCCCGGAGCGCCCCTTGTCGAGGAACTCGACGAGCGTGGCGTGCGTGCCGACGGCGACGATGAGCTCGGCGCCCTTGTCGTCCGCCAGCAGCATCGCGACGTCCTCGCTCGTGCCCGTCGCCGGGAACACGACGTGCGGGACCCCGAGCTGCTCGACGCGCGCGATGCCCGGCGCACGTCCGTCCCGGTAGGCGTGGACGACGACCTCCGCACCGCAGCGCAACGCACGGTCGGAGACCGAGTCCATGTCCCCGACGATCATGTCGGGGCGCCACCCCGCGTCGAGGATCGCGTCCGCTCCGCCGTCCACACCGATGAGCACCGGTCGGTACTCCCGGATGTACGGGCGCAGCGTGACCAGGTCCTCCTTGTAGTGGTACCCGCGCACGACGATGAGGACCTGACGCCCCTCGATCCGGGTGTCGATGTCCGGCACCCCGACACCGTCCAGGAGCAGCTCGCGCTCGCGCCGCAGGTAGTCCATCGTGTTCGCGGCGAACGACTCGAGCTGGACCGACAGACCTTCGCGGGCCTCCGCCATCGTCGCGGCGACGCTCTCGGCCGTCTGGGCGACACCCTCGGCGACGAGCTTGTCACCGGCGAAGACCGCACCGTCGACCACGCGCAGCACGTGGCCCTCGGTGAGCCCCATGACGTCGGGTCCCAGGTCGTCGACGAGGGGGATCCCGGCGTCGACGAGGATCTCGGGACCCAGGTTCGGGTACCTGCCCGACGTCGACCGAGCGGCGTTGAGGACGGCAGCCGGCCGGCACGCCACGAGCGCCTCGGCCGAGACACGGTCGAGGTCGAGGTGGTCGATCACAGCGATGTCGCCGGGCTTCAACCGCTTCGTCAGGCCTTTGGTCCGGGGGTCGACACGGGCGGGCCCGACGACCTCGGCGTCATCTGTCGCGGGCGTGCGGCGGCGCAGGGAGACTCTCATCGGGGCTCATCGTCCCACGGACTGGGCCAACAGCTCTGCCGCATGGGCACGAGCCGTCACCGAGTCGTCCTGGCCGGACAGCATCCGGGCGAGCTCACGGACCCGGTCCTCGCCCCGGACCTCGCGCACGTCGGACTCCGTGACGACGTCCACACCGCCCGCGACGGACTTCGTGACGACCAGGTGCCGGTCGGCGCACGCGGCGACCTGGGCCAGGTGCGTGACGACCAGGACCTGGGTGCCGCGCGCCAGACGCGCGAGCCGCTCCCCGACCTGGGTGGCGGCCCGCCCGCCGACGCCGGCGTCGACCTCGTCGAACACGAAGGTGCCGGGTGTCGCCGCGCCCGAGCCCTCGGCGGTGGCCAGCGCGACCTCGAGCGCGAGCATCACGCGCGACAGCTCACCGCCGGACGCCCCCTTGCCGAGCGGGCGCGCGGGTGCGCCGGCGTGCGGGACGAGGAGCATCTCGACGCTGTCGGCACCGTGGGGGCCCGGCTCGTCGGCGGGACGCACGACCACCTCGAGGTGCGCGCCCGCCATGGCGAGGTGGGCGAGCTCCTCGGTGACGGCCGCCCCGAGGCGGGCGGCCGCGTCGGTGCGGGTGGCGGTGATCGTGCCGGCCAGCGACCGCAGCCGGTCGTCGAGCGCATCGCGCCTGGCCGTGAGCTCTGCGACGCGCTCCTCGCCCCCGTCGAGGTCGAGCAGACGGTCGGACGCGCCCTGCGCCCACTCGAGCACCGCCGCGACGTCCTCGCCGTAGCTGCGCGTCAGACCGGTCAGCTCGGCGCGGCGCCGCTGCACGGCGTCGAGCCGCGCGGGGTCCGCCTGCAGGTCCTGCACGTAGGAGGACAGCTCGGTCGCGAGGTCCGCCAGCAGGTACCCCGCCTCGGCTGCGCGGACGGCGAGGTCCGCGAGCGCCCGGTCATGGTGCCCGGCCTGCTCGAGCGACCGGCGCGCCTCCTCGACGAGCACGACCGCCGCCGCGCCGACGTCGGCCGCGTCCTCGTCACCCACCAGTGCGACGTGCGCGCCGGCGGCCGCCGAGCGCAGGTCCTCGGCGTTGCCGAGCCGCTCGGCCTCTGCGGCGAGCTGCAGGTCCTCGCCCGGCTGGGGTGCGACCCGTTCGACCTCGGCCAGGCCGAGCCGGAGCAGCTCGGCCTCGCGGGCACGTTCGCGTGCCCGTGCGACGCGGTCGTCGAGCTCGGCCTGGACGCGTGCGCGCTCCGACCAGGTCGTCGCGTGCTCCGCGAGCACGGCGGCGTGCTCGGGTCCCGCGAAGGCGTCGAGTGCGGCACGCTGCCGCGCCGCCGAGCGCAGCCGCATCTGGTCGGCCTGACCGTGCACGGTGACGAGCTCCTCGGCGATCTCCGCCAGCAGGCCCTGCGGGACGGACCGGCCACCGAGGTACGCGCGCGAGCGACCCGGTGAGTCGGGCGTGCCTGCGCTGACGGTCCGCAGCACGACGAGCGTGCCGTCGTCGTCCACCTCGGCACCGGCGTCGCGGGCGCGCTCGAGCGCCGGTGAACCGGGCGCGAGCAGCACCCGGCCCTCGACGGCCGCACCCGTCGCGCCGGTCCGCACCGTCGCCGGGTCGGCGCGTCCACCCAGCAGCAGGCCGAGCGCCGTGAGGACCATCGTCTTGCCGGCGCCGGTCTCGCCCGTGAGGACCGTCAGGCCGGAGCCCAGCCGGACGTGCGCCCGGCCGATGACACCGAGGTCGTCGATCCTGATCTCGTCGATCACCGCGCGCCCTCCTCGTCCCGGTGCGCGCCGCGCCAGCCGACGACCGGCAGGTCGAACTTCTGCACCAGCCGGGTGGTGAAGGGCGCCGGGTTGAGCCGCGCGAAACGCACGGGGACGTCGCTGACGCTCACCTCGATCCGGGTGCCACGTGCGACCGGGACCTGCCGGCGGCCGTCGCACGTCACCACGGCGGTCGACGGCGAGCGCTCGAGGATCTCCACGGCGAGGACGCTGCTCGGGCCCATGACGAGCGGCCGTGCGAACAGCGTGTGCGCCGCGAGCGGCACCAGGACCATGCCGCGCACGTCCGGCCACACCACGGGACCGCCGGCGGAGAACGCGTGCGCCGTGGACCCCGTCGCCGACGCTGCGACCAGACCGTCGCAGCCGAACGACGACAGCGGGCGGCCGTCGACCTCGATGACGACCTCGATCATGCGTGCGGGGTCCGACTTCTCGAGCGCGGCCTCGTTCAGGGCCCAGCACTCGCGCACCGACCCGTCGGAGTCGATGACGCGGACGTCGAGGGTGGAACGCTCCTCGACGTCGTAGTCGCCGTCCGCCAGCCGTCGCACGGCCGTCGCGACGTCGGCCGGCTCGATCTCGGCGAGGAACCCGACGTGCCCGAGGTTGACCCCCAGCAGGGGCACGTCGGTGCCACGCGTGAGCTCCGCCGCCCGCAGGATCGTGCCGTCACCACCGAGCACGACCGCCAGCTCGAACGGCGGCAGCTCGTCGGGTGTCGTCTCCTGCGACGCCGTCACGGTCTCGACGCCCGCGTCGCGCAGCGCGCGCAGCACCGCCTCCGTGGCGTCGAGAGCCTCGGGCCGCCCGCTGTGCCGGACGACCAGCGCGCGCCGCGTCATCGGACCCTCCCGCCGGGTGCGGCGTCACGGACGGCGGCCGCCACCACTGCGCCGACATCGAGGCGCTGGGCCACCGGCACCGCGCCCGGCGCCAGCGCCCACAGCACGAACTCGACGTTGCCGTGCGTGCCGGGCAGCGTGCTGGGACGCACGTCGCGCACCGTGGCACCCAGCGCCGTCGCGCGGTCGCACACCCCGGTGAGCGCCGCCTGCCACAGGGCGGGGTCACGCACCACACCGTCCGCCCCGAGGCGCTCACGCCCCACCTCGAACTGCGGCTTGACCAGCAGCAGGAGGTCGGCGCCAGGGCGCGAGACGGCGATCAGCGGCTCCAGGACGAGGGTCAAGGAGATGAACGACAGGTCGGCGACGACGAGGTCGGGGACCGGGACCACGTCGCCCGCGCGCAGGTCGCGGACGTTGACGTGCTCACGCACCTCGACGCGCGGATCGTCCCGCAGGCGGGCGACGAGCTGCCCGTGACCCACGTCGACCGCGACGACGCGCGCCGCGCCGCGCCGCAGCAGCACGTCGGTGAAGCCACCCGTGCTCGCTCCGGCGTCGAGACAGGTGCTGCCGGCCACCGGGGGCCCCGAGGCACCGTACGCGTCGAGCGCGTCCGCCAGCTTGTGCGCGGCCCGGGACGCGTACCCGAGGTCGTCAGGTGCGTTGTCGACGTGGAGGTCCTGGGTCTCGTCGACCTGGGTCGCGGGCCTGCGCACGGCCGCACCGTCCACGTGCACCCGTCCGGCGGCGAGCAGGTCGGCGGCGTGCCGGCGCGACCGTGCCAGACCGCGCCGCACGAGCTCGGAGTCGAGCCGGGCAGTCGTCATCGTGGCCGTCATCCCTCGGCGTCCGCCAGCCGGGCCTGCAGCGCGCCGTGCACGTCCTCGAACGTGGCGACCTGCGTCCGCAGGTCCGCGAGCTCGACCCCGCTCAGGCGCCGCAGCGCCTCGTCCACCGCGTCGTCGCCGGTCAGCGGCGCGTCGTCGCCGGACGCGGGCACCTGCTCGCCGACGCGCCGGTCGGACGGGAGCGGCCGCGCGACGTCGGACGTCGGAACCGCACCGACCTGGTCGGTGCTCCGCTCGGGCTCGCTCACGTCACGTCCTTCCTTCGACCTGTGCATCGTGCGTCCACGCCGGACCGGCGCGCGTCCACGCTACCTGTCACCGGCGACGTGGGCGGTGCGCCACCCACAGGCGGGCACCCGCGTCAACGCAGCAGCTCGGGCACCGTCGCCGGTTCCGGGCCGTCACCCAGGTCGACCGCGTCCCACGCGGCCGCGCAGGCGGCACGGACGAGGTCGACCGGATCGGCGGGCTCGCCCCGGAGCTCGAGCACACCGGCGGCGACGCGCGCGGCAGCGCCGCGGCACGTCCACCACCCGCCGTCGAGCACGGGGAGCGGGTGCGGCACGAGCAGCGCCCGCAGGTCCTGCCCGAGGTAGTGCGGCCGCTCGCCGGGAAGCGCGAGCACCGCGTCGCGCGCGGTGCTGACACCCGTCAGGACGTGCAGTCCGGGGATGTCACCGGCGCGTGCGCCCGCCAGGTCGGTGTCCAGGCGGTCACCGACGACCAGAGGGCGCGCCGCGCCCGCACGGTCCACGGCCAGCCGGTACATGGTGGGCGACGGCTTGCCGGCGCTCGCCGGCTCGACGCCCGTGGCAGCGCGCACCGCCCCGACCAGCGCACCGTTGCCAGGAGCGAAGCCCCGGGCGGTCGGCAGGCTCAGGTCGAGGTTCGACGCGACGTGCCAGGCCCCGCGCTGGACGGCGTAGGCCGCCTCCGCGAGCTGTGGCCACCCGACCTCGGCCGCGTACCCCTGGACGACCGCGACCGGCGCGTCGTCCGCAGACGCCACGACCCGGTACCCCTTGGCCCGGACCGCCGTGTGCAGACCGGCGCCGCCGACGACCAGCACGGGCTCCCCCGCAGGGACCCGCGTCGCCAGCAGCTCCGCCGCGGCCTGTGCCGCCGTCATCACCTCAGCGGCCTGCGTCGGGATGTCGAGGCCGCTCAGCTGCTCGGCGACCGCCTCCGGTTCCCGTGACGCGTTGTTGGTGACGAAGACCAGCCGCATGCCCGCCGCCCGGGCACCCGCCAGGCCCTCGGCGGCGCCGTCGATCGGGTCGTGCCCGCGGTAGGCGACGCCGTCCAGGTCGACCAGCGCCAGGTCGTACCGCGTCGCGAGAGGCTCGTCGCTGCCCAGCAGCCCGGCTGCGCTCACTGAGCTTCCTCGTCCGACGCCGCATCCTCGGAGTCCGAGGCTGCGGAGTCCGACGCGGCGCGCTCGGCGTCCGACGCGGTGCCGTCGTGCGCCGTGTCGGGTCCGTCGTTCGCTGCGCCGGGGCGCTCGTCGGGAGCCTCGTCGTCGCTGTCGACGTCCTCTGTCGGGTCCGCGTCGTCGGCGGTCTCACCGTCCTCGTCCTCCGTGAGGTCGTAGACGACGACGTCCTCGTGCTCGGGCGGGTTGCCCGCCGCCTCGTCGAGCTCGTCCTGCGAGTACGCAGCGAGCTCGACCGTCGCCTCGTCGGTCCGCCCTGCCGCCTCGAGCGCAGCAGCACGCGCCTGCGCGACCCGCGCCGCGACGAGCCCACGAGCCCCCTTGACGACCGGACCGGACAGCGCCGCGAGGGCTGCCTCCGGCTGGCCGAGGTCCAGACGGGCACCGCTGACCACGATCGCCAGCTCGATCTGGCCCTCGGGGTCGAGGGTCGCCGCCTCCGGCTCCTGCGAGAGCGCGATCGCCCGCTCGGGTCGCCCGAGACCACGCTCGGCGTCGGCCATGATCGGCAGGTGCTCGGACGAGCCGTTGAGCCGTCGCACGGTGCGCAGCTCACGGAGTGCCTCCGCGTAGCGACCCGTGCGATACGCCGCGAGACCCGCGGCCTCACGCACCACGTCGACGCGTCCGGCCCGGCGGACGGCAGCCTGCGCGTGCTCGTACGCCGCCTCGGCGTCCTCGTCCAGCAGACGGCCGACCATCACCAGATGGCGACCGACGCGCTCGGCGTTGTCCTTGCTGAGCGTGCGCAGGCGTCCGCGCACGTCACGGTCCAGCAGGGAGAACGTCACGTCGTCAGGCACCGCAGGGTCCGGGACACGCGTCTCGCGGTCGTCGCGGTACGTGTCGGTCCCGCCCTCGTGCTCCGGACGGTGCGCGCCCGCGCGCTCCGGACGGGCACCTGGACCGGACGTCCGGTCGGCGCTCCCCCACGCCGGCCGCCCGCCGTCGCCGGACGGGCGTGCGGTTCCCGCACCGGCCCGCCCGCCGTCGCGACGGGGCCCGCTGCCGGGACGCTCCGACCGACCGGCGCCGCCGCGCTCCGGACGGCCGGCATCGCGGTACGACGAGCCCGAGGACGCGGGTCGCCCGCCACCGTCACGGTAGGAGCCGCCACCGGAAGGACGGTCACCGGCGCCCGGCGGACGTCCACCGTCCCGGTACGAGCCACCGCCACTGGCAGGACGGCCACCGTCGCGGT
>NZ_JADGMY010000002.1:69825-71304 GCF_015234515.1 Cellulomonas sp.
ACGACGACCCACCACCGGCAGGACGACCACCGTCGCGGTACGACGACCCACCACCGGCAGGACGACCACCGTCGCGGTACGACGACCCACCACCAGCAGGACGACCACCGTCGCGGTACGACGACCCACCACCAGCAGGACGACCACCATCACCGAACGAACGCGCGCCGGCCGCAGGACGGCCACCGTCGCGGTACGACGACCCACCACCAGCAGGACGACCACCATCACGGTACGAGCCACCACCGCCAGCAGGGCGGCCACGGTCGCCGTAGGAGCCCCCGCCGCTCGCGGGACGGCCGCCGCCACCGAAGGAGCGCACCGGCCCACCCGCGGGTCGGCCACCGTCACGGTACGACGACCCACCACCGGCAGGACGACCGCCCTCGCCGAACGAACGCCCACCACCGGCAGGACGCCCACCTGCGGCAGGACGCCCACCATCACGGAAGGGACGGTCTCCACCCTGGAAAGGGCGATCCCCACCGTCACGGCCCGATGCGCCAGCCGAGAACCGGCCTGCCGGCGGACGGCCTGTGCCACCCGTCGACGGGCGTGCGCCACCGGACCAGCTGCCCGACGGTCGCGCGCCACGTCCGCCGTCGGTCCGCGAGGCGGATGCTCCGCCACCGTCACGCCGGTCGGGAGCCCAGTCGCGGCGCTCGCCGCTCGCGCCGCGGTTGGACGCCGTCCCGTACCCGGCGGAGCCGCGCATCGGACCGCGTGCCGCTCCGGGGCGGGACGCGCCGCGGGGGGCGTCGTCGTACCGACGCTCACCGGCACCGCCGCGCGGATCACGGCGCTCGCCCGACCACCCGCCCGGGGCCCGGTCCGGGCGGGGCCCCCTCACGCCACCTGCCCCGCCGCTCGCGGGCCGAAACCCGCCCGCGCGAGGGCCCTCGGGCCCACCACGTCGTGCGGGCGCGCCGTCACGACCCTGCGACCCGTACGAGCGCGCACCGCGGTCGTCGCGCTGCGAGCCGCCACCGCGACCCGACGCGAAGCCTCCGCGGGGCGTGTCGCCACCGCCCGCCCGGCCAGTGCCGGCACCTGCACCGCGGGGCCCGCCATGGGCACCACCGCGCGCGCCCCCACCGGAACCGCTGGCATACGGCTTCCTGGCGCCGGCATCCCGCCCACGGAAGTTGCCCCCACCCTCGCGGGGGTTGCCGCTCCTGCGCGGTCGGTCCTGGTCACCCGAGCCCGTGGGCGCGTCGCTGTTCATCTGTACTCCTCGATCGATCGTCTACCCACCATGGTCCCACCGTCTCGACCACTCGTTGCACCACCGACGGGCCTCGTCGCGCTCGGCGGCGAGCTGGCCACGTCATGGTCCTCGCACGCGTACTGCTCGCGCGACCCGCGCAGCATCAACGGGCCTGAAGACGACGAAAGGCCCACCCCGTGAGGGGTGGGCCTTTCGCGAATGATTGTCCGGCGGCGTCCTACTCTCCCACACCCTGGCGGGTGCAGTACCAT
>NZ_JADGMY010000003.1:0-37346 GCF_015234515.1 Cellulomonas sp.
AGCGAGGACCACGTCCTCGCAGGCCAGGAGTCAACCGAATCCGGGGCAGTCCCATTGCACTCTCGCGCCCTTGGAGGGGACTGGATTGCACTCTCGCGGCCACCCTGGGGGGTCAGGCGTAGGCGGCTAGCGTGCGGGGGCCGACGGCCTGGCGGGCGCGGGCTGCTGCGCCGGTGGTCGCCAGGAGGCTCGCGACGGCCCACAGGACGAGCGCGACGACCGCGCCGAGCAGGGAGGCGGAGGACTCCTCGACGATGGCGCCGAACGCGTCAGCGGCCGGGGCCAGCGGGAGCCAGCCCACCAGCGAGCCGACCCACGTCGGGACCGTCACTGCGAGGCCGGCGACGAGGTACACGAACGCCGCGACGAGGCCGACGATGCGCCCGGCCGTGCCGAACCACGCGCCGACGGCCTGCTGGAACGCGGCCAGAGCCACCGCGGCGACCGCACCGACCGCTGCGAGCCCGAGCACCCGGCCCAGGCCCTGGTCGGTCAGACCGCCCGCGAGGGCCCCGACGGCCGCACCGGCGACCGCCGAGACGGCCGCAGGCACGGCGAGCGCCCCGGCCGCCTGCGCGAGCGCCGAGCGCGTGGAGCCGGCGACGCGCACCGGCAGCGGCCGGAACACGAGGAACAGCACCAGCGCACCGACCCACAGGGCCACGGCGACCAGCACCGAGACCTGACCCAGCGGCGCCGAGACCACCGAGGCGGGCGGGGCGACGGGAGCGGTCACGACCTGCGCGAGGTCGGCGCGCTGGTCCTCCGGGGTCGTGGGGAGCTGGTCGACCGCCTGGCCCAGACCGGTCCCCAGCTCGGCCGTGCCGTCGGCGAGCTGCACGGCACCGTCGTTCGTCTGCCGGATCCCGTCGGCGAGCTGGGTGGTGCCGTCGGCGAGCTGGGACGCGCCGCCGTCGAGCTGCGCGACACCCGCCGCGAGCTGCGACGACCCGCCCGCGAGCTGCGTGGCACCGCCGGCGAGGTCGGCGGCGCCGCTCGCGACGCCCGACGTGCCGGCCGCCAGCTGGTCCAGGCCGGTGGCGAGCTGACCGGCGCCACCGGCGAGCTCCTGAGCGCCCGTGCCGAGCCGGGCGGCACCGTCGGAGAGCTGCTGGAGGGTCGCGAGCAGACCCGGGTTCCCGGGTGTGCCGTCGCCGTCGACGGCCGTGGCGACACCCTGAGCGAGGCCGGCTGCGCCGGTCACGACGCTCCTCGGGTTCGTGGCGTCGAGCTGGGCCTGGAGTGCGGTGAGCTGACCGACCGCGATCGCACAGGTCGGCGTCGGCTGGCGGTCGGGCGGCACCGACGCGTCGCACGCGTTCGCGGCGACGAGATCCTGGGTCGTTCCCAGCAGACCGTCGACGAGCTGACGTGTCCCGTCGGCCACACCGTCGGCACCCGTCACCAGCCGGGGCAGGCCCCGCGCCGGGTCGCCGGCGCCCGCCGAGGCCTGCGCCAGCCCTGCGGCGAGCTCCCCGGTCCCGGCTGCCAGCTCCCCGGCACCCTGCGCCAGCTCACGCGCGCCGGCTGCGGACTGCCCCGCGCCACCCGCGAGCTGCTGCGCGCCGCCGGCCAGCGACCGTGCGCCCTGCGCGAGCTGGCTCGTCCCTGTCGCGAGGTCGTCCGACCCGCCGCGGAGCTCGCGCACACCGCCGGCGAGCTGCCCGGCACCGTCGGCGAGCCCGTCGGCGCCGGTCGCGAGCTGGCCCGTGCCGTCGGCGAGCTGCCCGGCGCCGTCGGCCAGCTGCGTGGCGCCGTCGGCGGCCTCGCCGAGCTGCTCGCTGAGCGTCGTGAACCCGACGAGCACGTTCTCGACGTACGTCGTGGTGAGCTGCTGGCCCAGCACCCGCGTGGCCGTCGTGGTGACCGTCGAGGCGAGGACCTGGTCGACGGCGGTGGCGCCCGGGGGTGAGGTGATGTCGATCGTCGCCTGCTCGACCTGGCCCGCGCCGGACGCGAACGACGTGGCGGCCGCCGAGAAGTTCTCCGGGATCGTGACGACGGCGGCGTACGTGCCGTCGGCGAGCCCGGCGGTGGCGTCGGCCTCGTCGGTGACGACCCAGTCGTAGTTCGCCTCGACCTCGGCCCCCTCGACGAGGGCCCCGGCGAGCTGCCGTCCGAGCGGCGTGTACTGCCCCTCGAGCGTGACGGGCTCGTCCAGGTTGACGACGGCGGCCTTGACGCGCGCGAGCCCGTCCGCGGGCGACCACGCGGCGGCGAGCAGCAGCACGACGAGCGCCAGCGGCGCCGCCAGGGCGACGACGACGGCGGGCCACCGCCGGACGGACGGGCGGGTCACCGAGGTGCGGGTCATCGGGGTTCCTTCCTGCGCGCTCACGCGAGGACGCCGGTCTGCGGCGCGAGGGTGGTCACGGGGGTGCCGGCGGGCAGCAGGTCGTCGGCGGGGGTGGTGCCGACGACGCCGAGCAGGAGCGTGGCGCCGGCCTCGGCGGCGCGGGCGATCGCCGCCGCGAGGTGCGCACGCTCGTGCGGGTCGGTGACGAGGTCGGTCCGGTCGACCGCGAGGACCGCCGGACGCTCGGCGACGGCCGCGTCGAGCGCGTCGACGCCCTCGGTGCGCAGGTCGACGTACCCGACCCGGCGGCGCACGGCCGCGGCCCGCACGGGCAGCAGGTACCCGTCGACCTTGAGGTCACCCCCGGCGGGCGTGTGGCGTCCGGCGACCGTCAGCAGCAGCGCGGCGACGCGGGCCGGCTCGTCGGCGTGCGCGACGAGCGCGTCGCCGCGGCGCACGGCGAGGTTGACGACGTCGGTGCCGTCGGCGGCAGCCAGGCGCAGGTCGCGCGCGGCCACCACGACGTCGGCGTCCGCGGGCCACCGCGCCATGCTCAGCTCGCGGTGCAGCGCCTCGCCCTCGACGTCGAACGACGGCAGGACGCGGTCCAGGCCGCGCGGCATCCACCAGGCGCGGTCGCCGAGGATCTGCATCACGGCGGGCACGAGCGTCATGCGCACGATGAACGCGTCGACCGCGACGCCCACGGCCAGCCCGAGGGCGATGGGCTTGATGTTGATGTCGCCCTCGGGGACGAAGGCGAAGAACACCGCGACCATGATGACCGCCGCGGCGGTGACGACCTTGGCCGAGCCGACGAACCCGGTGACGACCGACTGCCGCGCCTTGCCGGAGTGGACGTAGTCCTCCCGCATGCGCGACACGAGGAACACCTCGTAGTCCATGGCGAGGCCGAAGAGCACGCCCATGAGGACGATCGGCATGAACGAGATGATCGGCCCCTGCCGCGAGACGTGGAGCAGGTCGGCGGCGACGCCGTGCTCGAACACGCTGGTCACGACGCCGAACGCGGCCGCCACCGACAGCAGGTAGCCGAGCGTCGCCTTGAGCGGGACGGCGACCGAGCGGAACACCATCGTCAGCAGGACGAGCGAGAGACCGACGACGAACACCGCGAACGGCAGCAGGGCCGCGCCGAGCTTGGCCGACACGTCGATGCCGACGGCGGTGAAGCCCGTGACCGACAGGTCGAAGCCGTGCTCCTCGAGGATCTGAGGGCGCAGGTCGCGGATGGCCTGCACGAGCTCGGCGGTCTCGGGGTCCGTGGGGCCGGTCGTGGGGACGACCTGCACGATGCCGGTGTCGATCGACGCGTTCGGCGTCGACAGCGGCACGTCCTCGACGCCGGGCAGCGCCCGCAGCTCGTCCGCGACGTCCGCCATGAGCTGCAGCGGGTCCTCGCTCGTCACGATGCTGCCGGTGACGACGAGCGGGCCGTTGGCGCCGGGGCCGAAGTGCTCGGTGATCCGGTCGTACGTGATGCGCTGCGAGGAGTCGGTCGGCGAGACGCCGGCGTCGGGCAGCGCGAGGCGCAGGTCGAGCGCGGGGAAGGCCAGCGCCAGCAGCGCGCCGACCGTGAGGACGACCGTGACCCACGGGCGCGCCGTGGCGAGCCGGACCCAGCCGGCGAAGAAGCGGTTGTGGTGCGCGGGCAGGTCCCAGTCGTCGCCCGTGCGCTGCTCGGCCGGGGCGGACAGGGCAGCGGCGGCGGCCGGCGCGGTCGACGAGCGGCGCGCCCGCCGGGACGGCCGCGGGCGCAGCTTCTCCCCGGCGACGCCGAGCATCGCGGGCACGAGCGTGATGGAGACCAGCACCGCGACGCCGACCGACACGGCACCGGCCACACCCATGACCGTGAGGAACGGGATGCCGGCGACACCGAGGCCGACCAGCGCGATCATCACGGTGAGCCCGGCGAAGATGACGGCCGAGCCGGCGGTCGCGTTGGCGCGTGCGGCGGCCTCGTCCGGTGCCAGACCGGTCGCGAGCATCTCGCGGTGGCGCGACACGATGAACAGCGCGTAGTCGATGCCGACGGCCAGCCCGAGCATGAGCGAGAGCAGGGGTGTGGTGCTGGTGACCGACGTGAAGGCGGCGGCGACGAGCACGAGCAGGGTCGAGAGCCCCACGCCGAGCAGGGCGTTGAGCAGCGGCATGCCGGCGGCGGCGAACGAGCCGAGGGTCAGCAGCAGCACGATGAAGGCGACGACGACGCCGAGCGCCTCGGTCACGGTCAGCCCGGGGAACTCCTGGGAGTAGAGCTGGCCACCGATGGTCGCCTCGTAGCCGTCGGGCAGCGCCGCGTCGAGGTCGTCCGCGATGTCGCGCAGGCCGTCCTTGACGTCGGCGCCGATGGACACGCCCTCACCCTCGAGCGAGATCGTGACCAGGGCGGCCTCGCCGTCGTCGCTGACGGCGGAGGCGCCGGGGGTCTCGGTGTCGAACGGGGAGACGGCGGACGTGACGCTCTCGACCTGCGTGAACGCCTCGATCGCGTCGTCGACGGCGGCGACGACCTCGGCCTCGTCGACCTGGTGGCCGTCCTCGCCGACCACCAGCACCTGGGCGCTCGTGCCCGCCGCCTCGGGGAACGTCGCCGCGAGGTGGTCGAGCGCGGCCTGCGACTCGGTCCCGGGGATCGTCACCGAGTTGTCGAGCTTGCCGCCGAGCAGGCCGGCGAGTGCACCGACCAGGACGAGCAGCCCCAGCCAGGCTCCGATGACGGCGCGGCGGCGCGCGAACGCGGTGCGGCCGAGGCGGTAGAGCGCAGAGGACACAGGTGCTCCCGGAGGCGGTGTGGGGAGGACGGCGACGTCCGACGGTCGCGCGAGGCGCGGGTTCGATACACGACTGTATGCGATACAGGAATGTATCGACACCGGTAGGCTCCTGCCCGAGGGACGACGGAGGGCGGAGGCATGAGCGAGACCAGCACGACCGCGGGCGGCGACGTCGAGGCGACCGTCTCGCGCCGGCGCCGCCACACGCGCGAGCGCCTGCTCGACGCCGCGTTCGACCTGTTCGCCGACGAGGGCGTCGACGCCACCTCGATCGAGGCGGTCTGCGAGCACGCCGGCTTCACACGCGGGGCCTTCTACTCCAACTTCGACAGCAAGTACGCGCTCCTGCTCGACCTGGCGGCGCGCGAGCACCGCCGACGTCTGCGCGAGCTGCGCGACGCGCTCGCGGTCGCCCAGGCCGACTGCGCGCGGGGCTCGGCCGTCGACGTCGACGCGATGGCGCGGTTCCTCGAGATCCTGCTCGAGCGCATCTCCGACGACCGTCGCTGGCGCGTCATCAGCGCCGAGCTGACGCTGCTGGCCATGCGCCAGCCCGACATCGCGCGTCACCACCACGACCTCGACCGGCAGATGACCGACGAGGTCGCCGACGAGATCGAGCGACTCATGCCGACGCTCGGTCGACGCCTCGTCCTGCCCGCCCGGCAGGTGCTGCGCGTGCTGGCCGCGGGGTACCTGGCGGACCTCAACGCTGCCGACCTCTCGGGGGACCCGCAGCCCGCTGCGCGCGCCCGCGCGGAGGCCGCGACCTGGTTGCCGACGGTGGCGGAGCGCCTGACGCTCCCTGTCGGGCTGTAGGGCACGCCGGAGACGGGGGCGTCCGGCATGCTGGACGCATGACCAACCTGCCCGGCGGTGTCTCCGTCAGCCGTCAGCGGGTCTACGACTGGCTGGCGCCCGACGGGGTCGGGCGCGCGGGCAGCGGGACCCCCCACCTGCACCTCGCGTCGAGCCAGGCGTACGTCGTCCTGTCCGGCACGGGGGCCGTGCACACGCTCAGCCCCGACGGCGTCGCCGAGCACCCGCTGCGGCCCGGGGTGCTCGTCACCATCCAGCCGGGTGTCATCCACCGGGTGGTGAACGACGGCGACCTCGAGGTGCTCGTCGTCACGTCGAACGCCGGCCTGCCCGAGGCGGGGGACGTGGTCATGACGTTCCCCCCGTCGGCACTGACGGACATCGCGACGTACCGCGACGCCGCCGCGCTGCCCGTCGGTGGTGCGCACTCCGACGTGACCGACGAGCAGGTCGCGCACGCGGCCCGTGCCCGGCGCGACCTCGCGCTGCAGGGGTACGCCCAGCTGCTCCAGGCGGTCGAGCACAAGGGCCCGCGCGCCGCGCTGCACCCGTTCTTCGCAGCGGCCGTGCGGCTCGTACGGCCGTCCGTGCCGCGGTGGCAGGACCTGTGGGGACGCACGGCGTTCGCCGAGACCGACGCCACGGCGGCCGTCCTCGAGGGCCTCATGCGCGGTGCCGCGCCGCACCTGCAGGCCGGGCGCGCCGAGCGGGTGGAGGCCGACCCGGCGCCCCGCGGGTACGGCATGTCCGGCCGGACCCAGACGTGGACGCTGGGCTGAGGTGACGCGGGCCGGCGCCCGCGACCACGGGGGCCCGCGCCGCGGTCAGCGGCCGACGGCTGCCGCGAGGACCCGGTGCCGGTCCGCCGTGACCGCGGCGAGCAGGTCCCGCTCCGACTCGGCGTGCCGGTGCAGGTCGGTGCGGCCCGTCACGGCGAGCTGCCGGCGGAAGGCCAGGGTGGTCGCGTCGCGCTGGAACCGGCGCATCGCCTCGGCCGCCTCCTTGCCGCCGGTGCGCTCGGCCCAGCCGACGGCCGTGCTGCGGCGCGGCAGGGACGCCAGCATGTCGATCTCGTGCGGCGCGAACCAGCCGGCCCGGGCGTACTCGGTCAGCCGGTGGCGGATCACGGCGGACTCCTGGCGGCGCAGCCAGAACGCCAGCGCGACGACGCCGGCGAACAGCGGCACCTGCACGACGGCGAACACCATCAGGTAGGCCGGCCCGGCCACCAGGCTCATCGCGTTCCACAGCCCGTGCCCGGTCATCGCGGCCAGCAGCCCCACCGGGAACAGCCACCACGCGGCCGACCTGTGGCGCGAGCGCGCCGCCAGGCCCAGGGCCGCACCCGTGCACGCCGTGAACAGCAGGTGCGCGAACGGCGTCGCCAGGCCGCGCAGCACGAACGTCTCGGGGAGCGCTGCGCCGGCCTGGCCGAAGTACAGGACGTTCTCCGTGAACGCGAACCCCGCCGCGACGACCCCTGCGTACACGATCCCGTCGACCACGCCGTCGAAGTAGCGTCGCCGCGCGAGGAACAGGACGAGCACACCGGCACCCTTGGCGAGCTCCTCGATCACGGGGGCCGACACCACGGTGGCCGCGACCACGCCCGCGTCCAGGTCGCCCGTCGCCTGCGCGACGGTGTAGAGCGTGAGGTCGTTGACGACGAGCGAGACGAGCACCGCGACGCCCGCGCCCCACAGCAGCCCGAACAGCAGCGCACCGCGCGGCTCGGGCTCCCACCGGTCGAGCCAGCGCACGCCCAGGAGCACGACCGTCAGGGGCACCAGCGCGAGCATGATGCCGACGACGCCCATGCCCATGCCCACCTGCACGAGCATCAGCGCGACCGCGCCGAGCGCCGTGACCGCGAGGAGCGCCAGGGCCAGCACCGCCAGGACGTCCCGCGCGGTCCGCGGACGACGCGACGGCACCCACTGCGCCGGGACGCACTGCGCAGGGCTGGCAGGGCTGGCAGGGCCGGCGGGACGTGCGGGCTCGTGACTGCTCACGCGGTCACCCTAGGGGCGCGGTGGGACGCACGTCCCCCGAGTCCTGCCGTGCGGCGACCGTAGGGTGGCCGGGTCCCCGCCGGCAGGGTGGGGCGAGGCGAGGGGAAGCATGGACGAGCGCGAGGTCCGCCGCAGGATGCGGGCGCAGGAGCTGTACGACGACGAGGGGCCGGGACTCGAGGCGCTGGTCGCGGAGCGGCAGCGCGCCAAGGAGCTGACCTGGCGCTTCAACATGGCCAACCCCACGGACGTGCCGGCACGTCAGGCGCTCCTGCGTGAGCTGTTCGGCCGCATGGGCGAGCGCGTGTGGATCGAGGCGCCGCTGCAGGTCTCGTACGGCTACAACGTGACGTTCGGCGACGACGTGTTCGTCAACGTCGGCTTCACGCTGGTCGACGACATCGAGGTCACCATCGGCTCGCGCGTCATGATCGCGCCCAACGTGACGATCAGCGTCACGGGCCACCCCGTGCACCCGGAGCTGCGCTCGGGCATGGCGCAGTTCTCCGCGCCCGTCGTCGTCGAGGACGACGTGTGGCTCGGTGCGCACGTCGTGCTCCTGCCCGGCGTGACGGTCGGTGCCGGCTCGATCGTCGGTGCGGGCAGCGTCGTGACGAAGGACGTGCCGCCCGGGGTGGTCGTCGGCGGCGTGCCGGCGCGCGTGCTGCGGCCGATCACCGACGCGGACCGCGAGTTCGCGTACCGCGCGCCGGGCACGCTGGGCTGAGCCACCGGCGCAGCACCACGTCGCTCCGGTGACCGGGGGGGTGGACACCGGAGCGACGTGGTGCGGCACGTGCCGCGCGGGGCGGGACGCGGTCAGCCGCGCACTCGCGCCCTGCGCGTCCGTGCCAGGGCTCGCGCTCCCGCCGAGAGGAGCCCGATCCCGTGCAGCACGCCGGGGTCCGCACCCGCCGCGGCCAGGGGTCCTGCAACCACATCGGCGCCGTACGTCGGGCACAGCCTGGACGCGCTTCCAGGCGTGGCGTCGATGTTCCGGCGCGCCCCACGTCGTGTCAAGGAGAAGTCCCTGCTCATCGCCCTGACGAGTGAACGGTCCGGTCGTGCCGCCGGCCCGGGAGCGCGGCACGCGTCGGGTCGGCGGGTGGTAGCCTCGCGCCGATCATCACGCCGGCGGGGGGATCCATGACAGGGCGCACCGGACGGGCCCCCACCCTCGACGAGGTGGCGCGGCGCGCGGGCGTCTCGCGGTCCGCCGCCTCCCGCGCGATCAACAACGCGATCCACGTCAGCCCTGCCACGCGCCTCGCCGTCGAGCGGGCCGTCCGCGAGCTGGGGTACGTGCCCAACGTCATGGCGCAGGCGCTGGCGCGCCAGAAGGTCGGTGCCGTCGTCCTCGCCGCGTCCCACGACAACGCGGAGCTGTTCGGCGATCCCTTCTTCGGGCAGGTGATCGTGGGCGTGACGTCGGCGCTCGAGAGCACCGAGCTCGACCTCAAGCTGCTGCTGTGCCACTCCGAGCGCGGGCACGACCGGGTGCGGCGCATGCTGCGCCGTCCCCGCGCCGACGGCGTGATGGTCATGGCGCTGCGCGGCGACGACCCCCTGCAGCGCATGGTGCTGGAGTCCGGCCTGCCCGCGGTGTTCGGTGGACGACCGCTGCACGGCCGGCCCGACTGGTTCGTCGACGTCGACAACAGGGACGGTGGTCGCATCGCGGCCGAGCACCTCGTCCGGCTGGGACGACGCCGCGTCGCGACCATCGCCGGGCCCGCCGACTCCCACGCGGCGGTCGCCCGGCTCGGTGGCGTCGCCGACGCGCTGTCCGTCGCGGACCTCGACCACACGCTCGTCGAGCACGCCGACTTCACGCGCGACGGCGGGGCACGGGCCATGGAGCGTCTGCTGGAGCGCGACCCCACGATCGACGCCGTCGCGGCCGCGTCCGACAACATGGCGGCCGGTGCCCTCCAGACGCTGCAGCTGCACGGGCGGCGGGTGCCGCAGGACGTCGCCGTCGTCGGCTTCGACGACCTGCCGATCGCGCAGCTGGCGCACCCCGCGCTGACGACCGTCCAGCAGCCGATCCGCTCGCTCGGCTACGAGATGGCGCGGCTCCTGCTGGCCGTGGTCGACGGCGAGGCCCCCAGCCCGCTGCTCCTGCCCACGCGCCTCGTGGTCCGCGAGTCCGCCCCGGCCGTGGGCTGACCCGCTCAGGCGGCGTCCGCGTACGACTCCACGACCGCCAGGTCCAGCGCGAACTCCACGGGGGCCGACCCGAACAGCAGGGCCCCGGCCTCGTCCGCCGCGTCCCGCACGGCCTGCGCGACGGCGTCGGCGTCCTGCGCGGGGCAGTGGACCACGACCTCGTCGTGGAGGAAGAACACGAGGTGCGCGCGCCCGTCGCCGATGTCCCGCAGGCGGCGACGCAGGGACGCGAGCCAGCACAGCGCCCACTCGGCGGCCGTGCCCTGGACGACGAAGTTGCGGGTGAACCGGCCGCGGTCGCGGGCGCGGCGGCGGGCGTCGCGCACGTCGTCGGCGTCGGCGCCCTCGGCCCCGGCGGCGCCGAGGTGGTCGAGGAACGCGGCGCTCGCCGGCGGTGACGTCCGGCCGAGCCACGTCGAGACCGGCTCGCCGCGCTCACCCGCGCGTGCGGCCGCCTCCACGAGCGCGACCGCCTGCGGGTACGCGCGCGTCAGACGCGGCATGAGCATGCCCGCCGTCCCCGTGGTCGCGCCGTAGATCGCGCCGAGCAGCGCGTACTTGGCGTCCTTGCGGGTCGGGACGGTGCCCGCGTCGGCGATGCGCTGGTAGAGGTCGGAGCCGCGCGCGGCCTCGGCCATCGCGCGGTCCCCCGACATCGCGGCCAGCACGCGCGGCTCGAGCTGGGCGGCGTCGGCGACGACGAGCCGCCAGCCCTCGTCGGCGCGGGCGGCGGCGCGCAAGGACGTCGGCAGCTGCAGCGCACCGCCGCCGTCGGTCGCCCAGCGTCCGGTGACCACGCCCCCGACGACGTACGTGGGCCGGAACCGCCCGTCGCGCACCCACGCGTCGAGCCACGCCCAGCCGTTCGCGCTCAGCAGCCGCGACAGGCGCTTGTACTCGAGCAGCGGCTCGACGACCGGGTGGTCGAGCTCGCGGATCTCCCACTTGCTCGTCGACGCCAGGGAGAAGCCCTGCCGGCGCAGCGCCGCGAGCAGGTGCGGCTGGGAGTCGGGGTTGAGCCGCGGGTCGTTGAGCAGGTCGCGGATCGTGGCGACGAGGTCCTCCAGGCGCCGCGGGCGCCCGCCGCCGACGGGACGCGGGCCCACGAGGTCGGTGAGCAGCTCGTCGTGGCGCACGGGGTCCCACGGCAGGCCGTCGTGCTCCATCTCCGCCGCGAGCAGCGCCCCGCCGGACTCCGCCGCGAGCAGCAGGCGCAGGCGCCCCGGCTGCGTCGACCCCGCGACGGCGGCGAGCTGGTCGCGCAGCTCGCCGAGCAGGCCGTGGGCGTCGTCCGCGGCCTCGCCGGGACCGGCGGGCACTGACGGACCGACGGCGCGCGGCTCGGGGGCGACCCGGTCGCCCGGGTCCTCGTCGTCGAGCTCGCGCAGCGCGTCGAGCAGGTCGGGCTCGTGCGGGGGCGGTGCGTCGGGGGCGGGGGCGTCGAACGGTCCCGGCGGCGCCGCCTGCAGCCGCGACCCGGCAGCCGACGCCGCGTGCCGCAGGATCGTGTGGCACAGCCGCAGGTCGTGGCAGCGATCGACACGGACGCCCGCGGCGAGCAGCGGCGGGTACCAGCGGCGCGTGTCGTCCCACACCCAGCGCGGGTGCTCGGCGGCCTCGACCTGCGCGACGACGTCCGGGAGCGAGTCGACGGCGACGACCCGCGCCGCCGGTGCCCCGCCCCGCCCCGGCGGCGCGACCGGTGCTGCCTCCGCGTCGAGCGGCGTCAGCGTGACGCTGCGCCCCGAGGCGTCACGGGTCAGCAGGACGTAGGCGGGCACGGCTCATCCTCCCGCTCCGGGCGGGCGCCGGCGTCACTCGTCGCGGCTGGACAGGACGCAGAACTCGTTGCCCTCGGGGTCGGCCAGCACCGTCCAGGAGACGTCGGGTCCCTGACCGACGTCCGCGCGCGTCGCCCCGAGCTCGAGCAGCCGGGCGATCTCCGCCTCGCGGTCGTCCGAGGTGTGGGGTGCGAAGTCGAGGTGGAGCGCGCTCTTCGCCCTCTTGTCGTGGTCGACCGCGACGAAGCACAGCCCGGGAGGCACCCGGTGGAACGGGAGCGACGCGGCCAGCTCGCGTCCCCACGGTGGCAGGACGTCGGCCTCGTCGTCCTCGAGGGGGACGTAGTCCCAGCCCAGCGCGTCGGCCCACCAGCGGGCGAGGGCGTGCGGGTCGCGGGACTCGATGACGGTGGTGTACCAGCGCAGCGGCATCTCGGCTCCTCCTGACGGGTGCCGGCCACGCTACGCCCGGCCTCCGACACGCCGCGCGTCAGCGCAGGAGTGCCGTCCTGACGGCGTCGCCGGGCACCGCGAGCAGCGCGGTGCCGTCCTGGCCGTCGAGCGCCACCACGAGGTCCGCGGTGTCGGGATCGACGAGGACCTCGACCGCGTCGTCGCCGTGGACGACGCCGGGCGCGCGCAGCGCGTCCGCGAGGATCTCGCAGGGCCACATCCAGCGCGTCACCCCGGACTCCTGCAGGAAGTGCACGACGAGGTGCGCACCGTCGCGGTGCACCGTCGTCGCGACGGTCGCGGACGTGCGCACCAGCACGCAGTCCGCGGAGGTCAGCGCCGGTGTGGCACCCGTCTCGCCCATGTCGTCGTCCCTCCGTCTGGTCGGTCCCCCCGCGCCCGGGTCCGACGACCGGGCCGACCGCGGGCCAGCCGGGTCGGTCCGGACGCTATCGGCGCTCACTGACACAGGGGGGTGCAGACCGGGGTGAGATACCGGGGCGATCGGGTGACGTGTGGTGGCGGAACCGCCCGGGTGGCCCAGCGGCCGGTCCGCGCAAGCGCTTCGCCCCGCGGCCGCCGTCGCCGGTGCCCGCGGCCCGCGGTTACCGCGCGCCGGGTCACCTGCGTTAGCGTCGTGCGGCCGGTCGCAGCATCCGTAACGTCGTAGAGGACCCCGTGGTGGACACGCCCCCGTACCAGGACCCGTCGCTGCCGATCCCGGAGCGCGTCGCTGACCTGCTGAGCCGCATGACGCTGCCCGAGAAGGTCGGTCAGATGCTCCAGCTGGACGCGCAGCCGGGAGTGGAGGATCTCGTCCTCGACAAGCACGTGGGGTCGATCCTGCACGCCTCGCCGCAGCGCGTCCTCGAGGCGCTCGACGCGGTCGAGCGCACACGGTTGCGCATCCCGCTCCTCGTGGCCGACGACGCGATCCACGGGTACTCGTTCTGGCGCGGCGCCACGATCTTCCCGACCCAGCTCGGTGTCGCGGCGTCGTGGGACCCCGCCGCGGCCGAGGCGATGGCGCGCGTGACGGCCGTGGAGGTGTCGGCCACCGGGCTGCACTGGACGTTCTCACCGGTCGTCTGCATCACGCGCGACCTGCGCTGGGGGCGCGTGACCGAGACGTTCGGCGAGGACCCGTTCCTCATCGGCGAGCTCGCCTCGGCGATGGTCCGCGGCTACCAGGGCGACGGCCTGGACGACCCGACCGCGATCCTCGCGTGCGCCAAGCACTTCGCCGGCTACTCCGAGACGCAGGGCGGGCGCGACGCGTCCGAGGCGGACATCTCGCGGCGCAAGCTGCGCTCGTGGTTCCTGCCGCCGTTCGAGCGCGTCGCGCGCGAGGGCGCCCGCACGTTCATGATCGGCTACCAGTCCACCGACGGCGTGCCGATCGTCGTCAACAGGTGGCTCCTGCAGGACGTGCTGCGCGGGGAGTGGGGCTGGACCGGCACGCTCATCACCGACTGGGACAACGTCGGCCGGATGGTCTGGGAGCAGAAGATCGCCCCCGACCACGAGCACGCCGCGGCCAACGCCGTGAACGCGGGCAACGACATGGTCATGACGACGCCCGGGTTCTTCGAGGGTGCGCAGAAGGCCGTCGCCAACGACCTGGTCGACGAGTCGCAGCTCGACGCCGCGGTGGCGCGCATCCTGACGATCAAGTTCGAGCTGGGGCTCTTCGAGGACCCGCGCCGTCCCGACCCCGTCCGGCAGGCCGAGGTCATCGGCTCCGACGACCACCAGGACATCAACCTGCACGTCACGCGGCGCTCCCTGGTGCTGCTGCAGAACTCGGGGGTCCTGCCGCTGGGTGGGGGCCTGGAGTCGGGTCTCGACGGGCGGGCCACGGCGCCCGACGGGTCGGTGCCGCCGCCGGTGCGCATCGCGCTCGTGGGGCCCAACGCCGACGACGTCGACGCGCAGCTCGGCGACTGGGCCGGACGCTCCGGCCAGGTCGACTGGATGCGCGAGGAGGGCCACCCCCGCGAGATGACCGAGACGGTCCTCGACGGGCTGCGCGGCCTGCTGCCGCAGAGCTGGGAGCTCACGTACGCCAAGGGTGCCGAGATCGGCGCGCTCGGCCCGGACCCCGAGGGTGAGACGTACCCCGACGGCCAGCCGCGCATGCCGATCCTGCACCCGGCCGCCCCGGACCCGGTCCTCATCGCCGAGGCCGTCGCCGCCGCGCAGGCGGCCGACCACGTCGTCGCGGTCGTGGGCGACACGATCGGGCTGATGGGCGAGACGCGGTCGACCGCGACGCTCGAGCTCGTCGGCGGGCAGGTCGCGCTGCTCGACGCGCTCGCGGCGACGGGGACGCCGATGACCGTCGTCGTCATCGCCTCCAAGCCGCTGGTCCTGCCGGACTCGGCGCTGGCCGCCGACGCGATCGTGTGGGCCGCGAACCCGGGCATGCGCGGCGGGCGTGCGATCGCCGAGCTGCTGCTCGGGACGATCGAGCCGGCCGGGCGCCTGCCGCTGACGTTCGCGCGGCACGTCGGCCAGCAGCCGGTGTACTACAACGGCCTGCGGGGCCAGCACGGCAGCCGGTACGCGGACCTCACGCAGGACCCGCTGTTCGCGTTCGGTGAGGGCCTGTCGTACTCGACGGTCGAGTACTCCGACCTCACGGTGGCAGAGCCGGTCCTGGCGCGCGACGGCGTGGTGCGGGCCCAGGTCACCGTCACCAACACCGGCGCGCGGCCGTCGCACGAGGTCGTGCAGGTCTACGTCAGCGACCTCGTCACGTCCCTGACGTGGGCCGACAAGGAGCTCAAGGCGTACCGGCACGTCGACGTCGCGCCGGGGGAGTCCGTCGTCGTCGACCTCGAGCTGCCCGTCGCCGACTGCACGATCGTCGACGCCGAGGGCCGCCGCGTGGTCGAGCCCGGCGAGTTCGAGCTGCTGGTCGGCCGCTCGTCGCGCGACCGCGACCTGCTGCGGGCGGGGTTCACGGTCACGGGCTGACCCCGCCCCCGCGTGCTGCGGGCGTCGTCCCACGGGTGTGTCGCTAAACGATTCGCCGCGCCTCCGGGTCTTCGGAGATCCGCGTGATCATGGGATTGTGAACGTACACAACGGCCACCGGGACCCCTCGCTCCCTCCGGTCGCGCGCAGGACGACGGCGTCCTGCGCTCGCACGTCATCCGCCGCGCGGTCGGCGGATGCCAGCAGAGAGGGTGACGCATGCAGAACACATCGCGACGGCCCCGCAGGGTGCTCGTCGCCGCGACCTCGGTCGCCGCCTTGACGCTCACGGGTGTGCTCACGGCACTACCCGCCCAGGCGGCGGCGAGCACGCTCGGTGCGGCCGCCCAGCAGAGCGGGCGGTACTTCGGTGCGGCGATCGCCGCGGGCCGGATGAACGACGCGACCTACATGGGGATCGTCGACCGCGAGTTCGACTCGATCGTGGCCGAGAACGAGATGAAGATGGACGCCACGGAGCCGAACCAGAACCAGTTCAACTTCACCAACGGCGACCGGATCGCGAGCTACGCCCTCGGCAAGGGCAAGAAGCTGCGCGGGCACACGCTCGCCTGGCACGCCCAGCAGCCCCGCTGGATGGAAGGCATGTCCGGCGACACGCTGCGCAGGGCCCTGATCAACCACATCACGCAGGTCGCGGCCCACTACAAGGGCAAGATCCACAGCTGGGACGTCGTCAACGAGGCGTTCGCCGACGACGGCCGCGGCAGCCGGCGCGACTCCAACCTGCAGCGCACCGGCGACGACTGGATCGAGGCCGCGTTCCGCGCCGCCCGTGCCGCCGACCCGGGCGCCAAGCTCTGCTACAACGACTACAACACCGACGGCGTCAACGCGAAGTCGACCGGCGTCTACACCATGGTCCGGGACTTCAAGGCGCGTGGCGTGCCGATCGACTGCGTCGGGTTCCAGTCCCACCTGGGCACGGGCGTCCCGAGCGACTACCGGGCCAACCTGCAGCGCTTCGCCGACCTGGGCGTCGACGTGCAGATCACCGAGCTCGACATCGAGCAGGGCTCCAACCAGGCCAACGCCTACCGCCAGGTCGTCGAGGCGTGCCTCGCGGTGTCCCGGTGCACCGGCATCACGGTGTGGGGCGTCCGCGACACCGACTCGTGGCGCGGGGGTGCGAACCCGCTGCTGTTCGACGGCTCGGGCAACAAGAAGGCCGCCTACACGGCCGTCCTCGACGCGCTGAACGCGGCGACGCCGACGCCGACGCAGACCCCCACGCAGACCCCGACCCCCACGCAGACCCCCACCCCGACGCAGACGCCCACGCAGAACCCCGGCACGGGCGCCTGCTCGGTGGACTACCGGGTCACGGCGCAGTGGCCGGGCGGCTTCACGGCCGACGTCAGGATCACGAACCACGGTGCCGCCCTCAACGGGTGGACCCTCGCGTTCGCGTTCCCCGGCAACCAGAGCGTGCAGCAGGCGTGGAGCGGTGTCGCCACGCAGAACGGCAACCAGGTCTCGATCAGGAACGCCGACTACAACGCGTCCGTCCCCAGCGGCGGGACCGTGCAGCTCGGCTTCAACGGGGTGTTCTCCGGCAGCGCCAACCCGGTGCCCACGGCGTTCACGCTCAACGGTGCCGGCTGCAACGGTGCGGTGATCCCGACCCAGGGGCCCACGGCGACGTCCACCCCGAGCGTGACCCCGACCCCGTCGGTCACGCCCACGCCGACCGTCACGCCCACGCCGACGCCCACCCCCACGCCGCAGCCCACCTGCACCCTGCCGTCGTCGTACCGCTGGTCGGACTCCGGCGTCCTCGCGCAGCCGCGCTCCGGCTGGGTCTCGCTGAAGGACTTCACGGTCGCGCCGTACAACGGGCAGCAGCTCGTCTACGCCACGACGCACGACAACGGCACGTCGTGGGGCTCGATGAACTTCGGCCTCTTCACGAGCTACTCGCAGATGGGCTCGGTGAGCCAGAACGCGATGCCGTTCAGCGCGGTCGCGCCGTCGCTGTTCTACTTCGCACCCAAGAACGTGTGGGTGCTCGCGTACCAGTGGGGTGGCCCGGCGTTCTCCTACCGGACCTCGACCAACCCCACGGACGTGAACAGCTGGGGGCCGCACCAGAACCTGTTCACCGGCAGCATCTCCAACTCCGGCACGGGCCCGATCGACCAGGCGCTCATCGGTGACGACAGGAACATGTACCTGTTCTTCGCGGGCGACAACGGCAACATCTACCGGGCGTCGATGCCGATCGGGAACTTCCCCGGCAGCTTCGGGTCGACCTACCAGACGATCATGACCGACACCCAGGCCAACCTCTTCGAGGCCGTCCAGGTGTACCGGCTCCAGGGTCAGAACCGGTACCTCATGATCGTCGAGGCCATGGGCGCGCAGGGCCGGTACTTCCGGTCCTTCACGGCCACCAGCCTCGACGGCCAGTGGACCCCGCAGGCCGCGACCGAGTCGAACCCGTTCGCCGGCAAGGCCAACAGCGGCGCGACGTGGACCAACGACATCAGCCACGGCGAGCTGCTGCGCACCAGCGCGGACCAGACCATGACGGTCGACCCGTGCAACCTGCGGCTGCTGTACCAGGGCCGCAGCCCCAGCTCGGGTGGCGACTACGGTCGCCTGCCGTACCGCCCGGGTCTGCTGACGATGCAGCGGTAGCCACCACGACCGTCGGCGGGCCCAGACGCCCCGACCGACGCACGACGGGCCCGACCGTCGCCCCCGGGCGACGGTCGGGCCCGGCCCGGGATCTCGGACCCGGGCGGGCCGGGGGGCGCGAGGGGCCGCCCGGCCCTCCGCCGACCGCGCCGGTCACCTGGCCGGCGCGGTCCCCCCGCCGGCCTCGGAGCGGCGGCTCAGCGGCGCGGCTGCCCGCCGACCACGTCGGGCAGGGCCTCGACGAGCGCCTGGGTGTCCGGGTGGTGCGGGTCGCGCAGCACGTCGCGCAGGGGGCCGGACTCGACGATGGTGCCCTCGGCCAGGACCAGCACGTGGTCCGTCAGCCGCTCCAGGAGCCGCACGTCGTGCGACGCGACGAGCAGGCCGATGCCGTCGGCGCGCACGAGCGCGCGGATGTCGTCGGCGACCTCCTCGCGCATGGTCTGGTCGACGGCCGTCAGCGGCTCGTCGAGCAGGAGCAGGTCCGGCCGGGTGGCCAGCGCGCGGGCGATGGCGATGCGCTGCCGCTCGCCGCCGGACAGCGTGCCGACGCGGCGCGTGACGAACCGGATGGGCAGACCGACGACGGCCAGCGCGGCCTCGACGTCGTTGTCGGTGGTCCGGCCGGCCTTCCGGGCCTCCTTGAACGCGTCGAGGATCGTCTCCTCGACGGTGCGCTGGACGTCGACGCCGGCGATGCCGTTCTGGTGGACCGTGCGCAGACGCGCCTTGACGTCCTTGCGCTTGCGTCGGGGCGTCTTGGCGACGGGCACGCCGTCGAGCGTCACGTGCCCCTGGCCGGGCCGCATGCCCCCGCCGAGGATCTCCACCAGCGTGGACTTGCCGACACCCGAGCGGCCGAGCAGGCCCACGGCGTCGCCGGGGCGCAGCGTGAGGTCGACCCCCGCCAGCACGGGCGGGCCGCCGTACCCCGCCCAGACGTCGGTGGCCTGCAGGACTGCGCGGGTGCTGCTCATGCGTGGTGCTCGTCTCGTCTCGTCGTGGGCGTCGTGCGACACCGGTTGCTGGTCCCAACGTACGGCCAGGCCGGTCGGATCCCACGATCGGTCGTCGGATCCGCGGTGCGCGCCGGTGCTAGCGTTCGGGCAACCGTCCGAGACGCCGCAGGTGGCTCCCGGGGCCGCCGGCGACGACGCCGCTGCGGCCCTGTCCTCGCCCGCGCGCCGTCGCGCGCCCCAGGAGGACCGCCGTGCCCGCTGACGTCCGCATCCGCTACGGCGCCGACTACAACCCGGAGCAGTGGCCGCAGGACGTCTGGGACGAGGACGTGCGTCTCATGCGCGCCGCCCACGTCACGACCGCCACCGTCGGCGTGTTCTCGTGGTCGCGTCTCGAGCCTCGCCCCGGGGAGTACGAGTTCGGGTGGCTCGACGACGTGCTCGGGCGCCTGCACGCCGGCGGCGTCCGCGTCGTGCTCGCGACCGCGACCGCCTCACCGCCCGCCTGGTTCGCCGCGCGGTACCCGGACTCCCTGCCCGTGACGCAGGACGGCGTACGCCTGGCCTTCGGGTCGCGGCAGCAGTACTCGCCGTCGTCCCCGGACTACCGGCGGCACGCGCTCGCCCTGGTCGAGCAGGTCGCCTCGCGGTACGCCGACCACCCGGCGCTGGAGATGTGGCACGTCAACAACGAGTACGGCTGCCAGGTGTCGCGCTCGTACGACGCGCACAGCGCGACCGCCTTCCGCGCGTGGCTCGCGCGCCGCTACGGCGACGTCGAGGAGCTCAACCGTGCCTGGGGCACGGAGTTCTGGTCCCAGCGGTACGGCTCGTTCGACGAGGTCGGCGTGCCGTCGGCCGCACCGGCGACCCGCAACCCGACGCAGGTGATCGACTTCCGGCGCTTCAGCTCGGACGCCATGCTCGCCCTGCACCGGGCCGAGGTCGAGGTGATCCGCCGCCACAGCCCCGACGTGCCCGTCACGACCAACTTCATGGGCTTCTTCGAGGGTGCGGACTACTGGGCGTGGGCGCCGTTCGTCGACGTCGTCAGCGACGACGCGTACCCGGACCCCGTGGACCCCGCCGCGCACGTGCGTCTGGCCGCGCAGCGCGACCTCGTGCGCGGGCTCGGGGGCGGTCGGCCGTGGCTGCTGATGGAGCAGGCGACCGGTGCCGTGAACTGGCGTGCCCGCAACGCGCCGCGTCCCCGCGGGCAGCACCGGGCGCAGTCGCTGCAGGCGGTCGCGCGCGGCGCGGACGGGGTCCTGCACTTCCAGTGGCGGCAGTCGGCGTCGGGCGCCGAGCGGTTCCACTCGGCGATGGTGCCGCACGCCGGCCCGGGCTCGCGGGTGTTCCGGGACGTCGTCGCGCTGGGGGAGGAGCTGACGGGGCTGACGGACCTGGTCGGCACGCGCGTGACCGCGCACGTCGCGCTGGTCCTGGACTGGGACTCGTGGTGGGCGCTCGAGCAGGACGCGGTGCCCACGCGCGTCGAGTACGTCGAGCGGTTCCTCGACTGGTACGCGCCGTTCCTGCGGCGCGGGGTCACGGTCGACGTCGTGCCGGCCGGGGCCGACGTCGTCGGCTACGACCTCGTCGTCGCGCCCGCGCTGCACGTCGCGCGTCGTGCGCACCTGGCGGAGCTGGACGCGTACGTGCGCGGGGGCGGGCACCTGATCGTCACGTACGCGTCGGCCCTGGTCGACGAGGACCTGCGGGTCCACCTCGGGGGGTACCTCGGGCCGCTGCAGGGGACCCTCGGTGTCCGGGTCGAGGAGCTGGCGCCGACGGCCGGGCCGGGCGGCACGCCCGGACCTGCGCTGCGGCTCACCGGTGGGCTCGAGGGCACGGCGTCCCTGTGGCAGGACGTGCTGGTCGTGGACGACGCGGAGGTCGTCGCGACCTTCGCCGACGGGTACGCCGCGGGCGGTGCGGCCGTGACGCGGCGCGAGCACGGTGACGGGGTCGCCTGGTACGTCGCGACGCAGCCCGCGGCCGACGTCCTCGACGCCCTGGTCGACCGGGTGCTGGGCGAGGCCGACGTGGCGGCGTTGTTCGCGGCCCCCGTCGAGGGCGTCGAGGCCGTGCGGCGCGGCGACCGCCTCGTCGTCGTGAACCACACCGACGCCCCGGTGAGCGTCGACGTCGCGGGGACGCGCACGGACCTGGGCGCCCACGACGCGAGGGTGCTGCCCGCCGACCCGGCGTGAGCCCCCGGCCTGCCGGGGCGTCTCAGTGGTGGTCGTGCGGCGCCGGTGCCGCCGTGCCCCCGGGCTCGACGACGACGAGCTGACCCATGAGGCCCTCGTCCTCGTGCAGCAGCAGGTGGCAGTGGAACATGTACGGCGTGGTCGGGTCCGCGTGGTCCTCGAAGCGCATGACCAGCCGGTACGTGCGCCGCGGCTCGAGGTACACGGTGTCCTTCGCGCCCGCGAGCGCGGGCGGTGGTGCCTCGCCGTCGATGTCGAGGACCCGGAACTGCACGTCGTGGACGTGGAAGTTGTGGGGGAACAGGTCGAGGTTGCGGACCTCCCAGAGCTCGGTCGCGCCCTTCTCGACGGTCGCGTCGACGCGGTCCATGTCCATGCGCCGACCGTTGATCTGACGTCCCTGCAGGTCGAACGTGCGGGTCACGGTCGCCTCGGGCAGCGGCTCGAGCGTCGTGAGCGCGCCGGCGACGGGCGGCGACGGCGCCAGGTCCTGCGCGGCGCGCAGCTCCAGGACGTCGAACGTGTCGTTCGCCCCCATCGCGAACGCCGCGACGACGCGCCCCAGGTCCGGCGGGTACGACCGCAGGCGCACGCGCTCGCCCGGTGACACCGTCACCACGACCTCGGCGCGCTCACCGGGCGACAGCTGCACGCGCGTCGTCGGGACCGGCGCGGGCAGCAGCCCGCCGTCGCTGGCGACCTGCAGCACCTCGCGGTCGTCCGCGAACCCGAACGCGTACGTCCGCGCCGTGGACCCGTTGAGCAGCCGCAGCCGCACGCGCTGCGTCGTCGCCTCCAGGTAGGCGCCGCGCACGCCGTTGGCCGTCACGAGCGAGCCCAGGACGCCGAGCTCACCACCACCGCTCAGGTCGAGGTCGCCGTCCGCGTCGAGCTTGCGGTCCTGCACGACGACGGGGACGTCGTCCACGCCGTACTCGTCGGGCAGGCCGACGTCCGCCGCGGCCGGGTCGTCCAGCAGGAAGAACCCGGCGAGCCCGCGGTACACGTGCTCCTCGGTGCGGCCGTGCGGGTGCGGGTGGTACCAGAGGGTCGCGGCGGGCTGGTCGACGCGCCACGTCGGGCGCCAGGTCGCCCCGGGCTCGACGGGCTGGTGCGGCCCGCCGTCCATCGCGGCGGGCAGGTGCATGCCGTGCCAGTGCACGCTCGTCGCCTCGGGCAGCGTGTTGCGGACCTCGACCGCGACCTGCTCGCCGCGGGACGCCCGCAGGGTCGGGCCGAGCAGGTCGCCGTCGAACCCCCAGGTGGGGGTGTCGACGCCCGGCACGAACCGGGTGGTGCCCTCCTGCGCGGTGAGGCTGAACGTGCGCGTCCCGTCGGCGTCGACGGTCGACGGCGCGAGCGGCGGCACGGGCAGCGGGGCGTCGAACGTCTCGGGCACGTCGACGCGCGACACGGACACGCCGCCGCAGGCCGACAGCCCCGCGACGACCAGGGCCACCACGGCGACGCCGGCCGCGGCGCGGGACCTGATCACGGCTGTCGCCCCCGCAGCTGCTGCACGCCGCTGCCGAGCAGTCCGGCGCCCGCACCGAGCAGGGCGCACCACGTGAGCTCCCAGCCGGCCGCGAACAGCACGACGGGCGTCGGGCGCGGCTCGCGGCCGAACGCCAGGGACAGCGCCACCAGGACGGCGCCGTACAGCAGCCCCGCGAGGGTGCCGGTGAGCACGGGCCGGGGCGCGTCGAGCAGCCCGAGCACGGCGACCCACGTGAGCGCCGTGACGGGCAGGACGACCGCCGCGAGGGTCAGGTCCGACAGGCCGACGGCACCCAGGACGGGCCACAGCGCGACCGTCGCGGCGAGCGCGACGACGAGTCGGCCGCGGACGCGCCGGGCAGGCGTGCGCGGAACGGATGTGCTGGTCAGAGGCATGTTCTCCATGTCGCACGACGCTAGGCACGGGGGCCGGCGGGCGAATCCGTCACGTGTCGCCGGCTGCGGACGTCGCCGGTCGACGCGGGGGTCGGCACCAGGCGACCGCGGGAGTCGACCGCTCGGGGATGTCCCCCAGCGCGCCGTGTTCCTACGCTCGGGGTGTGAGACCCCCACCTGCAGGGACGCGCGCCACCGACGTCGGGCTCGCCGTCGGGACCGTCGCGGTCGTCGCACTGACCATCGGCTCCGGCGTCGCGGCCGAGCGGGCGACGTCGCCGGTCGCCTACGTGTTCGCGCTGGGCTTCGGTGCCGTGCTCCTGGCGCGTCGGCGGTGGCCCGTGGCCGTCCTGGTCGTCACCGTGCTCGGGATCTTCGCGTACTACGCGCTGGGCTTCCCGGCGATCGGTCAGGCGCTGCCCGCCGCTGCGGCGCTGTACTCGGCCGCGGAGCTCGGGCGCACCCGCGCCGCGCTCGCGGTCGGCACGGTGCTCGTCGGGGTCGCGGCGTACTTCCGCATCACCGAGGGTCTGCCCGCCACGTACCTGCTGAGCTACGAGCTGCTGACGAACGTCGCGCTCGTGGCGGCGGCGGTCGCGCTGGGGGTGAGCGTGCGGGTGCGCCGCGAGGCGCGGGCCGACCAGGAGCGGCTGCGCGTCGCCGCGCTGGCCGAGCAGGCCGCCGAGGCCGAGCGGCGGCTCGAGGCGCAGCGCGTGCGCATCGCGCGGGACCTGCACGACAGCATCGGGCACACGGTGTCCGTCATCGCCGTCCACGCGGGCGTCGCCGCCGAGGCCGTCGGGCGGGACGACGCCCTGGTGGCGTCGTCGCTCGCGCAGGTGCGCGACGCGACGCGCTCGACGCTGCGCGAGCTGCGCGCCACCGTGCGGCTGCTGCGCACCACGGGGGACGATCCCGCGCGTGGCGCGGTCGGGGTCGCGGGCGTGCCGGCCCTCGCGGCGTCCGCGGGCGCGGCGGGGCTGGACGTCGACGTGCGGCTCGACGTGCCCGACGGCGCCCTCGACGGCGCGATCGGCGCGGCCGCGTACCGGATCGTGCAGGAGGCGCTGACGAACGTGCTGCGGCACGCGGGCGCGGGGAGCGTGGACGTCGAGGTGCGCGTCGCCGACGGGTGGCTCGACCTGCGGGTGCGTGACGACGGCGCCGGCCCGGGCGAGGGTGCGTCGGGCGACGGCCAGGGGCTGCGCGGCATGGCCGAGCGGGCGGGCCTGCTGGGCGGGACGCTGACGTCGGGACCCGCTGACGGCGGCGGCTTCGTCGTGCAGGCCCGGCTGCCTGCGAGGCTCGGCGCATGATCACCGTCGTGCTGGTCGACGACCAGGAGCTGCTGCGCGCGGGCCTGCGCAGCCTCGTCGAGCGCGACGGCGACATCCGCGTCGTCGGGGACGCCGCCACCGGGCGCCAGGGCGTCGCGCGCGTGCGCGAGCTGCGGCCCGACGTCGTCCTCATGGACGTCCGCATGCCCGACCTCGACGGCATCGAGGCGACGCGCGCGATCGTCGCCGACCCCGCGCTGGTCGACGTCGCCGTGCTCGTGCTCACGACGTTCGACGAGGACGAGAACGTGTTCGCCGCGATCCGCGCGGGCGCCGCCGGGTTCCTGCTCAAGGACGTCGCCCCGGACGAGCTGCGCCAGGCGGTCCGCACGGTCGCCGCGGGCGAGGCGCTGCTGGACCCGGCGGTCACGCGGCGCGTCATGCGGGCCGCCGCCGCGACGCCGCCGCCGAGCGACGCGTCCCGCCTGTCCGTGCTCACCGAGCGGGAGCGCGAGGTGCTCCGCGAGGTCGGCCGGGGCCGGTCCAACCAGGAGATCGCCGCGCGCCTGTACCTGAGCCCCGCGACCGCGCGCACCTACGTCAGCCGCCTGCTCACCAAGCTCGACGCGCGCGACCGCTCGCAGCTCGTGGTCCTCGCGTACGAGACGGGCCTGGTGGGCGGGAGCGCGACGCCCTGACGTCAGCGGCGGCGCGCCACCAGGACAGCGTCGCGGACCGGGACGTCGACGCCGTCGTGCCGGTGCGTGCGCTCGACGACCCGCGCCTCGATCGTGCGCCACTGCGTCGGGTCGAGGTCGGCGCCGACCTGCTCGGCCGTGTGGCCCAGCCGCGCGAGGTGGGGCCGTGGCACGGGGCCGTCCACGTCCGACGGGTCGTGCCCGACGACGAGCAGCGTGCCGCCCGGCGCGACCGCGTCGGCGAGCCACGCCCAGCCGCGACCGCCCTCGGCGTGCAGGTAGTGCGACGTCACCAGGTCGTAGCGTCCCGGGGGTGTCCACGTGCGCAGGTCCGCCTGCTGCCACGTGACGTCGAGGCCGCGTGCGGCGGCCTGCGCGGCGCCCCGGTCCAGTGCCGTCTGCGAGGCGTCGACGGCCGTGACGCGCCACCCCCGCTCGGCGAGCCACAGCGCGTCGGCGCCCTCACCGGCTCCCGCGTCCAGGGCTGTCCCCGGGGTCAGGTCGGCCGCGACCTGGGCGAGCGTCGGGTTCACGTGCCCGCTCCACACGCGGTCGAGTGTCCGGTAGCGGTCCTCCCACCACGCCGGGTCGAGCTCCTCGGTGCTGCTGGTGTCGTCGGTCATGACGGGCTCCTCACGTGAGGTGTCGCGGTGGTGGGGTCAGGCACGGGCGGCGGCGAGGTCGGCCGCGACGAGCGACATGTTGACCTGCGCCCCCACGGCCGAGCCGACCGCGATGCTCGACGCGAGCGCGTGCTGCGGCCCGGTGACGTTGCCCGCGGCCCACACGCCGGGCACGGACGTCGCGCCCGCGCTGTCCACCGTCACGCCGCGGCCCAGGTCCTCGTCCGGCGCGCCGACGGGCTCCGTCGCGATCCCCAGCCCGTCGACGACCGCGTCGGCCAGGACCGCCCGCGGCGCGACGAACACCGCGTCGCACGGGACGGTCGTGCCGTCGGCGAGCAGCAGACCGGTGAGCGCGTCGCCGTCGACGCGGACGCCCGTGACGCGTCCGGCCACGACCCGCACGCCGCGGGCCGCCAGGTCGGCGCGCTCGTCGTCGTCCGGGTCGAGGGCGTCGTGCAGGACGACCGTCACGTCGTCGCTCAGCTGACGGACCAGCAGGGCGCGGTGCACGGCCGAGGACCCCGACGCGAGGACCGCGAGCGTGCGGTCCCGCACCTCCCAGCCGTGGCAGTACGGGCAGTGCAGGACGTCGCGCCCCCAGCGCTCGCGCAGGCCCGGGACGTCCGGCAGCTCGTCGCGCAGGCCGGAGGCCAGGACGAGCCGGCGCGCACGGTGCGTGGCACCGTCGTCGGTGCGCACCTCGAACGCCGGTTCGTCGCCCGGCAGGCGGCGGGCGTCGACGACGCGGGTCGTCACGACCTCCACGCCGTACCGCTGGACCTCGTCGCGGCCTGCCGCGAGGATCTTGCTGGGCGGGGTGTCGTCGTGGGTGAGCAGGTTGTGCGCGCGGGCCGCGACCGCGTTGCGCGGCTCGCCCGCGTCGAGGACGCGCACGCTGCGGCGGGACCGGCCGAGGCACAGCGCGGCGGACAGCCCGGCGGCACCGCCACCGAGCACGAGGACGTCGACGGGGGGGAGGGGCTCCGTGGTCATGCACCGAGCGTGCGGTGCGGGCGTCGGCTTGACAAGTGGAGTTGCCGGGACGGCAAATGAGGCATGGTCGAACTGGATGCGGTGCTCGGCACGGTCGGTCCCCGGCTGCGGTCGCTGCGGGAGCACCGGGAGGCGACGCTCGCCGACGTCGCCGCCGTCACCGGCATCTCGGTCAGCACCCTGTCCCGCCTGGAGTCGGGGCTGCGGCGTCCCACGCTCGAGCTGCTGCTGCCGCTCGCGCGCTTCCACGAGGTGACGCTCGACGAGCTCGTCGAGGTGCCCGCGGGGGACGACCCGCGCGTCGTGCCGCACCCCACCGTGCGCCACGGCGTGACGTACGTGCCGCTGACCCGGCGCACCGAGGGGCCGCGCGCCTACCGGCTGGTCTACCCGCCGCGGACGCCCGCCGAGGTCGGCGAGCCGCGCGTGCACGACGGCTACGAGTGGCTCTACGTGCTCAGCGGCACGCTTCGCCTCGTCCTGGGCGGCCGGTCGCTCGACCTCGTCGCGGGGGAGGCCGCCGAGTTCGACACCCGCGTCCCGCACTGGCTCGGCAACGTGTCCGACGGCCCGGTCGAGGTGCTGGCCCTCTACGGCCCCCAGGGTGAGCGCATGCACGTCCGCGCGCGCCCCCGTCGTCGTGACGCCTGACCGCAGCGGTCAGCCGAGCGTCGCCGCGACCACCAGCAGCACCGGGACGCACAGCACGGTCGTGACCAGGCCGGCGTCCCGCGCGAGCGCCTCGCCGTGGCGGTACTGCATCGCGTAGACCAGGACGTTCTGCGCCGTCGGCAGGGCGGCCATCGCGACGACCGCGAGCAGCGCGGGCGCGGGCAGCCCCAGGGCCGTCCCCACACCCCACGTCAGCACGGGCTGGACGACCGACCGCAGCCCGACGGCCAGCGCGAGGTCCCGCCGCGGCGCGGCGCCGCCGGGTGTGCGCGGGACGGCGAGCGACATGCCGAACGTCAGCAGTGCGAGCGGTGCCGCGGACGCGCCGACCAGCGCGAACGGCTCGAACACCACCTCGGGGAGTGACCAGGGCAGCGCCGCGAGCACCAGGCCGGTGAGCGTCGCGACGATGATCGGGTTGGTGAGCGTGCGACGCGCGACCGCCTCGACGCGCAGGGCGAGCGGCGCCCGGGCCCGGGGGAGGGAGGGGTCGTCCGCGCCGGCGGGCCGGTCGAGGACCGCGAACGCGACGGGCGCCAGCACGAGCAGCTGGAACAGCAGGGTCGGGACGACGGCGACGGGGTCGTCGAGCAGGTACACCGCCAGCGGCAGGCCGATGTTGCCGGCGTTGACGTACGACGAGCTGAGCGTGCCGATCGTGACGTCGGCCGCGGGGCGTCGCCACGCGACCCGCAGGACCACGACCGCCAGTGCCGCGACCAGTGCCGTGCTCAGCCACGTGACCAGCGCCGTGCGCGACACCAGCACGTGCAGGTCGGCGTGCGCGACCGTGGAGAGCAGCAGCGCGGGAGCCGCGACCGCGAACACGACGCGGGCGAGCACCGGTGCCGCGCGCTCGCCCAGCACGCGGTGGCGTCCCAGCACCCAGCCGAGGGCGACGACGGCGCCCATGGTGCCCAGCGCGACGAGGACGGCGGACATCAGCGTGTCCGTGTGGCCGGCGGCGGCGCGGACGTCGAGGCGCTCGCTGTCACGCGCCGATCCTCGCACGGGCGTCCCGGACTCCAGTGCCGCCTGCGCCACCGAGCATCTCGCTGCAACCAAAGGGTTGCACTGCGCCGGGACCGGTGGCACGATCTACTGCAACATAACAGTTGCACAAGGAGGCTGCCATGACCGAGCACCAGACCACCGCCCTCGTCGACGACGCCACATCGACCGTGACCCGCACGGTCCGCGTCGACGCCCCGCCCGCCCGCGTCTTCGAGGTCCTCACGCGCGAGGACCTCGTCGCGCAGTGGTTCGGCCAGCGAGCCTCGCTGCCGGACCTGCGCGTCGGGGCCACCGGCACCCTCGGGTGGGACGGTCAGGACGACGTGCCCGTGCGGATCGAGGCGTGCGACCCGCCCCGCCGCTTCGCGTTCTCGTGGCCCGGCTGCGGCGGGGACCTGACGGACGACACCGCCCTGACCGCGACCTTCACGCTCGAGGCCGACGGCACCGGGACGCTGCTCACGGTCGTCGAGACCGGGTTCGACAAGCTCGGCGACGAGCGGCTGCGCCAGCTCGCGGACCACCGCGACGGCTGGACGTCCGAGCTCGACGAGCTCGTGCGGCTGGTGCGCGACGAGGTCGCGGCGTGACGTCCGCGACCGGCACGACCGACGTGGTCGCGGTGTGCGCCGCCCTCGGTGACGAGACGCGGTGGCAGGTGCTCAGCGAGGTCGGTCGCGGGGAGGCGTCGGCGTCGGCGCTGGCCGAGCGGCTGCCGGTGACGCGGCAGGCGATCGCCAAGCACCTCGCCGTGCTGGCCGAGGTGGGTCTCGTCGAGCCCGTGCGCGCCGGACGTGAGGTGCGCTACCGCGCCGTCGGTGCGCGCCTCGGCCTGCTCGCGCGGACGCTCGAGGCCGTCGGCGCGCGCTGGGACGAGCGCCTGGCCGCGATCGCACGTCTCGCGGAGTCCCCGGCGCCCTGACCGCGTCACCCGTCACCCGCCACCCACCGCCGAGCGCGGACCGTCCGAGGTCCGCGCTCGGCGGCGTGCCGGGCACCCGGACCACAGTGCGGACGACCACCCGGGGCCGTGCGACGCGCGCGTAGCGTCACAGGCGTCGTGACACGGGGTGCCGCACCAGCGGCTGAGATCACACCCGTCGAACCTGATCTAGGTCGCACTAGCGAAGGGATGTCGCGCATGTCTCCCATGCGTCCACCGCTGCACGCCCACCCGCACCGTCGCCGGGGGCGTCTCACCCCCTGACGTCGACGCGTCCACCGCGCGTCGCCCCGCAGGCCCACCGGTCGCCCACGCGTCCGGCGATCGCGCACGCCCTCCTGGAGACCCCATGACCCGCCGCCGCCTCGCGCTCGCCACCGCCCTGCTCGCCGCCGCGCTCCTGCCCGCCGCCTGTGCCGACGGCGCGGCCACCGCCGCCGACCGTCCCGTCGTCCGGTTCGCGCTCGACTGGACGCCCAACACCAACCACACCGGCCTGGAGGTCGCGCTCGCCCAGGGCTGGTTCGACGACGCGGGCCTCGACGTCCAGGTGCTGCCGTACACCGACGTCCAGCCGGACGCACTGATCGACGCCGGCGCCGCCGAGGCGGGCATCAGCTTCCACGGCGACTCGGTGCTCGCCCAGGCGGCCGGCGCCGACGTGGTCGCGGTGCTCGCGCCGCTGCAGCACTGGGCCTCGGCCATCGCGGTGCGCGCCGACGACGCGACGATCACGCGCCCGCGGGACCTCGACGGGCGGGTCTACGCCGGGTTCGGCGGCCCGGCGGAGGTGCCGCTGCTGCAGGCGGTGATCCGCGCCGACGGCGGGCGCGGCGACGTGACGGCCGTGACCCTGGGGACCAGCGCCTACGCCGCCCTGTACGCGGGCGAGGCGGACGTCGCGATCCCGTTCGTCGCGTGGGAGGGGCTCGAGGCGCAGCGGGCCGGCACACCGCTGCGCTACTTCCGGTACACGGACTACGGGTTCCCCGACGCGTACGCGGTGCTGGTCGACGCCCGCCGCTCCTGGGTGGCCGACGAGCCGGAGGTCGCCGCCGCGTTCGTCGACGCCCTGGGGCGCGGCTACGAGTACGCCGCCGACCACCCCGACGAGGCCGCGGAGCTGCTGGTCGCCGCGCACCCCGACGCGTTCGCGGACCCCGGCATGGTCGTCGAGAGCCAGCGCCTGCTGGCGGCGGAGTACATGCGCGCCGCCGACGGCACCGTCGGCGGCATCGAGACCGCGCAGCTCGCCGGCTACGGCGACTTCCTGCTCGAGCAGGGGCTGCTGGCCGGACCGGACGGGGAGGTCCTGACGACCCGGCCCGACTGGTCGACCTTCCACGTCGACCTCGGCGGCGCGCCGTGACGGACGTGCCAGGGCGGGTGCTCCCCGTGGGTGTGGGCGTCCTCGCGCTGCTGGGCGTCTGGCAGGTGGTCGTCGCGACGGGCGACGTCGCACCGCGCCTCCTGCCGTCCCCGGCCCGGGTCGCGCAGCAGGCGTGGACGCACCGGGACGCCCTCGCGGGCCACGCGGGCGCGACGCTCACCGTGGCGCTGGTCGGGTTCGCGGTGTCGGTGGCGGTCGCGGGGGTGCTGGCCGTCACGCTCGACCGGCTGCCTCGCCTGCGGACGGGTGTGGTGCCGCTGCTCGTGGCGTCGCAGACCGTGCCCGTGCTGGTCGTCGCGCCGCTGCTCGTCCTGTGGTTCGGGTTCGGGCTCGCGCCCAAGGTGCTGGTCGTGACGCTCGTGACGTTCTTCCCCGTCGCGCTGGGCCTCGTCGAGGGGTTCGCGGCGGCCGGGCCCGGTGCGTCGGCGCTGCTGGCGACGATGGGTGCGAGCCGGTGGCAGGAGTTCGCGCACGTGCGGCTGCCCGCCGCGATGCCCCGGTTCTTCACGGCACTGCGGATCGGCGTCACGTACGCGGTGGTCGGGGCTGTCGTCGCGGAGTACGCGGGGGCCGTGCAGGGCCTCGGGACGTACATGACGATGCAGCGCGCCGCGTTCCGCACCGACCTGGTGCTGGCCGCCGTCGGGGCGTGCGCCGCGCTCACCCTGGCGCTGTACGCGCTGACCTGCGGGATCGAGCGCGTCGTCGTGCCGTGGGCGCGACCGCGGCGGGTGCGTCGTGCCTGACGCGCTGCTGCAGGTCCGCGACGTGCACCTCGCGCTGCCGGCCGCCGACGGGCCGCGGCCGGTGCTCTCCGGCGTCGACCTGGCGGTGCCCCGGGGGTCGTTCACGTGCGTCGTCGGGCCGTCCGGGTGCGGCAAGAGCACGCTGCTCGGGGTCGTCGCGGGCCTGCGTCGCCCCGACCGCGGGCAGGTGCTGCTCGACGGCCGCGACGTCACCGGTGCGCCGGGCCGGGCCGCGTGGATGGCGCAGGACGACCTGCTGCTCGAGTGGCGCACGGTCCTCGACAACGTCGCCCTCGGGCTCGAGGTGCAGGGCGTGCGCCGCCGCGAGGCGCGCGACCGCGTGCGCGACCTGCTCGTGGAGTTCGGGCTGGCCGACCACGCCGACGCGCGCCCCTCGGAGCTGTCGGGTGGCCTGCGGCAGCGCGCCGCGCTCGCGCGGACGGTCGCGCAGGGGCGCGACCTGCTGCTGCTCGACGAGCCGTTCGGCGCGCTCGACGCCCTGACGCGGCTGCACCTGCAGCGCTGGCTCGCGGCGACGTGGGCGGAGCACCGCTGGACCGTCGTCATGGTGACGCACGACGTGCGCGAGGCCGTGACCCTCGCCGACCAGGTCGTCCGCCTGTCCGGGCAGCCGGCCCGCGTCGCGGCCCGTCACCCGGTGGGCGACCCGCGCCCGCGGCACCCGGCGGCGCTCGGGCCCGTCGCCCGGCGTGTGGAGCACGAGGTGCTGACCGGTCTGGGCGTCGGGGTCGTGCCGGACCCGCTGCTCTCCCGGACGGGGTGTCCGGGAGAGCAGCCGGGGGTCACAGAGCGGAGTTCTGCATGGACCCCGTGAAGCCGCCCTCGGGGTGCGTGACGAGGCACTGGACGACGTCGTCCCCCTGCTCCCAGCTCTCCTCGGTGGGGGTGAAGGGCACGAAGTCGAGCGTCGACTCCTCGTACGACGTGCCGACGAAGCCCGCGAAGGCGTCGTAGCAGAACGTCTCGGCGACCGACGGCGTCTCGGTGTCTGCGGCCTCCCGCAGGGCGAGGTCGGCCTGGAACTGCTCCTCGGTCAGGGTGGTCTCGGCGTAGATCTCGGCGTCGTGCGGGTCGGCGCAGGGCACGGTCCGCACGGAGTCGAACTCGGTGGCCTCGGAGAGGGCGGCGTAGTCGATGCAGTCGCCGACCTGGAGCGAGAAGGCGTCGGCCTCGGCCGCCTCGGTGATCTCGCCGCCCGGCTCGTCGCGCTGGGCCTCCTCGGTGCCGCCGAGGGCGGAGTCGAGCGCGGAGCAACCGGTGAGCGCCGCAGCGAGGGCGAGGGCCAGGACAGGAGCGGTCAGCAGACCGCGGGTTCGTGTGTTCACGCGGAGAAGTGAAGCAGCGTCCCCCGTCCGGGTGACACCGTTTTGCCCACATTTCGGTAACGATGCGCCGGGACGTCAGGCGCCCGCCCCGGGGGCCGCCGTCACCGGGTGGCAGGGACGGGGGCCAGGCCCCGCACGGCGCTGGTCACCGCGTCCCGGAACGCCGCCGAGGACGCGACCGGCCCGGGGAACACCTCGTCGATCGCGAACAGCCGCCCGACGGGGTCCGGCGCGGCGACCGCCTCGGCCAGCCGCGCGGCCATCGGGTCGTCGAGCACCACGCGGCGGCCGGCCACGACCAGGTCACCCGCGACCGCGGCCTGCACGTACGCCACCCACCCGGCGAGCGCGTGCGCCGCGGCGTGCGGCACGACGCCCGCGGCGAGCCGGTCGGCGACCGTCCCCAGCAGCCGCTGCGGCAGCTTCTGCGACCCGTCCATCGCGACCTGCACGGTCGTGTGCCCGGTGCGCGGGTTGGCGAACCGGTCCAGCACCTCGTCGCGGTACGCGCGCAGGTCCAGGCCCTCCGGCGCGACGAGCGTCGGTAGCACGTCCTCGTCGACGAGCGAGCGCGCGAGCGACTCCAGGTCGGGGTCGGCGACGGCCTCGGCGATGGTCGCGTGCCCGCGCAGGGCGCCGTGGTACGCCAGCGCGGAGTGCGTCGCGTTGAGGATCCGCAGCTTGGCGCGCTCGAACGGTGCGACGTCCTGCGTCAGCGTCGCACCCGCGAGCTCCCACGCGGGACGCGGCCCGGCGAACGAGTCCTCGACGACCCACTGGAAGAACGGCTCGCCCGCGACGAGGCCGGCGTCGCGCAGGCCCAGCATGGCGGCCGCCTCCGCGCGGTGCGCGTCGGTGGTCGCGGGCACGATCCGGTCGACCATGGTCGACGGGAAGCGCACGGACGACGCGACCCACGCGGCCACGTCGTCCGCACCCGGCACCGCTGCCAGCGCCTGCCCGACCAGGCGCGCGAGCACCGCGCCGTTGTCGCCGAGGTTGTCGCAGGGCACCACGGTCAGCGGCGCACGGGACGTCCGGTACCGCCGGACCAGCCCGCGCACGAGCATCCCGATCGGCGTGAGCGTCGCGGCCTCGTCGTCGCGGACGAGCTCACTCGCCGCCGACCCCAGGTCGGCCGCCACGTCGTGCGCGGCCGTGTCGAGCCGGCCGTCGGCCGCGCGGCGGTAGCCCTTCTCCGTCACCGTCAGCGTCACGACGTGGGTCGTGGGCGCCGCGATCGTGGCGAGCACGAGGGGGGTGTCCCGGCCCGGGTAGGCGACGGCCCGCACGGCACCGACCACGCGCAGCGACGTGGTCCGCGCGCCGGTGGTCAGCACGCCGTACAGGCCGTCCTGCGGACCGAGCTGGTCGACCACCCGCGGGCTGCGCTGCGTCACGCCGAGCAGGCCCCAGCCCGTCTCGCCCGTCGTCGCCGCCGCGTCCTCGGTGCACACGGCCTGGTGCGCGCGGTGGAACGCGCCGATGCCGAGGTGCACCTGGCCCACGGTCAGCGCGTCGGGGTCCACGGCCGGGCCCTGCACCCCGTCGGGCAGGCCGTGCGCGACGCGGTCCGCCCACGTGGTGGCGGACAGGCGGGGCAGGGTCATCGGGGCTCCGGGGGGTGGGGAGGGGGTGCGGTGGTGCCGCGGACCACGAGCTCGACGGGCAGGAGGGTGGTCGGCGCGTCCGGGGTGTGCGGGCCCAGCAGCAGGTCGACGGCGGTGCGGCCCAGGCGTGCGAGCGGCATCGCCACCGTCGTGAGCGCGGGGGTGACGAGGGTCGCGACCGGGACGTCGTCGAACCCGACGACCGACACGTCGTCGGGCACCCGCAGGCCGCGCGCGCGCAGCCGGTCGACGATGCCGAGGGCCATGAGGTCGTTGTGCGCGAGCACGGCCGTCGCCCCGCTCGCGACGACGAGGTCGGCGGCGCCGACGCCCCCGGCGAACGCCGGCGGGTGCGCCCCGAGGTCGATCAGCTGGACGTCGAGGTCCAGGGCCTCGAGCCCGTCGCGGCGGCGGGCGTCGGACCACGAGCCCGCCGGGCCTCCCGCGTACGCGACCCGGCGGTGACCGAGCGCGTGCAGGTGGCGCACCGCCTGCCGGACGCCGCCGCGGTTGTCGACGGCCACCGACGGGAGCCCCGCGCCCTCCCGGTTGACGAGCAGCACCGGCCGGCCCCCGGCGGCCACGGACGCGAGGTCGTCGTCCGACATCCGCGGCGAGCACAGCAGGACGCCGTCGGCCTGCGCTCCCAGCTGACCGACGAGCTCGGCCTCCAGCAGCGGGTCCTCCTCGGCGTCGGCGACCACGACCGCGTGCCCCGACGCCCGGGCGCGGGACTGGACGGCCTTGGCGACGGCGGCGAAGAAGGGGTTCTCCAGGTCCGGCACGACGAGGCAGAGGTACCCGCTGCGACCGGTGATGAGCTCGCGCGCGGCCCGGTTGGGGCGGTAGCCGAGCTCGCGTGCGACACGGCGCACCGCTTCGCGCCGCTCGGGCGCGACGAGGTCCGGGGCGGACAGCGCCCGCGAGGCGGTCGCGGCGGAGACGCCGGCGGCACGTGCGACGTCGCGCAGCGTGACGGCCATCGGAGCTCCTGTCGACGTCGGGACGCGTCCGGGCGGCGGCACCGGCGGGCAGACGATGAAACCGATTTCATCATGGCGTGCCGCCCGGGCGCAATGTGCCCGGATCGTCCTTGCATCCGCCCTGAACGGGTGGCAGGGTCTGCCTGCAAACGTATTCACCGTGGTGGGCGACCCCCGTCGTCCGCACCGCGGCAGCGCGCCGCAGCGCCGCCGTGGCCCGGCGCTGGAGGATCCCCATGCCCGACCCCGCAGCCGCTGCTCCCCGCTGGGCGCTGCACCCCGACCGTGCCCTGCCGGCCGACCCGGTGACCCGCCCGGTCGCACGGCAGATCCTCGACGCGACGCGTGACCTGCCGATCGTGTCGATGCACGGTCACGTCGACGCCGGCGTGCTGGCGCGGGACGAGCGGTTCGACGACCCCGCCTCGCTGCTCGTCGTGCCGGACCACTACCTCGTGCGCATGCTGGTCTCCCAGGGCGTCCCGCACGAGGCTCTCGGCCTGCCGCGCCGCGACGGCGGCGCGGTGCAGAGCGACCCGCGAGAGATCTGGCGGACGTTCGCGTCGCACTGGCACCTCTTCCGCGGGACGCCCACGCGGTTCTGGATGGAGCACGTGCTGGTCGAGGTGCTCGGCGTGACCGAGCGGTTGTCCGCCGCCACGGCTGACGCCGCGTACGACACGATCGCCGAGCGCCTCGCCGAGCCGGGCTTCCGGCCGCTCGCGCTGCTCGACCGGTTCGGCATCGAGATCATCGCGACCACCGATCCCGCGTCCGCCGACCTGGCCGACCACGCCGACCTCGCCGCTCGCGGCTGGGGCGAGCGGATCGTCCCCACGTTCCGCCCGGACGCGGTGCTGCACGTCGACCGGCGGGGCTGGGCCGACGACGTCGCGCTGCTGGGGGAGCGCGCGGGTGTGCCGATCAGCTCCTACCGCGACTTCCTGCGGGCGCTGGAGGCGCGGCGCTGGGCCTTCGTCGACGCGGGTGCGCGCGCGACCGACCACGGTCACGTGCTCGCGGACACGACGCCGATGGCGGAGACCGACGCGACCGCCGTGTTCGCGTCCGCGCTGCGCGGTGACGTCGACCCGGCCGCGGCGCGCGCGTTCTCCGCCCACATGCTGTTCGAGATGGCGCGCATGTCCACGCAGGACGGCCTGGTCATGCAGCTTCACCCCGGGGCGCTGCGCGACCACGACCCGCACGTGGCGGCGACGCTCGGGCACGACGTGGGGTACGACATCCCGGTCGCCACGGAGTACGTGAAGGCGCTGCGTCCGCTGCTGTCCGCCTTCGGCCACCACCCGGACCTGCGCCTCGTGCTCTTCACGCTCGACGAGGACACGTTCAGCCGCGAGCTCGCGCCGCTGGCGGGCGTGTACCCGGCGGTGCGGCTGGGTGCACCGTGGTGGTTCCTCGACAGCCCCGACGGCATGCGGCGGTTCCGCGAGGCCGTCACCGACACCGCGGGGTTCGCCAACACCACGGGCTTCGTCGACGACACCCGCGCGTTCCTCTCGATCCCGGCGCGGCACGACCTGTCGCGACGCATCGACGCGGGCTTCCTCGCGCGGCTCGTCGTCGAGCACCGGCTCGACCTCGACGAGGCCCTGGAGACCGCCGTCGACCTGGCCTACGGCCTCCCCCGCGCCGCCTACGCCCGCCAGACCACCCCCGCAGGTGCGTGAGAGTGCGATCCAGTCCCCCCAGGTGCGTGAGAGTGCGATCCAGTCCCCCCTGAGAGCGCGCGAGAGTGCAATCCAGTCCCCCAGGGGTGCGTGAGAGTGCAATCCAGTCACCCCTGAGGTGCGCGAGGGTGCGATCCAGTCGCACCCCAGGTGCGTGAGAGTGCGATCCAGTCACCGCCCAGGTGCGTGAGGGTGCGATCCAGTCACCCCCCAGGTGCGCGAGAGTGCGATCCAGTCACCGCCCAGGTGCGTGAAGGTGCGATCCAGTCACGACGGGGTGACTGGATTGCACTCTCACGCCAGGAGGGGGAGGGGCGGAGG
>NZ_JADGMY010000003.1:37446-63523 GCF_015234515.1 Cellulomonas sp.
GCGAGCCAGCTGCCCGGGGTGACTGGATTGCACTCTCACGCCAGGAAGGGGAGGGGCGGAGGGCGAGCCAGCTGCCCGGGGTGACTGGATTGCACTCTCACGCCAGGAAGGGGAGGGCAGAGGGCGAGCCAGCTCCCGGGGTGACTGGATTGCCATCTCACGCCCGAGGAGGGGGGGTGGGGGGTCCGCGTGTGCGAGCATCTGCGACCATGCCGATCCACCCGTTGATCACCGACCTGCTCACCACTGTCACCGACTGGGACTCGTGGGGTGCCGGTACCGCGACGCTCGCCGTCGGGTACCGCCTGCCGGACGTCCACGTCGAGGACCTCGCGGTCGACGGACCGCACGGGCACGTCGCCGTGCGGCTCTACCGGCCGACGACGCGGCCGGCGTCGGGGGCGGGCCTCGTGTGGGCGCACGGCGGCGGGTTCGCGTACGGCGACCTCGACATGTGCGAGGCCCACGTGGTGTCGGCCGAGCTCGCGGCGCGGCACGGGATCGTCGTGGCGTCCGTCGGCTACCGGCTCGCGACGCCCGGTGCGGGCTACCCGATCCCGCTCGACGACGTCGACGCCGCGTGGACGTGGTTCGTCGAGGCGGCGCCCTCCCTGGGCGTGGAGCGCCTCGGCATCGGAGGCGCGTCCGCGGGCGCCGCGCTCACCGGGGGCGTCGCCGTGCGCGTCCGGGACCGCGGGACGCGCGCACCCGACGCGCTGCTCCTGGCCTACCCGGGCATGCACTTCCCGTCGCCCGCGCTGCCTGACGAGCAGGTCGACGACCTGCGCCGCCTGCCCCGCGGAATCCGCTTCCTGCCCGCCCCGATGCTCGACATGACCCGGACGTACCTGGGCCGGCTGTCGGGGTTCCCCGCCGAGGCGATGGCGGGCAACGGCGACGTCGCGGGCCTGCCGCCCACGTCGGTGGTGCTCAGCGAGGTGGACGACCTGCGGCCGTCGGGCGAGATGTTCCTCCTGCAGCTGCAGGACGCCGGTGTCCCGACGCGTCAGATGGTCGCGACGGGCATGCTGCACGGCCACCTCGACATCCCGCCCGTGCCGGCGCTGCCCGTCATCGGGGAGTCGCTCGACTTCCTCGCCGACGCCCTCCTGCCGGGCTGAGGCGCGCACCCGACAGCCCGCGAGGGCTCCCGCGGGCAGCCCTCCGCGTGCGACGCTCGGGCATGGCCGGTCGCACGCGCTCGTGGCGGGTCCGCTGTCGTGCCGTCGGCCCGGTCGTCGGCCCGGTGCGCGGCGCCGCCCTGCCCCGGGTGCCCGCACTCCTCGCGCTCGGGGTGCTCGTGCTCGGGGCGTGCGGGAGCGCCGAGCCGACGGCCGTCACGTCCGCGTCGTCGCCTGGGTCCCTGCCGACGTCCGTCGCGTTCGACGTGGAGGTCGCCCAGGCGCGCAGCGACCGCGTCGCGCGCGTCGTCGAGCTGCAGGTCCGCAACGCCGGGCCGCTCGACGTGAGCATCACGCGCGCCCGCCTGACGAGCGCGTCGCTGGCGGGGGAGTCCGAGGCCGGCCGGGAGATCAGGGCGGACAGCATGCGCCGCCTGCGGGTGCCGCTCGACGCGGCGGTGTGCGGGGCCGCGGCCCACGACGACCCACCCCCCAGCGTCGAGCTGGACGTGAGCACCGCCGACGGCCGCACCGGCACCGTCGTGGTGACGCCGACCGACGAGACCGACGACCTGCGGCGCATCCAGGGCGAGGACTGCGCGGCCGAGGCCGTCGCCGCCGGGCTGCGGGTGGCGCTCGCCGACGACCTCGCCGTGCGGGACGTCGACGGCACGTCGGTCGCGGACGTGACGCTGCTCGTCGAGCCGGTGCCGGGCGGGCCGCACGTGCGGCTCCTCTCCGTGCACGCCACCACGCTGCTGCGGCCGCTGGGGACCACGGGGCGGTGGGACCTGGACGTGGACTCGGCGGCGCCGCCGGCCGACGGGCGCGTGGTGCTCGCGACCGTGCCCGCCCGCTGCGACCTGCACGCGATCGCCGAGGACAAGCTGGGCACCGTGCTGGGCGTGCAGGCGGTGGTGGACGGGGTCGAGCAGCCGCTGTTCCTCGTCCCCGCGCCGGACGCGTTGCGGGGTGCGCTCTACGACTACGTGGTCACCACGTGCGGGCAGGCCAGCGACGCGCGGACGGGATGACGCCCGCCCGGTCAGCGCGCGGGGGTCGCCTCGACGAGGTTGCGGCGGCGCGGCAACGGTCCGTCCGTGCTGCTGGTGGCCAGCAGGTCCTCGACGCCGACCATGTGCATGGCCATGCGGAGCCGTGCGCGGTCCGGGTCCCGTGCCGTGATCGCGGCGAGGATCGCGTCGTGCTCCTCGAACGTGCGGTCCCCGGCGAGGTCGTACATCTCGTCCCAGACCCGCCGGCGCGGGCCCTCGCCCGCGAGCACGTCGAGCAGCGCCGCGAGCACGGGGTTGCCCGACGCGTCGGCGACGGCACGGTGGAACGCGAGGTCCGCGGCGGCCAGCCGCGCGGGCTCCGCGCGCGGTGCGACGAGCGCGCGGGACATGTCGTCGAGCGCGGCCCGCGCCCGCGCGACGTGCCCGTCGGTCAGGTGCATGGCCGCGAGCCCGGCCGCCTCCGTCTCGAGCGTCGCGCGCACTGCGTGCAGGGGTGCGTGGTCGCCCGGCAGGTCGGCGAGGAACGCCACGGGCGCGAGCAGCGTCGCGGGATCGAGGTCGGTGACGTAGGTGCCGTTGCCGTGCCGGGCCTCGAGGATGCCGAGGACGACGAGCGCGCGCACGCCCTCCCGGAGCGACCCGCGGGACACGCCCAGCTCCGAGGCGAGCTCCTTCTCGGCAGGCAGCCGGTCGCCCGGGCGCAGCCCGCCGTCGAGGATCAGTCGCTGGACGTCCTCGACGACGTCCTGGGTACGTGACACGTGCTCGTCTCCGTCGTCGTCCGCCGCGGCGGTCGGGTGGTGCGGGGTGTCAGCGCTCGGGGACGAGCGGCGGGATGCCGTAGGTCTCGACGGCGGTGCGTCCCATGACGCGGGCGACGGCCGCCTCGTCGAGGCCGGCGAGCGTCGCGCGCAGGCCGCCCCACACCTCGTCCCACGAGCCGTGGGCGTCGAGCGCGGTGGGCCAGTCGCTGCCCGCCATGAGGCGGTCGGTGCCGAACGTGGCGATCGCGTGGTCGACGGCCGGGCGCACGTCGTCGACGGTCCAGCCCGGACCGGCGGCGCGGCCGAGGCCGGCGAGCTTGGCGACGACGTTGGGCGCCTGGGCGGCGATCTCGAGCGCCTCCGTCCAGCGCTGCCAGGTGGCGGTGTCACCGGCGCGTAGGGCGGCGAGGGGCGGAGACCCCAGGTGGTCGACGACGACCGTGAGCTTGGGGTGCCGGTCGGCGATGGTGGCGACGTGGCGGAGCAGCTCGGGTGTCGTGGCCGGCAGGTCGAGGACGAGTCGACGCTCGGTCAGGAGCGTGAGCCCCTCGTCGACGCCGTCGCTGAGCAGCCACCGGGTGTCCGGCTCGCGGTCGACGTGGTGGCTGATCCCCACGATGGGCTCCACGCGCCACTGGTCGAGCTGGGTCGCGGCCTCGTCGGGTGTGTCGAGGGGCACCCAGGCGACCACGCCCAGCACGTGCGGCGAGCAGAGCGCCTGGAAGAGCAGGTGCTCGCTGTCCGCGCGGTTGTCGGCGGACTGGACGAGCACCACGCCGTCCACGTGGTGCTCGTCCAGTGCTCCGCCGAGGTCGCGGACTCGGTAGGTGCGGTGCAGGAGCGAAGGATCCTGCGACATCCACGGGTAGTGGACCGACTCGGGGTCCCATACCTGAAGGTGCGCATCCACGACGTCGTAGGGCATGTCTCCGACGGTAACGGTGCTCCGATGTCTGAATCGTCCTGGCGGTCAATTCCTCACTGAACCCTCATGAAGTGGCCTATGACAGCCCGAGACATCGGATGTCTGATTCGTCCCGATGTTGAGCGTTCACATGAAAGTCATCGTGACGGGTGGGTCCCTGTGACCCCCCAGGTCACGGCCGTGTCACGGCCCGGGCGCCGTTCCGGCGACGTCACCGGCCCGCCGCGTACCCTTGCTGCCCGCGGGCGTTCGCCGCCGCGCACAACCACCCGTTCGGCGCAACGCCGGCAGCACTCAACCGGCCCAGCGACCACGCTCCGGCGTCCACCACCGCGTGACCTCGCGCCGCGAGCGCGCCCGGGACGTCGGGCCCCAGCCGTGACTCCACGACCACCCCGCGCGGGGTGTGGGCGCGCGGGTGGAAGGACCCGTGCACGTGCGTCGAGTGCCACGTCGGCGCGTCGATCGCCGCCTGCAGGTCCGACCCGCCGACGAAGTGCCGGAGCAGGAACGGCACCGGCCACTGGTCCTGCTGGTCGCCGCCGGGGGTGCCGAACGCGAACCCGTGGCCGGACCCGAGCACCAGCGCCGGGCTCAGCGTCGTCCGGGGGCGACGCCCCGGCACGAGGCTCGCGGGCAGGCCGTCCTCCAGCCAGCACATCTGGGCGCGCGTCGGCAGCGCGAACCCCAGGCCCGGGACGACGGGGCTCGACTGCAGCCAGCCGCCCGACGGCGTCGCGGACACCTGGTTGCCCCAGCGGTCGACCACGTCGACGTGGCAGGTGTCGCCCCGGTTCAGGCCGGTCGGTGAGACGGTGGGCTCGCCCAGCCCGGCCCCGAGCGGCCCGTCGCCGCCGGCCGGCTCGCCCGCGTCGGCGAGCGCGCGCGCCGCGACCAGGGCCCGGGCCAGGTGCGGCGCGCGGCCGGCCGGTGCACCGGGTCGGAAGCCGTCGTCGGCGCCGGCGCCCACCAGACGCGCCCGCTCGGCCGCGTACGCCGTGGACAGCAGCGCGTCCAGCGGCACGTCCGCGCTGTCGCCGTACCAGGCGTCCCGGTCGGCGAACGCGAGCTTCGCGACCTCGACGACGACGTGCACGAGCTCGGCCTGCGGGCCACCGCGGTCGTCCGCCTCGCGTGCCTCACGGTCCACGACGTCGCGGACCAGGCCCTCGACGCCGAGCGCGTCGAGGAGCCGTAGCTGCTGCAGGAGCACCGGTCCCTGACCCCACGGTCCGGTCTTGTGCACCTCGACGCCCGCGAAGGGCACGGCCACGGTGGGCTCCTCGGTCGCCCGCCACGCGGCGAGGTCGTCCGCGCGCAGGAACCCCGTGTGCGCGCGGCCCGTCGCGTCGAGCACCGGCGTCCCCGCGACGAACGCGTCGACCGCCTCGGCCACGAAGCCCTCGTAGAACGCCCGGCGCGCCGCCTCGATCTGCGCCTCGCGGTCGGGGCCGGCTGCGGCCGCCTCGGCCAGGAGCCGCTCGAACGTGCGCGCGAGGTCGGGGTTGCGGAACCGCTCGCCCGCGCCGGGCGGCACGCCGCCGGGCAGGTACACCTGCGCGCTCGTCGGCCAGTGGGCGCGGAACATGTCGGCGACCGTCGCGACCGTGCGCGCCGCGGCCGCCACGAGCGGGTAGCCGTCACGTGCGTAGCCGATCGCCGGCCCGAGCACGTCGGCCAGCGGCAGCGTCCCGTACCGCGCGAGCAGGTCGAGCCACGCCCCGAACGCCCCGGGGACGACCGCCGCGAGGTGCCCGGTGCCCGGGACCTCCTCGACGCCCAGCGCGCGGTACGCGCCGGTCGTCGCCAGCGCGGGGACGACGCCCTGCCCGCACACGACGAACGTGTGCGCGTCCGCGGCCCGGTGCCCGATGACCGGTGCGTCACCGCCGGGGCCGTTGAGGTGCGGCTCGACGACCGACAGGGTGAACCCGGCGGCGGCCGCCGCGTCGAACGCGTTGCCGCCGGCCTCGAGCGTGCGCATCCCGACCGCGCTGGCGAGCCAGTGCGTCGAGGCGACCATGCCGAGCGTCCCGGTCAGCACCGGTCGGGTCGTGAACATCCCTCGATGCTCGCAGCCGACGTCCCGCGCGTCACGCCGTTCACACCCCGCCGGGGAACCCGAGCACGCGCCACGCCTCGTACGTCGCGACGGCCGCGGCGTTCGACAGGTTCATCGAGCGACGCCCCGGCAGCATCGGGATGCGCAGCTGGTCGTCCACGCGCGGGTGGGCCAGGACGTGCGGCGGCAGGCCCTGCGGCTCCGGGCCGAACAGCAGGACGTCGTCGTCGCGCCACGCCACGTCGGTGTACCGGCGGGTCGCCTGCGTCGTGAACGCCCACACGCGCGACGCCGGCAGCGCGGTCAGCAGCGCCTCCAGACCGGGGTGGACGACCACGTGCGCGAGGTCGTGGTAGTCCAGGCCGGCTCGCCGCAGGCGGGCCTCCGTGAGCTCGAAGCCCAGCGGCTCGACGAGGTGCAGGGTCGCCCCCGTGCCCGCGCACATGCGGATGGCGTTGCCGGTGTTGCCGGGGATCCGCGGCTCGAAGAAGGCGACGTGCACCGGACGATCCTGCCATCGTGGTTGGGTGTGGTCGTGACGGACGACGTGGACGCACCGCCGCTGCTGCTGCGGCTGGACGAGCCGGCGCGCACCTGGACGGACGCGTTCCCGGTCGGCAACGGGCGCATCGGCGCGATGGTGCACGGCGGCACCGCGCACGAGCGGCTGCAGGTGAACGACGACACGTGCTGGTCCGGGGCGCCGCTCGACGGTCCCGCCCAGCCCGTCGGACCGCTGGGCCCGGACGGCGCGCCGGGCGTCGTGCGCCGCGCGCGTCGGCTGCTCGCGGACGGCGACCCACCGGCCGCCGAGGCCGAGCTGGCCCGCCTGCAGAGCGGCTGGGTGCAGGCGTACCAGCCGCTGGTCGACGTGCTGCTCGACCAGCCCGACGCCGCGGGCGGCGCGGGCTACCGCCGCACCCTGGACCTCGCCCGGGGCGTGGTGACGACGACCTGGATGTCCACGGCCGACGTGCCGTGGCGGCAGGACGTGCTGGTGAGCCACCCCGACGGCGCGCTGCTGCTGGAGCGTGCCGTCGACGGCGCGGTGCCCGGCGGCGAGGCGTGGGTGCGGCTCACCTCGCGGCACCCGTGGGCGGACGCGCCGACGCCCGTCGCCGCACCGGGCACGGACGTGCGGGCGGCCGTCCTGGTGGCGACGCTCGACATGCCGTCGCACGTCCTGCCCGACTGGGTCGACGGCCCGGACCCCGTCCGGTACGGCGGGCGCGCCGTGCACGCGGCGGTGGCGCTCGCGGTGCTCGCCGACGACGGGTCCGGCGGTGGGTCCGACGGCGGCCCCGATGGCGGCCCCGGCGGTGGCGCCCGGGTGGACGTCGTCGACGGTGCCGTCCGCGTTCGCGGCGCGCGTCGCCTGCGCGTCGTCCTGACCACCGCCACCGACCACGACGTCGCGGCCGGGACGCTGCACGGCGACCGTGCCCGGGTCGCGGCGGACGCGTTCGCGGGGCTGCGTCGGGCGGTCGCCGACGTCGACGGCATCGCCGCACGGCACGTCGCCGACCACGCCGCCCTCATGGGCCGGGTGGCCCTCGACCTCGACGTCGTCGCCCCGGACCTGCCGCTCGACGCCCGCCTCGCGCGGCACGCGCGCGGCGCGGCGGACCCGCACCTCGCGGTGCTGGCCTTCCAGCACGGCCGCTACCTGACGGTCGCCGGCTCGCGCCCGGGCACCCTGCCGCTGAACCTCCAGGGCATCTGGAACGCGAGCGTGCGGCCGCCGTGGAGCTCCAACTACACGATCAACATCAACACGGAGATGAACTACTGGCCCACGCTCGTCGGCGACCTGGCCGAGTGCCACGAGCCGCTGCTGGGCTGGCTCGACCGGCTCGCCGACGCGGGCCGGGGCACCGCGCGCACGCTGTACGGCGTGCGCGGCTGGGTGGCGCACCACAACAGCGACCCCTGGTGCTTCACGGGCCCGACGGGCCGCGGCCACGACTCCGTGAGCTGGTCGAGCTGGCCGCTGGGCGGCGCGTGGCTGGCCCGGCACGTCGTGGACCACCACGACTGGACGGGCGACGACGAGGCGCTGCGCCGGCACTGGCCCGTGGTGCGGGGCGCCGCGCTGGCGGTGCTCGACCTGCTGGTCGAGCTCCCCGACGGCACGCTCGGGACGTCGCCCGCCACCAGCCCGGAGAACCACTACCTGCTGCCCGACGGCCGTGCCGCGGCCGTGTCCGTCTCGACGACGTCGGACCTCGCGATCGTCCGCGACCTGCTGGAGCACGTGCGCCGCCTCGCGCCGGCCGCGGGGGATCACGACGAGGACCTGCGCGCCGCCGTCGACGGTGCGCTCGAGCGGTTGCCGACCGAGCGGGTGGCGCCCGACGGCCGGCTCGCGGAGTGGCGCACCGACGTGCCCGACGCCGAACCGGGGCACCGGCACCAGTCGCACCTCTACCGGGTGTTCCCGGGGACGTCCATCGACCCGGACTCCGCGCCCGCGCTCGCGGCGGCCGCGCTGCGGACCCTGGACGCGCGCGGGCCGGACTCGACGGGCTGGTCGCTCGCGTGGCGGCTCGCGCTGCGGGCCCGGCTGCGGGACGCCCACGGGGTCGCGGACCTGGTCGCGGCGTTCCTGCACCCCGTCGACACCGAGCCGTCCGCAGGCGACGGGCCCCTGCGCGGCGGGGTCTACCGCTCGCTGCTGTGCGCGCACCCGCCGTTCCAGATCGACGGCAACCTGGGCTTCACGGCGGGGGTCGCCGAGGCGCTGGTGCAGGCGCACCGGCGCGGTCCCGACGGTGTCCGCGAGGTCCACCTGCTGCCGGCGCTCCCCGCGGCGTGGCCCACGGGACATGTGCGGGGACTACGGCTGCGTGGGGGGCTACGCCTGACGGAGCTGGCGTGGCGGGACGGGCGCGTCGAGCGTGCGGTCCTCGAGGCGGACCGGCCGGTCGTCGTCGACGTGCGCGAGCGGGGGTCGGACGAGCGTCGGCAGGTGACGCTGCGGCCGGGGCGCCCTGCCGTGGCCGCGGGGCCGGCCTGACGGGGACGACCTAGACGGTGCCTGCCGGCGCCGGTGCCGTCGACTCGCGGACCACGAGCTCGGTCGCGAGGTCGATCCGCAGGTTCGCCGGGTGCTGGCCCGCGGCCAGGCTGAGCACCATCTCGGTGGCGGTGCCGGCCATCTCGCGCAGCGGCTGGCGCACGGTGGTCAGGGACGGGCCGAGCCACTGGGCCAGGGGGATGTCGTCGTACCCGACGACGGAGACGTCCTCCGGGATCGACAGGCCCAGCTCACGCACGGCGCGCATGACGCCCAGGCTCTGGTAGTCGGAGCCCGCGAAGATCGCGGTGGGGCGGTCGGCGCGCGACAGCAGCTCGAGCCCGTGGTGGTAGCCGCCGTCGACGTGGAAGTCGCCCCAGCGCACCAGCTCCGGGTCGGGCCGGATCCCGGCCTCCTCGAGCGCGCTGCGGTAGCCGTCGACGCGCGCGCGGGAGCACAGGACGTCGGGCGGACCGGCGATCACGGCGATCCGGCGGTGCCCCAGCGAGAGCAGGTGGCGGGTGGCGATCAGGCCACCGTTCCAGTTGTTGGAACCGACGGTCGGCACGCCGGCGGGCGGCTCGCCCCAGGTGTCGACCACGACGAACGGGATCGACCGGGACTCGAGCTGGTGACGCTGCGTCGCGTCGAGGCTCGACAGGACCAGCAGGACCCCGAGAGGGCGCCGGGCGAGGATGTCGTCGATGAGCTCCTGCTGGGGCCGGTGGGATCCGCCCAGCTCCGAGAGCACGACACCGACGCGGTGCGCGGCGGCGGCGTCCTCGACGCCCTTGATGACCTCCTGGGCCCACGCGTTGTCGAAGTGGTGGAACACCAGGTCGATGAGGTTCGGGTCGCCCGAGCCCCGTCCGCGGCGGCGGCGGTAGCTGTGCTCCTCGAGGATGGCCTCGACCCGGGCGCGCGTCGACGCCGCGACGTCGGCCCGGCCGTTGAGGACCTTCGACACGGTCGGCACGGAGACGCCGGCGAGCGTCGCGATCTCGGCGATCGTCACCGTCCGCCGGTTGTCGCTGGACGTGGCCACGAAGGTCTCCTCTGACCGGGGCCCCGGCGCGGTCGAGGGAGATCGACGGCGCGCCCAGGACTGCTCGCAAGTTTCGGGACCGACGGTAGCACCCGTCGGTGCGTCGCTGCGGGACGCGTCGGGCATCCGTCCGGATGGTCCGGCGTGCGCCGTCCGGTCTCGGTTCGGTCACGCGGGTTGACGCCACCGCAAACGTTTGCCTAACGTGTCCGCCACACCCGACGGGGGATTGCCCGTCGAGACGTTTCGGCCACGAGGGCGTGGAGATCGATGCAGGCGCAGCAGGACGTGAACCCGGCGCAGACCGGTGCGTCGCCGCACGGCCACGACCGTCACCACCCGAGCGCCCTCGCGGTGCTCCTCACCTCCGAAGGGTGGTGAACGCCTTGTCCACGGACGGTGTCACCGTCGGCTCGGGCGCCTCGCAGGCCGCCCTCGCCCACGACCCTGCCGCTGCCGTCGCCGCGCGCGGCGCGGTCGACCCGCCGCGGGGCCCCGGGGACCGCGCTGCCCGCAAGCGTCGCGGTGGCCACAGGACGTGGCGGCGCGCGCTGCGTCGCGACTGGCAGCTGTACACGCTGCTGCTCCTGCCGCTGCTCTACTTCGCGGTCTTCCGCTACATCCCGATGTTCGGCAACGTCATCGCGTTCCGCCGGTTCCGTCCGGGCGGGTCGATCTTCGGTGAGGAGTGGGTGGGCCTGCACTACGTGCGGATGTTCATCAACGACCCCACCTTCTGGAACGTCTTCCAGAACACCCTGATCCTCGGGGTCCTCAGCCTGGTGATCATCTTCCCGTTGCCGATCGTCCTCGCGCTCATGCTCAACGAGCTGCGCTCGCGGCGCTTCAAGCGGATCGTCCAGACGATCTCCTACCTGCCGCACTTCATGTCGGTCGTCATCGTCGCGGGGCTCGTCTTCCAGCTCACCGCGATCCGCGGCACCGTCAACCAGATCATCACCGCGGTCGGCGGCGACGCGATCGGGTTCATGCAGCTGCCGGAGTGGTTCCGGACGATCTACGTCTCCTCGGAGATCTGGCAGACCGTCGGCTGGGGCACGATCCTCTACCTCGCCGCGCTGTCGACCATCGACCCGCAGCTCTACGAGGCGGCACGCATCGACGGCGCCAACCGGTGGCGCCAGACGTGGCACGTCACGCTGCCGGGCATCCGCCCGACGATGGTCGTGCTGCTCATCCTCAACATCGGGTCGTTCATGGCGGTCGGGTTCGAGAAGATCCTGCTGCTGTACAACCCGTTGCTGTACCCGACGGCGGACGTCATCGCGACGTACCTGTACCGCGTCGGCATCGGGTCCAGCCAGTTCTCCTACGCGACGGCCATCGGCCTGTTCGAGGCGATCATCGGCCTGACCCTCGTCCTGTCCGCCAACGCGATCTCGCGCCGAGTGGTCGGAGCCTCCCTGTGGTGACCGTCGACAACGTCACGCGGCTGGACGAGCGGCTCTCGAAGTCGACAGTCCGGGCAGTCAAGGACACGCGCGCGTACACCGTGTTCCGCATCATCAACGGCACGCTGCTGGTGATCATCGCGGGCGTCACCCTGTACCCGTTCGTCAACCTGCTGGCGCAGGCGTTCAGCTCCGAGTCGTACATCAACGCCGGCCAGGTGAACCTGTGGCCCAAGGGCTTCAACGTCACGACGTTCAACCTGGTGATGAGCGACTCGATGTTCTGGCGCAACTACCAGAACACCGTCTACTACACGGTCGTCGCGACGCTCGTCGCGATGGTCCTGACCACGACCTTCGCCTACGCGATCTCGAAGTACCACCTCAAGGGCCGCAAGGTGTTCATCGGCATCGCCGTGTTCACGATGTTCTTCAACGGCGGCCTGATCCCCAACTACGTGCTCGTCAACGAGCTGGGGCTGCGCAACTCGGTGTGGGCGATCGCGCTGCCCAACGCCATCAGCGTGTTCAACCTGCTCGTCATGAAGTCGTTCTTCGAGAACTTCTCCACCGAGCTCGAAGAGGCCGCCGAGATCGACGGCCTGAGCACCTACGGCAAGCTCTGGCGGATCGTGCTGCCGCTGAGCAAGGCGGTCATCGCCACGATGATCCTCTTCTACGCGGTCCTGTTCTGGAACTCGTGGTTCGCCGCGTTCCTCTACATGGACCACCGCGAGCTGTACCCGGTCACCGTGTACCTCCGGAACCTCATCGCCGGTGCCACCAGCGTCGACGGCGCCGCCGGCTCCGCCGAGGCCACGCAGATCGCGGCCAACGTCAAGGCGGTGACGATGCTGCTCACCGTGCTGCCGATCGTCTGCCTCTACCCCTTCGTGCAGAGGTACTTCGTGTCGGGCGTGATGCTCGGCTCGGTCAAGCAGTGAGGCTCCGGCCACCCCGCACCCCCGCGGTCCTCCCGGACGGCGGTGCACTTCCACGGATGCAGGACGACGACGTTCCACCCCGAAGGAGAATGATGAGGACGACGAAGAAGCGGCCCCTCGCGCTCGCCGCGACCGCCGCGACCCTCGCGCTGGCCCTGACGGCCTGTTCGGGCGGCTCGGACGAGGCGGCGGAGACGCCCGAGGCCAGCGAGCTCGGCCAGGTGGGAGCGATGGAGGACTACGACGTCGGCACGACGTTCGTGGCCACCGAGCCCGTGAGCTTCGGGCTGATGTACCGCGACCACCCGAACTACCCGCTGAAGAACGACTGGGACATCCTCACCAAGCTCGAGGAGAACCAGAAGGTCACCTTCGACATCCAGACCGCCCCGCTGTCCGACTGGCAGCAGGCGCAGTCCATCGCGATCGGCGCGGGCAACGCCCCGGACATCATCTCCGTGACCTACCCGGGTCAGGAGGTGCCCTTCGTCGCGGGCGGCGCGATCCTGCCCGTCAGCGACTACGTCGAGCACATGCCCAACTTCCAGGACAAGGTCGAGAAGTGGGGCCTGGAGGCGGACATCGACCGCCTGCGCCAGGAGGACGGCAAGTATTACCTGCTGCCGGGCCTGCGCGAGTCGGTGCGTCCGTCGTACTCGTACGCCGTGCGCAAGGACGTGTGGGAGCAGCTCGGGCTGAGCCTGGAGCCGGAGACGTTCGAGGACTTCGCGGCGGACCTGGCCAAGGTCAAGGCCGCGTACCCCACCACGTTCCCGCTGTCCGACCGCTGGTCGGCCAACGGCCCGCTGGAGGCCACGCTCAACGTCGCCGCCCCCAACTTCGGCACCGCCGCGGGCTGGGGCTACGGCGAGGGCACGTGGTGGGACGAGGACGCCGGGGAGTTCGTCTACACGGGTGCCATGGACGAGTACCGCGACCTGGTCGAGTACTACCACGGGCTCGTGGCCGACGGTCTGATGGACCCCGAGAGCCTCACGCAGGAGGACGACCAGGCGATCCAGAAGATGGCGTCCGGCCAGACGTTCGCGCAGCTGACGAACGACCAGGAGATCCTCAAGGTCCGCACCGCCATGACCGAGGTCGGCACGCCCGGCGAGGTCGTCATGATCCGCGTGCCCGCCGGCCCGGCCGGTGACATCCAGGCCGGGACGCGCCTGGTCAGCGGCGTCATGCTGGCGGCGTCGGCTGCCGAGGAGGACGACTTCCTCGCGATGCTGCAGTTCCTCGACTGGCTGTACTACTCCGACGAGGGCCTCGAGTTCGCCAAGTGGGGCGTCGAGGGCGAGACGTACACGAAGGACGGCGACACCCGGACGCTCAACCCGGAGATCGACCAGAACGGCCTGAACCCCGGGGCCCCCAAGGCGCTCAACGTCGACTTCGGCTACCACAACGGTGTCTGGATGCTCGAGCACGGCTCCTCGGACGAGCTCGACCGCTCGATGCTGCGCCCGGAGGTCGTCGAGTTCGTCGAGGCGATGTCCGACAAGGAGCTCGCCCCGGTGCCGCCGCCGGCACCGCTCGACGAGCTCGAGCGCGAGCAGGTCTCGCTGTGGCAGACCGGCCTGCGTGACCACGTCCTGCAGAACACGGCCGCGTTCATCCTCGGCCAGCGCCCGCTGACGGAGTGGGACGCGTACGTGACCGAGCTCGAGGGCAAGAACCTGCAGCAGTACCTCGACGTCGTGAACGGCGCGCAGCAGCGCTACGAGGAGAAGAACGGCTGATCGACCGGGCCCGGTCCCCTCGTCCGTACGGACGGGCGAGGGGGCCGGGCCTCTCGCTGCCCGGCGCAGCCCTCGCACCACCACCTGACCGTCGGCGCGTCCGCGACGTGCGAGGGTTGGCCGCACGGCCGCCCCCCGTGGACGTCCGTCACCCCCTGTCACCGTCGCCTGGAGGTCGCCCCCGTGCGCACCGTCGTCCCCACCCAGCCCACCGGCCCCCTGCCCGATGCCTGGCGCGCGTGCGTCGGCACCGGACGCATGAACCTCGCCCTGCGCGCCGACTACCGCGACTCCCTCGCGCAGGTGCAGCGCGACATCGGGTTCCGGCACATCCGCGGGCACGGTGTGCTGTCGGACGACATGGGGGTGCTGCGCACCGACGAGATCGACGGCCGCACGCACACCCGGTACGCGTTCAGCTACGTGGACCAGGTGCACGACTTCTTCCTGTCCGTGGGCATCAGGCCGTTCCTCGAGCTGGGCTTCATGCCGTCGCAGCTCGCGTCGGGCGACCAGACCGTGTTCTGGTGGAAGGGCAACGTCACCCCGCCGCGCGACCACGGCGAGTGGGTCGCGCTCGTGCAGGCGTTCCTGCGCCACCAGATCGACCGGTACGGCATCGACGAGGTCCGGCAGTGGCCGATCGAGGTCTGGAACGAGCCGAACCTCACGGTGTTCTGGAAGGACGCCGACCAGCCCGCGTACTTCCGGCTGTACGAGGAGACCGCCCGCGCGATCAAGGACGTCGACGCGAGCCTGCAGGTCGGCGGCCCGGCGATCTGCGGCGGCTCCGACGACGAGTGGTGGGCGCCGTTCACCGACTTCGTCACCAGCCGCGACGTGCCCATCGACTTCGTCAGCCGGCACGCGTACTCGTCCGGTCCCGTGCAGCGCATCCCGTTCGGCGTCTACCAGACGCAGATGCCGCCGCAGGACCTGCTCCACCAGTTCGACGCGCCGCGCCGGTACCTGGCGGGCACGCCCCTGGCAGGCCTGCCGGTGCACATCACGGAGTTCAACACGTCGTACCGACCGGACAACCCGATCCACGACACCGCGTACAACGCGGCGTTCCTGGCGCCGGTGCTCGCGGGCGGCGGCGACGTCGTCGACTCGTTCTCCTACTGGACGTTCTGCGACGTCTTCGAGGAGGCCGACGTCCCGACGTCGTTCTTCCACGGCGGGTTCGGCATGCTCACGCACCGGCAGGTCGCCAAGCCGACGTACCACCTGTACGCGTTCATGGCGCGGATGGGCCGCGACGTCCTCGCCCGCGGCGACGACCACCTCGTGTGCTCCGACCCGGACGGGCGCGTCACCGTGCTCGCCTGGCAGCCCGTCGGCGGCACCGACGCCGCGGACGTGGCGGCCGAGCACCGCGTCGAGCTGTCCCTGCCGGTGCGGGGCGACGCCGCGTTCGTGCTGCGCGAGCGCGTCAACGAGCACGACGGCAACGCCTTCGCGGCGTGGCGCGAGATGGGACGCCCCATGTCGCCGACCCCGCGCGAGCTGGACCTGCTGCGTGCGTGCGCCCGCCCCGCGGTCGAGCACGACGTCGCCCGCGCGGCCGCCGGCCGCGTCGAGCTCGACCTCACGCTCGCGCGCCACGAGGTGACGTTCGTCGAGCTGACCCCCGTGGCGGCCACGCACCACGAGGGCCTCGACGACCGTCGCCTGCTGGGCGCGGACGACGACCGGCTCGTCGCGGCGCACGAGCGCGGGCGGGCGTGATGGGGTCCCGGCCCGGTGACCACGACGAGATCGGTGACGGCCCGCTCTCGCGCGGTGCCGTCGTCATCCTGTGGGTGCTCGTCGTCTGCGGCCTCGTCGTGCTGACGGGGGGCGTGCCCCTGCTGCTCGTGCCGTTCCTGAGCGACGACCCCTCGAACCTGTGGCTCGCGGCCCTGCTGGCCCTGCCGATGGGCCCGGCGCTCGGCGCCGGGGTCTTCGCGTGGCGGCGGTTCATCGCCGAGCGGGACCTCAGCCCGGCCCGTCACTTCTGGCGGGGGTACCGGCTCAACGCGCTCGACGTGCTGCGCTGGTGGGCGCCGACGGTCGCGGCGCTCGCCGTCATCGGCTTCTCGCTGGCGTACCTCGACTCGGCGGGCGTGCCGTCCGGCTACGGCATCGTGCTCGTCGTCGTCGCCGCGGGCCTGCTGATGTGGGCGGTGCTGGCGCTCTCGCTGTCGTCGCACCTGAGCCTGCGCACGCGGGACCTGGCACGGCTGTCCACCTACTACCTGGCGGCGAAGCCCCTGGTGACGCTCGGCGTCCTGTCGCTGCTGGTGCTGTGCGTGGGCATCGTGCTGTTCACGTCCGACTGGGTGCTCGTCGTGGTGTCCGGGCTGCTCGCGTTCGCCGTCGTGACCACCACGGAGCCCGTGGTGCGTGACGCGACCGCCCGCTTCACGGCGCCCCGGCCCGACGACGCCGCCCCCGTCTGACCCGCCCGACCGCCTGACCCCGCCCGACCCCCGAGGTGCCCGCCATGCCCCTGCCCGTCAGCGACCACGTCCGCTACGGCGGCGACTACAACCCCGAGCAGTGGCCGGCCGACGTGTGGGACGACGACCACGCCGCGTTCGACCTGGCGCACGTCACGACGCTGACGGTCGGCGTCTTCGCGTGGGCGCACACCGAGCCGGCCGAGGGCGCGTACGACTTCACGCGGCTCGACGCGATCGTCGAGCGGGTGCACGCCGAGGGGCGGGACGTCGTGCTCGCGACGCCCAGCGGTGCGATGCCCCCGTGGCTCGCGCGGGCCTACCCGGACGCCTGCCGCGTGGACCTCGAGGGCCGGCAGCACGTGTACGGGCAGCGGCACAACCACTGCCCGTCGTCGCCGGACTTCCGCCGACTGTCGGTCGCGATGGCGGACCGGCTGGCCGAGCGCTACGGCGACCACCCGGCCGTGGTCGCGTGGCACGTCGGCAACGAGTACGGCGGGGCCTGCTACTGCGAGCTGTGCGCGGCGGGGTTCCGCCGGTGGCTGCGGGCGCGGTACGGGACGCTGGAGCGGCTCAACGCGGCGTGGAACACGCTGTTCTGGTCCCACGTCTTCGGGGACTGGGAGGAGGTCGTGCCGCCGTCGATGCTCTCGGAGCACTGGCGTGGGCCGAACCACACGGCGTTCCAGGGCATCACGCTCGACTACCGGCGCTACATGTCCGACCGCCTGCGCGAGGGCTTCGTCGCGGAGAAGGCCGCGATCCGTGCGCACGTGCTCGGCACCCCGGTGACCACGAACCTCATGGGGTTCTACCAGCCGCTCGACTACCACCGCTGGGCGGACGACCTGGACTTCGTGTCGTGGGACAACTACCCGCCGCTGCCAGACGACCCGCTGCGGACCGCCTCGCGCATGGCGGCCACGCACGCCGCCATGCGCGGGCTCAAGGACGGCCAGCCGTTCTGGGTCATGGAGCAGACGCCGTCGATCACGGCGTCGCGCGACGTCAACCCGGTGAAGCGCCCGGGCGTGCTCGCTCTGTGGACGTGGCAGTCGGTCGCGCACGGCGCGGACGCGACCCTGTACTTCCAGATGCGCCAGTCCAAGGGCGCGTGCGAGAAGTACCACGGCGCGCTGATCGACCACTCGGGGCGCACGGACACCCGCGTGTTCCGCGAGGCGGCCGAGCTGGGGGCGGGTCTGGCGACGACGGGTGCGGCGCTGCTCGGCGCGCGGACGCCCGCGCGCGTCGCGGTGCTGCTCGACTGGGACTCGTGGTGGGCGGTCGAGATGACCGACGGCTACAACCGGCACGTCTCCTACCTGCAGACGCTCCTGCAGTACCACCGGGCCATCTGGTCGGCGAACGCCGAGGTCGACGTGGTCCCGGTGAGCGCGGACCTGTCCGGGTACGAGGTCGTCGTGGCGCCCGTGCTGCACCTGCTGAAGGGCGACGTGGTCGCACGGCTGACCGCGCACGTCGAGCGCGGCGGCACGCTCGTGACCACGTTCTACGGCGGGCGCGTCGACGAGGACGACAACGCGTACTGCGGCGTCCCGCCGCTCGACCCGCTGCTCGGCACGCGCGTCGAGGAGACCGACTCGGGGGTCCCCGGCGACGCGAACCCCGTGACGCTGGACCTCGACGGCGAGGTGACCACGCACGACGCGACGCTGGTCTTCGAGCTGCTGGTCCCGGACGAGGGCACGCAGGTCGTCGGGACGTACGGCGCGGAGTTCTACGCCGGGCGGGCCGCCGTCACGCGGGCGCGGCGCGGCGACGGTGCGGCCTGGCACGTCGCGACGGGTCTGGACGACGCGGGCGTGGCGCGCGTGCTGCGGCACGTGCTCGCCGGGCACGGGCTGGTCGGGCCGCACGCCGACGACGAGGGGGTCGAGGTGACGCGGCGCGTGGCACCCGACGGCACGACGTACGCCTTCGTGCTGCACCACGGCTCGCAACCGGTCACGGTCACGGCGCAGGTCGCGGGGCAGGACGTGCTCACGGGGCGCGGCGTCGAGGTCGGGGACGCGCTCACGCTCGCGCCGGCGGAGGTGCTGGTGCTGCGGGCGTGACGCAGGAGCGGACATGTCGGGCGCAGTGGCTAGGCTCTGCGGGTGGGTCGACGGCGACGCCACCGCTGGTGCCGTCGACCCGAGCCGCCACCGCACCCGATCGGGGAGACCATGAGCTTCACCACGGACACGCCCGTCCCGCCGCCGGCGCTCCCGCCGCCGGCGCGCGACCGCATCACCGCCACGCTCGACGCCCGCGGGATGCGGTACGGCATCGACGACGACGGTGACGTCGGCGGCTACTGGGACGGTCACCTCTTCTACTTCTTCCTGCTCGGTGAGAACCACGAGCACCTGCAGGTGCGGGGCCGCTGGAACCGGGAGGTCGGGGTCGACCAGCTCCCCGCGGTGCTCGCGGCCGTCAACGAGTGGAACGTCTCGCACCTGTGGCCCAAGGGCTGCGTGGCCGTGGAGGACGACATGCTCGGCGTGTACGCCGAGCACACGGTCGACTACACGCACGGCGTGAGCGACGCGCAGCTCGACCTGCACCTCGGGTGCGGCATCTCCAGCGCCCTGCAGCTCTTCGCGGACCTCGACGTGCGCTACCCGGCGGCGGCCGCCGCCGCGAGGGCCGTGCAGGACAGGGTGCGGGAGCAGGGCTGAGCGTGAGCGCGGGAGGCGGCCGGGCCTCGTCGTGACCTAGGTGCCGGGTCTTCCTACGGGGCAGCCGTAGCCTGGGGCGACCCACCCCACGACGAGGAGCACCGCATGCCCGCGCTCGACCCGTACCGCGCCGCCGACGACCGGTACGCGACGATGACCTACCGCCGCACGGGCCGCTCCGGCCTCGACCTGCCGGCGCTGTCGCTCGGCCTGTGGCACAACTTCGGGGACGAGACGCCCTTCGGCACGCAGCGCGACATCCTGCGCCGGGCGGTGGACCTCGGCATCACGCACCTCGACCTGGCGAACAACTACGGCCCGCGGCCGGGGGCAGCCGAGGAGAACTTCGGCCGGCACCTCGCGGCGGACCTGCGCCCGTACCGCGACGAGCTCGTGATCTCCACCAAGGCGGGCTACGACATGTGGTCCGGCCCGTACCAGGACGGCGGGTCACGCAAGTACCTGCTGTCGTCCCTCGACGCGTCGCTGCGGCGCATGGGGCTCGAGTACGTCGACGTGTTCTACCACCACCGTCCGGACCCGTCGACGCCGATCGAGGAGACCATGGGCGCGCTCGCCCAGGCCGTGCGCAGCGGCAAGGCGCTGTACGTCGGCGTCTCCAACTACTCGCCGTCGCAGACGCGCGAGGCGCACGCGGTGCTGGCCGACATGGGTGTGCGGCTGCTCATCCACCAGCCCAGCTACTCGATGTTCAACCGGCACGTCGAGAACGTGGCGGAGGGTCAGGGTGAGTCGCTGCTCGACGCGGTGGGCGACCTGGGCGTGGGAGCGATCGTGTTCTCCCCGCTCGCGCAGGGTCTGCTCACCAACCGGTACCTGGCGGGTCACGCTCCGGCGGGGTCGCGGCTCGCCGGTGCCAGCCCGTTCCTGTCCGAGCGCGCGCTCTCGGAGACCTACCTGGCGCGGGCGCGTGCCCTGAACGACATCGCGGCGGCCCGCGGCCAGAGCCTCGCGCAGCTGGCGCTGTCGTGGGTGCTGCGCGACGAGCGCATCACGTCCGCCCTGGTCGGGGCGAGCTCGGTGGCGCAGCTCGAGGACAACGTCGCGGCGCTGTCGGCCCCGCCCCTGACGGCCGACGAGCTGGCGGCCATCGACGAGCACGCGGTCGACGGCACGGGCCGCTGAGAGTGTGAAGCGTTGTTGCCGGTATCCGGCAACAACGCTTCACACTCTCGGGTGCGCCGCCGGCGTCAGTAGATCGGGCGGCCCGTGGCGTCGGGGACGCCGGACTTGCGGAAGAAGTACGAGCGCACCTGGTCGCGCCACTCGGTGGCCGAACGCACCTGCTCCGCCAGGCGCTCGGTGACCCGGGCGTGGAGCCGGTCCGGGACGAGCCCGTCCAGGGCGGCCCACGCGTCGACCCACGACGTCACGACGTCGACGGCGTCCGCACGCGAGTCGTAGATGTGCTGCACGACGGTCTTGCCGCTGTGCAGCACGTGGCCGTACGGCACGTGGTGGAAGAACAGCAGCAGCTCGTCCGGGCACGTCGCGAGGTCCTCGTACATCTCGCGCCACGGGGCGGGGTACTGGCCGGTGTACCCGGTGCCCGTGGCCACGGTCCGGTCGACGCCGATGCCGTCGCGGTCCGCGAAGTGGTACGTGCCCCACTTGGAGTACTCGTACCCGTCGACGTTGGGCCCGTAGTGCATGCGCCCCGGGTCGACCATGAAGCCCACGCCCAGCGGCGCGGTGTACGCCTCGTACGTCAGCCACGAGTGGTCCATGAGCGTGTGCAGCGTCTCGCGCACGCGCGGGTCGGCGCCCGGGAACGTCAGGCCGATCCACTCGTCGAGCAGCGCGACCGGGTCCGCCTCCGGCTCCCAGGCGAGCCGCCCGTACGCGTAGAGGTTCGCCTGGGCCAGCGGGTGGCCCGTCCAGAACTCGTCGTCGCCGACGTTGGAGACCGCGGTGATGCCGCCGGCGGGCAGGTCTCCCGACGGGGTGTCGCGGTGGCCCGGCAACCCGGACACGATCCGTGCGACGTCGCGGGTCGCGTCCTCGGCCAGCGGGAAGCCGAGCACCTGCGACCACAGCGGCCCCAGGTAGCACACGTGCTTCTGGTGGCCCGTGTACTCCTGCGTGACCTGCAGCTCGACCGCCAGCCGCGTGCGGGGCATCGCGGCCAGCACGGGCGAGATCGGCTCCCGGGTCTGGAAGTCGATCGGGCCGTACTTGACCTGCAGCACGACGTTGTCGTCGAACCGGCCGTCCAGGGGGGCGAAGTGGTCGTACGCGGCCCGGGCGCGGTCGGTGCGCCGGTCGCGCCAGTCCTGCTCGTGGTTGTAGACGAACGCCCGCCAGAACACCGTCCCGCCGTGCGGGCGCAGCGCCCGGGCCAGCAGGTTCGCGCCGTCGGCGTGGTCCCGCCCGTACGCGAACGGCCCGGGCTGCCCCTCGGAGTCCGCCTTGACGACGAACCCGCCGAAGTCGGGGATCGTCGCGTAGACGCGGTCCGCGGCGGCGGCCCACCAGGCCTGCACGTCGGGGTCGGCGGGGTCCGACGTCGGCAGCCCGCCGAGCACCACGGGCGACGCGAACGACACCGACAGGTAGGTCCGCACCCCGTGGGGACGGAAGAGGTCGGCGACGCGCGCGACGTCCGCGAGCCCGTCGGTGAGCAGCCGCGCCTCGGTGCGGTGCACGTTGACGTTGTTGATCGCCACCGCGTTGATCCCGATCGACCCGAGCAGCCGGGCGTACGCGGCGACCCGCGAGAGGTCCTCGCGCACGCGGCCGTCGGCGTAGAAGATCGAGCCGCCGGCATACCCGCGCTCGACCTGGCCCATCACGGGGTGGACGTCGATGTTGTCCCAGTGGTCGAGCATGCGGACCGGTGCGACCGGGAGGTCGGTGACGTCGATGGCGCAGTCCCCGAACGCCGTCTCGCCGAGCCTCACCACGTCGTGCATGCCGTAGAGCAGGCCCGTCGCGTCGCCGGCGACGACCACGGTGGTGCCTGCGGCCCGGACCCGCACGAACATGTCCGGGCTGAAGTCCGCCACGCCACCGGTGGCGACGAGCGCGCCGTCGGTGGCCGCGGCGACCAGCGGGTCGTTCGGGTGCGGCGGCTGCTCGGCGAGCGCCGGCGGCGGGACCTGCCGGGCCGCCCCGCTGCCGCGGGTGTGGGCGCGTGACGCCACGACCAGCACGAGGTCGTGCGACCGGACGGACGCGGCGTCGGGCAGCGCCTCACCGGGCGCGAGGACCGTGAGCGACCCACCGTGCGTGGCGGTCGCCCGCCGCACCTCGTCGACCACCGTCGCGCCGACCGGGCCGGCGTCCGGTCCGACGGCCACCAGGACGCGCCGCGAGCCGAGCGGGGCGAACGCCGCGTCCGGCAGCCACGCCGGGTGGACGGTAGCGGTGCCGAGGGCGTTGTCGGTGGCGCTCACCAGTCGTGCACCGTTCCGTCCTTGAGCCGGTTGAACGGCAGGTACGCCGCCTGGTACGGGTGCCGTGAGGCCGCGTCGTCGTCGTACGTGACGCCCAGCCCCGGCTCGTGGCCCGGGTGGAGGTAGCCGTCGGCGAACGTGAACGACGTGCGGAACACCTCGTCGGTCGTCGCGGAGTGCTTCATGTACTCCTGGATCCCGAAGTTGTGGATCGCCAGGTCCAGGTGCAGCGCGGCGGCCATGCCGACCGGCGAGATGTCGGTGGGCCCGTGGATGCCGGACTTGATCTGGTACTGCGCGGCGAAGTCGAGGATGCGGCGCAGCGCCGTGATTCCGCCGGTGTGCGTGACGGCCGAGCGCACGTAGTCGATGAGCTGCTCGCGGATCAGCGTCTGGTAGTCCCAGACGGTGTTGAAGACCTCGCCGATCGCCAGCGGCGTCACGGTGTGCTGCCGGACGAGGCGCAGGGCATCCTGGTTCTCGGCCGGTGTGCAGTCCTCGAGCCAGAACAGGTCGTACGGCTCGAGGTCCTTGCCCAGGCGCGCGGCCTGGATGGGGGTCATGCGGTGGTGACCGTCGTGCAGCAGCGGCAGCTCGGGCCCGAACTCGTTGCGGACCGCCTCGAAGACCCGCGGGATGTGCCGCAGGTACGCGCGCGTGTCCCAGTCCTCCTCGGCCGGCAGGGGAGCGCGCTGGGCGGGCTCGTAGTCGTAGCGTCCCGACGACGACGGCTGCGCGGCGACGCCGTACACGGCCGTGATGCCGGGCACGGCGGTCTGCACGCGGATGGAGCGGAAGCCCTCGTCGAGGTGCTGGCGGACCGAGTCGAGCAGCTCGGGGACGTCGCGGCCCGACGCGTGCCCGTACGCCATGATCCCGCGGCGCGACGCGCCCCCGAGCAGCTGGTAGAGCGGCATGCCGGCGAGCTTGGCCTTGATGTCCCACAGCGCGACGTCGACCGCCGCGATGGCCGCCATCGTCACGGGCCCGCGCCGCCAGTACGCGCTGCGGTAGAGGAACTGCCACGTGTCCTCAATGGTGTGCGCGTCCCTGCCGATCAGGAGGGGGACGACGTGGTCGGTGAGGTAGCTGGCCACGGACAGCTCGCGTCCGTTGAGGGTCGCGTCCCCCAGTCCCTCCACGCCGTCCTGCGTGATGATGCGTAACGTTACAAAGTTGCGACCGGGGCTGGAGACCAGCACCTCGGCAGATCGGATGGCGGTGCCGGACATCGTGACATGCTCCTTCCGCCCGTCGCGTCGTCGCGGAGGGGCACTGGTGAGACTAGGCATGAACACGCTAGGCTGGCAATCGTTTGCCAGCAAGAACGGCTCCGCGCACCGTCGCGCGGGGTCCTGACCCGGACCGGGAGGGTGCATGGCCGTCAGGCGGCAGCCCACGTTGCGTGACGTCGCTGCGGCGGCAGGGGTCGCGGTGTCGACCGCCTCGCGGGCGCTCACCAGGCCGGGTCGGGTCAACGCCGACACGGCGGACCGCGTCGTCGCGGTCGCCAAGGAGCTGGGGTACATCCCGAGCGCGTCGGCGCGCGCCCTGCTCTCGGGTCGCACCGCGACCGTCGCGCTCGTGCTCCCCGACGTCACCAACCCGTTCTTCTTCGGCCTGGTGCGCGGCACGGGCGCGCGGCTGCGGGAGTCCGGGTACGTGCAGGTGCTCGCGGACACCGAGGAGTCCGCCGAGGTCGAGCTCGACACGCTGCGCAAGCTGCGTGGGCAGGTCGACGGCGCGGTCCTCGCCGCATCACGTCTCTCGGACGAGCAGATCGCCGGCGCCGCCCAGGACCTCGCGCTCGTGGTCGTCAACCGCACGATCCCCGGGACGCCCGGCGTGCTGCTCGACACCGCCGGCGGCATGGTCCAGGCGCTCGAGCACCTCGCCGCGTCCGGTCACACCCGCATCGCCTACGCCGCAGGCCCGGCGACCTCGTGGTCGGACCGGCGCCGTCGTGAGGCGCTCGAGCCGGCTGCCGACCGGCTGGGCGTCGAGCTCGTCGTCCTGGGGCCCTACGCGCCGGTCCGTGCGTCCGGCGCCCAGGCCGCCGACGCGGCCGTCGACTCGGGCGTCACGGCGGTGATCGCCTTCAACGACCTCCTGGCGTTCGGCGTCCTGGAGCGGCTCGACGTCCGTGGCGTCCCCGTGCCCGGGCGCATGAGCGTCATCGGGTGCGACGACATCTTCGGTGCCGACCTCGTCCGGCCCGCGCTGACGACCGTGGAGTCGCCCGTCGAGCGCGCGGGGCGCATGGCCGCCGACCTGCTGCTCGCGCGGCTCGAGGGAGGGCGGTCGGACGACGAGGACGCCGGCGGCCTCGACGACGAGCCGGTCGTCCCGGTGCGCGACGCGGCCGACCCGGTGATGCTGCCGACGCACCTGGTGATCCGCTCGTCGACGGGCGCGGCGGGCTGACGCCCGACGCGGAGGCGGGCCGCGCCGCGACCCACCTGCCGTGAGAGTGCGATCCAGCCCCCGGCGGCGGGCCGCGGCCTCCCGGGTGCGTCAGGCGCCGCCCAGCGTCGCCAGCACGCCCTCGGCGTAGCGGTCGAGCTTGGCCGCGCCGATCCCGCTGATCTCGCCCAGCTCGGCGCGCGACGTCGGCCGGCGCGTGACGATCTCCCGCAACGTCGCGTCGTGGAACACGACGTAGGCGGGCACGCCCTGCTCCTTGGCCGCGCCCGCACGCCACGCGCGCAGCGCCTCGAACATCCCGGCGTCGTCCCCGGTCAGGTCCGCTGCGGCGGCAGGCGTCCGGCCCGACCCGCGGCGCTCGCGCGTCGCGCGGCCCGTGCGCTCGGGCTCGCGGCGCAGCCGGACCTCGCGGTCGCCGCGCAGCACGTCGGCCGACGCGGGCGTGAGCCGGATCGTGCCGTACCCGTCGGAGTCCACCGCGAGGACCTCGGCGGCCAGCAGCTGCCGCACGACGCCGCGCCACTCGCCGTCCGACAGGTCCTGCCCGATGCCGAACGTCGACAGCGCGTCGTGGCCGAGCTGCTGCACGCGCGGCGTCGCCTTGCCGCGCAGGATGTCCACGAGGTGCCCGACGCCGTAGCGCTGCCCGCGCTGGTCGAGCCGCACGACGGTCGACAGCAGCTTCTGCGCGGGGACGGTCCCGTCCCACGACTGCGGCGGCTCGAGGCACGTGTCGCAGTTGCCGCACGGCCCGCCGGACTCCTGGCCGAAGTAGGCGAGCAGCTGCGTGCGCCGGCAGTCGACCGTCTCGCACAGCGCGAGCATCGCGTCGAGGTGCTGGGTCAGCCGCCGCTTGTGCGCGGCGTCGCCCTCGGACGTGTCGATCATGCGGCGCTGCTGCACGACGTCCGCCAGGCCGTACGCGAGCCACGCCGTGGACGGCAGCCCGTCACGCCCGGCGCGTCCCGTCTCCTGGTAGTACCCCTCGACCGACTTCGGCAGGTCGAGGTGCGCGACGAACCGCACGTCGGGCTTGTCGATGCCCATGCCGAA
>NZ_JADGMY010000004.1 GCF_015234515.1 Cellulomonas sp.
CACGGCCATGGGGATGTGCGCGGCGTCGTCGAAGAGGATCCGGTCGTAGATCTCGTCGGAGAGGATGAGCAGCGAGTTCTCCCGCGCGATCTGCGCGATCCCTTCGAGCACCTCGCGGGAGTACACCGCGCCGGTGGGGTTGTTGGGGTTGATCACGACGATCGCCTTCGTGCGCGGGGTGATCTTCGCGCGGATGTCGTCCAGATCGGGCTGCCAGCCGTCGAGCTCATCGCACAGGTAGTGCACCGGGGTGCCGCCGCCCAGGCTCGTCATCGCCGTCCACAGCGGGTAATCCGGCGCGGGGATCAGGACCTCGTCGCCCTCGTCCAGCAGCGCCTGCATGACGATCGTGATGAGCTCGGAGACGCCGTTGCCGAGGTACACGTCATCCGGATCCAGCGCGGGGAAGCCGGCGACCTGCTCGTAGCGCGAGACCACTGCCCGCCGCGCCGACATGATGCCGCGGCTGTCGCTGTAGCCGTGGGCGTGCGGGAGCGCCTCGATCATGTCGCGGACGATCTGGAACGGCGCCTCGAAGCCGAAGGACGCCGGGTTGCCGGTGTTGAGCTTGAGGATCGCGTGACCCTCCGACTCCAGCCGGTCGGCCTCGACGAGGGCCTGCCCGCGGATCTCGTAGAGGACGTCCTTCAGCTTGGAGGACTGATCGAGGGGGCGAAGCGGGCTCATCGGATCAGGATATCCCCGGCCCGCGTGCCGGCATGCGCACCCTCAGCGGGCCAATCCCCGCCCCGTGGCGTCGAGCCGGCCCGGCCCCTTCGACCTCTCGCACCGCTGAAGGGGCCTACTTCTTCTTGTCGGCGGCGCGACGCTGCGCGCGGTTGGCCGCGGGGGCGGCGGGTCCGGCACCGTCGGTGCGCTGCCCGAAGGCGCCGCGCGGGGCCTCGGCGGTGCGGGTGGGAGCACCGCCGGTCGCCGCGGCGGCCTGACGGAGGCGCCCCGTGGCGGCCTGCTGCACCTGCCCGCGCTCGTTGCGCACCTCCACCTCGCCGGCGTCGTTCGCCGCCGAGTACTCCAGTCGCGGCGTTTCGGCGGGACCGGCCGAGAGGCCCTTGGCCTCCACCTGCGCGCCCTGCTCACCCTCCGCGCGGCGCACCTCCACCTCGAGGTTGAACAGGTAGCCGACCGACTCCTCCTTGATCTGCCCCATCATCGCCTGGAACATCTGGTAGCCCTCGCGCTGGTACTCGATCAGCGGGTCGCGCTGGGCCATCGCCCGCAGGCCGATGCCGTCCTTGAGGTAGTCCATCTCGTACAGGTGGTCGCGCCAGCGGCGGTCGAGCACCTGGAGCACGACGCGGCGTTCGAGTTCGCGCACCGCCTGCTCGCCGAGCTCTTCCTCGCGCTTGGCGTAGGCGATGCGGGCGTCGGAGAGGATCTCCCGCTTGAGGCCCTCGGCCGTGATGCGGCCGCGCGCGCCGGCGTCGGCGACGACCTCGTCGATCGTCACGCCCACCGGGTAGAGGGTCTTCAGCTCCGTCCAGAGGGCGTCGAAGTCCCAGCTCTCGGTGTGACCGCTGCCGGTGTGGTCGTCGATGACGGCCGAGATGGCGTCCTCGATGAAGTGCTGCACGCGGTCGGCGATGTCATCGCCCTGCAGGATGTGGCGGCGGTCGGCGTAGATCGCCTCGCGCTGGCGGTTGAGCACGTCGTCGTACTTCAGGACGTTCTTGCGGATCTCGGCGTTGCGCGCCTCCACCTGGGCCTGCGCGCTCTTGATGGCGCGGGAGACCATGCCGGATTCGATCGCGACGTCGTCGGGGAAGTTCGCACGGGCGAGGATCGCCTCGGCGGCCCCGGACTGGAACAGCCGCATGAGGTCATCGGTCAGCGACAGGTAGAACCGGCTCTCGCCGGGGTCGCCCTGACGGCCCGAGCGACCGCGCAGCTGGTTGTCGATGCGGCGGGACTCGTGCCGCTCGGTGCCCAGGACGTAGAGGCCGCCGGCCTCGACGACCTTGGCGCCCTCCTCGGCCGCGGTCTCGCGGACGCGCTGGTACACCGCATCCCATTCGGCCTCGTACTCCTCGGGAGTCTCGACCGGGTCCAGACCCTGGGCCTTCAGCTCCTGCACGGCGAGGAACTCGGGGTTCCCGCCGAGCATGATGTCGGTGCCGCGCCCCGCCATGTTGGTGGCGACGGTGACGGCGCCCAGGCGCCCCGCGCGCGCGACGATCTCCGCCTCGCGTGCGTGGTTCTTGGCGTTGAGCACCTCGTGCTTGATGCCCTTCTTCGCCAGCAGGCGCGAGAGGTACTCGCTCTTCTCCACGCTCGTGGTGCCCACCAGCACCGGCTGCCCGGTGGCGTGGCGCTCGACGATGTCTTCGACGACCTGGGCGAACTTCGCCGTCTCGTTCTTGTAGACGAGGTCGGACTGGTCCTTGCGGATCATCGGCTTGTTCGTGGGGATCGGGACGACGCCGAGCTTGTACGTCGACATGAACTCCGCCGCCTCGGTCTCGGCGGTGCCGGTCATGCCGGCGAGCTTGTCGTAGAGGCGGAAGTAGTTCTGGAGCGTGACGGTCGCCAGGGTCTGGTTCTCGGCCTTGACCGGCACGCCCTCCTTGGCCTCGATGGCCTGGTGGATGCCCTCGTTGTAGCGGCGACCGACCAGGATGCGGCCGGTGTGCTCGTCGACGATCATGACCTCGTCGTTCATGACGACGTAGTCGGCGTCGCGCTTGAACAGCGCCAGCGCCTTGATCGAGTTGTTGAGGAACGAGATGAGGGGGGTGTTGGCCGACTCGTACAGGTTGTCGATGCCGAGGTAGTCCTCGACCTTCTCGATGCCGGGCTCGAGCACGCCGATGGTGCGCTTCTTCTCGTCGACCTCGTAGTCGACGCCCGCCTCGAGGGTCTTGGCGATCTTCGCGAACTCCACGAACCAGCGGTTCGCCTCGCCCGAGGAGGGGCCGGAGATGATCAGCGGGGTGCGCGCCTCGTCGATGAGGATCGAGTCGACCTCGTCGACGATCGCGAAGTGGTGGCCGCGCTGCACGAGGTCGTCGACGCTCCACGCCATGTTGTCGCGCAGGTAGTCGAAGCCGAACTCGTTGTTGGTGCCGTACGTGATGTCGGCGGCGTACTGCTCGCGGCGCTGGGCGGGCGTCAGCTGCGACAGGATCGTGCCGGTCGTGAGCCCCAGGAACCGGAACACGCGACCCATGAGGTCGGCCTGGTACCCGGCGAGGTAGTCGTTGACGGTGACGACGTGGACACCCTTGCCGGTGAGCGCGTTGAGGTAGGCGGGCGCGGTCGCGACCAGCGTCTTGCCCTCACCGGTCTTCATCTCGGCGATGTTGCCCAGGTGCAGCGCCGCGCCGCCCATGAGCTGGACGTCGAAGTGTCGCTGCCCCAGCGTGCGGCGGGACGCCTCGCGCACCGCGGCGAACGCCTCGGGCAGCAGGTCGTCGAGCTTCTCACCCTCGGCGAGGCGCGCCTTGAACCGGTCGGTCTCCTCGCGCAGCTCGGCGTCGGACAGCGACGTGAAGCTGTCCTCCAGCGCGTTGACCTGGGCCGCGACGCCGGACAACTTCTTGAGGATCCGCCCCTCGCCCAGCCGGAGGACCTTCTCGAGGATCGCCGTCACGCAACTCTCCCGACGTCGTTGGCGCCCGTCCGCTCACGGCGTCGGGGCGTGCGTGTCGCCCGACCGCTCGACCGGGCCCGACCATCGTAGGCGAGGCGGAGGACCAGCGTGGTCCTCGCTCACCCTGCGGCGGTGGCGACCTCACGCCCGAGCGCGGCCGCGAGACCTCCGGCCGCGTCCCGGTCGACGTGGACGTCGGGCAGGCCCAGCCACCCCGCCACGCCGCGGAGCTCGGCGGCGAGCTCGTAGGCGACCTCGGCGTCACCCGGCGCCCCCGTGGCCGGGTCCCCCGCCGGACCCGGAGCGCGGTGCACCGCCGGCACGCGCAGCACCCCCGCGCGGCGGTCGGCCTTGAGGTCCACCAGGGCGACCATCCGCTCGCCGAGCAGGAACGGCAGGACGTAGTAGCCCCAGACCCGCGACGCCGCCGGCACGTAGATCTCGATGCGGTACCGCAGGTCGAACAGGCTCTCCGTCCGGGTCCGCTCCCACACCAGCGGGTCGAACGGGCTGACCAGCGCCCGGCCGCGCGCGCGGCGCGGCACCGTGGCGTCACGGTGCCGGTAGAGCGGGCCGCGCCACCCCTCGACCTCGACGGGCCGGAGCACGCCCTCGGTCACGAGCTCGTCCACGACCGCGCGCGTCGGCGCCGTCGCCGTGCGCCAGTGGTCGGCCAGGCACCGCACGCTCGCGATGCCGTGGGCACGGGCGGCGATCTCGACGAGGCGGCGCCGGGCGGTCCGCTCGTCGACCGGCGGGGCCGCGAGCACGTCGGGCGGCAGCACGCGCTGCGGGAGGTCGAAGCGACGCTCGAACTGGGCGTTGCGGCCCGCCGTCGTGAGCTCTCCGACGTAGAACAGGTGCTCGAGGGCGCGCTTGGCGTCCGTCCACGACCATCCCCACGCCTCCGAGCGTCGCCCTGCGCCCCCGAGGACCTCCTGCACCTCGCGCGCGGTGACGGGCCCCAGGTCCTCGACGATGCTGCGGACGGCCGCGACCTCCGGGGAGCGCCCCACCGGGACGCCGTTGAGCTCGTCCCCCCGCTGCTCCACGCGAGCCCGGTTGGCCGCGTGCTTGAACGCGAGGTCGCGGAACGTCGAGGGCGGCACGAGCGACGCCTCGTGCGCCCAGGTCTCGACCAGTCGACGCGGCGCCCTGGCGGTCGCGCGGTCCAGCGTCGCGACGTCCCACGCGCCGACGCGGGAGTAGACCGGCATGAGGTGCGCGCGGGCCAGGACGTTGACGGAGTCGACCTGCAGCAGGCCCAGCCGGTCGACGACCTGCTGCAGCTCCCGCGTCCCGCCGGGCGCCCGCCGGGCGGGCCGGGGGCGGTCGAGCCCCGAGGCGCGCAGGACGGTACGACGCGCCTGCGAGCGCGTCAGCCTCTCCGGGCGGGTGTCGACCATGCCGGCGATGCTGCCCGCACCCTCTGACATCGCCGCCCACGGGGATCCTCTCGCGGCGGCCAGGACCGATAGTTTCGCCACCTGACGGACCTCGGACGCGGCGTCGACGACCGCCCAAGTGCCGAGACAGGGCCGAAATATGCGCTATCGGCGCCGATCTGCCGTCGCCGCAGGACACCGGCGACCCGCCCGGCGGCTCGAATCGCTTCAGCCCGGCGCCGCGACGTCGAAAGTTTTCCGAAACTTGACCGCAGCACTTGACGCACCCCTGCTGCGCGGCGAACGTCGTGTTCCGCGACCGCGGGCTCTCGGCACTCCGGCGGTCACGATCGGCTCCCGGTGCCGGACGGACCGCGCCGTCCGGCACCGGGGCTCCACGCGCCGGCAGGAGGTCGTCCCCCGGCACGGCACAGCACGGCACGGGGCGGCGGGCCCGTCGGCCCGCCGCCCCGGTTCCCGCGTCAGGTCAGCTGACGGCGCGGCTCGATCCGCTGGTCACGACCGGCACGTCGAGCTTGATGACGCCGTAGCTCCAGCCGCGACGGCGGTACGCGACCGCGGGCTGCGCGGTCTCCGCGTCCACGAACAGGAAGAAGTCGTGGCCGACGAGCTCCATCTCGTAGAGCGCGTCGTCCACCGTCATCGGCTCCGCGCGGTGCACCTTCTCGCGGATGAGCACCGGGGAGTCGCCCAGGACGGTCTCGGTGACACCGTCCTCGCCAGGCTCGCGCTCCGGCGGAGCCGGCGGCTCTGCCGCCGGCGGGCGCACGTCCACGGGCGTCAGCGGAGTGTGGTTGCGGTGGTCCTTGCGCCGGTCGCGCGCACGGCGTAGGCGCTCGAGCAGCCGGCCGAGGGCCACGTCCAGGGCTGCGTACGCGTCGTCCGCGCACGCCTCCGCCCGGATGACGGGTCCCTTGTCGACCACCGTCAGCTCGACCCGCTCGCTGTTGCCGGACTGGCGCGGGTTCGGTTCGTGCGACACGAGGACGTCGACGCGCTGTGCGCGTGGGGCCAGCTGCTCGATCTTCGCGAGCTTGCTCTCGAGGTGGGCGCGATACCGCGGGGACACCTCGGTGTGCCGGCCTGCAACCACGATCTCCATGTGGGCCTCCTGGGAGGTCAGGGGCGAGCGGAGCCCGCCCGGACGATACGTACGTCTACGGCCCCACGACGGGGGCGGGCGGCATCACCTCCTCGGCCGCTCGTCCCCACCCGACTGCGGCAGGAGACCTTCGCGGCGTCGTACCCAGGGTCTCACGCTAGCCCGCTTCCGGGGCCGCACGGTCCGCCGGCTGGTCCGTACGGGCGACGTCCGGCGGCGTGGCGCCCGCCGGCGCCGGCGTGGCTGCGAGCGCGACGGCGCCCAGCACCACGGCACCGGCGGCGACGAGCGCCGCGTGGCAGGCCGCGAGCGTGGCACCCGTCGTCAGCACGTCGTCGGCGAGGACCACGCGACGTCCGTGGAGGCCGGGCCCCCGACGCACCCGCACCCTGCCGACGAGCGCCGCGCCCCGCGCCCGCGCGGTGAGCCCGGCCAGGTCGGGACCCGCCGACCGGCGCAGCACGCAGGCACGAGCGGCCGGCACCCCGCCGTCCCGCAGACCGGCTGCCACCGCCGCGGCGAGCACGTCGGCGGGCGCGCGCCCCCGTCGACGACGTGCGCGCGCCGTCGACGGCACGGGCACCACGAGCACGTCCGGGACGACCGGCGGTGCGTGGGAGCCTGCGAGCAGGTGGACGGCCGCGGTCGCGCCGGCGCGGCGGACAGCCGACACGAACGGACGGTCGAGGTCGGCCCGTCCCCCGTCCTTCCACGCTGAGACGGCGTGCCGCACCGGTCCGACGTACACGGCGGGCGCCCAGACCGGCAGCAGGGTGCGCCCGTCCAGGAGGTCGAGCCGCCCGGCCGCGTGGTCGCGGCGGACCGCGGTGCCGTGCAGCGTGACGGCGCACGGCGCGCACCATGCCACGTCGGGCTGCCCGCAGCCTCCGCACGCCACCGGCACGAGCAGGCCCACGAGGTCGCGCCACGCCGCAGCGACGAGGGCGACCGCGCGTGCGGCGACGGGCGGCGTGCGTCCCGTCACCGACCGCGCGGCGAGGGAGGAGGGCGGTGCGGGGCGTCGTCGGTCGGGCGGCACACGGTCAGCCTGCTCGTGCGACGCCGCCCGCGCCGTCCCGCGGCCACGTCGGTGGACGCGGCCTGCCCCGTGCAGCCCTGTGGTCGGCTCGGCGCCGCGCGAGCCCTCCGCCACCCGCCGTCACCCGGGGAACGCGGCCCCCGCCACCTCGAGCACGCCGGTGACCCCGGGGACCGGCACCCACGTGCCGCCCTCGTGACGCCGTAGGTCACCATCGGCCGTGACGACGTAGAGCGAGCGGGTCCCCCGGTCGGCGGCGAGCTCGACCGCGTCCGCGACCGCGGCCAGCGGCGTGCTGCCACCCGCGACGGGCACGAGGTAGGGCGTCGCGCCCGCGTCGCCGTCGGCCAGCACGCCGAGCGTGACGTCGTCGACCCACACGATCGACGCGCCCGCGACGGGCGTGAGGGACGCGCCCGCGCCCACGCCGGGCCCGACCAGCAGCGGGACCGCGCCGCCGTCCCGCACCACGCCCGCCACCTCCAGCGTCACGCCGTCGGGGCCGCGCGACACGATGGCCACCCGCGTGCCGTCACGCGACACCCGGACCGCCTGCACGGTCCGTCCGGCCAGCCAGTCCGCGGTGACCTCGACCGAGGTGCCGTCGAGCCGCACGGCATCCAGGTGCCCGGATCCCGAGCCGCTCGCGGTCCACACCCACCCGAACCGGTCCACGGACGGGGAGGCCAGGGCGGGGCCGGTGAGCAGTGTCCGCTGCCCGGTGCCGTCGACGGGCACCGCGACCAGGGTCGAGGCGTCGGCGAGCGCGACACGCAGCGAACCGTCCGCGGATCGCGCCGGGCCCGCGGGCCGTGCTCCCTCGATCGGGAGGACGTCGTCGACCGCGACGGGCGACTCACCGACCAGTCGCAGCGTCTGACCGTCGACGAGGAGCTCCAGCGCGCCGGGGTCCGGGGTCGGCAACCTGTCGGGCACGCCCTCGAGCGGTGCCCCACCGGCCCCTGCCCGCACGACCAGGGTCGTCACACCCAGCGGGCGCAGCGACGCCTCGAGCTGCGCGAGCAGGAGCCCGCGGTCCGCCTCCAGCACCGCCCGCGCCGGCTCGAAGGTCATCTCGGCCACTCCTCCGCTCTCGAAGGAGACCGCCTCGGGCTTGAGCTCGGTCCCCGGAGGGAGCGCCGACGTCACGGCGTCCTGGAGCCACGTCGAGGGGCCGGCGAGGAGCGCACGGACGACGGCCGTCGGCACGTTGCGGTCGCGGAAGAACCGGACCTCCGGCACGAGCATCCTGCTGTCGGGCGTCAGGAAGTACAGCGACGTCTCACGGAACGTCTGCGTGAACCGGCGGGAGTTGACGACCAGGACGTCCGGGGCGTGCGAGATGCGCCAGTCGCCGCGCGCGTCCTGCACCAGCTCGTAGCGCAGCGTCTCCAGCGCGTCGGCGGGCACCTCCAGGTAGCGCCCGGCGGCGTCGACCTTCGCCTTCACGGTGAGGGACACGGTGACCTGGGCGTCGCCCGTCTGCTCGACCTTCGTCGCGCTCGCGACGATGGTGTCGGCGCCCGGGTCCCACTCGGTGCGTTCGTCCGCCGCGAGGAACTCGCGCGTCACCTCGAAGTCACCGGTGGCCTCGGCGTCCGCCGCGAGCAGGAACCCCTCGACGATGCGGGCGGGGTCGGCGTCGGACTGCGGGCCCTGAGCCAGGACGTCGACCCTGTCCTGCTCGCGCACCTCCTCGCCGCCGCCCACCGTCACAGGGCCCCCGGTCGGGATCGCGACGCACGCCGTCAGCGCCCAGACGACGGTCGCGACGCAGACGACGGCGCGCGTGCGGGCGGCGCGCGTCACGACCGCCTCCGCGCGGTACCGGCCGTCGGCGCGGCGTCGTCGGTGCGGACGTCGGTCCGGACCGGGTCGGTCGGGTTGCTCACGATGGCGATCTCCCCCGTCATCGGCGGCAGGTCGGGAAGCGCCGCGGGGTCGGTGCTGCGCAGCGGTCCCGCGTCCGCGACGGACGGCTCGTCGGGGTCCGGGGCGAGCGGCAGCGGCGACCCGTCCAGCCGGATGCCCGCGCGCCGCGGCAGCGTGAGCCGGAAGCACGCGCCACGACCGGGTCGACCCCACGCCTCCAGCCTGCCCCCGTGCAGGTGCGCGTCCTCCAGCGAGATGGCCAGACCCAGACCCGTCCCCCCGGTGGTGCGCGCCCTCGCCGGGTCGGCACGCCAGAAGCGGTCGAAGACGTGCAGCGCCTCGTCCTGGGTCATGCCGACACCATGGTCGCGGACCGTCACGGCGACGGCCGTGGCGTCGACACCGACGCGGACCTCCACAGCCGACCCGTCGGCGTGCTCGATGCCGTTCACCAGCAGGTTGCGCAGGATGCGCTCGACGCGCCGCGGGTCCACGTCGGCGTCCGCACGGACGTCGGGGAGGTCGACGTGCAGCCACGACCCCCGCCGCTCCGCGAGCGGGGTCACGTTGTCGACGGCCTGCAGCACGATGCCGCGCAGGTCACGCCGCTCCGCGTCGAGCACCGCGGCCCCCGCGTCGAACCTGCTGATCTCGAGCAGGTCCGCCAGCAGGTCCTCGAACCGGTCGAGCTGCGTGGCCAACAGCTCGGCGGAGCGCTTGATCGCGGGGTCGAAGTCGTCCCGCGCGCCGTGGATGACCTCTCCCGCCATGCGGATGGTCGTCAGCGGCGTCCTCAGCTCGTGGGACACGTCGGAGACGAACCGCCGCTGCAGCATCGAGAGCTCCTCCATGCGGTGGATCTGGTCCTGCAGGCTCTCGGCCATCTCGTTGAACGTGCGCGCCAGCGTGGCCATCTCGTCCTCGCCACGCACGGCCATGCGCTCGGAGAGGTGACCGTCCGCCAGACGCTCGGCCACGTGGGCCGCACGACGCACCGGGTGGACCGTGCGACGGGTCACCAGCCACGTCATGGCACCCAGCAGCCCCACGACCGCGACCGCCGCGAACGCCAGGGTCCGCAGGAGGAAGTCGAGGCGGTCCTGCTCCGCCTGCAGGCTGTAGAGGAAGAACATCTGGTAGGTCCCGGCCATGGGCACGTCGACGTTCTGCCCGACGACGATGCCCGGCTCCACCTGACCGTTCCCCACCGGGATGGCGACCGACTGCCAGTGCTGGCGGTCGTCCACGACGGCCTGCTTGAGCTCACGGCTCACGAGCTCGACGAGCGAGCGGTCGGTGGCCGTGGCGCCCACGCCCACGCCCGTCTGCCCCGGGGCGCGCAGCAGGAACACGTCGCGCTCCCCCGAGCCGCCGTTGCGCTGCGCGGTCGTCACGTCCTCGAGCTGCCGAGCCACGTCGGTGAAGGTGTTGGCCGCGGACGCCGCGAAGACCTCCTGCGCCTGCAGCGTGCTGCGCGTGCTCTCGGACAGCACCTGCTGGCGTCGCTGGTCGAACAGGCCGCCGCTGGTGAGCTCGCCGACGTACACCCCGATGCCCGCGAGCGCGACCAGGCCGATCGTCAGGGTCGAGACGAGGAGGCGCAGCTGCAGCGACGACCGCCACCGCCGGGCCAGCGCGCGCGCCGGTCGCCACGCTCGCGCGCGTCCGAGCCGGCCCCACGCCGTCAGCCGCGGCACGTCGCCCGGCCTTCACGCCCTGGCGCTCGGCGCACCTGCCTCACGTGCCTGCGACGCCCGCCTTGTAGCCGACGCCCCGCACCGTCACGACGATCTCCGGGCGCTCCGGGTCCGTCTCGATCTTCGAGCGCAGGCGCTGGACGTGGACGTTGACCAGCCGGGTGTCGGCCGCGTGGCGGTACCCCCAGACCTTCTCGAGCAGCACCTCGCGCGTGAAGACCTGCCACGGCTTGCGTGCCAGCGCCACGAGGAGGTCGAACTCCAGCGGTGTGAGCGAGATGGAGCGGCCCGCGCGCTCGACGCGGTGCCCGGGGACGTCGATCGTCAGGTCGCCGATCGTGAGGTGCTCCGGAGCCGGCTCGTCGCTGCGGCGCAACCGTGCACGCACACGCGCCACCAGCTCCTTGGGCTTGAACGGCTTGGAGATGTAGTCGTCCGCGCCGGACTCCAGCCCCAGCACGACGTCCACGGTGTCGCTCTTCGCCGTGAGCATCACGATGGGCACACCCGACTCGGCCCGGATCTGACGGCACACCTCGGTGCCGTCCTTGCCGGGAAGCATCAGGTCGAGCAGCACGAGATCGGGCTGGGTGGCCCGGAACACGCCCAACGCCTCGTCGCCGTCCTCACAGAAGACGGGGTCGAAACCCTCGGAGCGCAGCACGATGCCGATCATCTCGGCCAGGGCGGTGTCGTCGTCGACCACCAGGACGCGTCCCTTCATGCCGACGATCCTCTCATCGACCCGGCCTCCCGCGGAGCGAGCACGCCGCGCAGCCGGGTGACGGTGCGTCCACGACCGGCGCTCACCTGCGTCGTGGCACCATGGGACCCGCCGACGCGGCGACGCGGTCGGGCCTCAGCACGCCAGACACGAGGAGTCCGACGCATGACCTCCCCGCAGGACGACGGCTCCGGTCCCGCGTCGTGGGCGCACCCCGCCGGCCCGCCGGCGGACTCCTCGGCGCCGGGCGCCGCCGTGCCGCCGCCACCTCCTGGTCCGCCCGGCGGCCCGCAGGGTGCCGCGTGGGGCCAGCCGTCCGCCCCGCCCGCGTGGGGCCAGCCGTCCGCCCCGCCCGCGTGGGGCGCGCCCCCGCCCGGGGCGGCGCCCGCCTGGCACCTGCCGGCGCTGCAGCCCGGGATCATCCCCCTGCGCCCGCTCGGTCTCGGCGAGGTCCTCGACGGCGCGATCCGGGCCGTGCGCGCCAACCCCGCGGTGATGTTCGGGCTCTCGGCGGTCGTGGTGACCGTCGCCGTCGCGCTGCAGACCCTCGTCCAGCTCTACGTGTCCGGCCTGATCGGGGCCGCTCTGAGCGACCTCGAGCTCGACAGCACGATGGCGAGCACCGACGCCGCTCTCGTCGAGATGCTGTCCACGAGCGGCGGACAGGCGCTGACGGTGCCGCTGCTGGTCCCCGTGACCTCCGTGCTCACCGGGCTCCTCATCGTCTCGGTGAGCCGTTCCGTGCTGGGTCAGCGCGTGGCGCTGCGTGAGGTGTGGCGCACCCGCCGCGTGTGGCTGCTCGTCGGCTTCGGTCTGCTGCAGCTCGTCGTGCCGTTCCTCCTGGTCCTGGCGTGGGGCGGGGGCGTCGCCGCGCTCGCCGCCGCCGGCGCCGGCGAGGCGGCGCTCGCCGTCGCCCTGCTGGGAGGTGGCGCCCTGCTCGTCGTCCTCGTGTGGCTCACGGCGCGGACGCTGCTGGTCCCGCCGGCGCTCATGCTCGAGGGCAGGCGGTTCTGGCCGACCGTCGCGCGCGCCTGGCGGCTGACGCGCGGGAGCTTCTGGCGGCTGCTCGGCATCTACCTGCTGTCGAACCTGCTGGTCTCGGTGCTCATGTACCTGTTCATCGTCCCGGCGGCCGTGGTGGCGGGCCTGGTCACCGCCGCGTCCGGCTCGGACGACCTGACGGTCCTCGTGTCGGCACTCGGGCAGGTCGTCGGACTGACGCTGTCCACGACGTTCCTCGCGGCCGTCGTCGCCCTCCTCTACATCGACGTGCGCATCCGTCGCGAGGGGCTCGACCTCGAGCTCGCGCGGGCTGCCACCGGTGCCGCATGACGCGTGCGGGATGGCCGGCCGTGCACGTCGTGACCGGGGTGCCCGTCGAGCCCGATGCCGCGCAGGCGCGTCGGTGGCTGCGCGAGGAGCTGCTGGACCCCGCCTACCACCGCCCCGAGTCGCTGCTGCAGCGGGCCCTGGCGTGGCTCGCCGACCAGCTCGAGAACATGCCGTCGCTCGGCATGTCGAACCGGACCGCCCTGCTCGTCGTCGTCGGCGTGGTCCTCCTCGTGGTGCTCGTCGCCCTGCGCGTCGCCGGGCCCGTGCGCGCGACCGCGCGTCGGCGACGGGTCGGCGTCCTGCACGCCGACGACCGCCGCACGGCGCAGCAGCTGCGCGACGCGGCCGACGCCGCGGCCCGGGCCGGCACGTGGTCGGTGGCCGTCGCCGACCGGTACCGCGCGGTCGTCCGCGGCCTCGAGGAGCGCGGGCTCCTCGACGAGCGCCCCGGCCGCACCGCCCACGAGGCCGCGCGCGTCGCCGCGGCCGCGCTCCCCCAGCACACGGACCTCCTGCGCGACGGCGGCGACCTGTTCGACGACGTCGTCTACGGCGAGCGCTCGGCGACGCCCGGGGACGACGCGGCGATGCGCGCCCTCGACGACGCCGTCCGCGCGGCACGCCCCGCGGCGGCTGTGACGTGAGTGCGACCGCACAGCTCCCGGAGGTGCTCGGGGACGGGTCGACGGGTCGCTCACGGGCCGTCGGCCGCTGGCGGCGATCGCGGCCGTGGCTCGTCGTGCTGGGGATCGTGCTGCTCGGCGGCCTCGTCCTGACGCTGCCCGCCCCGCCGACGAGCAGCACGCCCGGTGCACCGGACAACCCCGGCGGGACGGGTGCGCGTGCCGTGGCCCGCGTCCTGGAGCGGCAGGGGGTCACGGTCGAGCACGTCACCACCACGGCGGCCGCCCTGCAGGCCGCCACGGGGGACGGCACGGTGCTCGTGGTGGGTGACCAGTGGCTCACCCCGGAGCAGGTGGACGTGCTGTTCGAGCTCGACGACGACCTCGTCCTCGTCGACGCCGGATGGGCCCTGTCGACGCTCGCCCCCGACGTCGTCGCGGCCGGGACGGGAAGCACCCGGTCGCTGCGCGAGGCCGCGTGCGACGACCCCGACGCTCGCGCTGCCGGCACCATCACCGCCGCGGGCGGGTACGTGGACCTCGCGGACGGCGCAACGACGTGCTTCCCCGCCGGCGACGGGACGCGCGGCGGTGCGTACGTCACGTTCGAGCAGGACGGTCGCCGCGTGACCGCGCTGTCCGACCTGCACCCGCTGACGAACGCCGCGGTCGACGACGACGGCAACGCCGCGCTCGCGCTGCGCATGCTCGGCCGTCACGACCACCTGGTCTGGTACGTCCCCACGTTCGACGACCTCGGCCCCGTGGCCGCCGACGGGGCCGGCACGTCGCTGACCGACCTCGTGCCCTGGGTGGTGCCGGTCGCCGGCTGGCTGGTGCTCGTCCTCGTCGTGACGGTCGTCTGGCGCGCACGTCGGCTCGGACCGGTCGTCGCCGAGCCGCTGCCCGTCGTCGTGCGCTCTGCCGAGGCGACCCGCGGCCGCGGGCGTCTCTACCGGCGGGCACGGGCCCACGGGCACGCCGCCGCCGCCCTGCGCGCCGGGACGGCGGCCCGCGTCGCGCACCGGCTGGGACTGCCCCGGTCGGCCGACGCACCCTCGCTGGTCGACGCCCTCGCGCGTGCCACCGGCCGGCCGGCACGCGACGTCGAGGCGTTGATCTACGGCCCGCCACCCACCGACGACGCGGGCCTGCTGCGGCTCGCCGACGACCTGCACCACCTGGAGAGCGAGGTACACCGACCGTGACCGACGAGACGCCGCGACCCCCGAGCACCTGGGGTGTCCCGCAGAGCCCGACCGCGCCCGCTGCCGAGGCACCTGCCACCGCACCCGGGCCGACCCCCTCGGGTGCCCCCGCACCCGCCGCACCGCAGGTGACGCCCGGGTCACCGGGGACCGACGCCCCGGGCCGGTCCGCTGCCACGGCCGCGGGCGCCGACCTGCGCGCGTCGCTCGCCGCCGTGCGCACGGAGGTCGGCAAGGCGGTCGTCGGCCAGGACGCGGCGGTCACCGGCCTGATCATCGCCCTGCTGTGCCGCGGGCACGTGCTGCTCGAAGGCGTCCCGGGCGTCGCCAAGACGCTCCTGGTGCGGTCGTTGTCGGGGGCGCTCTCGCTCGGCACCAAGCGGGTCCAGTTCACGCCCGACCTCATGCCGGGCGACGTGACCGGCTCGCTCGTCTACGACGCGCGCACCGCCCAGTTCTCGTTCCGCGAGGGCCCCGTCTTCACGAACCTGCTCCTGGCGGACGAGATCAACCGCACGCCCCCCAAGACGCAGGCCTCGCTCCTGGAGGCGATGGAGGAGCGTCAGGTCACGGTCGACGGGGAGCCGCGCCTCCTGCCGGACCCGTTCGTCGTGGTCGCGACGCAGAACCCCGTCGAGTACGAGGGCACGTACCCGCTGCCCGAGGCCCAGCTCGACCGGTTCCTCCTCAAGCTGCTGCTCCCGCTGCCCGAGCGCACCGACGAGGTCGAGGTGCTGGCGCGGCACGCGGCGGGCTTCGACCCACGTGACCTCGCGGCCGCCGGCCTGCGTGCGGTGGCAGGGGCCGACGACCTGGCGCGTGCACGGGAGCAGGTCGCGCGGGTGCAGGTCGCGCAGGAGGTGCTCGGCTACGTCGTCGACGTGTGCCGTGCGACCCGGACCTCGCCGTCCCTGGGTCTGGGCGTCTCGCCGCGTGGCGCCACCGCGCTGCTGGCGACGTCCCGCGCGTGGGCCTGGCTCTGCGGGCGCGACTACGTCACGCCGGACGACGTGCAGGCGCTCGCGCACCCCACCCTGCGGCACCGCGTCCAGCTGCGGCCCGAGGCCGAGATCGAGGGCGTGACGGCCGAGTCGGTGCTGGACACGGTGCTCGCCTCCGTGCCGGTCCCCCGCTGAGCCCGTGGCCCTGACGTCACGCGCGGTCCTGGTCGCGCTCGCCGGGCTCGTCCCGGTCGCCCTGCTGCCCGCTCCCCTGACCGTGATCGTCTGGGCGGCCGTCGTCCTCGCGCTGTGCGCGGTGGACGTGGCGCTCGCGGCCTCGCCGCGCGAGCTGGCGGTCTCCCGACGCCTGCCGCCGTCGGTCCGGCTGTCAGGGACGGTCGCGGCGGTCCTCACCTTGCGCAACGTCGGCCGGCGGACGGCACGGGCCGTGGTGCGCGACGCCTGGCCGCCCTCGACCCTGCCGGACGGTGACGCGCCCACCGGTGCGCGCACGCCGCGCCACCGCGTGGACGTGCCGGCGGGCGAGCAGCGCAGCGTGACGACCACGCTGGTCCCGACCCGCCGCGGTGACGCGGTCGCCGAGCGGGTCACGGTCCGGACCCTGGGCCCGCTGGGTGTCGCGGGGCGTCAGGTGTCGCTCGACGTGCCGGGGCGCCTGCGCGTGCTGCCGGAGTTCGCGTCGCGGCGGCACCTGCCCTCGCGCCTCGCGCGCCTGCGGGAGCTCGACGGGCGGGCCGCGGTCCAGGTCCGCGGGGCGGGCACGGAGTTCGACTCGTTGCGCGAGTACGTCGACGGCGACGACGTCCGGTCGATCGACTGGCGGGCGACCGCGCGACGGCGCGAGGTCGTCGTGCGCACCTGGCGCCCCGAGCGGGACCGGCACGTGCTGCTCGTCGTCGACACGTCGCGCACGAGCGCGGCCCGCGTGCTCGACGCCACCCGGCTCGAGGCGTCGGTCGAGGCGGCCCTGCTGCTGGGGGTGCTCGCGGCGCACGCGGGCGACCGTGTCGAGCTGATCGCGTACGACCGCCGGGTCCGTGCCCGCGCCGCGGACTCGCACTCCTCACGCGTCCTGCCCGCACTGGCCGAGGCGCTCGCCGGCGTGCAGCCGGCGCTGGTGGAGACCGACTGGCCGGGGCTCGTCGGGCAGGTGCGCTCACGGCTGAGCCGGCGCGCCCTCGTGGTGCTCCTGACGTCGCTCGACCCGGCGGCGGTCGAGCAGGGGCTCCTGGACGTCGTCGGCGGGCTGACGCGTCGTCACCAGGTCGTCCTCGCCTCGGTCGCCGACCCCGAGCTCGAGCAGCTGCGGACGTCGCGACGCACGGTGGAGGAGGTCTTCGACGCCGCTGCGGCGGAGCGCACGTCGTTGGAGCGGGCGGCCGTCGGCGTGCGGCTGCGGCAGCGCGGCGTCGAGGTGGTCGAGGCCTCGCCCGACGACCTCGCACCGCGGCTCGCGGACACCTACCTCGCGCTCAAGGCGGCCGGACGCCTGTAGGTCGCGGCCGGTGTCGGTCCCGGGCGCTACGTTCGGCACCGTGCTGGACGACCGCTCCCTCAACCGTGCGCTCCTCGCGCGTCAGCACCTCCTGCAGCGCACGTCCGACGACGTGCCGACGGTCGTCGAGCACCTCGTCGGGCTCCAGGCGCAGAACCCGTGGTCACCGTTCCTGGGCCTGTGGAGCCGCGTCGCGGGGTTCACCACGGCGGACCTGGACGCGGGCCTGAGCGACCGCACCCTGCTGCGGATGGCCGTGATGCGCTCGACGGTCCACCTCGTCACGGCGCGTGACGCCCCGGTCCTGGCGGCGCTCGCGCTGCCGGTCATGGCCGGTGAGCTGCGTGCCAACCCCCGGCGGCGCGCAGCGCTGGACGTCGTGGACCTCGACCGCCTCGTCGAGCGCGCAGCCGCGTACGTCCGCGCCGAGCCGCGGCGGACGACCGACCTCGGCGCCCACCTCGCGCAGGAGTGGCCCGCCGCGCACCCGCAGGACCTCTCGGCGTTCGCACGTGCGCTCCTGCCCTTGGTGCAGGTGACGCCTCGTGGGCTGTGGGGACGGTCGGCCGCCACCACGTGGACGACGCTCGACACGTGGGTCCCCGATGCGGTCGCAGCCGCCGGGGACCTCACGGTGGCGGACGCGCGCGCCCGCGCCCTGGAGGACGTCGTGCTGCGCTACCTCGGGGCGTTCGGCCCGGCGAGCGTCGCGGACGTCCAGGCGTGGTCGGGGCTCACGGGTCTGCGGGACGTCGTCGCGGGCCTCCGCGACCGCCTCGTCGTCCTCCCGGCGGCCCCCGCACGGGCGGGTGGCAGGACGCGCGAGCTGCTGGACCTCCCGGACGCACCCCGGCCCGACGGGGACGTGCCCGCTCCGGTCCGGCTGCTGGCGGACTACGACAACCTGTGGCTCGCGCACGCCCAGCGCACCCGCGTGATCGACGACGAGCACCGGCTGCGGCTGCGCACGCCCAACGGGCGGCTGCCCGCCGCGGTCCTGGTCGACGGCCGGGTGGGCGCCACGTGGGCGATGACGCGCGAGAGCGGCGGACGCACGGGCCGGCGCGTCACGGCGACGCTGACCGTCACGCCGCTCGACCCCCTGCCCGCGGCACGGCGCCGCGAGGTCCTGGAGGCGGCCGAGCCGGCGGTGCGCTTCCTCGCCGACGACGCCGACGCGCACGTCGTCCGGTACGCCGGCTGACCGGCCCGGAGCCTCAGCCGACGGTCACGACGTCGCGCCCGGTCGGCGAGCCGCACACCGCGCCAGGCGGTCAGGATCCGAGAAGCACGGCTCCGACGCCCGCTCCTAGGGTCGGTCGCACATCCGTCGGTCGAGCGAGGGAGTGTCAGGTGGCAGGCAAGGGTGCGACGTCGGTGGGTGGTTTCTCCGCGCAGGAGCGCGCGGCGATGAAGGAGCGGGCTGCGGAGCTCAAGGCGGACGCGCGACGCGCGCGTGCCGCGGACAGGGCGGCAGCGGACGAGGCGGACGTGCTCGCGAAGATCGCGACGATGCCGCAGGAGGATCGTGCGCTGGCCGAGCGGGTGCACTCGATCGTGACGACAGCGGCGCCGGAGCTCGCGCCGAAGCTGTACTACGGGCAGCCGGGGTACTCGCGCGACGGGAAGGTGGTGTGCTTCTTCCGCAGCGGGCAGATGGACAAGGAGCGCTACTCGACCTTCGGGTTCAGCGTGCAGGCCGGGCTCGACGACGACAGCGGCCTGTGGGCGACGTCGTTCGCTTTGGTCCAGCCGACGGAGGCGGCGTGGGAGAGGCTCGCCGCGCTGGTGAGGCACGCGGTCGAGTGACCCGAGGACTCAGCCGGCGGTGGCGACCCCGTACCCGGCACGGTCGGCGTCGAGGTCGCCCGTGTGGCCGGCCGCGACCGCACGGCGGCCCAGGACCAGCACGTACGCCCAGAACGCCGCCAGCACGACGACGCCGATCGCCACCCTGACGGGCCACGGCAGCGACGAGCCGGTCACGAAGCCCTCGACGAGCCCGGACACGGCGAGCACGCCGACGAGCCCGAGCGCGACCGTGAAGAGCGCGCGCCCCTCCTGGGCGAGCGCCCGCCCGCGGGTCCGCGGTCCGGGGTCGACCAGCGTCCAGAACAGGCGCAGCCCGGCGGCCCCCGCCACGAAGACGGCCGTGAGCTCGAGGAGCCCGTGCGGGGCGATGAGCTGGAGGAACACGTCCAGACGGCCGTGGGACGCCATCAGCCCGCCGGCGGACCCGACCCCGACGGCGTTGGTGAACAGGACGTAGGCCGGCGCGATCCCCGTGATGCCGGTGCCCACGCACAGCGCCGCGATCCAGGCGTTGTTGGTCCACACCATCGCGGCAAATCCGGCGCCGGGCGCGTAGTACTCCGCGAACGCGTGGTCGACGTACTGCTGCTGCTCGCTCGGCGTCCCCATGAGCGCCAGCGCCTCCGGGGACGTCGCCACGAGCACGCCCGTCGCCACGGCGACGGCGAGGAACGCGGCCGTGACGGCGACCGTCCACCAGCGGATGCGGTAGAGCGCGGCAGGCAGCCGCAGGAGCACGAACGACGTCACGTCGGACCAGGACGGTGCGTGCGTGCCCGCCAGCCGGCTGCGTGCACGCACCAGCACCTGCGACAGACGCGACACGGTCTCGGGGTCCGGGGCGGCCGAGCGCACCGCCGACAGGTCCGTCGCCGTGGCCTGGTACAGCGCGACGAGCTCGTCGGCCTCGGCGCCGGTCAGTCCGCGACGGCGCGAGAGCTCGTCGAGGCGCTGCCACGTCGGCGTGCGCGCGCGGGTGTAGGCATCGAGGTCCACGCCCCCAGCCTGCCATCGTCCGGGGCACGCGCGTCACGTCCCGGCGCACGTGGCGGCGGCTACTCTGCCCAGGTGACCGCCACGACGCCCCGCCCGACCCAGCTCCAGGACGGTGTCGTCATCGGGGAGGGCGTCGTGCTGGACTCGCGGCCCGCGTCGGTCGCCTCACGCCTGCTCGCCGCGATCGTCGACCTCGTCGCCCTGCTCGTGCTCGCGATCCTCGCCCTGCTCGTCCTGGAGAACCTGTCCCTCAGGCTCGACGAGTACACGAGCCGCATCCTGCTGATCGTCGTCCTCGTGACGGTCACCGTCGTGCTGCCCACGACGGTCGAGACCCTGACGCGCGGCCGCTCCCTGGGCAAGCTCGTCGCCGGCGTGCGCATCGTGCGGGACGACGGCGGGCCGATCGTGTTCCGGCAGGCCTTCGTGCGCGCGCTCACCGGCGTGGTCGAGCTGTGGCTGACGTTCGGCTCCGTCGCGGTGATCTGCTCGATCTCGCACCCCCGCGGCAAGCGCATCGGTGACGTGCTCGCGGGCTCCTACGCGTCACGTGTCCGCACCGCGGCCCCGGTGCGCAACCCGGCCGTCATGCCGCCACAGCTGGCGGGGTGGGCGGCGCACGCCGACGTGGCGCGACTGCCCGACGGTCTCGCGCTCGCGATCCGGCAGTTCCTCGGACGCGCCGGCCTGCTGCACCCCGGCTCCCGGGCGGAGCTCGGGACCCGCCTCGCCGGCGACCTGCGACCGTACGTCAGCCCGCCCCCGCCGGCCGGGACGCACCCCGAGGCGTTCCTGTCGGCCGTGCTGGCCGAGCGGGGCCGCCGCGAGACCGTCGTCGAGCTCGAGCGCGTGCGGCGCGAGCAGGCGGAGTCCGTGCTGCTGCGCCGGCTTCCGCACGGCGTCCCGGACCCCGACGTCTGACACCGGCAGAGGGGTCCGTCGTCGCGGCTCGCGTCAGGACGCCGGTCGCGCCTCGTCGACGAGCAGGACGGGGATGCCGTCGATCACGGGGTAGACGAGCGGGCGCTCGGGGTCGGTCGAGACCAGGACCGGCGAGCCGTCGTCGGACACGCCGTCGACCAGCTCGGCTCCCGTGACGGGGCACCGCAGCAGGGCGCGGGCCCAGGGCTCGAGGTCGGTCGCGGGTCGGTCGCTCGCTGCCATGGCATCTCCAGGGTCGTCGGGTCGTCGTGCAGGCCGGTGCGGCGAGATCGCGTCAGTCGCGCGGGACGCCGTCAGGGCCGAGCGCACGGCCGTCCCCGCCGACGACGAACCAGGCGGTGGCCTCGCAGTCCGGGCAGGACGCGAACACGGCGGGGTTCCCGGCAGGCAGGGAGACCCGCATCCGCGTCATGTCGACCGCCCCGCAGACGTAGCAGGCGGGAGCGATGTCGGAGTCGTCGACGACGGGCCTGGTGATCGACCCGAGCGGCTCGTCCGCCGGCGGACGGCGGTCGCGGGGCGCGCTCACGGCTGCTCGCTCGGCGCGGACCCGGGCACGACCCGCAGGTGGCCACGACGACGGGCCGTGTCGACCGTGGGGGCCGCGACGGGCGTCAGCGTCGGCGCCGCCTCGGGGGCACGCCGACGTCCGGCCTCCCGCACCGCCTCGGCGAGGGCGACGAGGTCGTCGTGGCTCGGCGCCGCCGCCTGCAGGTCGGGGAGCAGCCGCACGACCTCCCACCCGCGTGGGGCGGTCAGCCGGTCGGCGTGCTCGACGCACAGGTCGTAGGAGTGCGGCTCGGCGAGCTGCGCGAGCGGCCCCAGCACGGCGGTCGAGTCGGCGTAGACGTAGGTCAGCGTCGCGACCGCGGCATGCGGGCACGCGGTGCGCGAGCACTGCCGGACGGATCTCACGAGCAGACCGTACCCCCGGACGCGCCCTTCGCGTCGCGCGCTCGGTCCGCGTGTCGGGCCCCCGCGTCGGCGCCCCGACGCTGGCTACAGTGGCGGGGTGAGTCCGCTCGGCCCCCGCCGCCCCGCCGTCCCCGGTGACGGTGGCACCGTCCCCGCCGCGCGTCGTCGGACGACCGACGTCGCCGCCGCACTCGGCCCCGTCGCACCTGCCCGCCGTCGCGACCGACGCGGCCGCGGCCTGCGCGGACCCGTGCTGCCGATGGGCGCCCCGGCGTACCGGACGCGCGCCGAACGCTTCGACGACCTCGTGCTCGACGCGGTGGAGGACCTGGAACGGCGGTGGGCCCGCCAGCTCGAGGGCGCGGAGTTCGCGGTCGAGGACGTGCCGCCGTCCAACCCCGCACCGTGGGAGCACGGCGGCGTGCCGCTCGGTCGCTACTTCCCCGCCGACGCGGGCCTCCCGCACCGCATCGTGGTCTACCGACGTCCCATCGAGGCCCGGGCGGCCGACGACGGCGACCTCGCGGACCTGGTGCGCGACGTCGTCGTCGAACAGGTGGCGCACCTCCTCGGCCGTGGCCCCGAGGAGATCGACCCCGGCTATGACGACGGGCACTGACGTCCGCGGACTAAGGTGACGCTCGATGACCACGCCCCCCTCCCCCGAGCCGGTCGACGTGCGCAGCCCCGCGCGTGACACGGCTGCCCCGCTCGTCCGGGTCGTCTGCGTCGTGTACCACCCGGGCGACGAGCTCGCCCGTTTCGCAGCGACCCTCGCGACCGCCTCCAGCACGCCCGTCGAGCTCGTCGTCGTCGACAACGGCACCGATCACGCCGTCGCGGAGGCCGTCGTCGAGCAGTCCGGCGGACAGCTCGTCGTGCCCGGCTCGAACCTCGGCTACGGCGCGGCGGCGAACCGGGGCGCGGCGGGTGCGCAGACGCCGTGGATCGTCGTCGCGAACTCCGACATCGAGTGGACGCCCGGATCTCTCGAGCGGCTCGTCGCCGCAGGCGAGGAGCAGCCGAGCGCCGGCTCGCTCGGGCCGATGCTGCTCAACACGGACGGCACGACGTACCCGTCCGCACGCGCGCTGCCGTCGCTGCGACAGGGCGCCGGTCACGCGGTCTTCGCCCGCGTGTGGCCGGGCAACCCGTGGACGCGCGGCTACCACGCGCGCCAGGAGTCGACCGGTGGCTACCTCCGCGAGGCCGGCTGGCTGTCGGGGGCGTGCCTGCTGCTGCGCCGGGAGGCGTTCGAGCAGGTCGGCGGCTTCGACGAGAGCTACTTCATGTTCTTCGAGGACGTCGACCTCGGCGAACGGCTGGGCCGGGCCGGCTGGGAGAACCTGTACGTGCCCGACGTGCGCGTGACGCACGTCGGGGGCACGTCGTGGCGCGAGCGCCCGGCCCCGATGATCCGGGCGCACCACGCGAGCGCCCGGCAGTACCTCGAGCGCCGCTACCGGCACTGGTACCAGGTCCCGATGCGCTGGGCGCTACGGGCAGGGCTCAACGTCCGGGAACGGGTGCAGCTGCGCGACTCCCCGCGCTGAGGTCAGGCTCAGCCTCGCGCGAGCCGCGCGTCCTGGCGGACCGTGAGCGCAGCCGTCACGTCCACGACGGGCACCGGGTCCAGCGTCGCGACCAGCGGACCGTCGTCCTGCCGGACCGTCAGCGTGACCGCCCACGCGAGAGGGACACCGCCCGTCGGCTCCAGCTCCACGGCCGCCGCGCCCTTCGCGAGCTCGGCCACGTCCCACGCCCCCGTCGTCCCGGCGTCGACGCGCACGCGGTGCTCGGAGAGCACCTCACCCTCGCTGCCGAGCACACGCAGCGTCGCGGCGCCCTCACCCGCGTCGTCCGCCGCCTGCCCGACGGCGCCGATCACCACGCGTGCCTGCACGCCGCGCGGGACGGCCACCGTGCCGTGCACACCCGGCGTCGTGCTGGGCGACCACGCCCGCTCGACACGCGGCTCGTCGTCCAGCGCACCGGGCGCACCGGTGCTCGACACGACCGCCCCCGCGACGACCGGGGCGTCGGCGTCCACGACGACCGTGTACGCACCGGCCGGCAGCCCGCCGAGGGGCACGTCGGTGACCTCGCCCGCCGCCAGCGTGACGCGCTGTGCACCCGGCAGGGTCACGGGGCCGTCAGCGCCCAGGAGCGTCACCTGCGCGGTCGTCACCCCGTCGCCGGGGGCCAGCAGCCGGAGCGCGGGAGCGTCGGCGGAGCCGACCTGGGACTTCGGCGCCACGAGGCCGGTGACCACCTGACGGGTCGAGGGCGCGACGCCGGCGACGACCAGGTCGGTCCCGGCGGGCGTGAACCCGCGCACGACGGTGTCCTGGACGTGCGCGGCCACCAGACCACCGGCGACCGTCACGTGCACGACCACGGCCGCCTGGTCCGCGGCGGCACCCCCGAGGTCGACCACCTTCGTGGCACCCGGCGCGACCACGTGCTGCCTCGTGCTGGGCTCCACCGGCCCGTTCGGGCCGAAGAGCTCGAGGTCCACCTGCGCCGCTGTGAGGCCGGGATTGGTCAGCACGAGCGTCGCGGTCGCACCGACCGCGGTCGAGCCCCCGACGAACCACTCGTCGTTTGCGGGCGCGCGGCACGACGCGGCCGCCAGCCCGCGGGCGTCCCCGTCGGTCACGACGGAGGCGCCCGTCGCCGCGACCACGGGCGAGACGTCCTGCGGCTGCGCACGGACCACCAGGGGCGCGGCGACCTCGCCGAGGTGCACGGCACCACCTCCGGCCGCCAGGTCGCGCGTGGCGGTGTCACCGCCCAGCGGCAGGACCGCGAGCGCGCCCGCACCCGCCCCGGCGGCCGTCACGGCGCTGAGGGTGACGTCCGGCGCCACCGGCGACGGGTCGAACGCGGCGTCGCCGCGCTCCGCGCGCAGCGGCAGCACGACGGGGCCGGGGCACTGCAGTGTCACGGGCGTCGGCGCGACCTCGACCTCGTCGGCCGGCACGGTGACGGCGTCCGCGACGCCGAGGTGGGTCGCCCCGGCCAGCGCACCGCCCGCGAGGCCCACGACGAGCAGACCCGACGCGACGCGCAGGGCACGCCCTCCGCGTCGCTCGGGCGGCGGGGCGGCGGGGCCGGTCCCGGTGGTGGACGCCGTCATGTGCGCACTCCTCGTCGGCGCCGCAGCGGGACGGCGAGCAGGACGGTCACGAGCGTGGTCAGCCCGAGGGCGCCCAACCAGGCGGAACGGTGGGGCACGACGTACCGCACCTCGAGCACGCCCCCCTCGGCACCGAGGTCGAACGCCTGGCGCCACCCTGCGTCGACGGTGGCGAGCCTGCGCCCGTCGAGCCAGGCGTGCCACCCCGCGTCGGCGCGCTCGGCGAGGAGCAGGACACGCGTGCCGTCACCCGCCGGGACGACGGTCCCGACCGTGCGGCCGTCCGCCGGGACCGGCAGGGCCACCGCGCCGGGGGCGCCCACGTCGGCGGCGTCGGCCACGAGGCGGGCCCACGACGTGACGACCTCGCCCTGCGTGCCACGGACGCGCCACAGGGTCCCGGACCCCTCGTGCGTCACCCGTTCGAGCCCGGCGGTCGCGTCGAGCACGCCGACGAGGCGCGCGCGTGCGGCCCGCGTCGCGGACGAGTCGTCCGCGACGGCCGGCGCCAGGACGTCGCCGACCCCGAGCGCGCCCAGCTCGGGCGCGACGTCGCCCGCGGCACCCTGGACCAGCCGGGCCGCGAGGGCACCCACCTCGACCGATGCCGGGTCGACGTCCGCAGCGCGCGGTGCGCCCGGCCGTCCGGTCGCCGCACCCGTCGCGACGACGGCGGCGTGGTCGACGTGCTGGTCACCGTCGGCTCGCAGCAGTGACCAGTCGACGGACCCGTCGTCCCGCACGCCGAGCGCCAGCACGCGCGAGGACGCGTCGGACAGCGCCCCCTGCTGACCGACGGCCGGCACGACGGGTGCGGCCGAGGCCCGCAGGTCGACCGCGTCACCCGAGCGGGCCGTCCAGGCCCACCCGAGCGCCGCGCAGGAGACGGACACGACCGCGAGGGCGGTGACGAGCGCGACCGCGGGCTGCCGCCAGCCGAACGACCGCTCGACGAGCACGCCCGCGAGGCGGTCGCTGCCGAGCAGCGCGGCCCCCAGGAGCCCGAGCGTCGTCAGGGAGACCGTGGCGCCCGTCCACGCGGGCGCGATCAGGTCCGCCGACACGGCCGCGGGAAGCGCCGCGACGAGAGCTCCGGTGCCGATGCCGGCGGCCGCGACCGCCCAGCACACCCGGACGCCCCGGGAGACGGTCCGGTCGCGGAGCAGCGCGGCCGCTGCCAGGACCAGCAGGACGGCTCCGGACAGGTACGGCCACGCCGACGCGAGCACGTCCGGCAACCCGCCGGGGACGAGCGCCGTGGGGTCCGCCGGCACGCCGAGAACCCGCGCGAGCGCCGACGCCGGCGCCGTCACGGTCGCGGGACCGGGGTCCGCGAGCAGCAGCCGCAGACCGTCCGCGCCGCGGCTGCCGACCTCGACGAGGAAGGGACCCATCAGCACGAGCGTCGGGACGAGCACCCCCACGACCCGCACACGCGACCGCGGGACGGTGGAGGCGACGACGACGATCAGCAGGACCGTGGGCAGCAGCAGGACGGGCGCGGCGGCGACCGCGACGGCGAGCGCGAGGGCGGCACCGGCCGCGGCCGCGACGGACCCGGTCGGGTCGGCGGCACCGACGAGCGTCGGCACGTCGTCCGTCACGGCCGTGGCGGCGCGCGTGGCGGTTGCCGGAGCGGCCGGGACCGCGTCCGACGTCGGCGCCCGCGGCGTCGGCACGGCGGGCACACCACGGACCGGTGTCACCACGTCGATCTCGGAGTCGGAGCGCAGCAGCAGGTCCCCCGGCGCAGGTGCGGCCGCGTGCAGCCCTCTGCGCGCGCGGGCTGCCGCCCGTGCGGAACGGGCCTCCGCGGCCGCGTCGGCGTCCCGCTCGGCGTCGTCGTCGCGACGTGCCGTGGACACCCCCGAGAGCACCTGGTCGACGCGCTGGACACCGACCGCCCGAGCCAGACCGAGGGCGACCCACGGCAGCGCCGCGTGCGCCACGACGGCGCCCACCCGCCCGTCACCGACCGCGAGCAGCAGGGCGGGCCCGGACGCCCACGCGAGCGCTGCCCAGGCCCGGACCACGACGGACCGTGTCGCAGCACCTGCGGCCGCCCACGCGCCGACCCCTGCCAGCAGCACGCCACCGAGCACGATCACCCCGACGGCCGCTCGCAGCTCACCGCCGAGCAGCGCAGCGAGAGCGGCGAGCACCGTCAGCAAGGGGTCCGCCGGGCCGGGCGCCCCCAGGCCGCCCGCGACCCAGCCCGAGGTGGCGGCCGTCCACACGTCGCTCATGTCGGTCGTCGTCCGCGCCAGCGCCTCACCCACGAGCGGTGCGCCGGCGGCGACGGGGCCGACGAGGCGGCCCAGCGCGGTCACCGACAGGAGCGCCAGCACGCCGACGACGACGGCGAGCGTCACGCGGCGCCGGGTCGCGGCCGCGGCCAGCTCCCGCAGCTCGAGCTCGCTGGGCGCCCGGCCCGCGCGCCGCGTCTCCAGGCGCGCGAGCCGCCGGTCGCGCGTCTGACGCCACACGTCGCGCCAGGTCGCCTGCAGCGGGCGGAGGGTCCGGCGCGAGAGGACGCTCGTCACGCGGGCGCGGCGCCGCGCCCGGACGACGTCCCCGGCACGCAGCAGCACGAGCAGCGCCACCCGCAGCTCGGCGACGGCGAGCTGCGGGTGCTTCGCGGCGACCTGCCCGAGGCTGCGCACCACTGCCGCCGCCAGCGTGAGCAGGACGACGACCGGCACCAGCGGCAGCGGCGCACCCACGAGGCGCTGGTGCAGGAGCGAACGACGGCGGGCCGCGAACGACCGCGTCGGGTCGGCGGTGTCGGGCTCGCCGTCGCCGTCGAGGTCCACCTCGGCGCCGAGCACGTCCTGACCGCGGGACGACCCCCCGCGCGCGGGCCTCAGGCCGTGGTAGGCCGCCTGCGCGTGCCGGACGACCGCGTCGGGGACGACGACGACACGGTGCCCCGCGAGGCGTGCCCGGCGCGACAGGTCGAGCCCGTCACCGTACGGCCCGAGCGCCGGGTCCGTGCCGCCCAGCGTGTCCCACACGTCGCGACGCACGAGCGCACCGGCCAGGCCGACGCCGAGCACGTCGGTGCGTCCGTCGTGCTGGCCCTGGTCGAGCTCACCGGGTTCGACGTCCGTCATCCGCCGGCCCGACCGTGTCGTGCGGACGCCGACCTCGAGCAGACGCTCCGGGTCGGTCCAGGTGCGCTGCTTGCAGCCGGCGACGACCACCGAGGGCGCGTTCGACACCGTCCGCACCAGGCGTGCGAGCGCGTCGGGGGCCGGCGCGCTGTCGTCGTGGAGCAGCCACAGCCACGTCGTCGGCCGCTCGTCCCCCGCCTCGGCGAGCACCTCGAGCCCGGTCCGCACGGCCTCGCCGAACGTCCGGGCCCGCGGTGCGTGGACCGTCGACAGCCGCGGCACCGTCATCGCGACCCCTGCGAACGCCTCGTCGAGCAGCACGCCGACGTGGCCGTCCTGCGGTGCGACGTCGACGACGAGGACCCGTAGCGGGCGCCGGGTCTGGACCGCGAGCGCGCGCAGCGTCACCGCCAGGTAGTGCGTGACTCCGCGGGTCACCACGACCGCGGTCACCGGCGTCGTCACCGGTACCGCGGCGGTCGTGATGTGGTCCACGGGGGACAGCGTGTCAGTCATGCTCGCGCCATCATGCCGCCGTGGCGGCGCGACGAGCGGCAGGCCGCCCGGGCGTGGCGCGCCCCAGGCAGCACCGTCAGACCACGCGCCGCTTCAGCTTGCGCCGCTCGCGCTCGGACAGCCCGCCCCAGATGCCGAAGCGCTCGTCGTTGGCCAGCGCGTACTCGAGGCACTCGGAGCGCACGTCGCACTGGGTGCAGACCTTCTTCGCCTCACGCGTCGAGCCCCCCTTCTCCGGGAAGAACGCCTCGGGGTCGGTCTGCGCGCACAGGGCACGCTCCTGCCACCCCATGGGGCCGTCGTCGTCGGGCGTGCCGAAGATCGGCAGCACGTTCGACGGCTCGACGGGTGCGGTGGTGGCGACGTCGTTCGGGAAGCTCTCGTCGTCGAGCAGGTGCCACATACGTGCCTCCGCAGATGTCGTGCTCGGTGGTGCTCGTGCTCGCCGGGTGCCGCCAGGTGCGCCGTGGTCCGGCTGATCGCTGTCGACCCGATCGGTGCGGCGCGGAGGCCGCGACGGTGGAGCGCGTCGATGAATCAGTTGCAACGAATTACACGCGTGTCGTTCGCGCGCGTCAACCGGAGACGTGCTAGTTGCCCGAGTTGTCCGGGTGAAACTTCTGTGACGTCGGCGTGGCGTGCCCGCGAGTCTAGCCTTGGGCCCCATGGCGACCCCGAGCCCCCGCCCACCCGCCGACGTCGAGGCCCTCCTCGCGCTCCTGCAGCGGGATCCCGGCCGACCGCGGATCACCTGGTACGGCAGCGGCGGCGAGCGGGTCGAGCTGTCCGGAGCGGTCCTGGCCAACTGGGTGAGCAAGACGACGAACCTCCTCGTGGAGGAGTTCGACGCGGCCCCCGGCACCCGGGTGCTGGTCGACCTGCCGGCGCACTGGCGCTCGCTCGTGTGGGCCCTCGGTGCGTGGCGCACGGGGGCGGAGGTCGTCCCGGCCGACGCCGACGGTCGCGCCGTCGACGGTGGCGCTACGGACCTCGCCGTCACGTGGCGCCCGGACGCGCACACCGGTGCCGACGTCGTGGCGGTCGCCCTGCCGGCGCTCGCGCGCCGCTTCGAGGGCACCCTGCCCCCGTCCGCGGTCGACGCCGCGGCCGCCGTCATGACCTACGGCGACGTCGTCGGGTGGGTGCCGCCGGCCGACCCGTCGTCCGCTGCCGCTCCCGGGCTCACGCACGAGGACCTGTTCCGGGGCGCGGGAGCCGCAGCTCCCGGCGCACGGGTCCTGCGGCGCGTCGTCCGTGGTCCCGTGACGGCGGCGGAGCTGGAGGCTTGGCTCGGCCTGCTCGCCGTCGACGGGTCGGTCGTGCTGGTGCTCGAGGACGCGGACGTAGACGTCGACCGCGTCGTGTCGGACGAGCGAGCCCTGCCCCACGCGTGAGCCCAGGCCACGACGACCGTCAGCCGGAGGCCCTCGCCGACACGACGAGCCCCGTGCCGCGACCCGGGAACGCGCGCTGCAGCATGCAGAACGGCCAGGTGCCGACCTGGGTGGCGACGGCCACGAGGCCCGGACCCGGCTGCAGCAGACGGTTGCTGCGCGCCGTGCGCTCCGCGGTCGTCGCTCCTTCCTCGACCACCCGTCGCGTACGGGCGACGCTGTTGCGGACCGCCTCCGTGACGTAGCCCAGCGGAGTGCCGTAGCAGGTGACCTCGATGTCGACGAGCCCGTGCCGCGTCAACTGCTCCTCCAACGCCTCCGGGTCGTACCGACGGAAGTGGCCGACCGCCTCGTCCCACGGCCCCATGCGAGAGGAGCCCGCAGGCATGGACAGCAGGAGCATCCCCCCGGGCCGCAAGCAGGACAGCCACGACTCCAGGACGGCATGGTCGTCCTCGATGTGCTCGAGGACCTCGAACGCGCAGACGACGTCGAAGCCGCCCTCGCCGCCCAGCGACGACACGTCACCGAGGACGACGCGGGCGTCGGGCGCGACCTCCCCGACGGTCGCCGCCGCGTGCTCCCACGCGACCGGATCGGGCTCGACCGCGGTGTACTGGAACTGCGAGGCGAGCCGCGCGCCGAAGGCACCGCGGCCGCATCCGATCTCCAGCAGACGCCCTTCGCCGCCCCGGAGCCTGCGCTGGACCACGTCCCAACGGAGCCACGCGTTGGGCGCCAGCGGCGCTCCCGGACTGCTCGGCCCGCCACCAACCCTCGTCGCCATCCGGTCAGAGTAGCCGCTACCCCGCACTTCTTCGCCGCGACCACGACGACCACCGGACGACGAGAACCCGGGAGCCGGTCACGCGTCCCGCACGGATGGGACAGACTAGGCGCATGCGTGGAATCATCCTGGCCGGCGGATCCGGCACCCGACTGCACCCGATCACTCTCGGCGTCAGCAAGCAGCTCGTGCCGGTGTACGACAAGCCGATGATCTACTACCCGCTCTCAACGCTCATCCTGGCGGGCATCCGCGACGTGCTGGTGATCACCACCCCGCACGACGCCGAGCAGTTCCGGCGGCTGCTGGGCGACGGCTCCCAGTTCGGCATCTCGATCAGCTACACGGTGCAGGAGCAGCCCAACGGCCTGGCGCAGGCGTTCGTGCTGGGCGCCGACTTCGTCGGCACGGACAGCGCTGCGCTCGTGCTGGGCGACAACATCTTCTACGGTCCGGGTCTCGGCACGCAGCTGCAGCGGTTCGGGGACGTCGACGGTGGTGCCGTCTTCGCGTACCGCGTGGCGGACCCGACGGCCTACGGCGTCGTCGAGTTCGACGCCGAGGGCCGCGCGCTCTCGCTCGAGGAGAAGCCGGCCAACCCCAAGAGCAACTACGCCGTGCCGGGGCTGTACTTCTACGACAACGACGTCCTCGAGATCGCGCGCGACCTCAAGCCCTCGGCGCGCGGCGAGTACGAGATCACGGACGTCAACCGCGTCTACCTGGAGCAGGGCCGCCTGCAGGTCGGCGTCCTCCCCCGCGGCACCGCGTGGCTCGACACCGGGACGTTCGACTCGCTCGTCGAGGCGTCGGACTACGTCCGCACCATCGAGCACCGGCAGGGCCTCAAGATCGGAGCTCCGGAGGAGGTCGCGTGGCGTCGCGGGTTCCTCACCGACGACGACCTGCGCGAACGCGCCGAGAAGCTGGTCAAGTCCGGGTACGGTTCGTATCTGCTCGGGCTGCTCGACCGGGAGCGTCCCTGACCTGACGGGCGCCGGCGCCCGCGAACGGACGCACTGTGCTCGACCTGACCGCCGCACGGCGCGGCACCGCTGCCCAGGCGCCGACGCGCGCGCTCGTGCCCGTGGGACCGCGACGCCGGACCCTGCACCGCGCGAGCGCGCTGGCCCTCGGAGGGCTGGCCGGTGCGGCGGTCATCCTGCTGCGGAGCACCGGCGCGCTCGAGGGGTGGGCGGCGCTCGCTTTCGCCTTCGCGGTCGTCATCGCGCTGCCGACGTCGCGGCTCGGTGTCCGCCGACTGCTCCTGACGGCCGGTCTGGCGGTCGGAGCCGTCCCAGCGCTCTGGTGGGTCGACCTGCCCCTCGGCACGGTAGGGCGCGCGGGTGCGCTGCTTGCGTCGGTCACCGGGGCGCTCGTGGCCGTGCTCGCCTGGGAGGGGCCGGGGCGTGTCCTCGCACGGACGAGGGAGCTGGTGCTCCCCCGGTGGCGCACGGTCGACCTGCTGGTGGCGGCCACCGCCGCGACCGCCGTCGTCGCGACGCGGGGCCTGCTGGCCGTCCGCACCGGACCTGAGGCGCTCGCTCGCCTGCTGCCGGCGTGGGACTTCTCGGCCCACGCCGACATGGTGCTGATGATCCGACGGCACGGTGCCGTCGTGCCCGCGCTCGGTGCAGGTCCCACGGGCGAGCCCTGGAAGTTCGGGGACTACCCGCAGGGCTACCACGCCGTCGTCGCTACCCTCATCGAGCTGTTCCGGCCCCTCCTTGGGCCGACCGCGGACGAGGTCGTGCTCTTCCTGCACGCGCACGCGATCATCTTCGGCGCGTCCGCCGTGGTGCTGGTCGCCGGCCTGTGCGCGCTGCCCACGGCACCGCGGCGGCCGGCAGCCCTCGCGCTGGCGGCAGCCGGGGTCGCCGGCGTCTTCCTGCTCGGCCCGGGCGCGTACGCCGCGAGCGCCGGCTTCCCGAACATCGTGCTCGCGTCCGCAGCGGCCGGTGCCGCGGTCCTGCTGGCGCTGACCACGCCCAGGGTCGCCCTCCCGCTGCCGGTGGCCGCGGCCGGCGGTCTCCTCGTGTGCGTCGCCCACAGCTGGGCGCTGCTCTGCGTCGTCGCGCTCCCCGCCGTCCTGCTCATCGCCGCGCGCCGCGACCGCGCGGCGTGGCGCGGTACGCCCCGCCGCTGGGCGACCGTCGCCGTCATCGCCATGGCCACGTGCGCCGGCGTCCTGCACGCGGCTGCCACCCTGCGGGCTCTGGACGTCGCCGAGGTCCTGGTCATTCCCGGAGGCATCGCCCTCCCGCAGGCGGGGCTCGCCCTGTCACTCGTGGCCGGTGCCGTCGCCGTGTGCCTCGCGCCTGGTGGACACCGGCGCCTCCCGGCCACGGCCGCCGTCGTCGCGATCGGCGCAGGGGGTGCGGTCGCGGTCGGCGCCCTGCAGGTCCTGGCGGCAGGCGAGCTGTCCTACTACTTCTGGAAGCTCGTCCTCGGGCTCGCGCTCGTGTCCGCGGTCGTCGTCGCCGCCGGCGTCGTGCTCCGCGGAGCCCCCGTGCCGTCGGTGCGGAGCAGGCAGGAACGACTGCGCCTCGTCGGTGCGGTCACCGTCGGGAGCGTGGCGCTCCTGCAGGTCCACGACGTGCTCGGCCGCTCCACCGGCACCTTCCCCGCGGAGCCGGCCCTGGTCACCACGGCCGGGGACCTCCTCGCCGGCGCCGAGGCGGCACTCGCGACGGCGACCTCGTCGCCGGCGGTCTTCCTCCAGGCGATCCCCACCCTGCACCCGGTGAACGCCCAGCAGTGGTTCCTCGCGCTCACCGGCACGTGGACCACCGCGACCGAGGCGGACGCCGCGGTCCTGCTGGCGCCCGCGGCGCCCAGCGATCTCGCCCGGGTCGTCGACGAGCGCGGCTGGCGGGTCGTGGTCGCTCCCGGCGACGTCGCGACGGTCGTCTCCGACCTCGTCGAGGACGTGCCGGTCGTGTCCTGGTAACGAGCCATCTCGATCCCGTGGACGGGCCCGGCGTCAGCTCGGCGCGTCGACGTCAGGCGGTGCTTCCCAGCACCTCGCCCGCGGCGACCCTCCAACGCTCCTGCCAGTCACCGATGGGAGCGACGCCGGCACGTGCGAACGCGTCGTGCCCCAGCACCGAGTAGGCGGGGCGAGGGGCTGCCTGGCTGTAGTCGGCGCTCGAGGTGGGTGCCACCGCCTCCGGGTCCATCCCGGCCGAGGCGACGACCTCCTGCGCGAAACCGTGCCAGGAGGTGGAGCCCGACGACGTGCCGTGGTACGTGCCGGCCGGTGCACCTGCGGCGACCAGACGCAGCACGAGGTCCGCCAGGTCACGGGTCCACGTGGGCTGGCCGACCTGGTCCGCCACGACCTGCAGCGCACCGCGCTCGGCCATCGCGCGCGCGATCGTGCGGGGGAAGCACCGACCAGCAGCCCCGTAGAGCCACGCGGTGCGCACCACGAGGTGGTCGGGGTTCTCGGCTCGGACCGCCCACTCACCGGCGAGCTTCGTCCTTCCGTACGCGGAGCGCGGCGCGGCGAGGTCCGTCTCCCCGTAGGGCGACGTCGCGTCGCCCGGGAACACGTAGTCGGTCGAGATCTGGACGATCCGCGCGCCGGCCTCACGCGCACGGCGCGCCAGGACCTGTGGGCCGGTGGCGTTGACGGCGAACGCGTCCGACTCCCGCTCCTCGGCGAGGTCGACCGCCGTCCAGGCGGCACAGTTGACGACGACGTCCGCGCCGTCGACCGTGCGGCCGACCGCGTCGGGGTCGAGGATGTCGACCGTCTCCCGGTCGTGCGCGACCACGTCGTGCCCTGCGGACCGAGCCGCCGACACGACGTCCGTGCCGAGCATCCCAGCACTTCCCATGACCACCCAGCGCACGCTTGCTCCCTGTCATCCGACGACGGCGGCTCACCTTACCCGCCCTCACCCGCCGGTAGGGTGAGTCGTCCCGCCCACCATCGAGAAGGAGCCGACGTGCACTACCGCGAGCTGAACGTGCCCGGGGCGTGGGAGATCACGCCCCAGCAGCACGGGGACCCCCGGGGCGTGTTCCTCGAGTACTTCAAGTCCGGACCGTTCGGTGAGGCCACCGGGCACGCGTTCGACCTGCAGCAGGCCAACTGCTCGGTGTCGGCGGCCGGCGTCCTGCGCGGGATCCACTTCGCCGACGTGCCTCCGGGGCAGGCGAAGTACGTGACGTGCGCCAAGGGGGCGGTGCTCGACGTGGTCGTGGACATCCGGGTGGGGTCACCGACCTTCGGCCGGTGGGACTCGGTGCTGCTCGACGACGTCGACCGGCGCGCGATCTACCTCGGCGAGGGCCTGGGCCACGCGTTCGTCTCGCTCGAGGACGACTCCACCGTGCTGTACCTGTGCTCGTCGGGCTACGCGCCCGGCCGCGAGCACGGCATCCACCCGCTGGACGCCGAGATCGGGATCACGTGGCCGACGACGGCTCGGGACGGCAGCCCCCTGACGCTGCAGCTGTCCGACAAGGACACCGCCGCGCCGACGCTCGCCGAGGCGCGCGCCGCCGGTCTGCTCCCCGACGCGGCGGCCGTGGACGAGTACCTGCGCAGCCTGCGCGTCTGAAGCCCGGGCGGTGCGCGCCGCTCCCTCAGAGCAGCGGCCGCACCGCCCGCCAGTACCCGGCCAGGGCGCTCTGCAGAATCCCCGCACCCGGCGGCAGCGGGAGCACGGCGGGGTCGAAGCGGGTGACCCACAGCTGCACCAGGTCCCGGTCGGGTACGGCGCGCTGCTGCTGCACCCACCGCCGTCGGGAGCGGACCCATGCGGCGTGCCGCAGCACCCACCACCACCCGCGCAGCTTCTGGCGGCCCCACCCCTGGGCCGTCGCCACCACCAGCATGGCGAGCTCGAACGCCAGCAGCGGCAGGGCGAGCAGCGCGAGCGTGCGGGCGCCGTAGGTGGTGAGGACGAACAGCAGGCGGTTGCGCTCGAGCAGGTACATCTTCGACGCGTGCCGACCGAAGGCGTAGTAGTGGACGACGACGGCGTCCGGCACGTACCGCACGCGCATCCCGGCCTGCCACGTGCGCCAGCTCAGCTCGAGGTCTTCCTGGTACGCGAAGAACTCCTCCGGGAAGCCGCGCAGCAGGTGCCACACCTCGCGACGCAGCACGAGCCCCGCGCCGCTGGCCGAGGCGACGTCGCCCGGCTCGGAGTGCGACGTCGCCGGCTCCCCCAGCCCACCGGCCCAGCTCAGCCCGAGGACGTGCAGCGGGTTGCCCGCCGAGTTCATGGTCTGCGGGTCGTCCGCGAGCCGCACGTCACCGGACGCGATGCCGACGGCGGGGTCCGCCGCGACGGCGACGAGGCGGGCCAGGGCGTCCGGGGCGACGATGGCGTCGCTGTTGACCAGAGCCACGTACGGGGACCGACCCTCGGCCAGCCCGCGGTTGACGCCGCCCGTGAACCCGAGGTTGCGCCCGGGGCGCAGCAGCGTCGCGCCGGTCCGCGCGCACAGCTCGTCGAGGTCGCCGCGGGTGGTCCCGTTGTCCACGAGCGTCAGGTGGGCCCGCACCCCAGCCGACGCCACGACGGCCGACATCGCCTCGTCGAGGTACGGCTCGTCGCCGTACGCGAGCATCACGACGTCGACGTCCCGGTCCACGCCGGGGCCAGGCTCGGTGGTCTCAGACATGGTCGACCTCCGTGGCGGCGGCGACACGCAGCCGGGCGAGCAGTGGGACAGCCAGCGCCAGCAGCGCGACGGCCGAACCGACGACGAGCGCGACGGCCGCGACGGTCGTGACGGGGCCTGGGACGACAGCGGTCAGCACGAGCGCGACCAGGCCGACGCCCCAGCCCGTCCCGACGGCGCGGTCCCCGGAGAGGGCCAGCAGCGCCTGGGCCGCGACCTGCGCGAGCATGAACAGGCCGCCGGACAGCGCGATGAGGGTCACGGCACCGCGACCGACGCTCGCGACGCTGAAGGCGTCCCCGAACAGCAGTGGGACGAGCGCGTCGCCCCACGCCCAGACAGCCAGCGTCCCGGCTGCAGCCAGCCCTGCCGTCACGGCCGTGACCAGGCCGAGCCGTCGTCGGAAGCCGGCGAGGTCACCGGCGCCGCGCAGCGCCGCCAGCCCCGGCAGGAGCACCGCCTGGACCGCGGCGAACATGAAGACCGGGACGCGCGCGACCGTGAGGGCCGCGGTGAACTGTGCCGTGAGCACCTGCTCGTGCGGCGCGGCACGCAGCTGCACGATGATGGGGCCGACGTTGGCAAGGAGCTGCGACGCGAGCGAAGCCAGCACGAGTGCGACGACCGCGCGGCGCAGCCCGACGGCGTCCGTCGCCTCCCCGGGCGCAACGAGACCCGCGCGACGGGTCGTCACGAGCACCGACAGGAGCGGAGCCAGCACGAGCACGAGCGCGTAGGCGCCCACCTCGCGGACGCCGAGCACGGCGAGGAGCCCCGCCCCGCCGACGCGCAGCACGCCGTCGACGGCCAGCTGCGCACCGTACGCGGGATACCGGCTGTTCCCCGCGAGAAGACCTCGCGCTGCGTACGCGACCGCCATCCCCGCGAGCCCGCCGACCAGCAGCGGCACGAGGACGGCGTGACCGTGGAACAGCCGCGCCTCCAACGCGGGCCAGGCGACGAGGCACACCACCGCCACGCCCGCCAGGAGAGCGCCGCCCGTCGCGAGCACCGCCCGCACGGCCGGACCGTTCCCGCGTCGCCGCGCCCTGAGGGACGCCGTCGTGCGCCCGAGCTCCTGCTCGAGCGGGAGGAACAAGCCGATGCCGACCGCATTGAGCAGGGTCCACAGCACGGACAGCGGGGCGAACAACGCGACCCCGAGCGCCCGTCCCGATACGGTCAGGTACGCGTACGACGCCAGGCCGTAGACGCCCAGCCCGACGGCGACGGAGAGGAATCCCCAACGGTCGCCGAGGCCACGGGACGAGGCTTCGGCGGGGGCCGTCACAGGTTCCGGCCGTCCGTGTCGGGGGCTGCGGGCGTCTCGGACGCGCTGCCGCCCTCCACGGCGCTCTCCAGCCGCTCGACGCGCAGGCGCAGCAGCGCTACCTCCTCGGCGAGCGTCTGGTTCTCGAGCTCGAGCTCGCTGACCTCGGCGCTGATCTGCACGCAGACGACGAGGAGCACGAGCAGCCCGAGGAAGAACACGAGGTTGACCGGCGTGGTGATCCCCACCAGGGCGGAGAGCCACTCCGTGACGGCAGGGAACACCGCTGCGACGAGCACGAGGAGCGCGACGACGATCCACAGGCTCGCGTACTTCTCGCGCAGCCGTCGGCGGCGCAGGAGCTCGAACATGAAGACCAGCGTGACGAGCGCCCCGAGAAGCGCGAAGAGGTGCCCGTTCATCAGACCGCCACCTCCTGCGGGACGACCGTCTCACGGCGGCGCATGAGGGACATCAGCAGCGCGAGGCACGCCCGTGCCAGGTAGATCGACGCCTTCACCGGGCTCTGCGACGGTCGTCCCGCCGAGCGCTCGCGCATGGCGACGCCGATCTGCTCGATCTGCAACCCGCAGCGGGCCGCGATCACGAGGGACTCGACGGTGTCGCCCAGGTACTCCGCGGGGTAGTGGCGGGCGAACAGCGCCACGGCCCGCGGGCCGGCGGCGCGGAATCCGGAGGTCGTGTCGGTGAGGCGCGTCGAGGCCACCCTGCTGAGCACGGCCGCGAGGACGCGCATCGCCCACCGCCGCGGACCGCGGGCCACGTACTGCCCCGTCCCGGCGAAGCGGGCACCGATCACGACGTCGGCGTGCGCGAGCCGCTCGACGATGCGCGGGACGTCACGCGGGTCGTGCTGACCGTCGGCGTCGACCTGGACCACGGCGTCGTAGCCGGACTCGAGCGCGTACCGGAAGCCCGCCCGCATCGCACCGCCGACGCCGAGGTTGAAGGGCAGCTCAAGCACGTCCACCCCGTGCGCCCGTGCGACTGCGGCGGTGCCGTCGAGCGACCCGTCGTCGACCACGAGCACCCCGACCCCGGGCAGGTGCTCGCGGATCTCCGCCAGCACTCCGGGGAGCGACTCACTCTCGTTCCAGGCCGGCAGGACCACCAGCACACGACTCACAGGGGGGACGGACACGGCGGAAAGACTACCGTCCGGGAGGGCGCCGCCGGACGGACGCGGCGCCACCGTGACAGCCCCGGCGCGACGGCGGCACGCCTACACTGTCCGCGTCGCCGGCCCGGCGGCGGAACCGTAACCGGAGGCCAGCGCCGATGTCCCGCACGCCCGTTGCCCACGACGACGACGCGGGCACGCGGAGCGGTCATCACCGACGCACCGCCGCCCGCTGGACGGCCGTCGGAGCCCTCGTCGTCGCGCTCGGGATGTGCTGGTCACTGGGCACACCGCTGATGTCCTCCCCGGACGAGCCCAGTCACGTGGTGCGCGCCGCGGGCGTCGTCCGCGGTCAGGTGACGCTTCCTGACGCGGAGCCCGACCCCGGTGCCGGCGCCGAGCCTGGCGTCGCCGGCGTCGTCCTGCTCCCGGCGGACTACGCGGCGTCCGTGCTCCTGCCCAACTGCTTCGCCTTCCAGCCCGACGTCCCCGCTGCCTGCCAGCAGGACCTGCCGGAGTCCGGTGACGCGATCGAGACGCGCACGTACGCCGCGCAGTACCCGCCCCTGTACTACGCGCTCGTGGGGTGGCCGTCGCTGTTCCTCCCCGCCGAGGCCGGGATCATGGCCATGCGCCTGGTCAGCGCCCTGGTCAGTGGCCTGCTGCTGACCTGGGGGCTGTTCCGCCTGACCCGCGTGACGGGCAACCGCGCGGGTCCGTGGGGCGCCGCCATCGCCCTGACCCCGATGTGCTTCTTCCTCGGGGCGACCGTGAACCCGGCCGGTCTGGAGATCGCCGCCGCGTTCGCCTTCTGGTGCGCCTGCCTCGGGATCGTGCTGAGCCGCGGCCCCGTGACGACGGGAGCCCTGACACAGGCGGTCGTCACCGGGGCCCTGCTGGTGAACTCGCGGTCGTCCGCGCCGCTGTGGGCCCTGGCGGTCGTCGTCGTGGCGCTCGTCGCCGCGCCGCGCGGCCGGTGGCGGGAGGTCGTGCGCCACCCCCGGTTCCGGTGGTTCGTCGCGGCGACCCTCGCCGCGTGCGCAGCGGCCGTGGCGTGGCTGGTGACGCACCCGTCCGTCGTCACGACGCGGGACCAGTACCCCGGTTTCGCCGATCCCCGCACGACCGTCCTGTCGGTCGTCGGCAAGACGTCCGAGTACCTGCTCAACATGATCGGTGACTACGGGTGGCTGGACGCGCCCTCACCGCCGGCCACGTTCATCGCGTGGTACGCGATGCTCGGGGCGGTCCTGCTGGTGGCGTTCAGCGCGGCGCGCGCGCCCCGGCTGCGACGCGCCCTGCTGCTCCTGGTCGTCGGCACGGCGGCCGCCCCGCTCGTGCTGCAGGTGCCGACGGCCGCCGACACCGGGCTGATCTGGCAGGGACGATACGCGCTGCCCCTCGCCGTGGGCGTCCCGCTGCTGGCCGCCCTGGTCGCGGACGGCACCGGCACCCCGGAGCGCGACCTCCTCCGCCGTCTGGCGCGCGGCACGCTGCCCGTGGTCCTCGTCGGCCACGTCGCCGCGTTCTACTGGGCGTCACGCCGGTACGCCGAGGGGCTCGCCGGAGAGGTCCTCACGCTCGAGCCGCGGTGGTCGTCCCCGATCGGCTTCCTCACGGGAACACTCGCGTACGCGGTCCTCGCGGCGGTGCTGGCCTGGCTCGCGTGGCGCTGGTTCCGTCCGGGCGACACCCCGGCCCTGTCCGCCGTGCAGCCCGCGACGGGTCCCGACCGGACGGCTCCCGGTGCACCGGGCGAGGCGGAGCCGGCCTCGGCGTCCGGGCCGCTCAGGGCCTGACGGCGCGACGCCGCAACGCGGCGTCGTAGGCCTCGACGTGCGCCGCGGCAGCGGCCTGCCACGTGAAGCGTGCCGCCCGGTGGACGGCGTCGGCGGCCAGGGCACAACGACGAGCCGTGTCGTCGAGCAGCGCGCGCAGCCCGGTGGCGATCGAGTTCTCGTCCGTCCCGCAGTAGGCCACCGCGTCACCACCGACCTCGGGCAGCGAGAGCTCGCGCGTCGTGAGGACCGCCGCGCCGCACGCCATGGCTTCGAGGACCGGAAGCCCGAAGCCCTCACCCAGGCTCGGGTACGCCAGCACCTGCGCGCCGGACAGGAAGCCCGGGAGGTCCTCCAGCGGCAGGTAGCCCGGGAGCCTGACCCGCAGGTGGGGGTGCTCGGCGAGGACCGCCGCGACCGTGGGCTCGACCTGGTCGTCCCATCCCCGTCCGCCCGCGAGGACCAGCGCCGGCGGTTCCGCGAGGTCGGTGACCGCCCGCCCCCACGCCCGCACGAGCGCCGGGACGTTCTTGCGCGGCTCGAGCGTCCCGAGGAACCCGACGTAGGGTCGCCCGCCCAGGTCGAGCGAGGCAGCGACACGAGCGCGGTCGCCCTCGTCGACCGGGTGGAACAGCGACGTGTCGACACCGTGGTACGCGACGTGGAACATCTCGGGAGCACCCCCGGCGTGGCGTACGACCTCGCTGGCGGTCGCGCGCGACGGCACGACGAGCGCCGCGGCGTGCGTGATGGCGTGACGTGTCGCTCGCCGGAAGAAGCCGCCCTTGAGGCGCGAGTGCAGCTCGGGGTGCGAGAAGAACGTCGCGTCGTGGAGCGTCACGACGACCGGCACCCCGGGGACACGCGGCATCGTGTAGTGCGGGCTGTGCAGCAGGTCCACCGCGAGGCCCCGGGCCAAGCGGGGCAGGCCGACCTGCTCCCAGGCGAGTCGAGCAGGCCGCCGCACGATCCGTGGCGGCGCGGCGACGACCTCGGCAGACGGCACGAGCTCGGACGTGCGAGCGGCGTCACGGGCCTGGCACACGACGGCGAGCTCCACGCCCTGCGCCACCAGGGCCGGCAGCAGCGCGTCGACGTACCGCCCGACGCCGCCACGGTCTTCGGGAACTGCTGTCGCGTCGAGGAGGATCCGCACCCGGACACCCTAGGGCGTCCGCCGTGGCGCAGCCGCCGGCGGAGCGACGCGCACGTCCCGACGCCGCGCGGCGGTGCCGCGCAGGGTCAGAGGGCCTCGCCGTGAGACGGCACGCCCGTGCCCGCGGCGGCGCGGCGCCTCGACGCCGCGCGGCGGGCGAGCAGCGCACCGAGGCCGGCGAGCGCGAGGTCCCCGACGGTCTGCAGGACGCGGGACGACAGGACCACGAGCAGGACCTGCCCGGACGCGAGCGACCCGCCCAGCATCGCCGCGAGCACCACCTCCCGGGCGCCGAGACCGGCGGGGGTCACCACGACGAGGAAGCCCACGACCCACGCGAGGGCGTACGCCCCGACGCACAGCAGGAAGGACCCGACGGTGAGCGGGAGTCCGAGGGCGGTCGCGATGACGCCGACCTGGCACCCGATCGCCAGCCAGCCCACGATCGCCCACGCGACGGCGCGGAGCGTCCCGCTCGTGGTGAGCGGCTCCTCGGGCACCGGCTGGCGCAGCACGCGCATGCCCAGCGCCAGGCACCTGTTCAGGACGGGCGGGACGAGCAAGAGGACCATGACCGGTGCGGCCCACCACAGCCAGCGCAGGTCCAGACCCCTGGCACCGACCGTCGCGACCGTGAGCACGCCCAGCGCCAGACCGGTGACCACGGAGACGAGCACGGACACACCCATGGCGGTGACCGACCGGCGGCGCGGGATCCGGTGCACCGCTCCCATCTCCCCCGCCGCGACGACGTTCCAGACCCCGCCGGGCACGTACTTGCCGAGCTGGCTGACGCCGAAGATCACCAGCGCGTCCGTGCGCGGCAGCGGTGAGCCCAGGTCGGCGAGGACCGTGCGCCAGGAGGCCCCCGTGCACACGAGGAAGACGGCCCCCAGCGCCGCGGCCAGGAGCACGGCCCCGGCCGAGAGGCTGTCGAGCGCCTCGAGCAGCGTCTCGCGCTCGACGACGACGGCGACCACCGCGGCCCCGACCGCGACCACGACGAACCCCGTCCGGACGGCGGGGTTGCGCAGCAGCGCGAGCAGCCGACCCATCAGCGTGCCCGCAGCCGCTCGTCGAGCGGCGCGACGACCGACTCGGGACGGAAGTGGGCGTCCGCCCAGGCCCGGGACGCGGACCTGCGACGGGCGAGCTCCGCCGGATCGCTCGCGAGCTGCCGCAGCGCCTCTGCGAGGGCCGCCGCGTCACCGGGCGGGACGAGGACCGCCGCAGAGCCGAAAGCCCGGCGCTGGGGTGCGGTGTCACCGGTCACGACGACGCACCCCGCGGCCGCACCCTGGAAAGCCTTGTTGGGCACCACGAGCCGGGCCTTCTCGCCGTCCCCGAAGATGCCGAGGCACACGTCGTGCTCCGCGACGAGGGCGGGGAGGTCGTCCGGTTGGACCCAGGGCAGCCGGCGGATCCTTGGCACGTCGGCGAGCAGCCTGTCGACCAGCTCGCCGTCCTGCCCCTGGCCGACGATCGTCGCGTCCACGGCACCGTCGAGCGCCCGCAGCGCCTCGGCCACCACGCCGGCGCCCTGCAGCGGGGTCATGACGCCGTAGAAGACGACGCGCAGCCGGCCACCGCCGTCCGGCTCCGCAGCCTCGTTGCGACGCGCGCCGAACCACCGGTCGTCCGCCCCGACCGCGACCACCACGGTACGTCGGCGAGCGTCCGGGTCGAGCGCCTGTGCGTGCTCCTCGGTGTCGACCACCACGACGTCGGCCCGTGCGAGCGCGAAGCGGTCGAGCGCACGCAGGAGCCGCTGCTTGACCCGCCCCTGCTCGCCGCGGTCGCGAGCCGTGCCCGCACCGGAGATGAGGTAGTCCAGGACCACCGGACACCTCGGGGACAGTGCGCGCACCAGCGCGACGTCGAAGTGCCCCATGTGGCCCACCACGACGGCGTCCGGCGCCGGGCCCCGACGCGCGGAGACCAGACGCGGCCCCAGGCGGGACCAAGCGCGCACCAACGCCCACCCGAAGGCGGGCAGCCGAGAGGGGCGCCGCAGGACCTCGACGCGTCGCCGGGTGTCGAACCGCAGCGGCTCGACCACCTCCTGGACGGTCCAGCCGCGCCGCGCCAGCCCTTCGAGGAGCACGCGGATCCTCGGGTGCGCACCGCTGTCGTACGTGCCCGCCGCACGGAGCACCGGGCCGGCGCCTTCGTGGTCCGGGCCGCTCCGCGGCCGACGGACACCCTCGGTGCGGGTCACGCGGCCCCGTCGGACGACGCGGCGACCTGCACCGGCTCCGTCGACCAGCTCTCCCAGTCAGGACCGTTCTCGAGCTCCCGGCGGTACTGGAGCTCCTTGATCCGCTCGAGCTGCTCCTCGAGGAGGATGCGGTTCGTGCGCTGAAGCTCCGACAGCACGCCGAGGGCGAGCGACAGGAGCGCCGCGACCGCCATGATCGCCCCGAAGATGAGCGACTGGACGTTGCCGGCGGCCTCGTCGTTGACGATCCACAGCACCAGGAACCGGATCATCGGCACGAAGGCGAGCACCCCGAAGACGGCAGCGAGTGTCACGAAGACTGCCTGGGGCTTGAACATGAGGTAGCTCCGCACGATCGCCGCGGCGGACTTCCGCATGTGCTGGAACATGCTCGTGAACAGCCGTGACTCCCGCGTCTTCGCGTTGGTCGTCACCGGCACGCTGACGATCTTCAGGCGCTTGTGCCCCGCCTGGATGATCGTCTCCATGCAGTAGCTGAACTCCGTGACGACGTTCAGCCGCAGCAGCGCCGGACGCGAGTACGCGCGGAAGCCGCTCGCCGCGTCGGGCAGGTCGGTGTCGGCGGCACCGTTGACCACCGCGCTGCCGAGGCGCTGCATCATCTTCTTGAACGGCGAGAAGTGGGCGATCGTCGCGGTCTGTCGGTCCGCGATGACGATGTCCGCCTCACCGGAGACGATCGGCGCGATGAGGTCCGGGATCCGGTCCTGCGGGTACTGGTTGTCGCCGTCGGTGTTGACCACGACGTCCGCGCCGTGGGCGAGCGCGTAGTGCACGCCGTCCTTGAACGACCGTGCCAGGCCCATGTTCCGGGTGTGCCGCACGAAGTGCCGCACACCGTGCTCCCGGGCCACCTCGACGGTCCGGTCGGTCGAGCCGTCGTCGATGACCAGGATCTCCAGCTCGACGCCGTCGATGTGCCGAGGGATCGACGCCAGCACGGCGGGGAGCGTCGTCTCCTCGTTGAGGCACGGGATCTGAATGAAGACCTTCACGTCACGTCCTGGTGGTGGTGGACCGGAATCGGGGCAAGTCTACCGAGGCCTGACGCCACCCGGACACGTGACCAGGAAGGCGCCCCTCGGGATGGTCCCGACTGCTAAAGTTTCGGCGCCCAGTGGTCGAACATCCGATGAATCACTGGCACACGGATCGATGCGGCCACGACGCCGAGACGGCCGCAACAGACGGTCCGCGGACGCGCAGCCGGCAGGACAGGTGGGAAGCAGCAGTGAAGAGGTACAACTTCTACGGATTTCTGACCGTAGAGCTGAACACCCGCCACCGCGGTTATCGGCGATATTTCGACAATGAGTACCTGCGCATCGCGCAGGGCGACCCGGCAGCGGCGACCGCCGCCACGATCCGGGTCCACGTCGTCGACGACCTCCCGGACGCACGGCCCGGCGACATCGTCCGGCACACGCGGTACAAGCGGCTGTTCACGTACCGGACGCTCGTTCGCGGCCTGGAGACCGACCAGGTCGACATCTACTTCGGTCGGCACTGGGTCGACCGCGTCTACATGAACGCGATTGGCGTGTTCCTCCAGGCCCAGGTGCTCGAACCCGTCATGTACTACAAGTTGCTGCACAGCGGCGTCCTGTTCATGCACGCGGCGGGCGTCACCAAGGACGGCGAGGCGATCGCCCTGCCCGCCTACGGCGGCACGGGCAAGACCACGCTGAGCATCGCGCTGCTCGCGCAGGGGTTCCGGTTCCTGGGCGACGACCTGCTGTTCGTCGACACGACGTCGGGCATCGTCCACCCGTACCCGCGGCCGCTCCACATCTTCACGTACAACGTCCGCAGCCTGGTCGGCGCGCGCATCCCGCTGCGCTACCGCGCGGCGGTGTACGGGAAGAACGCCATCCGGTTCGTCCTCGAGCGCGTGCTGCGGACCGAGTTCCTCATCTCGACGCGCATCCACGCGGACGAGATCTTCCCCGGTGACGTCTTCGGCAGCGCCGCGCCGGTCGGGGGCATCGGCTTCCTCCGGAAGGACGGCCCGGCCACCACGACGGTCGACGTCGGCGACGACAACGCCCGCGAGCTCGCCGCGGAGGTGGCACGGTCGGCCGACCTCAACGACTCGATGCGCGACCTCGTGTCGGGCGACGCGACGTTCGACGAGAGGTTCACCCGCCTCGAGCTCGACGTCATCGAGTCCCTGCTGCGTCGCGCCGGCCGGCTGACGTACGTCAACACGCGGGCGCTCACCGACGCCGACCGCGCGCGGTTCGCCGATCTGGTCCATGGACAGGGCTGAGCCGCGGCGGGGACCATCCGTCCTGGTCCTGGCGTCCACGTTCCCCACCCACGCCCAGGACCCTGTCCCGGCGTTCGTGCACGACCAGGTGGTCGCCCTCTCCGAGGAGTACCCCGAGCTCGTGATCCGCGTGGTGGCTCCGCACGACCGGCGCTCCGCGACCCAGGACCGGACGCGGCACGCAGGCTTCGAGGAGATCCGCTTCCACTACTTCTGGCCCCGGTCGGGCGAGGTGCTCGCCGGACGCGGCATCATGCCCGCGCTGCAACGGAACCCGTGGCTGTACGTCGCGGTCCCGTTCCTCTTCCTCGGCGAGTTCGTGACAGCGCTGCGCGAGGCGCGACGGACGCGCCCTGTCGTCGTCTACGCACACTGGTTCACACCGCAGGCCATCGTCGCGTCGTGGGTCTCGAGGCTGACGGGGATCCCCTTCGTCTTCACCACGCACGCCTCCGACGTCGACGTCTGGCACCGGCTGCCGGTCCTGGGACGCCTCGTCGTGCGTTCGACCCTGCGGCGGGCCGCCGCAGCGTCCGCGGTCTCCTCGCAGACGCTCGCGCGACTGCGACGGTTCGACGAGGACGACACCTGCGGCGTGCCGATCCACATCATCCCGATGGGCACCAACCTGCCCGCGCGGGTGCACGACGGGACGATCCGCGAGCGTGCGCGCGCACGGATCCAGGCGGCTCCGGACGAGCAGGTGCTGCTGTTCGTCGGGCGTCTCGTCGAGAAGAAGGGCCTGCCCTACCTGCTCGACGCGCTCGCCGCCGTCCGCGACGACCTGGGCACCTGGCGGCTCGTCGTCGTGGGCGACGGACCGCTGCTCGACGAGCTCGTCGCGCTGGCCGACGCTCTCGGCCTCGCTGACCGCGTCACGTTCGCCGGCTACGCCACGGGCGAGGACAAGGAGGCGTGGTACCGAGCGGCCGACACTCTCGTCGTCCCGTCGGTCGTCGCTTCGAACGGCGACATGGAGGGCCTGCCGGTCGTCCTCCTCGAAGGCCTCTCCTACGGCCTGCCGTGCATCGCGACCCGCCAGAGCGGCGCCGACGACATCCTGCAGGACGGCCGCACGGGGCTGCTCGTGGAGCAGCGCGACGCTGCCGGGCTCGCAGCCGCGCTCGTGCGGCTGACCGCGATGCCTCCCGAGCAGCGCGAGCAGCTCGCGCTCCGAGGGCTCGAGCTGTCGCACGAGTTCTCGTGGGAGCGGCTCGCGAAGCGGCACTACGAGGCGCTCGTGGCCCCGTTCATCACACGCACGGACGCAGGGCTGTGAGCCGTCGGCGGATGACGTCGCGCACCTGGATCCAGATCGGCTTCAGTGCCGTCGTCGTGGTCGCGGTGGCCGTCTACCTCGTCCGGATCGACTGGGCCCAGCTGGAGGGGCTGCACCTCTCCGCCGCCCCCCTGGCCGCCGCGACGGTGCTCGCGCTCGGGTTCCGGTACTGGGGCGCGCTGGTCTGGCTGCACCTGCTGAGACGCCTGGGCGCGCGCGACGTGCACCGGTCGGCACGCGAGCTCTCGTACGTCTACGCCAAGGCGTGGCTGGGTCGGTACGTGCTGGGCGCCGGCACCTGGATCGTCGGCAAGGTCTACTTCGCGGCTCAGCACGGCGTGAGCCGGTCGAAGCTCGCCGTGAGCGGCACCCTCGAGGCCGCGCTGCAGCTCATCTCGACGCTGCTGGTCGGCCTCGCGCTGCTGGCCCTGGACCCGCGCCTCGACGCGTTGGGGGGCCGTGCGACGGTGCTGTCCGCCGTCGCCGCCGGCGTGTGCCTCCTGGCGCTGGCACCTCCCGTTCTGCGTCGCCTGCTGGACCTCGCCTATCGCCTCGCCCGCCGGCGGCTGCCCGCTGAGGACCGCCCAACCTGGTCGCTGGTCCTCAGCGGGGGCGGACTGTACGTGCTCGGCACGCTGCTGACCGGCGCCTCGTACTACCTGCTGGCCCGCGCGGTGTACTCCGACCTGCCGTGGAGCGACCTGGCGTACGTCGTGGGCGCCGCCAGCATCGCGTCCGCCGTGAGCATGCTGGCCGTCTTCGCGCCAGGAGGGCTGGGCGTCCGCGAAGGTGTGCAGGCTCTGTTCCTCAGCGCGCTCATGCCGCTCGAGGCCGCCGTCGTCGTGACGGTACTGACGCGGTTGTGGAGCGTGGCCGTGGACGTCCTCTTCCTGGCCTGCGCCGCAGCGCTGCGCCCGCGGGGCGGCGCGCCGCGCACGGTCCCCGCGTCCTCGGGCACCACGGGAGACGGTTCGTGACCGCCCCGACGCCCGGGGCGGTGGCTGCCGGGGCGGCGCGTCGGCTGCGGGCAACGGTCGACCGCGTGCCGGCCGCCCCCGCCGTCCTGTGGGCCGTGACCTCCGCTCTGCTCGCGGTCGCGACGGTGCGCGCACGCCACGACCTCAACAACATCGACGGCATCTCGTACATCTCGATCGCGCGGCAGTACGCGTCGGGGCTCTTCGGCTCCGCCGTGAACGCGTACTGGTCGCCGTTGATCAGCTGGCTGGCGGCGCCCTTGATCGCACTCGGCGTCGACGGCGTCGTCGCGATCGTCGCCGTCTCCGCCGTGGGCGCCTCCCTGGGCCTCGCGGCCGGCGGCGCGCTGGTGTGGTGGGCGACGCACGGCCGCAGCGTGCCTACCCTGCTGTTCATGGCGACCGCCGCGGTCTTCTACCTCGCCAACGTCCGGTCGCTCACGCCCGACGTCCTCGTCGTGAGCTGGACGACCCTGTTCGCCCTCGTCCTCGCGCGCTTCGACGAGTCCCTCGCGACGGGTCGCCACGTCCGACGGCACGCCGTGCTGCTCGGCGCCACGTGCACGCTCGGGTACGTCACCAAGCTCTTCCTCGTGCCCGTCGTCGTCGTCGTGCTCGCGGCCTGGCTCGTGCTGCGGCTGCGTGACCGCACGGCACGACGCCAGGTGGCCGCTGCGGCCGGCCTGGCGGTGCTCGTCGCCGGCCTGCTCGCGGCACCCTGGGCCGCCGTCCTGTCGTGGAAGTACGGCGAGGCCACGATCGGCTCGTCCTTCGCCGTCAACATGAGCGCGAAGGTCGACCCGACCGGCGGCGCGGCCGCGCGCGAGCCGGTGCTGTGGGCGCCACCGAACGAGCACGCGATCTCGTTCGGCGAGGACCGGACGTTCCAGGTACGGACCGGCGGCGGGTCGGACGGCGGCGGGCAGGAGACGCAGCAGCTGACGGTGCGCGACCGCCTCACCTACTACGTCGAGCAGCGGCTGCTGGCCTTCCCGTACTACCTCGAACGGATCCGCAGCTTCGCTCCCTGGACCGTCCCGGTGCTGGCGCTCGCCACCGCGGCGCTCGTGCTCTCGCGAGCGGGCGAGGCACGGCTGCGCCGGACGACCCTCGCGCTCGTCCTCACCGGCTGGGTGTACTTCCTCGGCTACGCCGGCGTCACCACCGCCGCGACGCAGGGCGGGAACGCCCGCTACTACTGGCCCCTGCTCACCCTGTCCTCCCTGGCGGCGTACAGCGCGCTGCCTGCCCTATGGCAGCGGTTCGTGGCCGGCCGCGGCCTCGTCGTCCGCACCGCCGCCGCGATACTCGCCCTGCTCATCCCGCTGACGGCGGCGTGGGAGCACGGGGCCGGGGTGCGTGCGCCGTTCAGCGTCGGCGGCAAGGCCCGCGGTGTCACCCACGCCCTGGCCGCGTCGCAGCCCCCCGACATCGCGCGCCTCGCCGGTGAGATGCGTCCGTTCGTGCCGGCGGGCTCCGCGATCCTCGGGAGCAACTACCGGGCGACACTTCGGCTGGCCTACTACCTCGACGCCCGCGTCTTCGGCCGGGCCGACCAGGGGTACGACCTCACGGACCCGTCCTTCCGGCAGCAGGTCCGCGATGCAGGGATCCGGTACCACCTGCAGTTCACACCTGTGGCGGGTGCCGATCCCGACCTCACGGCGCTCGGTACGCCGCTCGCGACGTTCACGGCGCTGACGACCTGCTCCGACGTCGCCGGCGCCCCGATCGAGCAGTGCCGCGTCTCGGTGCGCGAGGTTCGTCCGTGAGGTCGGGCGGCACCCCTGATCGATCCGTACGACCGCTCGTCGGCGTGATCCGTTCCGTGCGCCGCTCCGGTGGACGGGCCGTGGAGCGAGCCGTCCGTGCCCTGCAGGACCCCGCGTCGCGTGGCGTCACGCTCGTCACGGCCGCCGCCTGGTGCGGGCTCGCCCTGTTCGTCGTCGTCGGTGTCGGCTCCGCGCTGCTCGGCCGGACGGTGTTCGCCGCGACCGACATGCTGGGCGCGTACGCGCCGTGGGACGGCGTCCTGGCCGACACCCCCGCACGGAACCCGTGGCCCGCCGACACCGTCGACTCCGTCATCCCGCGGCTGCTGCTGCTCAAGCACGCGCTGCTCGAGGGCGACATGCCGTGGTGGAACCCGTACGTCGCGGGGGGCAGCCCGTTGGGGTCGCTGCCCGACTCCTCCATGTTCTCGCCACTGACGCTCCCCTGGCTCCTCGTGCCGGACGTGTACGCGCCCGGCCTGGTGAAGCTCCTCGAGATCGCCGTCGGCGTGGGCGGGATGGTGCTGCTGCTCCGGCGGCTCGGCCTCGGGCCGGCCTCGTGGGCCGTCGGCAGCCTCGCCTTCCTGTCGAGCGGGTTCATGATCGCCTGGACCGGTTGGCCGCAGACGCGTGTCGCCGTGCTCCTGCCGCTGCTGCTGTGGGCCGTCGACCGTGCTGTCGAGCACCGCCGGTGGCGCGACGCGCTGCCCCTGGGCGCCGTGATCGCCGCGATGCTGCTCGGCGGGTTTCCCGCGGTGCTGCTGCACGGGGCGTACGCGTCGCTCGTCCTGGTGGTCGTGCGCCTGTGGCACGCCCGGGCGGCGCTGCGCGAGTGGCTGCGGTCGGTTGCTGTGGCGACGAGCGGCGCACTGCTCGGAGCCGCCCTGTCGGCGTGGCAGCTGATCCCCTTCGCCCTCAACACGACCAGCGCCGTCAGCCTGGACCGCCGCCTGCAGTCCCCGGAGATGCACCTCGACTGGTCGGCGCTCGCGACGACCTTCGCCCCCGACGTCCTCGGGGCTGTCGACGACCCGCTGTGGGGCGGCTCGCGCAACCCGGTCGAGCGGCTGTCGTACGTCGGCGCCGTGACGCTGGTGCTCGTCGTCCTCGCCCTCGCCGTCCGCTCCCGCCGGGCGCTCTCGTGGCCGCTCGTCACGGCGGCGACGGGCGGTGCCGCCTGCGTGGCCGTCGTCTACTCCGGACTGGCGCTGGGCCTCGTGCAACGGCTGCCCGGCTTCGACGTCAACTACGTCGGCCGCGTGCGAGGGCTCCTGGGACTGGTCGCGGCCGTGTGCGCCGCCTACGGGATGGAACGCCTCGTCCGGTCGGTCCGGGCACGCTCGACCGACGTGCCGCAGGCGGACGCCCGCTCGGACGACCACGAGACCGTCCCCCGGCCCACCCGTCGCCCCGTCCCCGCCACCGCGTGGGTACTCGGCGGTGCCGCCGCCGTGGCCCTGGCGGTCGCGGTCGTGCGTGCGCTGCGGGCTGCACCGCACGAGCAGGTCGGCGCTGCGTGGACGGGTCTCGTCGTCGGTGTCGTCCTTCTCGCCGTCGCCGTGACGCTGCTGCTCGTCGCGCTGCGCACCTCCCGTCGGTCCTGGGCTGTCGCGGCCGCGGTGTGCCTGCCCCTGCTCATGGCCGTGCAGGCGGGCCAGGTCGCTCACGCGTGGTGGCCCCGATCGCCCGTGAGCACCTTCTACCCCGAGACGCCGACGCACGAGGTCCTGCGCGACCGGCTCGGGAGCGACCGCTTCACCAGCACGGGACTGACGATGCTGCCGGGGAGCAGCACCGCGTACGGGCTGCGGTCCGCGACGGGGCACGCGTTCCACACGGAGGAGTGGCGCGCGCTCCTGGAGTCGGCAGACCCCGACGCCATGCGCAGCGACACCTACTCCACGATGACCTCGGAGGCCCTGGGCTCCCCCGCCCTCGACCGTCTCGCCGCGCGCTACGCCGTGGTGGAGCCCGGGGCGGAGCTGCTCGGGGACCTCGAGCGCACGAGTCGCCCGCGGGGCGACGCACCGCTCCTCCAGGGTGAGTGGGCCACGTCGGCGGAGCTGGACGGCCCGGTCCGGGGCGTCCGCGTCGACCTGGTGATGGGCCTCGTCTTCGCGTCCGGCCAGGAGGGCACCCTCGTGCTCGAGCTGGTCGACGACGACGATCGCGTCGTCGCCCGGACCGCGCAGGTGACCCGCGGGTTCGCCCACCCCGGGAGCGTGTGGATGGCACTGCCGTCGGTGGACGAGGAGGGGCCGCTCCGCGTGCGGCTGCGTGTCGACGACGCCACCGTCACCCTGCAGACCGACCGCCAGGGCCGGTGGGCGACGAACGTGGTCCGTGCCGACGACGACCTCGTCGTCGTCCACACGGGCGACGCGACCGTCTACGAGCGCACGACCGCGCTCCCCCGGTTCCGCTGGGCGTCCGAGGTCGTGGTGGAGGACGACCCGGAGTCGCGGGTCGCGCTGCTCGCGGGGGGTCACCTGGACGACGACGAAGCCGTCCTCGACGTGCCGCCCGCCACCACGCCGACCGCCGGTTCGCGCGGGGTCGTGCGCGTCCTGCAGGACGACGACCGGATCGTGCTCGACGTGGCCGCCGACGGTGACGGTGTGCTCGTCGTCGCCGACGCCCGGCGGCCCGGCTGGCACGCCCGCGTCGACGGCCGGCCGGTCGAGCTCATCGGGGTCGACCACGCGCTCTCGGGCGTCGAGATCAGCGCCGGACAGCACACGGTCGAGCTCACGTACGCGCCGCCCGGCCTGGTCACGGGCCTCTGGACGACCACGGCCGGCGTGGTCGTCCTGCTCGCCGCAGGTGTCACGCTCGCCGTGCGGCGGTTCCGGGCCCGGGGCGACGAGGGCCGGCCGGCGAGGAGCTGAGCCGCCCGGGACGGAGGGGGCAGACCGCGCACGCGCCGTCGCGCACGTCCGTCGAAGCGGTCGAACCGGGCGTGTCGGCCGCGCGCCCGACCGGTGTCCGTGGTCCCCTCGACTTAACGCCCGAGCACAGGAGACACCCATGTCCGACCCTCGCCGCGCCGCCGCCGTCCTGCTGAGCGCCGCCCTCGCCACGTCCCTCGTCGTCCTGCCGGGGTCCGCCGCGACCGCGGCGACCGAGGCGGACGGCTCGGTCGACGTCACGGAGCTCGACCTCGTCGGCGTGCGCTCGGACCTCGTGAGCTCGCTCCCCGACCCCGAGGACGTGCCGCTCGCGGAGGAGGCGGAACCGGCGACAGCGAGCCAGGACGCGACCGTCGACGACGCCGGGTCGACCGCTTCGTCGGGCGAGGGAGGGCGGGTCGTCCGCACCGCCCTCGCCGCGACGCCGACCGAGGACGACGAGCCCCGCACGTCGGCGACCGACGCCGAGCCCACCGCCCCGGCCGCCCCCTCCGAGCCTGCGGCGAGCCCGTCGGCCGCGCCGCGTGGCGCCGCGCCGAGCCCCGACGTCACGGCGCCGTCGCCGTCGCCGTCGCCGACCGCCGGTGCCGGCACGACGCCCACTCCGGATGTCCTGACCGCACCGCTCGACACCGCGCCGTTCACCGTGCTCGGGCTCACGTGGCAGGACGAGCCGGGCCTCGACGACGTGGTCGTGCGCTACCGGGTCCGGGAGGCGGGCAGCTGGTCGGAGTGGGTCGGCGTGTCGGCGTCGGACATCGCCCCGGACCTCGGCACCCCGGATGCCGAGGCGGGTGCGCGTGACGGGACGGACGCCGTCGTCACCGCCGGCGCCGACGGCCTCCAGGTCTGGGCCGAGGCGGGCAGCGGCAGGGTCACGGGGCTCAAGGCGGTCCTGGTCGACCCCGGCGAGGCCACGGTCGACGCGCGCGCGACCGTCGGGGCGAGCACCGGCGCCGGCAGGGCGAGTGACGCCGCCGTACGCGACGCCGCGGTGCTCGCGGCGGCCGCCCCCGCGCGCCCCGCCATCATCAGCCGCGCCGGCTGGGGCGCGGACGAGTCGCTGCGCGGCTGCACGCCCGACTACTCCAACTCGATGGTCTCGGCCGCCGTGCACCACACCGCCTCGGCGAACGACTACTCCGCCGACGCCGTTGCCGGGATCATCCGCGGCATCTACTCGTACCACACGCGTCCGGAAGCGGCCGGCGGCCGGGGCTGGTGCGACATCGGCTACAACTTCCTCGTGGACCGGTTCGGCCGGACCTTCGAGGGACGCGCCGGCGGCGTGACGAGCACCGTGGTCGGTGTGCACACCGGCGGCTTCAACAGCCGGACGATCGGGGTGTCCGCGATCGGTAACTTCGCGACCACCGGGGCCCCCGACGCGATGGTGGAGGCCATCAGCCAGCTCATCGCCTGGAAGTTCTCGGTCCACCGCATCACCGCAGGCACCAACGTGACGATGGTGTCCGGCGGCGGTGCGTCACGCTTCCCCGCGGGCACCGTGGTGTCGTTCCCGACGATCTACGCGCACCGCGACGCCGCGACCACGACGTGTCCCGGCCAGTACCTCTACGACCGTCTGGCCCAGATCCGCGCACGCGTCGCCCAGCTGGCGAACGCCGCGGTCGCGGCCTCCCCGCGCGGCGTCGTCGACGCCTACCAGGGCGGCTCCGGCATCACCGTGCGCGGCTGGGCCTTCGACCCCGAGACCGACGCGTCGCTGACGATCCGCGTGTCCGTCGGTGGCAAGGTCTCCGACATCGCCGCCGACCGCGCCCGGCCCGATGTCGCCGCCGCCTACGGCGTGGGGTCGCGCCACGGCTTCGACGCGCGGATCACGGCCGCCAACGGCAGGCACGTCGTGTGCGTCACCGCGGTCAACCGGGGCTCCGGCGCGGACGTCGTGCTCGGCTGCGCGCTCGTGACCGTCAGCAACGCGGCACCCGTCGGCGTGCTGGACGCGATCTCCACGACGCCGACGACCATCTCCCTGCGTGGCTGGGCGCTCGACCCGGACACGACGGCCCCCATCGGGGTGCACGTCTACGTCGACGGCAAGGCCGCCCGTGCACTGACGGCCGACCGTTCGCGGCCCGACGTCGGGCGGGCCTACGGCAAGGGGGACGCCCACGGGTTCGACGTGACGATCCCCGCCGAGCAGGGCCGCCGCTCCGTCTGCCTGTACCTCATCAACCAGCCCACCGGACCGAACCCGGTGCTCACGTGCCGCACCGTGCAGGTCGGGCACCCGCCGATCGGCTCGCTCGACACGATCCGGACCACGCCCACGAGCATCACCGTGGGCGGCTGGGCGCTCGACCCGGACACGACGGCCCCCATCGGGGTGCACGTCTACGTCG
>NZ_JADGMY010000005.1 GCF_015234515.1 Cellulomonas sp.
CGACCTTGTGGAACTGGTGCACGCGGATGATGCCGCGGGTGTCCTTGCCGTACGACCCCGCCTCGCGCCGGTAGCAGGCGCTCCAGCCCGCGTACCGCAGCGGGCCGTCCGACAGGTCGAGGATCTCCCCCGAGTGGTAGCCGGCGAGCGCGACCTCGCTGGTCCCGACGAGGTACAGGTCGTCCGCCTCGAGCCGGTAGATCTCGTCGGCGTGCGCACCCAGGAACCCGGTGCCCGCCATGATCTCCGGCTTCACGAGCGTCGGGGTGATCGTCGGCGTGAAGCCGTTGCGCAGCGCGAGGTCCATCGCGGCGTTCAGCAGCGCGAGCTCGAGACGCGCCCCGATGCCCGTGAGGAAGTAGAACCGTGCACCGGAGACCTTGGCGCCGCGCGGGGTGTCGATCGCGCGCAGGCCCTCGCCGAGCTCCAGGTGGTCCTTGACGACGAAGTCCGGCCCGTACTCGGCCGCGAGGTCGCGGGGGGTGCCGACGTGCTCGAGGACCACGTAGTCGTCCTCGCCGCCGCTGGGGACGCCGTCCTCGATGACGTTGCCGATGCGGCGCGACAGCTCGGTGGCACGGGCCTCCGCCTGCTCGGCGTCACCCTGCAGCGCCTTGACCCGGGCGGCCAGCTCCTTGGTGTGCGCGAGCAGCGCCTGCTTCTCGTCGCCGGACGCCTGCGCGACCTGCTTGCCGAGGGACTTCTGCTCCGCCCGCAGCGTCTCGAACTCCGTCAGGGCCGAGCGCCGCAGCGCGTCGGCGTCGAGCACCTCGTCGACGAGGTGGGGGTCCTCACCGCGCGCCACCTGGCTGGCACGCACGACGTCGGGTTCCTGGCGCAGGAGCTGCAGATCGATCACCCCCCGACCCTACCGACCTCGCCCAGCGCATTCCCCCCGACGCCGCCGTCGGCCACCCCGGTGTGACGTGCGTCCGTCCGACCTGCGGGAAGGACCGCGCACCCGTAGATTGCGCCGCATGTCATGGGTCGAGTGGGTCGCGCTGGTCGCCGTCGTCCTGGCGCTCGTCGCCGTCGGGCTGGGCCTGTGGGTCTGGCGTCAGCAGCAGCGGCTCCACGCGCAGATCGCGCACCCCGCGCCCGCGCCGACGGCGGACGCCGAGCGCGCCCGCGGGAAGCTCGTGGCGTTCGTCGCCAACCCCTCCAAGCCCGACGTCGCCGAGCTGCGCGCAGCCGTCCGCAAAGCGGCCTCCGAGCAGTACCTGCCCGAGCCGATGTGGCTCGAGACGACGGTCGAGGACCCCGGCGTGGGCCAGGCGCGGCAGGCCGTGGAGGCCGGTGCGGACCTCGTGGTGGCCGTCGGCGGCGACGGCACCGTCCGTGCGGTCGCCGAGGCCCTCGCCGGCACCGGGGTGCCGATGGGGCTCATGCCGCTGGGCACCGGCAACCTGCTGGCGCGCAACCTCGACATCCCCCTGAACGACCCGCTGGCCGCGATGCAGCTCGCGCTCGACGGCAAGGACCAGCCGATCGACGTCGGGTGGCTCAAGGTCACGCGGTGGGAGTCGCAGGTCGACGACGACATCGCCGAGGCTGCGGACTCCCTGCCCGCCGACACGGACTTCCCCCGCGACCACATCTTCCTCGTCATCGCCGGCCTCGGGTTCGACGCCGCGATGGTCGCGGACACCGACAACGACCTCAAGGCCCGGGTCGGCTGGATTGCCTACTTCGTGGCCGGGGTGCGGCACCTGCACGGCCGCCGGCTGCGCGTCGACCTGACCCTCGACGACAAGGCCGCGCAGCACCTGCGCGCCCGCAGCGTGCTCATCGGCAACTGCGGCAAGCTGCCCGGCGGCATCACGCTGCTGCCCGACGCGATCATCGACGACGGCGTCCTCGACATCGCCGCGATCGACACCCGCGGCGGCATCGCCGGGTGGGCGCAGCTCTTCGGTGAGGTGGTGCTGCAGGGCGTCGGCGTGCGCAACGAGCTGCCCGCCAAGATCGGCCGCATCGACCACGCCCGCGCCCGCACGGTGCGGGTGGCCGTGCCGGGCGGTGAGCACGTGCAGGTCGACGGCGACATCGTCGGCCGCGCGAGCGAGATCACCGCCCGGGTCGACCCCGGCGCGCTCGTCGTGCGCGTCGCACCCTGAGCCCTGCCGCCCGGACGCCGCGGCCGCCTCCCGGTGGCGGGAGGCCGGGCCGCGGTCAGGCCGGGTCGCCGCCGCGCAGCCGGTCGAGCCACGCCCGCGCCTCGACGAAGTCCTGGTCCGACGTGCCCACGTGCACCAGCGGCGCGACCGCGTCGGCCCGCGGGTACGACCCGAGGAACCGCACGTACGGGCACCGGCGGTGCAGCCCCATGAGCACCTCACCCACGCGCTCGTCGGTGACGTGCCCCTCGGCGTCGATGGAGAACGAGTAGCGGCCCAGCGCGTCGCCGATGGGACGCGACTCGATGCGGGAGAGGTTCACGCCCCGCACCGCGAACTGCTCGAGCATCGCGAGCAGCGCACCGGCCTCGTTGTCCGGCAGGTGCACGACGAGCGTCGTCTTGTCCGCGCCCGTGGGTGCGGGGACCGGACCCGGCGGGCCGACGACGACGAACCGCGTCAGCGCCGACGGGTTGTCCGCGACCCGCTCGGCCAGCGGCTGCAGCCCGTACGTGGCGACGGCCGCAGGGGGGACGAGCGCGGCGTCGAACGCGAGCGCCCGTACCGCCGCCAGGTCCCCCGCCGCCTCCGCGAGCAGGGCCGCCGGGGCGGTGTTGCTCGTCGCGGGGACGTGCACGACGTCCGGCAGGTGGGCCGCGAGCCACCGGCGGCACTGCACCCACGCGTGCGGGTGCGCCGCGATGCGTCGGACGTCGGCGAGGTCCACGCCCGCCGGGGCGACGAGCGTGAACTGCACCGGCACGAGGACCTCGCGCTCGATGACCAGCGGCGAGCCCGCCGCCAGCGAGTCGAGCGTGGCGGTCACCCCGCCCTCGACGGTCGACTCGATCGCGACGACCGCACGGTCCGCCGTGCCGGCCCGGACTGCGGCGATCGCGGAACCCACGTCCGTCTGCGGCAGGTACACGGCCTCGTCGGGCGGCGCGACCTGACGCAGCGCCGCCTCCGTGAACGTGCCCGCAGGCCCCAGGTACGCGTAGCGCAGCACGGCGATCGACCCTCCCACCCGCGGGCGCGACGGCCCGTCGTCTCCTGCCCCGCGCGGCACCGGAGGGGTCCGGGGACGCGGTGCGACCGCGCGCGCGGCTCCGTCGAGCCTAGTCGGCGCCCTCTACCCTGGTGGGGTGCCCCGGTCCCTGCGCGCGCTCGCCGCTGCCCTGCTCGCCGCTCTCGCGGTGCTGCTGGGGAGCCCGGCGCAGGCCCTCGACCCGCCCGTCGCCGAGCCCGTGCCCGGCCCCGTGGTCCTCATCGGCGTCACGGGCCTGCGCTGGGACGACGTCGGGTCGCTCACGACGCCCGCGCTGTGGGGGCTGTCGCGCGAGGGCGCGGTGGGGGACGTCGCGACGCGCTCCGTGCGCGCGCGGGGCTGCCCCGCCGACGGGTGGCTCGCCGTCTCCGCGGGCAACCGTGCCGCCGACCTCCTCGCGGACGACAAGAAGTGCCGCACGCTGCGCGACCCGGGCGAGTCGGGCGAGATCCCCGGCTGGGACGACTACCTCGCGGGGGCACGGTCCGAGTCGTACGGCGCACGGCCCGGCATGCTGGGCGACCTGCTGGCGCGCACCGGCACCACCGCCACCGGCATCGGACCGGGCGCCGCCGTCGCGCTCGCGGGGTCCGACGGCGTGCCCGTCGGCGAGCACCTGCGCGTCCCCTCCGAGCAGCGCGGGCTCGCGCAGGCGGTGCGTGCCGCCGCCGAGGACTCCGAGCTGCTCGTGGTGGACGCCGGCGTGATCCGCGACCCCGGGCACGCGACCGTCCCGCGCCTGCCGTCCACGACGCCGAGCACGGTCCCCGAACCCGACGACGTCGCGCCCCCCGGCATGGGAGGCGCCGACGACGACCTGCCCGGGTCGGCGGCCATCGTCGAGCCGACGCGCGCGCAGCAGGCGGTCAACGTCGACGCCCGCATCGACGCCGTGCTGGACGGACTGTCGCGGTACGACGCCACGGTCCTCGTCGTGTCACTGGCCGACTCCGGCCGCTCCGCCCTGCAGGTCGCGGTCGCCACCGGCCCGCGGCCGCTCGGTCCGGGGTTCGCGGAGAGCCTGCTCACGTCGGGCTCGACCCGGCAGCCGGGCGTCGTGCAGGTCACCGACGTCACCCCGACGCTGCTGTCCCTGCTGCTGCTCGAGGACGAGGCACCCGCGCTGCCCGGCGCGCAGATCGTGCCGGTGCCCGGCCCCGCGACCGGCGGCGCGCGCGTGGCCCTGCTGCTCGACGTGCAGCAGGAGGCGAGCGCGATCGGGCTGGTGTACGGCTCGTTCTCGGCACGGCTCGTCCTGGCGCAGGCCGCGCTCTTCGTCGCCGCGGCCATCATCCTGGTCGCACGCGGCCGCGCCGACCGCGCTCCCCTGCGCCCCGCGCTGCGGGTCCTGAAGATCTGGGCGCTCGCGCTGGCGGCCGCGCCCGTCGCGTCGTTCCTCACCGGCCTCGTGCCGTGGTGGCGCGCGGACCGCCAGGTCGCGGCGTTCTGGGCCGTGCTCCTCGCGTGGATCGCCGTCATCACCGGCGCGGCGCTCGCGGGTCCGTGGCGCCGCCACGTGCTCGGCCCGGCGGGCGTCGTCGCGGGCGTCACGGTCGTGACCCTGGCCCTCGACGCCGTGACCGGCTCGACCCTCGTCATCGACTCCCCCATGGGCGCCCACCGGATCCTCGCCGCCCGGTTCTACGGCATGAGCAACCAGGCGTTCGCCCTGATCACGGCCGGCGGCGTGCTGCTCGCAGTGGTGGTCGCCGACACGTTGCTGCGCGCCGGACGGCGCAGGCTCGCCGTCGCGTCGGTGCTCGCCATCGGCGTCGTGCTCGTCGTGGTCGACGGGGCTCCCGCGTGGGGCGCGGACTTCGGTGGTCCGCCCGCGATCATCCTGGCGTTCGCCATGCTCGCGGTCGCCGTCAGCGGGCGGCGGGTGTCGTGGCGGCTCGTGCTCGTCGTCGGAGCCGTCGGCGTGGCCGTCGTCCTGGGGTTCGCCCTGCTCGACTGGATGCGTCCCGCCGCGGACCGCACGCACCTCGGCCGGTTCCTCGCCACCGTCCTCGACGGCGGCCTGTGGGACGTCGTGTGGCGCAAGCTCTCGGTGAACCTGCGCGTGCTGACGTCGTGGCGCTACCTGGTCCTCGCGATCGGCGGCGTCGCGCTGACGTGGCTCGTGCTCGCGGGCCCGCGCGCGCGCCGCGGCGGGCTGCTCGGCGCGGGCTCACCGCTCGCCGGCCTGCAGCGCGAGGTCCCGCTGCTGCGGCCCGCGGTCGCTGCGACGGGTGCAGCGCTGGCGGTCGGCTTCCTCATGAACGACTCGGGGATCGTCGTCCCGGCCACGGGCATCGCGCTCGCCGTGCCGTGCCTGGTCGCCGCGTCGGCGCAGTGGCGGCTGGGCGCGCGCACCGACGACGACACGGGTGGCGGCGACACCGACGCGGGTCATCCCCACGAGGGCGACCCGGACGCGGGGGACCCCGACGCGGACGTCAGCGACCCGGGCGCTGCTCCTGCGGCGACATCGTCTGCCTGACGCTCGACGCCGCAGCGCGCGCGCGACGGGCGTTCACCGCGAGCTGCACGTCCCGGTACTGGGCCGCCCGGTGCAGCTGGCCCTTGAGGTCGGTGCCCGACGGCCGGTGCCGCAGCTCGCACGGCACCTCCAGGACCCGGAACCCCAGGCGCAGCAGGTCGATCGTCATGCCGGCCTCGACGCCCCAGCCACGGGCGAGCGGCGTCGCGGCCTCGAACGCCTCACGCGTCAGGCAGCGCATGCCGGACAGCGGCTGCGTGGGCGTCCACCCGGTCATCGACGCGATGGCGCGGCGCGCGGCACCGACGACCAGCCCGCGCCCCCCGGCACCGGGCTGCGGCGGCAGCAGCGCGATCGTCAGGTCCGCGATGCCGTCCATGACGGGCGGCACGAGCGGCGCGGTGTTGACCGCCGTGTCGGCCAGGTCGCCGTCGATGAACAGCAGGTGGCGCGGCGGCCGGTCCGGGGCGTCGCGCATGGCGACGACGGCGGCACCCGTCTCCATCGCCGCGGCCTTGCCGCGGTTGTGCGAGTGCCGGACCACGACGGCGCCCGCCTCGCGTGCCACGTGCTGCGTGCTGTCCTCCGACCCGTCGTCGACGACGAGCACGAGGTCCACGTGCGGGATCGCGCGCGCCGAGCGCACGGTCGCGGCGATCCGGCGGGACTCGTCCTTGGCCGGGATGATGACGGCGACGCGCTGGCGCTGCTTGTTGCCACGGGCGGCACGCGCAGCGCGGTCGGCGGTCGCGACGGACGCGCTCGAGGAACCTGCGTCCGGGGTCGCGTCCGCCACCTGTCGAACGGCCTCGCTACCCGTGGGTGTCACGGTGCCCACCTTATCGACCGCAGGTGACAGGTCGCCTACCGGCCGGCGCGGCGACACCCGGACGGTGCCGTCAGCGCAACGTGACCTGCCGCGCGACCAGACCGGCGCGGGCCCGGCGGGCGTTCGCGTCCAGCGGCGTCTCGTCGGCCATCGCGGCCTCGAGGCGCGGCACGAAGTCGGCGAGGGGCTTCTCGATGTCGTCGGCCTCGGAGCCACGTGCCAGCTCCCACACCGGCACGACGATGCCGGCGGCACGGAAGTAGCCGATGAACTTGGCGTCGTCGAAGCCGGACTCGCGCTTCCCGTGCAGGCGCGACAGGCCGTCGAGGACGACCTGCTCGTCGGCGGGCTGGGCCCAGCGCAGGTACTCGCGGGAGCCCATGCGGCACCAGTACGCGGACTCGGCGGCGGCGAGGCGGCGCGTGTCGATGATGCCGGCGTCGGCCTCCTCGAGGGCGGCCTGCAGGTCGGGGGTGACGTCGGTGCTCGGGTCGAGCCAGTAGGCGAAGCTCTCCTGGACCGTGACCTCGAACGGCACGGACAGGTCGAGCACGTCCTGCAGGCGCGGACCCGGCGTGGGCAGGCCGATGGTCTCGATCGCGGTGCCCGGCTCGGCGTCCAGCGCGAGCAGCAGCGCGGTCGCGACGTCGCGGCTCGCGTCACCGGAGCTGGTGCCGGTCTGCAGCGCGACGAGCACCACGCCGTCGGTGCGGTGCAGCGCGGCCCAGCTGTTGGGCAGCACGGTGGTGACGACGACGTCGCGTGCGCCGTGCTCGGCGGTGGTGCGAGCGGTCGCGGTCGCGGCGGGCACCAGCTCGCGCAGCGCGACCCAGTCGGGCTCACCGGGGAGCCCCTCGAACGGGCGCAGCACGAAGTCGGGCGTGTTCTTGGCCATGCCCGCACCCTACCGACCCGCGAGACGTGCGGCCGACCGCGTGCGCCGTAGGGGTCGACTGCGGAAGGATCACCCCATGGATCCGCGCGCCGGCACCCTCGCCCAGCCTTCCGACCTCGTCGACCTCGACGCCCTGCTCTCCGCGTACCACGACCGCCAGCCCGACCTCGACGACCCCGCCCAGCGCGTCGTGTTCGGCACCTCCGGTCACCGCGGCTCCTCGCTCGACGGCGCGTTCAACGAGGCGCACATCGTCGCCATCACCGCCGCGATCGTCGAGTACCGGCGCGGTCAGGGGACCGACGGCCCGCTGTTCATCGGCCGCGACACGCACGCGCTGTCCGGACCGTCGTTCACCACGGCGCTGGAGGTGCTGGCGGCCGCGGGCGTCGAGGTGCACGTCGACGCCCGTGACTCGTGGACGCCGACGCCCGCGGTGTCGCTCGCGATCCTCACGCACAACGGCGCGGCGACGGGTGCGGGCGTCCGGACGCAGGGCCCCGGCCTGGCCGACGGGATCGTCGTGACGCCGTCGCACAACCCGCCGCGGGACGGCGGCTTCAAGTACAACCCGCCGCACGGCGGCCCCGCGGGGTCGGACGCGACCGGCTGGATCGCCGACCGTGCCAACGAGATCCTGCGGACCGGGTGGCGCAACGTGCCGCGGGTGAGCATCGAGCAGGCCCTCGCGGCGGACACGACCCGCCGGCACGACTACCTGACGTCGTACGTCGACGACCTGGCCAACGTGGTCGACCTCGACGCGATCCGCTCGGCGGGCGTGCGCATCGGCGCCGACCCCCTCGGCGGCGCGTCGGTCGAGTACTGGGGTGCGATCAGCGAGCGCTACGGGCTCGACCTGACGGTCGTGAACCCGCACGTCGACCCGCGCTGGGCGTTCATGACGCTCGACTGGGACGGCAAGATCCGCATGGACTGCTCGTCGCCGTACGCGATGGCGTCGCTCCTGGAGCGCATGCAGCCCGGCGCGGACGGCCGCGCGCCGTTCGACATCGCGACCGGCAACGACGCGGACGCCGACCGCCACGGCATCGTCACGCCCGACGCGGGCCTCATGAACCCCAACCACTACCTCGCCGTCGCGATCGCCTACCTGTACGGCGGCGCGCGGCCGGGATGGCCCGCCGGCACGGCGATCGGCAAGACGCTCGTGTCGTCCTCGCTGATCGACCGGGTCGCGGCGTCGCTGGACCGCCGGCTGCTGGAGGTGCCGGTCGGCTTCAAGTGGTTCGTGCCCGGCCTCATCGACGGGTCCGTCGGGTTCGGTGGCGAGGAGTCGGCCGGCGCGTCGTTCCTGCGCACCGACGGCACGGTGTGGACGACCGACAAGGACGGCATCGTGCCGGCGCTGCTCGCCTCGGAGATCCTCGCGACCACGGGCAAGAGCCCGTCGCAGCACCACGCGGAGCTCGTCGACCGCTTCGGGCGCTCCTACTACGCGCGCGTCGACGCGGCGGCCACGCGCGAGCAGAAGGCCACGCTCGCGGCCCTGTCGCCGGAGCAGGTCACCGCGACCGAGCTGGCCGGTGAGCCCATCACCGCCAAGCTGACGAAGGCGCCGGGCAACGACGCGGCGATCGGCGGGCTCAAGGTGACCACCGAGAACGCGTGGTTCGCGGCGCGCCCGTCGGGCACCGAGGACGTCTACAAGATCTACGCCGAGTCCTTCGTCTCCCCCGAGCACCTGGCCCAGGTGCAGGAGGCGGCCAAGGACGTCGTCGCCCAGGCCCTCCAGTCCTGACCCCACCCCACCCCGCCCCGCCGTGAGAGTGCAATCCAGCTCGTCCTGACGCAACTGGATCGCACTCTCACGCTCATGGGGGGTGGCGGCCCCACCCCGGGTCGTGAGAGTGCAATCCAGTCACTTTCACCACCCCCCTTGCGGTCGTGAGAGTGCAATCCAGTCGCTTTCACGCCCCTGGGCGCGGACTGGATTGCACTCTCACGCCTCTCCGGGGAGGGCGCGGACTGGATTGCACTCTCACGCCTCTCCGGGGAGGGCGCGGACTGGATTGCACTCTCACACCTCTCCGGGGAGGGCCCGGACTGGATTGCACTCTCACGCCTCTCCGGGGAGGGCGCGGACTGGATTGCACTCTCACGACCCGGGGTGGGGCCGGGGGGTGGAGCGGTCAGGCCGTGAGGCGGCCCAGGCCCGTGAACTCCCAGCCGGCTGCGCGCCACCGGTCGGCCGCCAGCTTGCCGCGCGCGTCGATGACGCGCGGGGTGCGGGTGAGGCCCGCGAGGCGCTGCGGGTCTGCCTCGACGAACTGCTTCCACTCCGTGAGGACGAGCAGCACGTCGGACCCCTCGACGGCCTCGTCGACGCTCGTGCCGTAGCCCAGCGTCGGGAAGGCGCGACGCGCGGTGTCGCCCGCCTCGGGGTCGTAGACCGTGACCTGCGCACCGCGCAGGTGCAGGGCCGCGGCCACGTTGAGCGCCGGCGAGTCGCGCACGTCGTCCGTCAGCGGCTTGAACGCCGCCCCGAGGACACCGATGCGCTTGTTGAGCACCGAGCCGCCGCAGGCCTCCAGGGCCATGTCGATGACGCGCTCACGCTGACCCATGTTGATCTCGTCGACCTGCTGCAGCAGCGCGGCCGCGCGGCTGGCGCCCAGCTCGGACGACCGGTGCATGAGGGCACGGATGTCCTTGGGCAGGCAGCCGCCACCGAAGCCCAGGCCGGCGTCGAGGAACTGCCGGCCGATGCGGACGTCGTGACCGAGCGCGTCGGCCAGGACCGTGACGTCGGCGCCGGCGGCCTCGCAGACACCCGCGATCGCGTTGATGAACGAGATCTTGGTGGCGAGGAACGCGTTGGCGCTGACCTTGACGAGCTCGGCGGTCGGCAGGTCCGTCACGACGACGGGTGAGCCCTCGGCGATCGGGGCCGCGTACACGGCGCGCATGACCGCCTCGGACCGCTCCGAGACGCCGCCGAGCACGATGCGGTCGGGGTGCAGGGTGTCGCCCACCGCCTTGCCCTCGCGCAGGAACTCGGGGTTCCACAGCAGCTCGGCGTCGATCCCGGCCGGGACCGTCGCGGCGACCAGCTCGCGCAGCCGCGCGGCCGTGCCGACCGGGACGGTCGACTTGCCGACGATGACGGCGTCCTTGGTGAGGTGCTGGGCGATGACGCGGGTCGCGTCCTCGACGTACGCGAGGTTCGCGGCGTGCGACGTGCGCTGCTGCGGGGTGCCGACGCACACGAAGTGCACGTCGGCGCCCGCGACGGCGGACGCGGCGTCGGTCGTGAACCGCAGGCGGCCGGTGGCCAGGGTCTTCTCCAGCAGCTCGGGCAGCCCGGGCTCGAAGAACGGGACCTTGCCGGCGGCGAGGGCGTCGACCTTGGCCTGGTCGACGTCCACGCCGACCACGTCGAAGCCGAGCTCGGCCATCGCGACGGCGTGCGTCGCGCCGAGGTAGCCGGTGCCGAAGACCGTGATCCTGATGTCCTGCGGGGCGGCGGCCCCGGCGGTACGGGCGGCGGTGGTGCGCTTGGTGCTCATGGGTCTCTTCTTCGTGTGAGGTGGTCAGGAGCCGGTGCCGAAGCCGGCGGAGGAGCGGCGGATGCCGTCGACGAAGGCGCGCTGCGAGTCCTCGCGCGAGGTGATCCGCCAGTCGTTGGTGACGCGCTGGCCACCGCTGATCGTCGTGACCGTGTGGTGGAACCAGGCGAACCCGACCACGTCGGCGTTCTGCGGTCTGGCCAGGGCCTCGAACAGGTCGGTGACCCACGCGGGCTTGTCGCCGCCACCGGTCTCGGACGCCCCGATCTCCGCCAGGAGGATCGGCTTGTCCGTGATGGCGCGCAGCTGCTCCAAGGACCGGTCGAACGTCCACGAGAAGGTGGGCGTCTGGTCCGCGTCGTACGGCGGGCGGTAGTAGCCCGACAGGCCGACCCAGTCGACGTACTCGTCACCGGGGTACAGGCTGCGCGTGTACTCCAGCGGCTGGTTCAGCTTGGGCAGGTTGTTGACGACGTTCGGCGCCCACACCCACAGCACGTGCTCGTTGGCGCCTTCCGCCTCGAAGATGTCGTGGACGTGCCGCCACATCCGCACGAAGTCGCCGCGGTTGTTGCCGTTGACCTGCTCGCCGTTCGTGCCCTGCTCGGCCCACGGGTACCAGCCGCCGTTCATCTCGTGGTTCAGGCGGATCGCGACCGGCAGGCCCAGCGCGGCGACGTCGCGTGCGTACTGGCGCAGGTAGTCGTCGAACGCGCCGTCGATGATGCGCGGCAGCGAGTACTCCGGCTCGGTCGGCTGGCCGTTGCTCGCCGCCATGGGCCGCGACTCCCAGGTCACCATGGGCAGGACGCCCTTGGTCCAGGACCGGGTGACGGCGTCCGGACGGAACGGGCTGTCCCAGCCCTGGAAGTACCCGCCGAGGTCCGGCTGGGCGCCGACGACGCTGGTGACCTCGTCGAACTCCGACCACGAGAACGGCGACTGCGCGGTGTAGAGGCCGAAGTACCGGTGCGTCGGGTGCACGATCGCGTCCCGGGGCGGTGCGGTCGGACGGACTGGCTTGGCGGCCTCGGCACGGGCGGCCGCCGCCTGCCGTGCGAACTCGACCTGCGCCTGGGCGACGGCCGCGCGGATGGCGGCGCCCTCCGCCTCGCCCCTCGCCGCGGCCAGCTGCCGCTCGAGCGCGGCCTTCTGCTGGGAGCGGGCCTGGGCGGCAGCCCTGTCGGCGGCGGCCTTCTGCCGGCCCTTGGCGGCGGCGGCAGCCTTCTCGGCCGCAGCCTTCGCCTTGCCCTGGTCCTGCGCCGCCGCCTTGTCGGCCGCGGCCTTCTCCTGGGCTGCGGCCTTCGCGGCGGCGGCCTTCTGCGTGCCGGACCGTGCGCCGGCGGCCCGCTCGGCCGCCGCCTTCTCCTGCGAGGTGCGCAGGTTCTCGATCTCGTCGTCACGGTCGGCGAGGATCGCCTCGAGGTCGGCCTTGTCCCGCAGGAGCTGCTTCTCGGCCGCCGTCCTCAACGGGCCGGGGGTGGCGCCGGACGGCGAGAGCCAGACGACACCGGTGATGACGCCCAGTGCGAGGGCAAGGACGAACGCCGACAGCTTGCCGACGACGCCGAGGTGGCCGTTCAGGGTCCACCAGTGCTTTCCGAGCGTGCGCTCAGACATAGACCACCGCCATGAGGGCGAACATGAGGAGACCGATCAGGTAGGGGACGAGGACGAGGGGGTTGCGCCGGCGTGGCGTCGCGGGCGCGGCCGGTGCCTGGGTGCGGACACGGCGGGCGGTGCGCAGGGCGACCCGGCCCGCGGGTGCGGTGCCGTCCTGCTCCGCGGCGCGCGACGTGGACGGCCCGGCCTGCGTCGGCACGAGCGACCGGTCCACGACGTCGACGGGCGCCGTGCGCGCAGGAGTGCTCGCGAGCTGCTCCATGAGGTCGACGTCGCCGGCGTCCTGCTGCCCGGCGGTGTAGGCCCCGGCGCGCGTGCCCCAGCCGGCCACGTGCGCCATCCGGAAGAACCCGATGAGGCGGATCGGCATGAGGAACAGCGTCGAGGTGATGATGAAGACGGGCAGGCGGAAGAAGTCCGACGGCTTCTCCTGCAGGTGGCGGATCTGCCGGATCGCCATGGACAGCACCGACGACACGACCATCAGGCCGATGACCCAGGCCAGACCCTGCATGCCGGTCGTGGTCTGCAGGATCGCCTGGTACAGGTTGATCCCCGTGCCGGAGATCCCGCGGTACACCCAGCCGGCGATGGTCCCGAAGAGCAGGAACGGCAGGATGATGTCGACGAGGAAGAAGATCGCCAGGACCGGCGCGTGGCCGAGCATCCAGGGCAGCATGCGCAGGGTGTTGTACTGGCTGCCGCGCGACCAGCGCAGCTGCTGCTTGTAGAGCTTCCTCAGCTCGAGCGGGGCGTCGGTGTAGACCAGGCTCGTGTGCTGGTAGACCGTGCGGTAGCCGGCCTTGAGCGTCAGGTTGGTCAGGGTGCGGTCGTCGGAGACCTCGAGGAAGACGCCGAGGAACTTCTCGGTCATGAACTTGTCCATGACCTGCATGAGGATGTGCCGGCGGAACGCGATGGTGCGGCCGGGGAGGCAGCCGACCTGGCCCAGCACGGACTGCGCGGGCATCGAGTACAGCGCCCGGGTGTTCTCGAGCCAGTCCGCCCAGCGGGTGATCCAGGAACGGTTGGGCTCGAGGATGCGCTGCCGGGTCGTGACGCCGCCGACGGACGCGTCGGCGAACGGCTTGACCAGCTCGGCGAGCGCGCCGTCCGTCCAGACGGTGTCGGAGTCGACGAGGACGGTGACGTCCCCGCGCGACATCTGGGTGCCGATCTTGACGGCGTTGCGCTTGCCGGGGATCGGCGTGTGCACGCGCTGCACGACGGGGCCGAACTCGTCGCACACGGCCTCGAGCCCCGGGTTGGGCGCGCCGTTGATGACGACGATGACCTCGTCGGGCTGCTGGTCGACGATGCGGCGCAGGACGTCGCGGAACAGGTCGAGCGGCTCGTCGACCACGGGGACGACGACGCTGGTGCTGATGTCGTAGGGGGCGGTGACCGGGCGGTAGCGCCGCGACAGCACCACCTTGAGGAGCCACAGAGCCCACACGACGGTCGAGAAGACGGCGAACAGGTAGATCTCGTTCTGCGCCTCGAACATGTGCCGTAGCTGGAGGATGAAGATGAACATGGGTCTCCTGTGCAGACCTTCGGACGTGGGGAGCTGGCCGACCTCGTCGACGTTGCAGCGGGGGACACCCGGGCAGCGCCCGGCTACCGGCCCAGGGGCCGAGGGCCGCGGGAGCTGTGGCGCCGGGGCGGGTGCGACCCGCCTCCGTCGTGCGCCGGTGCTGATGCGCCGCTGGTCTGCGGCGCGTCGTCGGTGGCTCTACCTTGCAGCCCGGCCCGGCCGTTGAGAACCACTTCAGACCTTCCGGATCGAAACGACGGATCGGACATATGTCCAGGTCGCTGGGGTACAAATCCGACGCGCCCGCAGGTCACCGCAGGAATTGCAGCCCGATGACGACGCCGCAGGTCAGCGAAAGATGTGACGTTAATCTCACCAAATGCGGATGAACTGGACGTCCGTTCAGAAGTCCGTTTCGCCCCGGCTCAACACATCTTCTCCTGAAAAGCACGCGGTGTCGTTGCTGAGTGATTCAGGCGCTTTTGGGCGGCCCTTGTTGGCCCCCGGTGGAGACGCCGGGCCGACGCACCCCGCGGACCGACGCCCGATGCGCACCTCGGGCGGACGATGTCCGTCGCGGATGCGACAGTGGAGCCATGCTCCAGCCCTACCGGGACGTCCTCGCGCGTCCTGGCGCACTCGCGTTCTCGGCCACCGGCCTCGTCGCCCGACTGCCCATGTCGATGGTCGGCATCGGCATCGTCCTCATGGTCTCGGCGCTGTACGACTCGTACGGCCTGGCCGGGCGCGTGTCCGCGGCGGTCGTGATCGCCCAGGCCGTCGGCGGACCGCAGCTCGCGCGCCTCGTCGACCGGCACGGCCAGGCGCGTGTCATGCGTCCGGCGATCGTCCTGTCGGCCCTGAGCCTGGTCGCGCTCGTCGTCGCCGCGTCGCTGCGCGCCCCCACCGCCTGGCTCTACGTGACCGCCGTGCTGGTCGGGGCGACCATCGGGTCGTTCGGGTCGCTCGTGCGGGCACGGTGGAACCACGCGCTCGGCGACGACCCGCGCCGTGTGCACACGGCGTACTCGCTGGAGTCCGCGGCCGACGAGCTCGTCTTCGTCGTCGGACCCGTCGCGGCGACGGTCCTGGCGACGAGCGTGTCACCCGTCGCAGGGCTGATCGTCCCGGTCGTCGCGATGGTCGTCGGAGGGCTCGCGTTCCTCTCGCTGCGCGACACCGAGCCGCCCACGGCGCCCGCGCACGAGCCGCGCCCGCGCGGCAGCGTGCTGCTGCGGCCCGCCATGATCGGCATCGTCCTGGTCTTCGTCGCCATCGGGGCGATCTTCGGTGCCACCGACGTCGCGACCGTCGCGTTCGCCGAGGAGTCCGGGCGCAAGGAGCTCGCGGGCGTGATCCTCGCCGTCTTCGCGCTCGGGTCCCTCATCTCCGGGCTGCTCTACGGCGCGCGGCACTGGGTCTCGCCGCTGCACCGGCGGTTCGCCATCGGCGTCGTCGCGCTGGCCCTGGGGGTCTGCGTCTTCTTCCTCGCGCAGTCCCTGTGGGTGCTCGCCGCGGCGATGTTCGTCGTCGGGTTCGCGATCGCGCCGTCCATCATCAACGGCAACGCGCTCGTCGCCGAGGTCGTGCCCCCCGGCCGGCTCACCGAGGGCCTGACCTGGGTCGGGACCGGCCTGAGCATCGGCGTCGCCGCCGGGTCGTCCGTCGCGGGCAGCCGCATCGACGCCGCCGGGTCGCACGCGGGGTTCCTGGTCGTGGTCGTCTCCGGTGTCGCCGCGCTCGTCGCGACGCTCGCCGCACTGCCCGCGCTGCGCCGCCACGCGACGCGACGCACCGACGCGCCCGCCACGTCGCGGGCCGCGGCACGGGACGCCCGCTCGATCGAGGACGAGCCGCCCAGCGCGACCGCGGGCGCGGCCGTCGCGGCGTGCGAGCTCGCGACCGACCGCACCACCGGCCCCCGCGGCGACAGCACCGACTGACGCTGCGGGTGCGCGGCCGTACGCCACGGCACACGATGCGGTGCACCCGCACCCGCACCCGTCACCGGACCCGACGCAGGTCCGCCCGCCCTGCGGCAGGCGTTCGCCCACGACGGCCCGGCGCTGATCGACCTGGTGACGGACCCCCGAGCACGGTCGATCCCGCCGAAGATCACGCGCAAGCAGGTCACGGGGTTCACCGCGGCGATGAGGACGGAGGTCCTCGGCGGCGGGCTCGGCGAGGTCGTGGCGACGGCGCGGTCGAACCTGCGCAACGTGCCGCGGCCGTGGTCTATCGATAAGCATATGTTGATTTGCTAATCTTCACGCGACGACGACGTACCGATCCGTGAGGAGCACCGCCCGTGGGCCGCTGGGAGCGCGTGACCGTGCAGCCCGACTTCCAGGGCCTCACCCGACGCGAGAGGACCGGTGGTACCTACCTCAGGTACCACCCCGATCCCATGCCGACCGAGCGGAGCGTGGTGAGCCCTGACGTGAGCGAGCTCGTCACGGACGCGTCCACGGCCGTGGCCACCCTGGGACAGCGCCTGCGCGGCAGGCCGGTGCCTCTGCTGTTCGCGACGCTTCTGCGCTCCGAGTCGCTCGCCTCCTCGTGGATCGAGGGCTTGCGCGAGACCCCACGCAACGTCATGGCGGCCCGGCTCGCCGATGTCGAGGGCACGCCCGGCACGGCACGGGACGTGCTGAGGAACATCGATGCGATGGCGTCGGGGATCGCCGCGCTGCGGAGCGCGACCTGGACCCATGAGGACATCCACGCGATCCATGCGACGCTCCTGCCGCGCGAGTCGCAGGGCCGGTACCGCACCGACCAGGTGTACGTCGGAGGGCGGACGCCGCTCACCGTGTCGTACGTCGCACCGCCGCACGACGAGGTGCCCGACCTCATGGCGGACCTGCTCCGTTACGTGGCGACGACGGGCGACCCCCCGCTCGTGGCCGCTCTCCTCGTCCACGCGCAGTTCGAGACCATCCACCCCTACGAGGACGGCAACGGCCGCACGGGCCGGGCACTCTTCCACGCCGTCCTCGCACGTGCAGGGCTCGTCGACCAGGGCGTCCTGCCGCTCTCCCTCGTCCTGCGCGACGACGTCGAGGCGTACGTCGCCGCCCTCACCGCGTACCGGCCAGGTGCGAGCGGTGCGGGTACCGCGGCGGAGGCCAGGCATGCGTACCTGCGCACGATGCTCGACATGGTGACCGACGCCGCGCGGATCGCGGGCGACATGATCGACGAGGTGGCGGCGGTCCACGCGCGGTGGACGCCGTATGTCGAGCGGCTGCGGACCGACTCCAGCGTCCACCGGCTCCTCGACCTGCTGGTCGAGCAGCCGGTCGTCACCCCAGGTCTCGTGCAGGACCGCCTCGGGGTGTCCCGCGTGACCGCCAACACCGCGCTCACCGAGCTGGTCCGGGTCGGCGTCGTCCAGCGCGCCGGGCACCGCTTCAAGCGGCAGCACGTCTACCAGGCGGGCGACGTCCTGGCACTGATGGACGCGTACGTCCCCGGCCCTGCGACCGTCACCTTGCCGCCACCGCCCGCGGTCCCGAGACGTCGGTACGGCGGCGAACGGTGCGGCCACCTGCTCCCGCGCAGACACGTCCCCTGCACGCTTCCGCTGGGGCACCCTGGCCCGCACCGGGCGCCCTGACCCGGGCGACCCAGCCCGGCACCCCCCGTCAGGGCGTCGGGTGGCGCGCGTCGTAGTCCCAGAACGTGCGCTGCGCCCGCACCAGAACCCACAGCAGCACGACGCACGCGGCCCCGCCGATCACCGCCGCACCACCCTCGCCCACGCGCGTCGACAGGGCGCCGAGCACCAGCTCGCCCAGGCGCGGGCCGCCCGCGACGACGACGACGAACACGCCCTGCAGGCGGCCGCGCATGTGGTCGGGGGTCGCGGTCTGCAGGATGGTCTGCCGGAACACCGACGAGACCGCGTCCGACGCCCCGGCCAGCGCGAGCGTCACCACCGCGAGCGCCAGCGCGACCGGCAGCACGCCGTCGGGCGTCGTGCGGCCGGCGGTGACGAGGACGGCCCCGAAGGCGACGATCGACAGGCCCCACGCTGTGATCGCGCCGGCGATGACGCGTCCCTGCCAGCGCACGCGCGCCAGACCACCGGAGAACAGGCCCGCGAGGATGCCGCCGGCGGCGATCGCAGCGGTCAGGACGCCCGTGGTCGTCTCGCCGCCGCCGAGGTAGAGGACACCCACGGCGGGGAACAGCACGCGCGGCATGGCGGTCACCATCGCGACGACGTCCACGAGGAACGTCATCCGCACGTTCGGCTGCGTGCCGAGGTAGCGCAGGCCGTCGACCACGGACCCCAGGCCGAGGCGCCGGCGGCGGTCGTCGGACGGCTCGGGCGGGACGGGCGGGAGCCGCAGCAGCGCCGCGAGCGCGAACGTGAACAGCACGGCGTCCACGGCGTACGCCCACACGTACCCGATGCCCGCCACGAGGGCGGCCCCGGTCAGCGGGCCCACCGTCAGCGCGACGTTCCAGCCCATGGTCTGCAGCGCGTTGGCCGCGGGCATGAGGCGCGCCTCGAGCAGCCGCGGGATGATCGCCGACCGCGCGGGCGAGTTCACGGCACCCGCGGCCGACTGCACCGCCACGAGGGCGTACAGCACGCCCACGTGCTCGTTGCCGACCGTGGCCTGCGCGACGAGCGCGAGCACGGCCACCCAGGACACGACGGACGCGACGACGGCGACCTTCCGGCGGTCGTAGTGGTCGACGAGCGCACCGCCGTACAGGCCGAACACGATCAGCGGCACGAGCGCGCAGATCCCGAGCACGCCGACGGCCAGCGTGGACGCGGTCAGCGCGTAGACCTGCAGCCCCACCGCGACGACGGTCAGCTGCGACCCCAGGTTCGCGACCGACAGGCCCAGCCACAGGCGGCGGAACGCGGGGCTGACCCGCACCGGGGTCAGGTCGACGAGCAGCGAACGCACCGCAGCACCCTACGTTGCTCGGGGCAACCGCCCGCGGGCGGGAACGGCCTGCGGGCCCGGGGCGGCCGGGGCCGTCAGACGAGCGCGGCGAGCGCGTCCGCGACGACGCGGTCGGCCGGACCCGCGACGGGCACGACCACGCCGTCCTCGTCCGGGCCGAGGGGCTCGAGGGTCGCGAGCTGGGACTCGAGCAGGCTCGGGGGCATCCAGTGACCGCTGCGGAGCGTGATCCGCTCGCGCAGGGCGTCGGCGGGCACGTCGAGCAGCACGAAGCGCACGCGCCCGTGCGCCTCGCTCAGCACGTCGCGGTAGGCACGGCGCAGCGCGGAGCACGCGACCACCGTGGAGGTGCCGGCCGCCGCGTGGGCGCTCATGGCGTCGCGCACGATCTGCAGCCAGGGCCACCGGTCGTCGTCGTCGAGGGGGGTCCCGGCGGTCATCTTGGCGACGTTGACCTCCGGGTGCAGGTCGTCACCCTCGAGGAACGGGCGGGCGAGCCGGTCGGCCACCGCCTGCCCCACGGTCGACTTGCCGGTTCCCGACACACCCATGACCACCACGTGCTCGACGTCCACGCGCCTACCCTGCCATCCCCGGAGCCCGGGGCCGGCCGGGACCCGGCGCACGCGCGGGGTCCCGGCCGGCGGGTGCGTCAGGCGCGACGGGTCTCCGGGTTGGCGTCGTCGGCGTCGACCAGCGGGCCGTCGGTCGGCTCCCACGACGACGTGTCGTACGACCGCTCGCCGTCCGACTCGTCCGACGAGCCGGAGAACCTCGACTTCGCCGTCGACACCGCCTTGTCCTTCAGGGCGCCGCCCTGCGTCTTCGCGAACTCCGTGGTCGCCCGCTCGGCGTCGTGGACGTAGCCCTGCACGCGGGGGTCGTTCCACGTGTCCGACGCCCAGGTCTTGATCTTCTCGAACTGCTGACGGCCGGCGCGGGTACCCAGCAGGTAGCCGACCCCGGCGCCGAGCACGAACGTGAGCTTGCCCTTCATGGGTGTCCTCCTTCGCACCGGCCGCTGCGGACCGGTGGTCGTGTGGTCGTACGAGGGCGGGCGGGCGGACCGGTGCGGCAGCGGGTCGTCGCCCCACCGGGCCACGTCGCCGGAGGCACCGAGCGTAGGGCCGCGACGGTCCGCCCGCGCGGTGAGCGCCGTGGGCGCCGGGCCCCGGCCTCGACGCGCGGCGACGGCAGGGCGGCGCAAGACTGACGAGCAGACCGGCCGCCCGGCCGGCTGACCCGGAGGCTGCCATGGTCGCCACCTCGCCCGCCCCCACCCCGGCGCTCAAGCGCTCGGTCGGCCGCCGGATGCTGCTGGTCTTCGTCATCGGCGACATCCTCGGCGCCGGCATCTACGCGCTCACCGGCAAGGTCGCCGGACAGGTCGGCGGTGCCATCTGGATCCCGTTCGTCCTCGCGTTCGGGCTCGCGGCGCTGACGGCCACCGCGTACGCCGAGCTCGTCGGCCGCTACCCCCGCGCCGCCGGGGCCGCGGTGTACGCGCAGCGCGCGTTCGGGCGGCCCTTCGTGACGTTCCTCGTGGCGTTCGCCGTGCTCATGAGCGGCATCACGAGCGCGAGCGCGGCGGCACGGGCCTTCGGCGGTGACTACCTGGCCGAGCTGGTCACCGTCCCCACGCTCGTCGCCGCCTGGGTCTTCGTGCTGGTCATCGCCGTGGTCAACGCCGTCGGCGTCTCGGAGTCCGTGCGCGTGAACCTCGCGCTGACGGTGATCGAGGTGACGGGCCTCGCCGTGATCCTCGTCATCGGCGCGCGCGCGTTCCTGTCCGGCGAGGGCGACCCGGGCAGGGCCATGACGCTCAGCAGCGACGGACCGGTGTGGATGGCCGTGCTGGGCGGCACCGCCCTGGCCTTCTACGCCCTGCTCGGGTTCGAGGACTCCGTCAACCTGGCCGAGGAGTGCCAGCACCCGCGCAGCGACTTCCCGCGCGCGCTGTTCGGCGGCATCCTCGTCGCCGGCGTGATCTACCTCGCGGTCGCGTTCACGACGTCGATGCTGGTGGACACCGCGACGCTCGCCGAGTCCACCGGCCCGCTGCTGGAGGTGGTGCGGGTCGCGGGCCTGGTGTTCCCGCCGTGGCTGTTCGCGGTCATCGCGCTCGTCGCGGTGTCGAACACCGCGCTCATCAACATGATCATGGCGTCCCGCGTGGTCTACGGGATGTCGCGCGAGGGCATCGTGCCGGGGTGGCTGGGCCGCGTGGACCGCCGCCGCCGGACGCCCTGGGTGGCGATCGCCTTCACGACCGTCGTCGCGCTCACCCTCGTCAGCACGGGCGACCTGTCGGGCCTCGCGGACACCACCGTGCTGCTCCTGCTGCTCGTCTTCGCCGTGGTCAACGTCTCGGTGCTCGTGCTGCGGCGACGCCCGGAGGACCGCGACGCCCGGATCGACGGCGACGGCCCGCGCGGCTTCCGGGCACCTACGTGGGCGCCCGTCCTGGGTGCGGTCGTGTCGCTCGTCCTGGCGTCCCCGCTCACGGGACGGTCGTTCGACGTGTACGCGCGCGCCGGGCTGCTGCTCGGCATCGGCGTCGTGCTGTACGTCGTCAACCGGCTGTTCGTCGGACCCGCCCGGCAGGCGGAGGCGATCGACGCCTCCGCCGCGACCGAGTCGTCCTGACCAGGGCCCTGCCGTGAGGTGATGCATGGACGACCCGGTCGTGTTCGCCGTCCTCGCCGTCCTGGTGATCGTGGCCGTCACGTCGTTCGCCCCCCGTGTGGGGGTCGCCGCGCCGCTGCTGCTCGTGCTCATCGGCATGGGTGTGAGCCTGCTGCCGTTCGTTCCGGCGATCGAGGTCGAGCCCGAGCTGATCCTCGCCGTCGTGCTGCCGCCCCTGCTGTACTCGTCGGCCACCAACATGCCGACCATGGACTTCCGGCGGGACCTGCGGACGATCTCCGCGTTCTCCGTCGTGCTGGTGGTGGTGTCCGCGGTCGTCGTCGGGTTCGTCCTGGACGGGCTCGTGCCGGGGATGGGCCTGGCGACCGGCATCGCGGTCGGCGCCGTCGTCAGCCCCACCGACGCGGTCGCGACGTCGATCGTCCGCAAGGCCGGCGTCTCACCGCGCATCGTCACCGTGCTGGAGGGCGAGTCGCTGCTCAACGACGCGTCCGCGCTGGTGCTGCTGCGCTCGGCGATCGTCGCGACGGCCGGCACGGTGTCGCTGTGGGGCGTCGCCGGGGACTTCGTGTACGCCGTGGTCGTCGCGGTCCTCGTCGGGTACGTCGTGGGACGCCTGCACGTCTGGGCACGCGGCCACCTGAGCCAGACGACGTCGAACGTCGCGCTGTCGTTCGTCGTGCCGTTCGTGGCGTTCCTGCCCGCGGAGCACCTGGGCGCCTCGGGGCTCGTCGCGGCGGTGACCGCGGGACTGGTCACCGGGTCGGCCGCGCCGCGCGCGCTGCGGGCCCGGGACCGCGTCACCGAGCACGCGGTGTGGCGCACGATCGAGCTGCTGCTCGAGGGTGCGGTGTTCCTCGTCATGGGCCTCGAGGTGTTCGCCCTGGTGGAGGACGTGGAGCACGCGCACGGCAGCGTGTGGACGGCTCTCGGGCTCGGCGCGGTCACCGCGACGCTCGTCGTCGCGCTGCGGTCCGTGTTCGTCGCGTGGTCGGTGTGGGAGCTCTCGCGCCGGGCCGACCGCACCCCGCAGGTGCGGGACTGGTTGACGCACGCCCAGGCGCGCCTGGACGCGGGCGAGGCGGTGTCACCACCGGCCGCCGGGCGGCGCGGCCGCGCCGGGCGCAAGCCCGCGCAGGGCCCCGAGGCACGCAGGCGCGTGCGCCGGCGCATCGCCGACATCGACTACCTGACGGCCGAGCGGTTCGGGCCGCGCGAGGGGGTCGTGCTGGTCTGGGCGGGCATGCGGGGCGTCGTGACGCTGGCAGCGGCGCAGTCCCTGCCGTCGGACACCCCCCAGCGGTCGCTCCTCGTCCTGGTCGCGTTCGTCGTCGCGGCCGGCACGCTGCTCGTCCAGGGCGCCACGCTGCCGTGGGTCGTGCGACGCCTGGACCTGACCGGCCGCGAGGAGGACGACGGCGAGGCGCTCGCCGCGCTGCACGGTGAGCTGCGGCGGGCCGCGGTCGAACGCCTCGACGACCCGCGCCTGCGGCAGCCCGACGGCACGCCGTACCCGCCGTCCGCGATCGAGCAGGTGCGCGAGCGGGTGATCGCGCTCGACACGGCGGCCGAGGAGGATGCCGAGCTGGCCGCGCGCGACCGGGCCACCGACCTGCGGCTGCAGGTGCTCGTCCTGCAGGCACAGCGTGCCGAGCTGCTGCACCTGCGCGACCTCGGCACGTACCCGTCGGCGGCGCTGGGGCGCGCGCTGGCGGAGCTCGACGCCGTGCAGATCGGGCTCGAGCTGCGGTCGTGACCGGCGCCCGGCTCCCGGCGTCAGAGGCCCGGGCGGGGCAGGTCGGCGAGCCAGGCGCGCACGGTCGCCTCGGCGCCGTGCAGGAGCTCCAGCACCGACGCCTGCGCGGCTGGGTCGTCGTGCAGGAGCCCGGCGACGACGCCCACGGCGGCGGCCGTCGTCAGCAGCGCGAGCGCCACGTCGCGGACGACGTGCCCGCGGCGGGCGGTGCCGTGCCGTGCCGTGGTGCCGCCGGAGCGCGTGTGCTGCGGCGGGCGCACCCACCCGGGGTCACGCGCGTGGTGCGCGGTCGCACGCCGGGGACGGCCCTGTCCGCGGCGGTCGACGATGGTCGCCATCCGGGCAAAATAGACAGATCACCCACGGGGCGCACCCCTCCCACGGCGAGTTGCCTGCAGACTCACCTGGACGAGTGACCTGCTCGACACGTCCGCCGAGCTCGCCCCGAACGGTGACGTGTGGTCCGGGTCCGCCGTGCGCGACGACCGCGCGTCACCCGACCCGGACCCGCGTCCGCTGCCGTAACGGCACCCTGCCGCCACGGCACCAGCGACGGGCGGGCCCGCCGACGCTCACGGCGGCGTCGGGACCGTCGCCGGGTCGATGCCCGCGGCGAGCTCCGCGGGCGTCGCGTCGACCTGGAAGTGCATCGAGTCGTGCGACGTGCGCCACCGGCCGCCCCACGCCCACACCCGGTGCCCCTCGCGCGTGCGGACCGCCTCGACCGCCGCGACCTGCTCGGGAGTGAGGACCGTGTCGGCGGTGCCGGCCGCGACCTCGGCGGCGCGCTGCTCGACCGTCGCGGCCGTCGCGAACCGGACCGGTGCGGTCGTCCGCAGCCGGTGCGGGTTCCACGCCGGGTCCACGTCGACCGCCGTTCCGTAGCTGTGCAGCGAGGCCACGGTCGTGCCGGCGATGCTGCGGCACGTGTAGGCCCACGTGCGACGGGCCCGGTAGCCGGTGGCGCGCAGCGCGGCGTCGAGCGCGGCGTACGCGTCGACCGCGAGCGGGTTGACGGGTGTGGTGTGGCTCAGCACCCGCACGCGCACCATGAGCGCGTCGGCGCAGCGGTACGCGGCCCACGCGGCGCGCAGCTCGGCCGTCGTGCGGGCCCGGCCCGCGGCCGGGGGCGGGCCGGGCGGCACGGGCGCAGGGGGTGCAGGGGCGGGGGGTGCAGGCGCCGGGACGGGCGGTCCGGGCCTGCCGGGCAGCGGGCGTCCCGCGGCGTCGACGACGTCGGCTCCGGCGTCCGCGAGCAGCCGCCACCCGAACGTCCGGGGGATCAGGCCGTGCTCGACCGTCGTCTCCTCCACCCGGTACCAGCGGCGCACCGCCACCGGGACGACGGACGCCAGGGCCGCCGCGAACGCCGTCGCGTGCCCGGTCACCTGAGGGTGCCGGTGCCAGAGCACCCGCAGCGCGGACGCGGGCGGCGTCCCGGTGCCGTCGCGGGCCACGTGCCGGGCTGCCCACGCACGGACCTGCGTCGGCGTGCCGTACGTCGTGTCGAACAGGTGGATCTCGTCGGGGTCGGCGCCGGCGGCGAGCACCCGCTCGACCGCCGCGCCGCCCCCGGAGTGCGCGGTCAGGACGAGTCGTCCGCGGGTCAGGCCGGGCAGGCCCGTGGCCGACGCCAGCTCACGCACGGCCACCTGCACCAGGTCGTCCAACGCGCCGGGACGTGCCAGCGCGGGGAAGTCGAAGCCGTCGCCGCCGGCACCACCGAACCATCGACCCCGTGGCAGCACGGCCAGCGTGGCGGTGGCGCGGCCGGGGGTGCCGGTGACGGGGTCCTGCCAGTCGAGGCCGGCGATCCGCTCCTTGTCCGCGAGGCGCATCGCGGCGCGCTGCCCGGAGTACCCGTGCAGGTGCACGACGACGTCGACGCGGGTCGCCCCTGCGGGCAGCGCCGTCCAGCGCAGCACGAGGTCGGGCGGGGCGCCGCCGTGCGCGCGCAGGAGGGCGACCGTCGCGACCTCGCGGCGGCCCGCCGCCGCACCGACCGCGGGCACGGGTCCGGGTGGCGACGGCGCGGGTGGCGGCGGCCCGGGTGGCGCGGGTGGGACCGGCCGCGGCGGCACACGCCCCGGCGCGGCCGCCGCGTCGAGCGCCGCCCACGTGCGCGGTCCGACGACGCCGTCGTGGTCCGCTGGGGTCGTCGGCATCGCCACCACCTGGAAGGCGCGCACGGCCGCGGCGGTTCGGGGGCCGAGGACGCAGTCCTCGGTCAGCGGCGTGCCGGGCACGGCCAGCGCGTTGAGCCGACGCTGCACGTCGCGCACGGCGGGGTGCACGGCCCCGGTCCGCAGCAGCCGCGGGCGCCCCTCCGGGGGCACCGGCACGTCCGGGCAGGGGCCGACCGCCTCGGCCGGCAGCACCTGCGTCGTCGCCAGGTCGCCGGTCACGGCAGCGACCTCGGTCCGGCGATCTGGCTGCCGAGGCCGCCCCACGTCCGCTCGATCCACCAGTAGCCGCGCGCGTCGACGGCCACGGCGTTCGTCGCCCGGGCGTCCATGTTGACCTCCAGCCAGTCGGTGACGAAGGAGCGGGAGCCGGCCGCGAGGCGGCGCCCGAAGGCGGTGGCGATGTCGTCGCCGCCACGGCTGTCGCACGGCGCGGCCGCGCCGTAGCCCAGGAGCGCGGCCAGGGGCCCTCCCCTGCCGGTGAGCAGCGTGGCCCACTCGAGGCCCGGCCCGGTCGGCGGCGAGGTCGACACGTCGACGTGCAGGACCGAGCACCCCGCGAGCACCAGGACGTCGACGTCCATGGGTGAGCGCCACCCCAGCGCGGCGGGGCCGATCCACTGGACGTACGTCCCGCGCTCGGGGCACTGCTTCGACTCGGTGTCGATCGCCAGCCTCCCCGAGCGCAGGCCGTGCCCGGAGTAGTAGACGAGGTCCGCCGGGCTGCGGACGAGCCGCGCGACCGGCGCCGGTGGCGTCCAGCCCGGCCGGGGTGCCAGCCGCGCGTCGAGCACCTCGACGCCGCCCGCGCGCAGGAGCGCCATCGCGTCCGGTGCCTCGCGCGCCGCGGAGCCGGTGGACGTGCCCGCGGCGGCCGTCGTCGGCTGGTCGGCGGCGCCGCGCGGTGCCCAGCCGAGCGCCGTCCGCAGGGCCGCGTCGCTCGTGCCCCCGGCACGGACCACCGTCGCCACCTCGGGGCGCGCGCGCTCCACCTGCAACAGCGGCCCGACGTCCGGCAGCGCGACCGCGCGCGTGTACCGGCTGCGTCCGGGGTGCGCGGCCTCGGGCGCCAGCCGCGTCAGCTCGACCGGCACGGGCACGAGCACCGTCGCGGCGCCGGCGGCACGGTTGGGCGGGCGCGTGGCCAGCGTGACCACGACGGTCCCGGGCATGGTGGCGACCGGCATGCCGGACGCCGTCACCTCGAGGTCGACGGTCGCGGTGTCGAGGCCGACGACCTCGTCCCACGTCAGCGCGCGCCCGAACCCGTCGGTGGTGAGGCGGAGCGCTGCCGTGACGACGGCCGGACCGCCGGGCACGGGCACCGCGACCGCGTCGAGCTGCTCCCACGTGTGCGGCCCGACCTTCGCGTCGTGCTCGCGGGGCTGTCCGGGCATCGTCACCCGCTGGAGCTCCACGACGGCGTCCGCCGTCCGGCCACCGAGGACGCAGTCCTCGACGAGCGGCGTGCCCGGCAGGGCCGGCGCACCGGCGGCGACCCGGTGCCGCGAGAACGCGTTGAGCTTGCGCTGCACCTCCCGCACCGCGGGGTGCACCGCGCCACGCACCAGGACACGCGGCCGGTCGCGGGGCAGCACGACGACGTCCGGGCAGCGGCCCGGCACGCTCTCCGCGTCACCGGGCGTGCCCCCGCGCAGGACCAGGACGTGAGCGGGCACCCGCCCGTCGCGCCCGACGACGTGGACGGGCTCGCGACGCCGGGTGGACCCCGCGGCGGTGCGGACCCCGTAGCCGCCGGGCAGCGGGACGAGCCGCGGGTCGACGACCAGGCTGAGCCCGGCGTGCGGCACACCGGCGGGCCGCACGACGACGACGTCCCCGACGGCGAGCGGGCGGGCCAGCACGGCCGTCGGCGCGGCGACGATCTGCAGCACACCGTCCCCGCGGTCCCCGGGGACCCCGCCGTGCACCCACGCGTCGAAGAGGTCGGCCGCGTCGCCGGGCGGCGCCGTGACACCGAGCGCGTGGAGCGCCTCGCGGTGCCACCACGGCGACGTCGCGGCCGCCGGCCCGTACGGCTCGGTGAGCGGCGCCGGTCCGAACGACGCGAGGCCGGGAGGCGTGGACGGCCCCCCGGCGGGCAGGTCGTCCGCGAGCAGGTCGTCCGAGCCGCCGCAGCAGTCACCGGACGCCGGGGCGGCGAGGGCCTCGGCGTCCGGCCACGGGTCAAGGCCGGGGCCGCCGGGGTCGGGCAGCGTGCCGTCAGCCACGTCGAGGTCCACGGCTGCGCCGTCGAGGGCTGACACGTCGGGGTGGGTCATGGCGTCCTCCTCGGACGGGCCGGTGGAACGGGGACCGCGCCGCGCGACATCGGTCGCGCGCACGGCGGCACGGGTCAGGGCGACCGCCCGCGCCGGGTCGAGGTACCCGGCGCCGAGACGCCCGGGCGGTACGTCGGGCCCGGGCCGCTCGCACGAGGCGAGCAGCAGCGCACGGGTCTCGGACACCAGCAGCGGCCGTCCCGCCGCCTCGAACATGAGCGCGACGGTCCCCGTGACGTGCGGCGCCGCCATGCTGGTGCCCGACATGCGGGTCGTGCGGGCACCCGGCGCGTCGCCGCGCGGCGTCGACCGGGCGCCGAGCACCGCCACGCCCGGCGCCGCCAGGTCGGGCTTGCCGCGACCGTCGCGCGTCGGCCCGTCGCTGGAGAAGGAGGCGGGGGGCCGTGCCGGGTCGTGCGCGTCGTAGGCGCCGACCGCCAGCGTGAGGTAGCCGTTGCAGATGCTGCCGAGCGTCACGCGTGGGTCGGCGTCGGCGTCCTGGAACCGCGTCTGGCACCCGGTGCAGCCGCTGTCGCGCTCGATCCACGCGTGCACCCGCCCGTCGACGACGTCCTGCGCGGTGAGCACGACGTCCCACGCGCGGACCGTGGGGTCGGGCTCGACGACCGCACGCCACTGGTGGTCACCGTTGCCCGGGTCGCGCTCCCGGTGCCGCACGCGCGCGACCTCACGGCCGGCGACGACGACGCGGCCGGACGCGCCCGGCGCCACCACGGCGCCGTGCCGCCCGTCGTCGCTGACGAGCTCGATGCGCAGCCGGTCCCGCCCGGGGTACCAGACGTCGATCTCGTTGGGCGTGCGGTCCCGCGGGTCGACCGCGATGCGCAGCGTGCGGCTGTCGCCCGCCCGCAGCAGGACGCCGGCGTGCGCGCGCCGGTCGTGGTAGTTGCCGCAGCTCTGCACGACGGCCGTCCCCGGCCGGGTCGCCAGGACCGTGTCCAGCGCCGACTCCACGAGCGAGCGCCCCGTGTGCTCGCCCGCGTGACGCCCGAGGCTGAGGTTCAGGACGCAGGGGCGGTCGCCCGCCACGTCGAGCACGAGCCGGACGGCCTCGAGCAGCTCGCTGCTCGAGCCGAGGGGCACGCCGGGCGTCGCCTGCCGCCCCAGGTTGACCGCGACGACCGCTGCGTCCGGCGCCAGACCCGCCACGATCGACGACGTGTGCGTGCCGTGCGCGCCACCGCCCGCGTCGAGGTCCGCCGGGTGGTACCCCAGCGCCCGGTACGGGTCGGTCGTGGCCAGCGCCCGCTCGATCCGCTCCCGCCCGAGCAGCCGCCCGTACCCGTACGGCTGCGGTGGCGCATCGCGTGCACCGGGTCCGGCCGGCCGCTGGTCCCACAGGGCCAGCAGGCGCGTCGTGCCGTCCGGTGCGCGCAGCGCCGGGTGCGCGACGTCGAAGCCCCAGTCGAGCACCCCCACCACCACGCCTGCGCCGGTGGGCGCCGCCGGGCCGTCGGGGACCGGTCCGGCGGCGTCACCGGGCAGGGCGTGCGCAGCGGCGAGCAGCGCCAGCTCCTCGGGCGACGACGGCTCGTGCAGCTCCGGCCCGTACGCCCGTGGCGCCTTCTCGCTGAGCGTGGCGTCGTCGTCGTGGACGGCCAGGAGGTCGGACCTGCGCACGCGCGCGCTGACGACGTCGCCGAACGACGCGACGACGCGCACGCCGGCGGGAGGCCGCCGCGGGTCACGGACCCGCAGCAGGACGGCGACCTCCTCGTGCGGCGGGCCCGCCTCGAGCAGGTCCTCGAGCGCGGGGTCCACGATCCCGGGCTACGTCGCCGAGGACGAGGACGCGCCGCCGCCCCGCCCTGCTCCCGCCGGCGGCTTGGTCGCCTTGAGGAGGTCCGCCACGCCCCGCTGGATCGTCGCCGTCCGCTCGTCGATGGTCCCCGTCCGCTGGTCGATCGACGCCACGTGCCCGTCGAGCGACGTCAGCCGCTCGTCGAGCCGCGAGACGAGCGCGCCGACGTCCACGGCGCCGGGTGGCAGCCCGGCCGAGACCCGCAGCACCAGCCGGCCACGCTCGGGCAGCACCTCGCCCGCCACCGGCAGCGTCGCGACGACCTCGTCCTTCGGGGCCTGCGAGTAGACGCGGACCTCCTGGACCGTCAGACGGAACGGCTCGAGCGCCGTGCGTGCGGCCTCGATCTGCGCGCCGACGACGTCGGGCACCTGCCACTGCGACGTACCCGCGGCCTGAGCGCCTCCGAGCACGAGCGCCGGGGCGGCCATCACTTCTTCCCCAGCACGCTGAGCATCAGCACCATCCCGAGCGGGTCACCGAACGGCCCGCGTGCGGCCGTGGACGCGTCCGGCGAGGTCGGCGGCTGCATGAGGAGCATGAGCGGCAGCAGCGTCGCGATCTGGTTGTCGGACGCGGTGACGACCTTGACCTCCTTGCCCTCGATGGTCGCCGTCTCCGTGCTCTGGCTGATCATCGGCAGGATGGCCGAGAGCATCTTGGTGGACTGCAGGTCCGCCTGGAGCGCGGTGGTGCTGCGCTTGCGGCCGTCGGCCTCCTTGCGGAGCCCGGTGGCCAGGCGGTCCTGACCTGTCGACAGGGTCGCGGTCTGCGACTGCAGCGTGCGGACCGCAGCACTGAGCGTCTCGATCTTCTGGTCCAGGCTCCGTGCCGTCTGCTGCACCTGCCCCTGGCTCGCCGGCTTGGGACCCGACTGGGGCACGAAGCTGCTCTGCCGCGGGGGCGTGCGCACGGTGCCCGTGCGACGCCGGCGGCGCTCGTCCATCTCGGCGTCGTCGAAGCCCTCCAGCAGGGCGTCGAGGTCGTCGCTGTACCCGTTCATGCGTTCTCCTCCTGGTTCACGACGACAGGACCGCCGCCGACCTGCGGCACCCGGTGGTCCCGGAGCCGGACGTGCGCACGCACCGCGGGGACGACCCACGCCGTGAACTCCTCGGGGTCGGGTGCCAGCGCACCCGGCCGGCCGCGACCACGGCACCAGCGGCACCCCGGGTCCTCGCCCCAGCACGCGGAGCAGGCCCCGACGGCGGCGGCGAACCGGTCGCAGCGCTCACCCGTGCGGGCGACCTCGGCGCGCAGCTCCCCGACACGCGCGGTGAGCCGGGCGACCAGGTCCTCGGCGGCGGCCAGGCCGGCGACGACGTCGTCCATGCCCCCGGTGTCGTCGGCGCCGTCGTCGGGACCGCCGTCCGCGGCGATCGCCGCCTCCAGCTGCGTCTGGCGCTGCTCGAGCAGCGCGGCCAGCACCCCGGCCGGCCCGTCGGCGCCCGGTGCGGCCGCGGGCCCGTCACCGGCGAGCCGGGAGCGGACGAGCTCGAGCACGGGGTCGACCGTCGGCGCGCTCACCACGCACCCCCGGCCACCAGTGCCGCGTCGACCTCGTCGAGCAGGTCGAGCACGGTCACCTCGTCGACCTCCCACGTGTCGTCCAGCTCGACGTCCTCGCCGACGTCGTCGAGGTCGAGGACACCGACCTCGTCGAGCTCGACGACGTCCTCGTCGTCACCCCACGCGTCGACGAACGCCTCGTCGTCGGCCCACGCGTCGTCGGCCCACGCGTCGTCGGCCCACGCGTCGTCGGACTCGCCGTCCGACGCAGCGGCGGCGGCGAGCAGCGCGAGCAGGCGCGCCGCCCTCAGGTCGGGGTCCTCGTCCTGCGCCGCGGCGTCGTCGAGCGCGTCGGCCCAGTCCTCGGTCTCGCGTGCCAGCGCACCGAGCAGCCCGGCGACCTGGCTCGCGGGGACCGCCGTCCCGCCCACCGGCACGGCCGGGTTCGTGCCGCGTGCCAGCGCGGCCAGCGCCGCCGTCACCTCAGGGCGGCGCATCACGCCGCCGAGCGCGGCGGCCGGGCCGCCCGCCCCGCCGAGCGCGGTGAGCAGCGACGCCGCACCGCCCCCGGGTCCGCGCCCGGTCAACCCGCCGGCGGCGCCGACGACGGAGCCGATGGCCCGCCCCGCGGTCCGTGCGGGGCCCCGCCGCTGCCCGGCGAGCACCGACCCGGTGCCGCCGACCAGCGCCCCGCCGAGGGCACCCCACGGGCCCAGGGCGCTGCCGCCGGCAGCACCCGCGAGCGCACCCTTGCCGAAGCGTGCGACGTGCGGGGCCACGGACGCGAGCGCCCTGCCGAGCCCTCCGAAGAGCTCCTCGTACTCCGCCGGCCCGACACCCTCGCCGAGGGCGGACTCGAACGCGGACTCCAGCTCGGAGTCGCTCAGGGAGGACCACCGGTCGTCGAGCATCTCGCGCAGGTGGGGGAACTGGGTGTCGGTCATGGCCGTCGCCGTCCGTCGCTGGGTCACCGGGCGGTCCTACCGTGCGCCGGGACCCGTCACCGCCGCGTCAACGCCGCGTAGGCCCACCCGTCGTCGCGGCGGCGGGCCCGCGTCCGCGCGGCATCTCGCGCGCCGCCGCCCGCATCACCTGCTGCAGCTGCTCGCCGGGCGACCGCCCGAGGCTGTCCGCGAGCAGGACGCGGTACAGCCCGTACTGGCGGCGCGCCTCCGACGGGTTGCCCTCGGCGAGGTGCGCACGGATGAGCGTGGCCTGCGCGCTCTCCCGCAGCGGCTCGGCGGCCACGGCCGCCTGCGCGGCGTCGATGGCTTCGGCGTGGCGGCCTGCCGCGGACAGCCGCACCGCGAGCGACTCGAGCGCGTGCATGCGCAGCTGCCGCAGGCGCTCGCGTTCGAAGAGCAGCCAGTCCTCGTCCCAGTCCGGCAGCAGGTCACCCACGAGCGTCCCGGGCAGCAGGTCCGGCTCCGCCACCGAGCCGTCCCCGTTGACGAGGCGGAGCGCCTGCGCGAGCAGCCGGTGCAGGTCGACGTCGACGCCGCGGTGCAGCTCCAGGTACGGGCCGCGGGCCACGAGCACGCCGTACCGGTTGAGCTTCCACAGCGCGGTCCGCAGGCTCGCGCGCGCACGTTCCTCGGTCGAGTCCGCCCACAGGCTGAACGCGACGTTCTGCCGCAGCCGCGAGCGCTCCTGCACCGCGAGGAACGCCAGCACCCGCTGCGAGTGCGGCGGGATGCACGCCAGCTCGCCGCCGACGCGCAGCTCGAACCCCTCCAGCAGGCGCAGCTCGGTCAGGGGCGCCCCCTGCGGCGTCGTCGTCGACATGGCGCTCCCCTCCCCCCTGGACCAGCCCCACCGTCCTAGCGCACGGGCGTCGTGCGGCCGTCAACGCCGCATCACCGGCCCCCGGTCCCCGGCGGTGACGCCGCGGCGACGGCCGGAGGACGCGGCGACCACGGGCGCGTGGCAACGTCCCGCTCGATGAGCACCGACCGAGCGCAGCCCGCGCCGCGCACCGCGATGGTCGTCGTCGTGCGCGCGTGGAGTCAGCACGGCACCATCGCCGCACGGCTGGTCCTCGACCCCGAGGGCGGGCCGCGCCGCACGCGGTCCGTCGTCGTGGGTTCGCTCGACGACCTGTGCGCGGCGCTCGCCCGGGAGCTCACTGCCGCGCTCGACCCCGGTGCACCCGAGGGCACGGCCGAGCACGGGCCCTGACGCCATGACGCCTCCCCACGACGGACGACCGGGACGGGCCCGACGGGCCACGGCCGCGTCGTCACGGCGGCGCCACGCCCGTCCGGCGGGATGCCGCCGCTGTCCGGTTTGTCACGTTAGGTGGGGGGTGGGGGCCGGTCAAGGACGAAACCGCGCGCCCCTGGGCGGCGGAAGCGCGGGCGTGCCGGGCGCGGCACGGCACCGGTGCGCGCGCAGGGCCCGGGCACCCGCCCGGACGGCGCTCAGGCCTGCACGTACTGCGCCAGGTGCCGGCCCGTGAGCGTCGAGCGCTCGGCGACGAGGTCCGCCGGCGTGCCCTCGAAGACCACCCGCCCGCCGTCGTGCCCGGCGCCGGGGCCGAGGTCGATGATCCAGTCGGCGTGCGCCATGACGGCCTGGTGGTGCTCGATCACGACGACGGACTTGCCGGCGTCGACGAGGCGGTCGAGCAGCCCCAGCAGGTTCTGCACGTCGGCCAGGTGCAGGCCCGTCGTCGGCTCGTCGAGCACGTAGACGCCGCCCTTGTCGCCCAGGTGCGTCGCCAGCTTGAGACGCTGGCGCTCGCCGCCGGACAGCGTCGTGAGCGGCTGGCCGAGCGTGACGTACCCCAGCCCGACGTCGACGAGGCGCTGCAGGATCGCGTGCGCCGCGGGGATGCGGGACTCCCCGGCGGAGAAGAACTCCTCGGCCACGGTCGCGGGCATCGCGAGCACCTCGCTGATGTCCCGCCCGCCGAGCTCGTACTCCAGCACCTCGGCCATGAAGCGACGGCCCTCGCAGACCTCGCACGTGGTGGAGACCCCGGCCATCATCCCCAGGTCGGTGTAGACGACGCCCGCGCCGTTGCAGACGGGGCACGCCCCCTCGGAGTTGGCGCTGAAGAGCGCGGGCTTCACGCCGTTGGCCTTGGCGAACGCCTTGCGGATCGGCTCGAGCAGGCCCGTGTACGTCGCCGGGTTGGACCGCCGCGACCCCTTGATCGCCCCCTGGTCGATCGTGACGACCCCGTCGCGGGGGGCCAGCGAGCCGTGGATGAGGGAGCTCTTGCCGGACCCGGCGACACCCGTGACGACCACCAGCACGCCGAGGGGCACGTCGACGTCCACGTCCTGGAGGTTGTGCGTGGTGGCGCCGCGGATCTCGATCGCGCCCGTCGGGGTGCGGATCTCGGGCTTGAGCGCGGCGCGGTCGTCGAGGTGGCGGCCGGTCAGCGTGCCGCTGGCCCGCAGCCCCTCGACGGTCCCCTCGTACACGACCTCGCCGCCCGCGGTCCCCGCACCCGGGCCCAGGTCGACCACGTGGTCGGCGATCGCGATCGCCTCCGGCTTGTGCTCGACGACGAGCACCGTGTTGCCCTTGTCCCGCAGCCGCAGCAGCAGGTCGTTCATGCGCGCGATGTCGTGCGGGTGCAGCCCCACGGTCGGCTCGTCGAAGACGTACGTGATGTCGGTGAGGGACGACCCGAGGTGCCGGATCATCTTGGTCCGCTGCGCCTCGCCGCCGGACAGCGTGCCGGACGGCCGGTCGAGCGACAGGTACCCCAGCCCGATCTCGACGAACGAGTCGAGCGTCCCGCGCAGCACCGTCAGCAGCGGCGCGACGGACGGCTCGTCGAGCGCCCGCACCCAGTCGGCGAGGTCCGTGATCTGCATCGCGCAGACGTCGGCGATGTTCAGCCCGCCGATGCGGGAGGCGCGTGCCCCCTCGTTGAGGCGCGTGCCGCCGCACTCCGGGCACGTCTGGAAGGTGATGGCCCGCTCGACGAAGGCGCGGATGTGCGGCTGCATCGCGTCGACGTCCTTCGCGAGGAACGACTTCTGGATCTTGGGGATCAGGCCCTCGTAGGTGACGTTGATGCCCTCGACCTTGATCTTCGTCGGCTCCTTGTACAGGAGCGCATGCAGCTCCTTCTCGGTGAAGTCCCGGATCGGCTTGTCGGCGTCGAAGAAGCCGGAGCCGCGGAAGATGCGCCCGTACCAGCCGTCCATCGTGTAGCCGGGGACGGTCAGCGCGCCGTCCTCGAGCGACTTCGCGTCGTCATACAGCGCCGTGAGGTCGAAGTCGTTGACCTTGCCCATGCCCTCGCAGCGCGGGCACATGCCGCCGATCTGCTCGAACGACACCTTCTCGGCGCGCTTGTGCCCGCGGTCGACCGAGATCGCGCCGCTGGCACGGACGGTCGGCACGTTGAACGAGTACGCCTGCGGCGAGCCGATGTGCGGGTCCCCCAGCCGGCTGAACAGGATCCGCAGCATCGCGTTCGCGTCCGTCACGGTGCCGACGGTCGAGCGCGAGTTGGCGCCCATGCGCTCCTGGTCGACGATGATCGCGGTCGTCAGACCCTCGAGCACGTCCACGTCGGGGCGCGCCAGCGTCGGCATGAAGCCCTGGACGAACGCGCTGTAGGTCTCGTTGATGAGCCGCTGCGACTCCGCCGCGATCGTGCCGAACACCAGCGAGCTCTTGCCGGACCCGGACACCCCGGTGAACACCGTGAGCCGCCGTTTCGGCAGGTCGATGCTGACGTCGCGCAGGTTGTTCTCCCGCGCCCCGTGCACGCGGAGGAGGTCGTGGCTGTCGGCCGGGACGCCGGGTGTCGGGCTCATCTGTCCTCCAGGGCCGGGAGCGGGGCGCTGCTCAGCGTAGGACCGCCCTCCGACGCCGCGGCTTCCTCGTTCCTGACCGGCTGCGTACCCGGCTCCTCGCGCCGCCTCGCCTCGCCGCCCGCCCCGCTGCGTGGCACGCTCCCTGGACGGACGCCCCGGCGTGAGGAGAGCACGTGCACGGACCGACGGACGACGCGATCGGCGAGAAGGGTCCCCTCGACGCGCACGCAGCACGCCTGTCCCTGCTCGACTCGGCGGCGCAGGCGGCCGGGCTCGGCACCTTCCAGTGGGACCTGACCACGGGCACCCTGCAGTGGGACGCGACGGTCCTGGAGGCCTTCGGCTACGACGAGGAGACCTTCAGCGGGACGATCGACGCCTTCGACGCCCGGTTGCACCCCCGGGACGCCGCCTCGGTGTCCGCCGCGCTGGAGTCCGCCATCTCCACGTGCGGCGTGTACGAGGCCGAGTTCCGCGTGCTGCAGCCCGACGGCACGGTGCGGTGGCTCGCCGCGCGCGGGCGTGCGCTGGCGGGGCCGTCCGGGCAGGCCGCCCACCTCATCGGCGTCACGACCGACACCACGGCGCTGCGCGAACGGGACCTGCACGTCCAGCAGATCCTCGAGGACATGTCGACCGGCTACTTCTGGCTCGACGCGGACTGGCGGTTCGGGTACGTCAACGCGGAGGCCGAGCTCATCCTGGCGCGCACCCGCGCGGAGCTGCTGGGCGGTGTGATCTGGGACCTCTTCCCCGCCGCGGTCGGCACCTCGTTCGAGGAGCACTACCGCGGTGTCGCACGCACCGGGGAGTCCCAGGTGTTCGACGCCTACTACCCCGCCCCTCTCGACTCCTGGTACGAGGTCCGGGCGAACGCCGAGCGCGGCGGCGTCGCCGTCTACTTCACGGACGTCACCGCGCGGCGCCGGGCCCTCGACCTGGCGGAGCAGGGACGCGCGCGCTCGGACCTCCTCGCGCGGGTCGCCGGCGTGCTGGCCGACGCCGTCGACCCGGTCCAGGCGCTCGACGCCGCACTGCCGCACCTGGTCCCGGAGGTCGCCGACTTCGCCATCGCGAGCCTCCTGGAGGAGGGCCCGGGGCCCTGGCGCACACGGCTGCACGACGTGGCGGCCCGGCACGCGGACCCGCACATGCAGCCGGTGCTCGACGAGTACCGGGCGCTGCGGGTTCCCGCGCTGTCCCGCACGTCCCTGATCGCCGAGGTGCTCACGACGTCACGCCCTGCGATGCGGTACGGCGCGCCGTCGCTGGAGGACATCGTGGAGCCGGGTCCGGTGCGCGACCTGCTGGGCCGGCTGGCACCCGAGACGCTCATGGTCCTGCCGCTGCGCGGGCGCGGGCACACCCGCGGCGTCGTCACGCTGGCACGCGGCGCCGACCGCGAGGGCTTCACGGACGCCGACGTGACCGCGCTGCGCGACGTGACGGCCCAGATGGGCCTCGCGCTGGACAACGCGCACCTGCACACGGCCCGGCGCAACATCGCCGAGGAGCTGCAGCGCAGCCTGCTCACCGAGCTCCCGGAGCCGGACCACCTGCAGCTCGTCGCGCGCTACGTGCCCGCGTCGACCGGCACGCAGATCGGTGGTGACTGGTACGACGCGTTCCTGCTGCGTGACGGCTGCACGTGCCTGGTCATCGGGGACGTCACGGGCCACGACCTGCAGGCCGCGGTGAAGATGGCGCAGATCCGCAACGTCCTGCGCGGCGGTGCGCACGCGGTCGTGCAGCCGCCCGCGGCGATCCTGTCGGCGTTCGACTGGGCTGCGCAGGACCTGGCGATCGGGGGGTTCAGCACGGCGGTCCTCGCGCGGCTCGAGCAGCCCCCGGAGCTGGCCGCGCAGGGTGTGCGCGTCCTGCGGTGGTCGAACGCGGGCCACCTGCCGCCGCTGCTGGTGCAGCCCGACGGCCGCGCGGAGCTGCTGCGCCGGCCGAGCGACCTGCTGCTCGGGCTGCGCAAGCACACCGAGCGGCACGACCACACGGTGGTCGTCGAGCCGGGTGCCACCGTGCTGCTCTACACGGACGGCCTGGTCGAGCGTCGTGGCGAGCGTCTCCAGGTCAGCCTGGAGCGGCTGCGCGCGTGCTGCGAGCGGCTGGCGCACCTGCCCCTGGAGGAGTTCTGCGACGCCGTGGTGGACGAGCTCGGGCCGTCGCACGACGACGACGTGGCGATGCTGGCCGTGCGCGCCTTCCCGCAGGACGAGCCGCGTCCGCCCGAGGCAGGTCCCGAGCACCTGGCGGGAGAGCAGCCGGCGTGGTGATCCCGGGCCGATCGGGATTGGTTGACGGTTCAAGTAACCTGCCGTAGTCTGTGGTTGTCACGACAACTACAGGTCCGGAGATGACGATGACCACGCCGACCGCGCACCACGCCCCCACCGACGAGGCCGTCCTGGCCCCCACCACGTCGATGGACGCCGTCACGCTGCACGTCGGCGACCTCGAGGGGATGTCGACGTACTACGCCAACGCCATCGCGCTCGAGCCGCTCGAGGAGCGCACCCGCGGGCGCCAGGTCCACCGCGTGCTCGGCCGCGGCACCACGCCCATGCTGCGCCTCGTCCACACCCCCGACCTGCCGGCGGTCGACCCGCGCCAGGCCGGCCTGTTCCACACCGCGTTCCTCTTCGACGACGCCACGAGCCTGTCCGCGACCGTCTACCGCGCCGCCCAGGACCCGCGCAGCCGGTTCGTCGGGTCCAGCGACCACCTCGTCTCCGAGGCGTTCTACTTCACGGACCCCGAGGGCAACGGCATCGAGCTGTACACGGACCGGGACCGGGACCTGTGGCTGCACCGCGACGGCAACCTCGTCATGGGCAGCGAGTACCTCGACCCGAACGCGTACCTGCGCACGCACCTGTCGCAGGAGGCCGTCGACGCCGGGCCCGCGCTCGCCGGGCGCGTCGGCCACGTGCACCTGCAGGTCGGTGACATCGCGACGGCGGAGTCCTTCTACCTCGACGCCCTGGGCTTCTCGGCCACCGTGCGCGGCTACCCCGGCGCGCTGTTCGCGTCGGCGGGCGGCTACCACCACCACGTCGCGATGAACACGTGGAACAGCAAGGGCGTCGGGCCGCGCGCCTCGACGCTCGGCCTCGGTGACGTCGCGGTCACGGTCCCCGGGCGCGAGGACCTCGACGCGCTCGCGGCCCGCCTGCGCGCCCGGGGCCTGGCGTTCGCCGACGACGGCCGCGCGATCACGGTGCGCGACCCGTGGGACACCCAGGTCACGGTCTCGGTGCCGGGCACCACCACGGACGACCTCCTGACCCGCTGACCCTCCAACCCTCCTCCGACCCGGCGAACTCCACCTTCGGCGGCTTCTGGGGCCTCAGAAGCCGCCGAAGGACGAGTTGGCCGCCGGTGTGGGGTGTGTCGGGGGACCGGGCAGAGGTCGGACGGGGCAGGGGTCGGACCGGGCAGGGTCAGGACGGGTCGGGGGTGGTCCTCGCCAGGCGGCGGGCCAGGATCGCCGTCACGACGATCTGCAGCTGGTGGAACGCGATGACCGGCAGCGCGACGCTCGCCGCGACCGCGGGCGCGAACAGCACCGCCGCCATCGGCAGGCCCGTGGCCGCCGACTTCTTCGACCCGCACATCAGCAGCGCGATGCGGTCCGGGCGGTCCAGGCCGAGCCAGCCGCCGACGGTCCAGGTCACGCCGAGCATGGCGGCCAGCACGACCCCGCACACGACCAGCAGGACCGCCAGCGACCCGACCGTCAGCTCGTCCCACGCACCGGCGGACTGCGCCTCGCTCACGGACGTGAACACGACCAGCAGGATCGTGGCGCGGTCGGTGACGCGCGTCAGGCCGCCGTGCCGCCGCAGCCACCCCCCGATCCAGGGCTGCACGCACTGCCCGACGACGAACGGCAGCAGCAGCTGCAGCAGGATGCCGCCCACGGCACCGCCGTCGAGCCCCGCACCCGTCGCCCCCAGCAGCACCGCCACCAGCAGCGGCGTGACCAGCACCCCCAGGACGTTGGAGATCGTCGCGCCCGTGATGGCGCCGGCCACGTTGCCGCGGGCGATGGACGTCATGACGACCGACGACTGCACGGTCGACGGCAGCACCGACAGGTAGAGCAGACCGCGCCGCAGGTCGGGCGCCAGGACGGCGTCGGGTAGCAGCTGAACGGCCAGGCCCAGCAGCGGGAACAGCACGTACGTCGCACCGAGCAGCGTGCCCTGCAACCGGAAGCGCCGCAGACCGTCGACGACCTCCCGCGTGGGCATCCGCGCCCCGTACAGGAAGAACAGCACGACGATCGCCACGGTGCGGACCGTGTCGAGCGCCGCACCGACGCCGTCGGGGACCGGGACGAGCAGCGCCAGCGCGAGGACGCCGAGGATCATCGCGGTCAGCGGGTCGACCCACCGCAGCCAGGCCGGCGCCCTCATGCGTGACGACGAGGGATGAGGGCGCCCGGGTTCACGCGCTCATCCTCCCCCACGGCCACGCCTCCCCGGCACCCTCCCGCACGGTGACGCGGACCACCTCCCCAGCGCCCCCGGGCCGGTCAGGCCCCTGCGGGTCCCCCCGGGGAGCATGTCGGAGCGGTCACAGCAGGCCCGCGAGCCGGTAGAGCACGAGCGACCCGGCGACGGCGACGTTGAGGCTCGCGCCCGCACCGACCATCGGGATCTCGACGACGACGTCCAGCAGGTCGAGGGCCTCCGGGGGGATGCCGGTCTGCTCGTGCCCGAGCACGACGACCGTGCGTCGGCGCGCGGCGGGCAGGTCACCGAGCCGCACGGCCTCCTCCGCGAGCTCGACCCCGACGACCGCCGACCCGGCGGCCCGCTGCTTGGTGAGCCACGAGACCCGGTTCCCCGTCCAGTGGACGCACGCCGGCCGCCGCAGCGTGTTGCCGCGTTCGAGCGCCTCGGGCACCCAGGGCAGCCGCGGCACGGCGAGGCACGCGCCGACGGCGTCGCACGTGCGCAGCAGCGTGCCGAGGTTCGCGCCGTGCAGCGGCCACAGCGGGGCGACGACCAGGTGGTCCCAGCACGGGTGCGGGCGACGACGACGTTGCTGCCGCAGGTCCTCGCGGGTGCGGACGCGCACCTGCGGGCCGGTCACGGGTGGACGAGGGCGAGCCCTCCGGTGAGATGCGTCATGTGAGCGGTGCTTCGCGGCGCACCGGGGCCGTCGACGGGCCGCTGAGCGGCGGACGTCCCGGCCGACCGGCCGGGGGCCACAGGCTAGGGCGAGCGGGGCGTCGGCGTCCACGCCCTCGGACGACGCGCGTACGCTCGACGACGGCAGCGCCCGGCACGTGCCGGCCTGCCGTCGTCCCCGAGAAAGGACCCGAGCGGCACCCGCTCGACCCATGACGAAGACCCTGCTGGCCGTCGACGGCAACTCCCTGATCCACCGCTCGTTCCACGCGCTCCTCGGCTCGCAGCTGCACACGCGCGACGGCCGGCCGACGTGGGCCGTCAAGGGCGCGCTGTCGCAGATCCTCGGCGCCGTCGACCGCGTCGCCGCCGACGCCGTCGTCATCGGTTTCGACGACGCGGCCGGCAACCACCGCAAGGCCGCGCACCCGCACTACAAGGCGCACCGGGCCCCGAAGCCGGACGACCTGGTCACGCAGCTCGCGCTCGCGGTCGACGTGTTCTGGTCCGCGGGCCTGCACGTCGTCATCCCGGACGGCCTGGAGGCCGACGACGTGCTGGCGTCCGCCGCCGCGACCGCGACGGCCGCCGGGTGGCACACCGTCGTGTGCACCTCCGACCGCGACGCCTTCGCCCTGGTCACGGAGACGACGTCGGCGCTGCGGATCATCAACGGCGGCGTCGAGGCCTCCCCCGTGCTGACCCCGGCCCGGCTGCGCACCATGCTGGGCATCGACCCGTGGCAGTACCGGCAGTACGCGGCCATGCGCGGGGACGCGTCGGACAACCTCACGGGCATCCGCGGGATCGGTGAGAAGACGGGCGTCGCGCTGCTCGACGCGTTCGGGTCCGTCGAGGCCGCGTTCGCGGACGTCGACACCAACGGTGGCGCCCGCGTCGCCGAGGTCGTCGGCAAGGCGTGCGTCAAGAAGCTCTCCGACCCGGACGGGCGGGCGGCCTTCTGGCAGAACGTCGAGCTCATGACGATGCACACCGACGTGGACCTGGGGATCGACCTCGGTGCGACCTCCGGGCCCGGGCTGCTGCCCGTGGACCGCGCGACGCTGCACGACGCGCTGGCCGCGGTCGAGATGCACTCGCTGCAGTGGCTCGCGGCGCGGGTGCTCGCGGGGGCGTCGGGCGACGGGCACGTGGCGGCACCGGTGGTGCCCGCAGCCGCAGCACCGGCGCCGGTCCCGGCGGCGGTCGGCCCGGCGGTCGGCCCGGCGGTCGAGGACGAGCTGACGCTCTTCTGACCGCTCCTGTCAGCCTTACCGCGCGGGCAGCTGCTGCACCGACCACTCGTTGCCGTCCGGGTCCGCGAACCCGGTGAACCTCCCCCACTCGAGCTCCTGCACGGGCGGCGCGTCGACGCCGTTCCCCCGGAGGAACGCGTACGCCGCGTCGGCGTCGTCGACCACGACCTGCAGCCCCTTGACCGAGCCCGGCGCGGCGTCGGTCAGACCCTTCCCCACCGCGATCGAGCACGCCGAACCCGGTGGTGTGAGCTGGACGAACCGCAGATCCTCGTTGACCTCCCTGTCGTGGTCCACCACGAATCCGACCTGCTGCGAGTAGAACGCCACTGCCCGGTCCACGTCGCTGACCGGGAGGATCACGAGCTCGAGCCGGAACTCCATCGGTCCACCCCCCTGACGGGCCACCGGCCCCACGCCGGTGGCGTTGCCGCCATCCTCCCGCCGACCACCGACACGCGCGCCGACGCCAGGATGCCCGGCACCGTCGGCGTCGGGCCCGAGCCGGCCGTCCTCCGCCCGCCGAAGCCCCCGGAGTCCACGCGTCGAGACGCAGCCTCGGCGAGACCGGGCTCAGACCTCGCAGGGGCGGGTGGGAGACCACTCAGCCCGGTCTCGCGACCAGACCGTCCCACCTGGTGGTCGCGGTCCGGCGGGACGCCGCACCGCGGCTGCGTCGGAGGGGACGCCGCACTAGCGTCGCCGCATGGCCGCGCGCGCACCGGTCCCGCAGGGGCGTCTCGCCGCCGCGATGCTGGCCGGGGCGCTCGTGCTCGTGGAGTTCCTGGCCGGCATGCAGCGGTACCTGTCGCAGACGGTCCTGCCGCTCGTCGCCGCCGAGCTCGACGGCGCCCACCTGTACGGGCCGCTCGACGCCGCCGCGCAGGCGCCGATGTTCCTCATGATGCCGGTCGGTGCGTGGCTGCTGTCCCGCTACCGGGTCGGCCGGCTCATGGTCGTGCTCACGCTCGTGACGGTCGCGGGGGCGGTGCTGTGCGCCACGGCGGTGACCATGGAGGCGTTCGTCATCGGCACCGCCGTGCGCGCTCTCGCCGCAGGGGCGCTGGCCACCATCGGCATGGGCGCCATCAGCCGGGGGCTGCCACCGCGCTACCGCCAGCTCGTGCTGGCCGCGATGTCGGGCGTCTGGGTGTTCTCCTCGGTCCTCGGGCCCGTGTACGCGGTCGCCGCGACGGCGGCGTTCGGCTGGCGCTGGGCGATGGTGCTCTACCTGCCGCTGCTGCTCGTGGCCCGCGCGATGGTGGCCCGCTCCATGCCCGAGCGCACCGAGCCGGTCGCACCGGAGCCCGCCCCGTGGGCGTGGTCGATCGTGCTGGCGACGGGGTCCGCCGTGCTCGCGCTGCCCCTCGGCGCGTGGTCCGCCGTGGCCCTGGTCGTGGGCGGCGGCCTGATGCTGCGCTCCTCCGTCGCGGTCCTGCCGGCGGGCACGCTCGGCGCGACGAGCGGCCGACGGGCCGCCCTGACCGCGCTCATGGCGACGGCGGCGGTGTACTTCGGCGCCACGATGGTCCTGTCCGTCGTCGCGCACGACGCGTTCGGCCTGGACGCCGAGCGGTTCGGGCTCGTCATCGGTGCGTCGGGGTTCATGTGGGCGGTGACCGGCCTGTGGACGGGGTCGCACCCGGCGGGCGACGACGGCGCGTTCCGACGCCGGATGGTCGGCGGCGGGGCCGCGATCACCGCGGGCGTCGTCGGCCTGCTCGCCACCACCGTGGCGGCCGACGGGCCGGGTGCGGCGTTCGTCGGGCTGCTGGTCGCCGCCGGGGTGACCGGAGCGGGCATGGGGCTGCTCTACCCGGACCTGCTGGGCCGCTGCCTGGCCCACCCCGACGTCGACGACGGCATCTCGGAGGACCGGATGGCCGCCGCCGTGGTGGTGGCCGAGTCCGTCGGGCTCGCGGTGGCCACCACGGCCGCGTACGCCTGGCTCGGCACGGGGCTCGGGCTCGCCGACGCCCCGCTGCTGCGCGCCCAGGTGCTGTACGCGGTGCTGACGGCGCTCGCGGTGCTCATGGTGGTGCGCCTCACGCTGGCCGGTCGCGTCGCCGCCGCTCGGGCCCCGACCGCGGCGTGAGGGTCCCGGGCCCGCGATCCGGCGCAATCCGGACGACTCCCGGCAGCCCATCACCGAGCTGACCTTCCCCAAGCAGCTCGTGGAGATCAAGGTCGTCGCGGTCGTCCCCGAGTGACGGGACCGCACCCCGTCTGACATCGACCGAGCCCGGTCGGCCCTCGCGCCGGCCGGGCTCGGTCAGGTCAAATCTCGTAGCGCCCACTCAGGCGCACGAGCAGACGCATATGCAGGCCCGCTGCCGCTGGGTTAACACGTTCCACGACCAACTCGTAGTCGTGGGTGATGATGTTGTGGACGTAGTCGAGGAGGGGCCCCGGCACGTAGCCGAGCCTCCCTCCGTCCTGGGTTACCAGCAGAGCCCGATCGTCGACCGGGTTGTCGGCCTCCAGGCGCAACGAAAGCCGATCGCCGGGTGCCAGGCGGTCGATAGCTGCCCGCTCGACATCTGTCAGATGACGAACACCGTGCACGAGGAAAACGAGGCTCGTGTCGCCAGGCTGGGGCAGCGGGGTTAGCTCGTACGTGTCACCTGTGCGCCCGCCACCTGAGACGGCCAATACCTCGAGGGGCCCGGCCTCTCGCGTCAGCCCGAGATGTTTGAGCGTCTCAGGACGCTCCGGTCGACGCGGATCGATGACCCGCTCGGCGAAGATCGGAAAGAGGACGTCACTCTCCCTCGTACGGCCCATCGGGAGACCGGGCAGTGCTCGAGTAGCAGTGGGCGCGTACTCGAAGGTGTAGAGATGACCGTCGAACGACAAGGTTCCGACTGTCTCGAAGCGGCGGGTGGTGGGGTCCTGGCGGCTGACAAGCAGCTGATCAGTCCTCAGCAGAGTTGCCATCGCACAACCTCCTCCGGTTCTCGAGCACAACGTTGATCATGAACCTAGTCGCAGCGTCCGACATCCGTCCCTCTGGCGCCTTCATCGCCTCACGCACCGAGTGCTCGTCGAGCAACGCGATCCGCTCGAGCCACACGGTCGCCCCCGATCTCGCCACCGCGTCGAGCGCTAGGCCGACAAGCCGCTGCTTGCTCGGTGTGAAGTGGTTCGCCCGACCCTTGCGTGCGAAGGCCGCGGGATCCTTGACCATCCGGTTCTGCTCGGTCATCCCCGCTCCGAGCGCGCTCCCGTGATCATAGGTGGGCGCGAGGAGGCGCCGACCCGTGACGTCCTCCTCCAGAAGCGCCCAGTTGCCGGGGTGCCTGTCGGAGTTGCCGACGAGCGCATCGAGGAGGAGGTACCCGGCGAAGAAGTCGAAAGACGCCTCTAGTCCAGCTCGTTGATCGTCCACGGACAGGGGGGGAGGCAGCACGTCACTCAGCAGCTGCTCGACAGCGTCGAGCGTGTATCCGTGGTCGCGCCGCATCAGCCCTACGCGCGCACCCTCAGCGGACACCGCTGGCATCCGCTCGTAGCCGTCGATCTCGGGAAGGTAGGTCCGGCCTGTGTTGAGGCTGTGACCCTCCGGCGCGACGTTGTGCGAGATCAGACCGAGCTCACCGTCACATGCGGCGAATCTGCACTCGGCGGCAGGGATGCCCAAGGCTCTGGCCAGACGCGAGACGACAACCTCGGCGCAGTCGGTAAGCGCCAGGTCGGAACCATCACCGGTCTGCTGTCGGCCCTTCCAAAGCCACTGCTCATGCCGGGGCGAGTCGGCGAGACGCGCCACCCACCGCTTGTTCGGGTCACGGCCCCCCGGCTCGTCACGGATGACCGCCCACTCAGAAACATCGGTCACCGCCGCGTCCACGATGTAATCAGCGCCTCGCGCAGGGTCCCGGTCGACCTCGGAACCAGTTCCCGCAGTGCTCGCCGTCGCTGACGAGGGCGGGGACACACCGTCACCTGCAGGCATGGGCACACGCTAGTGCGCCGACTGCGTCGTTCCGCCGCAGGCACGGCCCGCATCCGTTCGATACGGGGCGCAGGTGGCCGCTGTCGGAGAGGCGTTCACCGCGGACCCTCACGTCCACCACGCCACCACCGCACGACCGCACCACCAGTCCGCACCTAGGCCCGGGCACCGCCGCTGAAGTGGTCGACGAGCCCTGAGCGCACCTGTTCGTAGAGCGAGCGGACCGTGACCGTCTCGCCCCGCTCGGCGCGGCGCGCCCACTCGTCGTACGCCAGGCGCACGGCGGTGCCGATGGCGGTGACGACGGTGCGGGCACGGAGCTCGTCGAAGTCGTCGCTGGCGTGCAGGACGAGGGTGGTGAGCTCCTGCAGCTGCTCGTCCTCACGGGCCAGCGCGTGGGCCAGAAGGTCCGGGTCGGCCAGGACGAGGCGGCGCGCCCGCAGGACGCGCGCGTGGCTCGCGGGCGGCTGCGCGTCGAAGGCGTCGATCTGCGCCAGGTAGGCCCCCTCGATCGCGCGGACGACGGTCTGCGCCCCCTGGTCGACGGCGCGCACGCTCGCGACGAGGCGCTCCGTCGAGTCGTCGTCGACGAACAGCGCGTTCTCCTTCGTCCCCGCGTGGCGGTAGAAGGTGCGCGGGGCGATGCCGGCGGCCTCGGCGATCGCCTCGACGCTCGTGGCAGGGACGCCCTGGCGCTCGAAGAGGTCGAGCGCGGCGTCGGTGATCGCGCGACGGGTCTCACGACGGCGCTGCTCGCGGAGGCCGCAGTCGGCGTCGGGCGTGCCGAGGTCCGCGTGGCGGTCGTGCTGCTGGTCGTCCGCGTCGGGCATCCGCACATCCTCGCACCCACGCGAGACGATTCTGGCAGTCACTGCCATATGATCGTCAGCCGGACGAGCGCGGAACCTCGGGCAGTCCGCGCACCCACCCCCGACAGAGAGCCCCCGATGACGCTCGAGCACGACCTCCGGACCGCCCCGCACGCCGCCGACGGGACCCCCGCGATCCGCACCCGCCCCGTGATCGCGCTCCTCGTGGTCTCCGCCTTCGTCGTCATCCTCAACGAGACGATCATGGGCGTCGCCCTCCCCCGGCTCATGGTCGACCTCGACGTCACCGCCGCGACCGCGCAGTGGCTGACCACCGGGTTCCTGCTGACCATGGCGATCGTCATCCCGTGCACCGGCTACCTGCTGGCCCGGTTCCCGCTGCGGGGGCTCTTCTTCACGGCGATGTCGCTGTTCTCCGCGGGCACCCTGATCGCGGCGCTCGCCCCGGGCTTCGAGGTGCTGCTGGCCGCGCGCGTCGTCCAGGCGTCGGGCACCGCGATCATGCTGCCGCTGCTGTTCACCACCGTGCTCAACGTCGTCCCGGCCACCCACCGCGGACGCATGATGGGCGTCATCTCGATCGTCATCGCCGTCGCCCCCGCGATCGGCCCGACGGTCTCCGGGGCCATCCTGTCGACCCTGGACTGGCGCTGGATGTTCTGGATCGTGCTCCCCATCGCGCTGCTCGCCATCGCGCTGGGCGCCGTGTGGGTGCGCGACGTCACCGAGACCTCACCCGCGACATTCGACCCGCTCTCGGCGCTGCTCGCCGCGGTCGGCTTCGGCGGCCTCATCTACGGCCTGAGCCTCGTCGGCGAGTCGGCGTCCGGGCACGCGCCCGTGGTGCCCGGGATCCCCGTCGCGGTCGGCGTCGCCGCGCTCGTCGTGTTCGTGCGTCGTCAGCTGGTGCTGCAGCGGACCGACGCCGCCTTCCTCGACCTGCGCACCTTCACCTCGCGGGCCTTCAGCCTCGCCGTCGTGCTCGTCGTCGTCGTGATGTCCGCGCTGTTCGGCTCGCTCATCCTGCTGCCGCTGTACCTGCAGCAGGTGCTGGCGCTGGAGACCCTGACCGTCGGCCTGATGCTGCTGCCCGGCGGCATCCTCATGGGTGTCATCGCCCCGGTGGTCGGCGCGCTCTTCGACCGCTACGGGCCGCGGCCGCTGGTCCTGCCCGGCATGGCTGTCGCGGCTGCCGCCCTGTGGGGCATGACGACGTTCGGCGTGGACACGCGGATCGGGTGGATCGTGGCCGTGCACATGACCCTCAACCTGGGCCTCGGGTTCGTCTTCACGCCGCTGCTGACGTCCGCGCTCGGGTCGCTGCCGCGCGCCCTGTACTCCCACGGCAGCGCCATCACGAACACGCTGCAGCAGGTCGCCGGTGCCGCGGGTACGGCCCTGTTCGTCACCCTGATGTCCGTCGGCACCGCCGGTGCCCTCACGGACGGTGAGAGCCCCGCTGCGGCGATGGCGGTCGGCGTGCACGACGCGTTCGTCGTCGGAGCGGTCATCGCCAGCGTCGCTGTCGCGCTCACGCTGTTCGTGCGCGCACCCGCTGCAGCCGAGGGTGAGGGTCCCGTGGTGGTCGGGCACTAGGACGGCCACCCGGGCCACCGGCGACGGCCGAGACCACGGCTGCCCGGACCTGCTGGTTGGGGCCTGTGGAGGTGTGGCTGGCGCGCGACGAGGAGGTGCAGCGGGTCGACCGGCACGGTCCTTGACACGATGCGTTTCACGCTGGGTGACTCGACCCATCTCGGCCGCCGGCCCGAGGAGACCTCAGGGGAACCCCATGCGTCAGCGTCGCACCGTCGTCATCGCCCTCGGCACCGTCCTGCTCGCCGCCCTGTCGTGGCCGACCGCCCAGGCCGTGCCCTACACCGAGCCGCACGTCAGCGTGATCAACCCGTACACGAAGTCGAACGGGGCCGTCATCAACCCGTTCACGAGGACGAACGGGGTCGTCATCAACCCGTACACCCAGTCGCATTGAGGCTTCGGCGCCGAGTCGTCCGCGCCGAGCCGTCCGCACCGAGCCCGCCGCACGGCGCCGTCGCGACGCCGCCGACGGCGGGGCGCCGAGTCAGTTCGCCTCGCAGCGCCCCTGCCGCCAGTACCCCATGAACGCGACGGCCTTGCGGTCGACGCCGCACTCGCCGACCAGGTGGCGGCGCAGCGTCTTGATGACACCGGCCTCGCCCGCGAGCCACGCGTAGAGGTGCGCCTCGGCGGCCAGCGGGGCGCCGGTCGTGTAGTCGATCGGAACCTCCCACAGCATGCCGGCGTCGATGTCGACGTCCTCGAGCTCGGCGTCGGGTGCGGGCGCCTGGCCGGGCAGCAGGCGCGCGGCGGCGGCCTGGACGCCGGGGACCAGGAGGTCGCCGTGGGCGCGGCCGTCGCGGCCCAGCCAGTGCACGTGCACACCCTCGGGGGCGTCGAGGTCGAGGCGGTCGTCGGACCACGGCATCTCGATGAGGACCTCGCCGCGCGCGTCGCGCGGCAGGCGCTCGACGATGCCGGCGATGGCGGGCAGCGCGGTCTCGTCACCGGCGATCAGGAGACGGTCCGTGCGGGCGGGCGGCACGAAGTCGACGCCGCCGTGCGGGCCGACGTGGTCGGCGTTCGGTCCCATGACGACGAGGTCGTCGCCGACCTGCGCGGTCGACGCCCAGCGGGACGCCGGGCCGGTGTCGCCGTGCAGGACGATGTCGACGTCCAGCTCACGCGGGTGCGGGCGCACGCCGCGCGCGGTGTAGGTGCGCATGGGGTGGCGGCGGTCGTCGGGGAGCGCGCGCCACGAGCCGTACCAGTCGCCCGTGCGCTCCATGTCGATGAGGTCCGCGTACGGCGAGCCGGCGACCGGCAGGAAGAACTTGATGCGCTGGTCGAACCCGTTGTCCGCGAAGCGGTCCAGGTCGTCGCCCGTGAAGGTGACGCGCAGGAGGCTGGGACACAGCCGCTGCAGCGCGGCGACGCGCACGTGGAACATGCGGAACGGGGACGCCGCAGGAGCGGTCGTCTCGACGGTCGTCGCGGTGTCGACGGTCACGGGGGCCTCGGTCACGGCGTAAGCATAAGGTGAGGCTTACCTGATTCCGCAAGCCCCTGCGGCCGTCAGCTTGGGCAGACCCCGGGCAGCAGCTCGTCCCCGAGCGGGTCGGAGCCCGTGCCGGCCCCGTCGCCGGGTGCACCCGGCACGTCGGCGGACCCGCCGTCCCCCGCGTCGCCGCCCGTCGCGCCACCGGTCGCGCCACCCGCCCCGACGTCCCCCGTCGCCCCGTCCGCCGACCCGCCACCCGTCCCGCCCTCGCCCGCACCGGGTGCCGGCGTGGCCGCCACGAGGGCCTCGGGCGGGGTGTCCGTCGCGAGCCGCTGCCAGATCTCGTCCGCGGCGGACGTCCACTCCACGCGGTTGGGGTCGCTCGACGCCGCCACCACGGGCACCTCGGTGAAGACGATCCGGGAACGGTCCAGACCGCGCAGCGAGTACCCGAAGGCCGCGAGCCGCACCGGGTCCGCCAGCTGGGGGTCGGCCCGCAGCGACCCGAGCACGGCCCGCGCGACGCGGTACAGCTCGTCCGCGTCCCCGAGCACGTCCTTGCCGAGCAGCTCGCTCACGGCCGCCTGCACGAACGCCTGCTGCCGCGTGATGCGCGTCAGGTCGCTACCCATCTCCAGCCCCATCCCGGTGCCCGACCGCACCCGCAGGAAGCCGATGGCCTGGCGCCCGTCCAGGCGCTGGTCCCCGGCCGCCAGGTGCAGGTCCCCGTACCTCGGGTCCTCGTCGACGGGCTCCGGCAGGCACATGCGCACTCCGTCGAGCGCGTCGACGACGTCGATCACGCCCGTCATCCGCACCACCAGGTGGTGGGTGACCGGCACGTTCGTCAGCGCCTGGACGGTGCCGATCGTGCACGCGGCGGCATGGTCGACGCTCCCGTCCTCGCCCGCCCCGATCGAGAACGCCTCGTTGAACATCGTGAACCGCGGCCGCGACCGGCCGCCGTCCGGCAGCTGGCACTCGGGGACCTGGACCAGCGAGTCCCGCGGGATCGAGACGACCTCGGCCCACGTCCGGTCGCCCGACACGTGCACGAGCATCGTCGAGTCCGACCGCATGCCCTCGGCCGCGCCCGCGAGCGCCGTGTTCTCCTCGTCACGCAGGTCGGTGCCCATGACGAGGATGTTCATGGCCGCGCCCGCGAAGGGGTCGTCGGGCGCGTGCGACGTCGCGACGGGCGAGGGCGCGTAGATCACCAGGTCCTCGGCGCTGCTCACGTCCATCTGGCCGCGCAGGTCGAGGTAGACGGCGCCGGCGGCGGACGCGAACGTCGTGAGCACCGCGGTCAGGACGATCGCCGGTCCGCGTGCGGCGGTGACGGGCACGCGCGCGTGCCGTGGCCCGGGGTCAGGCACGCGCGCGTGCCGTGGTCCGGGGCGGGCGTCGGCGGTCACGGACGTGACGCTAGGCCGCGGCGCCTCGCGTGCGGGGCCGGTCGTGGGGGCGGAGCGTGAAGGTGTCGCGGAGGGTGGATGTCGAGCGGCCGCGACGGCCGACCGCGGGCGCCGCTCAGTCCTCCCAGGGAGGCGTCTCGTCGAGCCTCGCGTAGTACTTCGCCAGGTGGCTGCGGACACGGTCGCGGTCCTTGCCCGGCAGGTCGACGCCCCCGCGGGAGCCCTGCATGACGGCGGCCGCGGCGAACACGCCGCGGGGCACGGCGACCAGGTCACCGTCGACCACGTCGGCGATCAGCAGCTTGTACGCCGTGAAGTTCTCCTTCCTGTCCGCGTCGT
>NZ_JADGMY010000006.1 GCF_015234515.1 Cellulomonas sp.
GCATGTTGGCGCCCATGAGCGCGCGGTTGGCGTCGTCGTGCTCGAGGAACGGGATGAGCGCGGTCGCGACGGACACCATCTGGCGCGGCGAGACGTCCATGTAGTCCACGTTCGCCGGCGGGACCAGGTCGGGCTCGCCGCCCTTGGTGCGCACGAGGACGGCGTCCTCGACGAACGCGCCGTCCGCGGTCAGCGGCGCGTTCGCCTGGGCGATGATGTGCCGGTCCTCGTCGTCGGCGGTCAGGTAGTCGACCTCGTCGGACACCTTCCCGTCCTTGACGCGGCGGTACGGCGTCTCGACGAACCCGAACGGGTTGATGCGCCCGTACGTGGCGAGCGAGCCGATGAGGCCGATGTTCGGGCCCTCAGGGGTCTCGATCGGGCACATGCGGCCGTAGTGCGAGGTGTGGACGTCACGCACCTCCATGCCGGCGCGGTCGCGGGACAGACCACCCGGGCCGAGGGCCGACAGACGCCGCTTGTGCGTCAGGCCCGCGAGCGGGTTGTTCTGGTCCATGAACTGCGACAGCTGGCTCGTCCCGAAGAACTCCTTGATGGAGGCCACGACGGGGCGGATGTTGATGAGCGTCTGCGGCGTGATGGCCTCGACGTCCTGCGTCGTCATGCGCTCGCGCACGACGCGCTCCATCCGGGACAGGCCCGTGCGGACCTGGTTCTGGATGAGCTCGCCGACCGCGCGGATGCGACGGTTGCCGAAGTGGTCGATGTCGTCCGGCTCGACGCGGATCTCGATCGACTCCCCGCCGCGCGTGCCGGGCAGCGTGGGCTTGTCGATGTGCAGGGCCGCGAGGTACTTGATCGTCGCGACGACGTCCGACAGCGTGAGCACCGAGTCGGACAGCGGCGCGTCCTGGCCGAGCTTCTTGTTCAGCTTGTAGCGGCCGACCTTCGCCAGGTCGTAGCGCTTGGAGTTGAAGTAGAAGTTCTCGAGCAGCGCGCGGCCGGCCTCGACGGTCGGCGGCTCGCCCGGACGGATCTTGCGGTACAGGTCGAGCAGCGCCTCGTCCTGCGTCTGGACGTGGTCCTTCTCGAGGGTGTCGATGACCGCGGGGTACTCGGCGAACTCCTCGCGGATCTCGCTCTCGGTCATGCCGAGCGCCTTGAGCAGCACCGTCGCGTTCTGCTTGCGCTTGCGGTCGACGCGGACGCCGACGTTGTCGCGCTTGTCGATCTCGAACTCGAGCCAGGCACCGCGGCTCGGGATGACCTTGGCCGTGAGGACGTCCTTGTCGGACGTCTTGTCGGCCGTGCGCTCGAAGTACACGCCCGGGGAGCGGACGAGCTGCGAGACGACGACACGCTCGGTGCCGTTGATGATGAAGGTGCCGCGCTCGGTCATCAGGGGGAAGTCACCCATGAAGACGGTCTGCGACTTGATCTCGCCCGTCGTGTAGTTGACGAACTCCGCCGTGACGAACAGGGGCGCGGCGAAGGTGAAGTCCTTCTCCTTGCACTCCTCGGCCGTGTACTTGGGCGGCTCGAACCGGTGCTCGCGGAAGGAGAGGGACATGGTCCCGCCGAAGTCCTCGATCGGCGAGATCTCCTCGAAGATCTCCTCGAGGCCCGCGGTCTCCGGCACGTCGTTGCGGCCGACCTCGAGCGCGGCGGCCACACGGGCCTGCCAGCGCTCGTTGCCCAGCAGCCAGTCGAAGCTCTCGGTCTGCAGGCCGAGCAGATCGGGGACCTCGAGCGGCTCGTGGATCTTGGCGAACGAGATGCGACGGGATGCGGTGCGGTTCGCGATGGCGTCGGCGGACGGTGCATGAGGGATGCGCGAGGCAGCCAAGAGGGGTCCTTCCCTGCGGATCGTGGCACGCTGCGCCGCCTGGCATGGCGCAATCCCCCGCCACGACACGAGGTTCGACGCGCACGTACGTCAGAACCGGGGTCGGGATATCTGAGATCGCGGGCACAGGCCAGCGCAAAGCGCTAGCATACCCGCACGGGCGTGCCAAGTAAACCCCCCGCGGGTCTGCTCGTAGCGGCAACGTCGCCGCCCGCCCGACCCGCGAGCTCCGTACGCACCTCCGCCGGAGGTCCGTCCTCGTGCTCGGCATCCTCACCGACCCGCACATGGTGGCACACCCGCCCCCGACCGTGAACCCGGACGGCGCGTCGCGTGTCCCCCGGCACCGTCCCCGTCGGCGTGCGAGGCCGTCGCCGACCTCTTACCGTCGAGGGACGACAACGCTTCCGGCCAGGCAGAGGTCGGGCGTCCCCGGATGACCGCCAGGGGCCGCGCCCCGGAAAGCGAGCCATCATGTCCCAGTCCCCGAACCGCCTCGCCGCCGTCCTCTTCGGCCTGGTCTACACGCTCGTCGGACTCGCAGGCTTCCTCGTCACGGCGGACGTGCCGTTCGCTTCCCGTGAGGGCGAGCCGCTGCTCGGCTTCGAGGTCAACCCGCTGCACAACATCGTCCACCTCGTCGTCGGCATCGCCCTGCTGCTGGGCTCGCGCACCGTCGCCGGCGCGCGCGCGGCCAACCTCACCGTCGGCGCCATGTACCTGGTCGTCGGCATCGCGGGCCTGTTCATCATCGACACCGAGGCCAACATCCTCGCCCTCAACGGCGCGGACAACGTCCTGCACCTGGGCACCGCGGTGATCCTCTTCGCCGTCGCCCTGGGGGCGGACAAGCGGGTGCGCACGGGCGCCCGGACCGCATGACACCGGCGGACGCCGGCGCCCTGCGGACCTCATCCGTCGCGGCGTCCCGTCCGCAGCGCACCGCGGCGAGGACCACCGCGGTCAGGAGCGCGACGGCGGGGACCACGACGGCCTGGCCGGACGAGCCTCTTGCCACGTTCGTGAGCCGCACGTGGGGCGGGTGCGCCGCGCTCGGTGCGGGGCTCGTGCTGACGGGTATCGGCGCCGAGCACCTCGGTGGGCACCCGGCGGTGGCAGCCGCCCTGCTCGCGCTCGCCGCCGGGACGCTCGGCTCCGCGGTCGTCGCACTGCGCGGTGGGGCCACCCACCTGCCGCGCGCAGCCGTCGTGCTCGCCCTCGCGGGCGGGGCCGGCGCAGCCTCCGGGCTCGCCACCCAGCGGTTCGGCGCCGCCGAGCTCACGGCGTCGGCGCTCGGCGTGCTGGGCGCGGTCCTGCTGGGCGCCTCCGGTCACGTCACCGGCACCGGTGACGACCGGCGCACGGAGCACGGCGCGACCCGCCTGGTGCTGCTCGTCCTGGGGGCACTCGCGGTGGCGGCGGCGTGCGCCACCGGGCTCGCGGCGACCGAGGCGGGCGACCACGCCGTCCCGCACGGGCTGCACGTCCACCACGGGTGACGCGCGGCGAGCCCCGACGACGACGAAGCCCGCACCCTCGAAGGGGTGCGGGCTTCGTCGTGCGTGGCTGGCCCCGGCGGGCGTCCGACTCGCGTCAGGCGTCCGACCGGGCCCGGATCACTTGAGGGTGATCGTCGCGCCGGCGCCCTCGAGGGCAGCCTTGGCCTTCTCGGCCGTCTCCTTGTTGACACCCTCCAGGACCGGCTTCGGCGCGCCGTCGACGAGGTCCTTGGCCTCCTTCAGGCCGAGGCTCGTGAGCGTGCGCACCTCCTTGATGACCTGGATCTTCTTGTCACCGGCGGCCTCGAGGACGACGTCGAACGAGTCCTTCTCCTCCTCGACCTCGGCCTCGGCGCCACCGCCGGCCGGGCCGGCGACCGCGACGGCGGCCGGGGCTGCAGCGGTGACCTCGAAGGTCTCCTCGAACGCCTTCACGAACTCGGACAGCTCGATGAGCGTGAGGTCCTTGAACGCGTCGATGAGCTCGTCGGTGGTGAGCTTCGCCATGGTGGCGGTTCCTTCCGTTCGGACCCGCCGTCCGGTGGTCGGGCGGCGGGAGATGCTGGGCTTGCTACGAGAGCGTGCGGCCGGAGCGTCGGGCTCAGGCTGCGGCGTCGGACTCCTCGCGCTTGACGCGCAGGGCCTCGACGGTGCGCACGGCCTGCGAGGCAGGAGCCGTGAACAGGTACGCGGCCTGGTAGAGCTTGGCCTTCATCGCGCCGGCCGCCTTGGCCAGCAGGACCTCGCGGGACTCGAGGTCCGCGAGCTTGGTGATGTCCGCAGCGGTCACGGGGCGGCCGTCGAGGACGCCCGCCTTGATGACCAGTGCGGGGTTCGCCTTGGCGAAGTCACGCAGTCCCTTGGCCGCCTCGACCGGGTCACCGGTGACGAAGGCGATCGCCGACGGGCCCTCGAGCGCGTCGTCGAGGCCGTCGAAGCCGGCTTCCTTGGCCGCGATCGCGGTCAGCGTGTTCTTCACCACGGCGTAGTTCGCGTTGCCGCTGAGCGCCTTGCGCAGAGTCTTGAGCTGCGCGACGGTGAGCCCGCGGTACTCGGTCAGCACGGCCGCGTTCGAGCCGCGGAAGCGCTCCGTCAGCTCCGCGACAGCTGCAGCCTTGTCCGGCCTCGCCATGGCATTCCTTCCGGTGGTGGTGCCACCGGGCGTCTTTCCGTCGCTGTCGCTGGAACGACAAGAGCCCCGCGCAGGCGCGGGGCTCGGACAAGGACCACCACCCGGGCCGGGGCCACGAGCAGCACGATCACGTGCGACGAACTCTCACCTGCGCAGGCCCCCGCGTCATGCGGAGCTTCGGCCGGTCCGACGAGCGGACCGACGACCGGCGGTCTTGGGCGCCACGAGACTACGACAGATCCGCGGCACGTCCAAATCCCGGGACGTGGAGCGCCCCGCTCCCCCACCGGGACCTCACGCCGCACCGTGAGCGCTGAACGTGCACCAGTTGACGAACCCCGCAGGGGTGTCGCGGTCGATCTCCCCGCGCGCCCCGTGCAACGCGCGGGCCATCGTCTGGCCGGCCGCGAGTCGCCGGTGCAGCGCGAGCATGAGGTCGACGACCTCGACGTCCGGCACGGCGGCGATGGACGCCACGACACCGGCGGTCCCGCGCGAGAGCAGGCTGCTCACGAAACCCAGGACCTCGTCCCCCGCGAACGCCACGTCCGCGCCGGAGTGGCACGACGCGAGGACGAGCCGCCGGGGGGCAGCACCTGCCGCGTGCAGCTCCTGCACCGTGAGCCGCCCGTCCGCCAAGGAGATCGAGGAGAACATCGGGCTGTCCGCACGCAGCGACCCGTGGCACGCGAGGTGTGCGATGTCGGCACCCTCCAACGCGCGGACGACGGCGTCGGACGTGGCGTCCCGTGCATCGAGGACCTGAGCCGCGGGGTAGGTCCGCCGCAGGGCGGCGACCTCCTCACGCGCGCCGACCAGGTCGGGGCCCGCGACCAGGACCTGGCCGGTCCTGTCGTCCCGTGCCCAGTCCGCGGTGCGTCGCCACAGCGAGGCGGACGGGGCGAGGCTCACGGGCCCCGCGTGCAGCGCCGACCACGGGACACCGTGCAGCACGCCCACGGGGACGACGACCAGCTCGTCATCCGTCCCGACCCCCAGCGGCGAGACGAGCGCACGCGACAGGGCGTCGAGCCGCAGCTCGGCGCTGACGCGCGCCGCGTCAGCAGCCGCCGCACCGCGGGGGTTCGCCAGGCGCCGCAGCGCGAAGACCAGTGCACGCAGATGGTCGGCCACGTCCTGCTCCGGACCGAGCTCGACGATGCGTGAGCGCGGTCCGTCGACCACCACGGCGACGAGACGACCGCTGTGGCCACCCAGCTCGACGAGGACACGGCCCTCGAGGCCGGCACGCAGACGCGCCAGGCTCCACGGCGTCCCCCTGGTGCGGGACGCCCGCGCGACATCGTGCCAGTCCGACGACAGCACCCGGTTCTCGTCGACCGTCGCGACCGGCGGCGCGGTCACCGGCGCCTGCACGGGCAACCTGCCGGCGAGCGCGAGGGCCCGGGTGCGCTCCATCCAGGCGAGCACCCTGCCGGGCGTGCTCGACCGGTGCAGCACCTCCAGCCCGATCGCCCCGAGCTCTGCCCCGTGCCCCGACGCCAGCGCCCGCAGCTCCACGGTGGGCAGGCTGTCGCGGTGGACCGCGAGGTCGCGCAACCCGGTGTCGCACTGTCGGACGGCACCCTCCGCGTCGCTCCGCAGCAACGCCGCCCGGGCAGCCGCGATGCGACCCTTGACCCGCACGGGCACGGCACCGTCCACCGCGAGCCGCGCCGCCTCGGTGTACGACTCCAGCCCGTGGGCGACCTCGCCACGGGCATCAGCCAGCCGTCCGGCCAGCACGTGCGCGTCGACGGCCGCCGACAGGTCGCCTGCGCGCACGAGCCGCGACGCCACCTTCCGCACCTCGGTCGCCTGGTCGGAGTCGGCCGCGCCCCCGAGGAATACGGCCTCCACCTCGACCAGCACCGCCTGGTCCCGCCAGCGATCGCGACGCTGCTTCTCCGCCGCCCGACGCAACGCCGCTCCCGCACGTGCCGCGCCGTCGAGGTCGCCCGAGAGCAGCAGGACGCGCGCGCGCCGAAGGCCGGCCTCGAGCGCGAGGAGCGGCAGCCCCAGACGGTCGAACTCGTCCTCGGCCCGCCCGGCGGCGGCCACCGCCTCCGGCAGCAGGCGCAGGTCCGTCATGGCATCGGCATACTCCGTGAAGTACTCGCCGAGCGGGATGCCCGCCTCCGAGTAGACGGCCGACGCGCGCTCGAAGTCGCGCATCCCCGAGCCCAGCCGACCTGCGCGCACCTTGATCCACGCGCGCGTCTGGAGCGCCGGCGCGAGCATGGCCGGACCCGCGTCCTGCGCGAGCCGCACCGCCTGCTCGACCGCGCGCAGCGCGTCGGTGTAGGCCGCCCGCTCGGAGAGCACCATCGCCAGGTTGTTGCCCGCCACGACTGCGGTGCCCACCTGGAGGTCCGGGCTGTCGAGCACCCGTCGGTAGCCCCGCTCCGCGTCCACGAGCCGGCCCGCGTTGTGGTCGAGGACGCTCCGTGCGAGCAGCGCACGACCGACCGCCCGGCGACGCTCGGGTCCCCCTACCCCGGGTGCGGGATCACGCAGGGCCCGGTCGAGGTCGCGGCGCGCACCCGCGAGGTCACCGAGCTCCTGGCGGACGTAGGCGCGACTGACCCGCGCCGCACCCTCGACCTCGGTGAGCCGGTGCCGGCGCGCAGTCTCGACCGCGTCGTCGAGCAGGGCCCGCGCCGTGTCGGTCTCAAGGCGCACGCGGTGCGTCCACGCCAGAGCCCGCAGCGCGATGACCCGCAGCTCGACGTCTCGCGTGCGACGGGCACGTTCGAGGGCCGCGCGCGCGCTCGGCTCCACCTGGGCAGGATCCGCCTGGTGCGCATCGGCGACACCCCAGAGGTGTATCAGGAGCTCCTCCCGGCTCTCCTCCCCGCGGAGAGACAGGTCCGGCGCGTTCTCACCCCGCACGGACGACGTCCTCACCATCTGCTGATCGTAGGCTGCGCAATCCCGCCCAAGGAGGACATGTGAGCGTGTACCGGACCGACCCACCCTCACTCGGGCGCCCGTTCGGGCGCGACTACGCCCCGGGTGCGGCAGCCTTCGCCGCAGACCCCGCTGTGCGACGAGTGGTCGCGCGGCAGGCGGCCGAGCTGGCCCGCACGTCGAACGACCCCGAGGTCCGTGGCCGTGGTGACGCGATCCGGGAGCGCGTACGCGGCCGCTGGCTGCGCGGCGACCGCCGGGTCGACGTCCTCCGTGGCAAGGGGCGGGACGACGAGAAGGCGCTCGTCGTCGGCGGCGAGGTGCTGGTGAGCGCGGCCTCGTGGCCCGACGTCGCCGACGAGGCCACTCGCGACGGGCTGACCCGCACCGAGGTCGGGTGCGCCGACCTCGAGGACCGCGTGGTGCGGCTCCGCACCGACGGCGAGGACGCCACCACGCGGCTCACCCGGTTCGTGACCGACCTGCGCGCGCAGGGCCACCCGGTGTCGTTCAGCTACGTCACGCCGCTCGCACCCGTGATGAAGGGCTGCTCCGGGGTCCCGGCGCCCGGCCTCGCGGCATTCGCCGACTACGGCCCCGTCGACCCGTCCTTCGGGCGGGGGGTGCGCGTCGCTGTGATCGACACCGGCATCGTCGAGCAGTCGCGCTCCGACGGCTGGCTCGATGGCGTCGCACGTGCCCCCGGCCGCTCGCCCGCGGAGTCGAACCTCGACGTGCTCGATGCAGACCCGGCCGACGGCTACCTCGACGTGTCGGCCGGCCATGGCACGTTCGTCGCGGGCATCATCGCCCAGGTCGCGCCGGGCGCCGAGATCACGGCGCACCGTGCCCTCACGACCAGCGGGACGGCGACGGACGTCGACGTCGCGTGCGCCCTGATCCGGGCCGTGCGGGAGAACGCGCAGATCGTCAACCTGTCCCTCGGGACCGAGACCTACCTGGACGAGCCTCCGCTGGCGCTGGCCGCGGCGCTCGACGTGGTGCGCGAGATCGAGATGGCGCGCGGCTGGGAGACGGTCATCGTCGCTGCCGGCGGCAACGGTGGCACCACGTCGCCGGTCTGGCCCGCCGCGTTCGGGCGGGTCCTGTCGGTCGGTGGCCTGACCGCCGGCCTGAAGCCGAGTGCGTGGTCGAGCCGAGGGCACTGGATCGACGTGTCGGCCGTCGGCGAGGGCGTCGTCTCCACGTACGTCACCGGGGCACAGTCGCCCGACCTCGCGGCCGAGCCTCAGACCTTCACCGGCGACGCCTGGGCGCGGTGGAGCGGAACCTCCTTCGCCGCACCCCAGGTTGCGGGCGCGGTCGCGCGCGCCATGACCGAGCACTCGCTGTCTGCGACGCAGGCCGTCGACGCGCTGCTCGCCGCCGGCAAGCCCGTCGCAGGGTTCGGCAAGGCCTTGCAGATCCTTCCGGGAGCCTGACGTGCTGGGCACCTGCCTCGTCGAGCGTCATGATGGCCTTCGGGACGAACCCGACAGGCGAAGGAGCCGCGCCGTGAGCAGCCGAGAACAGCCGGGCAGACCGTACGGTGACCGCACCGCGACACAGCTCGTGGCGGGTGCGCTCACCGGTGACGAGGGCTCGTGGTCGGAGATCGTCCGACGGCACACCAACCTCGTGATGGCTCGGGTCCGGCAGTTCCGGCTCACGCCGCAGCAGGCGGAGGACGTCGCGCAGACCGTGTGGCTGAACCTGCTCGAGCACCTCGGCGACCTGCGCGAGCCGGAGGCGCTGCCCGGTTGGATCTCGACCGCGACGCGCCACGAGTGCATCCGCATGACGAACCTGTCGCGGCGGTCGATCCCCGTCGACCCGACGACCGGCCGCCTCGACGCCCAGGACGACGTCGAGCTGGACCGCGAGCTGCTGCGCAGCGAGCGCCACGCGGCACTCCGGGCGGCCTTGGCCGAGCTGCCCCCGCACCAGCGTGAGCTGCTGCTCCTGCTCTCGACCGATCCACCCCCGAGCTACCAGGAGGTGTCCGCGCAGCTGGGCATCCCCGTGGGGTCCATCGGCCCCACGCGCCAGCGCGGGCTGGCCCGGCTCCGTCAGACGGAGGCCATCCGCACCTATCTCGCGACGCCGTCCGGCGCCGTGCTCGGCGAAGGAGGCCGCGATGTCCTGGCACTCGGATGACGTGAGCCTGCCGCAGCCGCGCCCGGCGGACCGGTGGGAGGACGACGACGCGCTCGCCGCCGACCTGGTGGAGGCGCTCCGCGAGGAGGAGGTGCTGCAGCGGGTCAGCGCGGCAGCGACGACGGCGTTCGGCGCCCACCGCGGGATGCTGGCTCTGCGCGAGGAGCTGGCCACCGACCTGCTGCTGCTGACCCTCGTGCACGACTCGTCCACCGCGGGCGAGCTGACAGGGGTCCGTGACCGCAGCGGCCAGCCCTCGCGGACCCTCGTCTTCGAGGGCGAGGGCGTCGGGGTGGAGGTCGAGGTGACCGACGGCGCGATCGAGGGTCAGCTGATCCCGGCCCGGCCCGGTCGCGTCGTGCTGCGCCGGCCCGACGGCGACCTCGCTGCCGTGGACACCGACGAGGTCGGGTACTTCCGCCTGGAGGCCCGACCCGAGGGACCTGTGCGCCTGGTCTGCGAGACGACGGACGGCACGTGCGTGACCGAGTGGCTGCCCTGGTGAGGGGCTGACGCGCCGCGAGACGCTTCCGGCGTGGACAGGGCCCGGTCCGCAGGGGGGACCGGGCCCTGTCCGCGTCCGGCGGGAACGGCGCGTCGACGCACGACGGCCCGGCACCCTGGAGGGTGCCGGGCCGTCTACGAGCGGTGGAGCGACCGTCAGGCCGCGTCCTCCTCCGTGAGGTTGCGCGTCTTGCTCTGGTCCAGCGGGATGCCGGGGCCGTTGGTGGTCGACAGCGTCGCCTTGGCGATGTAGCGCCCCTTCGACGACGCGGGCTTCAGACGCAGGATCTCGTCGAGCGCGGCGGCGTAGTTCTCCACCAGCTGGGTCTCCGAGAAGGAGGCCTTGCCGATGATGAAGTGCAGGTTCGCGTGCCGGTCGACACGGAACTCGATCTTGCCGCCCTTGATGTCGGACACGGCCTTGGCCACGTCCATCGTCACGGTGCCCGTCTTCGGGTTCGGCATGAGGCCGCGGGGGCCCAGCACCTTGCCCAGTCGACCGACCTTGCCCATGAGGTCCGGGGTGGCCACGGCGGCGTCGAAGTCCGTCCAGCCGCCCGCGACCTTGGCGATGAGGTCGTCGCCGCCGACCTCATCGGCACCGGCGGCGCGGGCCTGCTCGGCACGCTCGCCGTTCGCGAACACGATGACGCGGGCCGTCTTGCCGGTGCCGTGGGGCAGGTTCACCGTGCCGCGGACCATCTGGTCGGCCTTGCGGGGGTCGACACCGAGGCGGAACGCGACCTCGACGGTCGAGTCGTACTTGGTGGTCGACGTCTCCTTGGCGAGGCGCACGGCCTCGAGGGGGGCGTAGATCCGCTCGGGGTCGATCTTCTCGACGGCGGCGCGGTACGCCTTGCTGTGCTTGGGCATCTGCCTGTTCTCCTTCTGTCAGCAGTTGTGGTCATGCGGGCCGCACACGGGCCCTGCCACTGTCGGTGAGCGCAGGTCGCGCTCACCGACGCGTCGTGAGTGCCGAGCGGAAGCTCAGCCCTCGACCTTGATGCCCATCGACCGGGCGGTGCCGGCGATGATCTTCTCGGCCGACGCGAGGTCGTTCGCGTTGAGGTCCTCGAGCTTGGTGCTGGCGATCTCGCGGACCTGGTCCGCCGTCAGCGAGCCCACCTTGACGGTGTGCGGCGTCGGCGAGCCCTTGGCCACACCTGCGGCCTTCTTGATCAGCTCGGCGGCCGGCGGCGTCTTCGTGATGAAGGTGAACGAGCGGTCCTCGTACACCGTGATCTCGACGGGGATGACGTTGCCGCGCTGCGACTCGGTCGCCGCGTTGTACGCCTTGCAGAACTCCATGATGTTGACGCCGTGCTGACCCAGCGCGGGGCCGATCGGCGGCGCGGGGGTCGCGGCACCGGCGTTGATCTGGAGCTTGATGAGGCCGGTGACCTTCTTCTTCGGGGGCATGATGCCTTCCGTTTCTTCTCGTGGGCCGACGCCGTGGGCGATGACCCGGTTGCAGGGCCCCGCGGCGCGGGGCGGTCAGCAGGTCAGATCTTCGAGACCTGGCTGAAGGACAGCTCGACCGGGGTCTCCCGGCCGAAGAGCGAGACGAGGACCTTGAGCTTCTGGTTCTCGGGGTTGATCTCGGAGATCGTGGCCGGCAGCGTGTCGAACGGCCCGCCGTCGGTCACGGTGACCGACTCGCCGACCGTGAAGTCGACCTCCACCGGCTTGCTCGACGCCTTGGCGGCCTGCTGCGCGGGCGTCTTCGCCTCGATCGCGGGGGCCAGCATCGAGAAGACCTCGTCGAGCGTGAGCGGCACGGGCTGGTGCGTGTGACCCACGAACCCGGTGACGCCCGGCGTGTGGCGCACGGCGCCCCACGACTCGTCGGTCAGGTCCATGCGGACCAGGACGTAGCCGGGGATCCGCACGCGCTTGACGACCTTGCGCTGCGCGTTCTTGATCTCCACGACCTCTTCCATGGGGACCTCCACCTGGTGGATGTAGTCCTCCATGTTGAGGCTCTGCGTGCGCGACTCGAGGTTCGCCTTCACGCGGTTCTCGTACCCCGCGTAGGAGTGGATGACGAACCAGTCACCGGGCATGCGACGCAGCTGGGCCTTGAACGCGGCGACCGGGTCCTCGTCCGGGTCGACCTCGTCGACCTCGGAGGCGCCGTCGGCGTCCTCGGCCGCGACGTCGTCCGCGGCGGTGGCGTCGTCGACGGTGACGTCGTCCTCCTCGACGGCGTCGGTGGCGGCCGTGTCGTCGACCTCGTCACCCGCGCTCGCCTCGACGGCCTCGACAGACGCCAGGGCGTCCGCGAGCTCGGCCTCGGCGCCCGACGTGGGCTCCTGCGACTCCTGCGACACGTGCAACCTGCTTTCTCCGTTGTGGACCGGCGCGCGCCGGTGCGTGCGCGGCTCGACCCGCGCGGGTGGGGTGATGCGTCGGCGTCAGCCGGCGTGCGTCACCCGAAGACCCAGAACGCCAGCTTGCCGACCCCCAGGTCGATCACCGTCACGAACAGCATGACGACCGTGACGAACACGAGCACGACGCTGGTGTACGTGACGAGCTCCTGCCGGGTCGGACGGACGACCTTCTTGAGCTCGGCCACGACCTGGCGCACGAAGAGCGCGATGCGCGCGAACAGCCCGCGCTTCTCCTCGCCGCGACGCGGAGCACGCTCGCTCCTGCTGGCGGCCGAGCCCTCGGCGTCGGACGCCGCGGCGGCAGCGGTATCGCTCACGTCTGGCCCCTGTCTCGTCATCGGTGCGACACCCGGGGTGGGTGCCGCGTGTCGAGGACGCACGGACTGGCCGACGCGACGCGCCGGACCGACCGGCGGTCCTGCTCACGACGCCGACCCGGACCTCGGGTTGCCCCGAGGCCGAGCCGGTCCGCGTGCGCAGGGCAGACAGGACTCGAACCTGCAACCTGCGGTTTTGGAGACCGCTGCGCTACCAATTGCGCCACTGCCCTACGACGGCCGGGTCGCCATGAGCTCCGCGTCACCGCCGGACCAGGCTCGATCATCTCGAGCTCGACCTGAAGGCGTGCTTCATCATGGCGGACGTCAACCGCCGGTGGACCACTGTACGCGACGCGGGGCGGTACGGTCGAACCCGCTCGGAACGGGACCTCGCGCCGCCCTGGACCAGGCTGCGTACCACGTCGTGATATGCCGTGGCCCCGCACCCGTGCTGCTCTGCGAGGATGTCCGCGTGACCGAGCACAGCGCCCAGACGACGACGTCCACCCGCGCCCGGGTCTCCGCCCGGGTCGCCGCGATCGCGGAGTCCGCGACCCTCGCGGTCGACGCGAAGGCGAAGGCGCTCAAGGCGGCAGGACGGCCGGTGATCGGATTCGGGGCCGGCGAGCCCGACTTCCCGACGCCGGACTACATCGTCGAGGCCGCGGTCCGGGCCGCGCAGGACCCGGTCAACCACCGCTACTCCCCCGCCGCCGGTCTGCCGGTGCTGCGCGAGGCGATCGCCGCCAAGACGCTGCGCGACTCGGGGTACGAGGTGAAGGCGTCCGACGTCCTCGTCACGAACGGTGGCAAGCAGGCCGTCTTCCAGGCCTTCGCCGCGATCCTCGACCCGGGCGACGAGGTCCTGCTGCCCGCGCCCTACTGGACGACGTACCCCGAGGCCATCCGGCTGACGGGCGCCGAGCCGGTCGAGGTGTTCGCGGGCGTCGACCAGGGCTACCTGGTCACCGTCGAGCAGCTGGAGGCGGCACGCACGCCGCGCACCAAGGCGCTGCTGTTCAACTCGCCGTCCAACCCCACGGGCGCGGTGTACTCCCCCGAGCAGACGGAAGAGATCGGCCGCTGGGCGCTGGAGCACGGCATCTGGGTCGTCACCGACGAGATCTACGAGCACCTGACGTACGACGACGCGGTGTTCACGCCGATCGTGCGCGTCGTGCCCGAGCTCGAGGACACGACGATCGTGCTCAACGGCGTCGCGAAGACCTACGCGATGACGGGATGGCGCGTCGGCTGGATGATCGGCCCGACGGACGTCATCAAGGCCGCGACCAACCTGCAGTCGCACCTGTCGTCGAACGTCGCCAACGTGTCGCAGCGCGCGGCCGTGGCGGCGCTGACCGGTGACCTGTCCGCCGTCGACACGATGCGGACCGCGTTCGACCGCCGCCGTCGCACCATGGTGGGGATGCTCGAGCAGATCGACGGCGTGCGCTGCCCGGCGCCGCAGGGCGCGTTCTACGCGTACCCGTCCGTCGAGGGGGTCCTGGGGCGCACCATCCGCGGCGTCACGCCGACGACGTCGGCCGAGCTCGCGTCGCTGATCCTCGACGAGGTCGAGGTCGCGGTCGTGCCCGGCGAGGCGTTCGGCCCGAGCGGCTACCTGCGGCTGTCGTACGCCCTGGGGGACGACGACCTGGCCGAGGGCGTCGGCCGCATCCAGGCCCTGCTCGGCGAGGCCGTCTGACCTCCTGACGGACCCCCGTGTCCACCGGTCGGTGGACACGGGCGCCCGTCGTGCGGTCGTGCCGTAGCCGCACGTCGGCGCGGCAGGCTGGTGGCATGGCGACCACGAACGCCCCGGCCGTCCTGGTCGAGGGGCTGCACAAGAGGTACGGCGACAAGCGTGCCGTGGACGGGCTGGACCTGCGGGTCGAGCACGGCGAGATCGTCGCGGTCCTGGGCCCGAACGGCGCCGGGAAGACCACGACGGTCGAGACCCTCGAGGGGTTCAGACGCGCCGACGCCGGGCACGTGCGCGTGCTCGGCGAGGACCCCGCCCGTGGCGACCGGGCGTGGCGGGCACGGCTCGGGGTGGTGCTGCAGGACAACCAGGACCTCGCGGAGGTCACCGTCGCCGAGATCGTGCGGCACGTCGCGGGCTTCTACCCCGCGCCCCGGCACCCGGAGGCCGTGATCGAGGAGGTCGGCCTGCGCGAGAAGCGGTCGGCCCGCGTCCGCGCGCTCTCCGGTGGGCAACGGCGCCGCCTCGACGTCGCGCTCGGGATCGTCGGCGACCCCGAGCTGCTGTTCCTGGACGAGCCGACCACGGGCTTCGACCCCGAGGCGCGCCACGCGTTCTGGGACCTGGTCGAGTCCCTGCGTGACGGGGGCACGACGATCCTGCTGACCACCCACTACCTCGAGGAGGCCGAGCGTCTCGCGGACCGGGTGGTCGTGGTGGCACGCGGACGCGTCGTCGCGGAGGGTGCACCGGCGGACCTGGGCGGGCGGCAGGCGCGACGCGCACGCGTGCGCTGGACCGTCGACGGCGTCGGCCACGAGGAGGCCACGGACACCCCCACGGCGCTCGTCGCGCGGTTGGCCGCGCAGGTCGGGCGGCCCGACGGGGAGGTGCCGGGCCTGCAGGTCCTGCGGCCGACCCTGGAGGACGTGTACCTCGGGCTGATCGACGGGACCACGACGGGCGCCACGACGGACGGGTCCCTCGAGGAGGCGGCACGATGAGCACGACGACCGGCACCACCGACGGCACGCTCACCGCACCCGCCGCCCCGCGCGCCGCCCGCCCGCTGCCCGGACTGGCGCGCCTCGCGCTGGCGCGCACGGCGTTCGAGGTCCGCGTGTTCTTCCGCGAGCGGGACGCGGTGGTGTTCGTGTTCGCCTACCCGATCCTCATGCTCGCGATCTTCGCGACCGTGTTCGGCTCCGACGAGGAGCTGGCGTCGGGCACGGGCGTCTACTTCCCGCAGTACTTCCTGCCCGGGATGGTCGCCACGGGCGTCATGCTCTCGAGCTTCCAGAACCTTGCCATCGCCATCGCGGCCGAGCGTGACGACGGCACCCTCAAGCGCCTGCGGTCGACACCTCTGCCCGCCACGGCCTACTTCCTGGGCAAGACCGGGCAGGTGCTCGTCACCGCCGCCGTCCAGACGGCGCTGCTGCTCGCCGTCGCCGCGCTGGCGTTCGACGTCCCGCTGCCGACCGACCCGCACCGGTGGCTGACGTTCGCGTGGGTGTTCGTGCTCGGCACCGCCACCGGCTCGGTGTGCGGGGTGGCGTTCTCGTCGGTGCCCCGCACCGGGCGCTCGGCCAGCCCCGTCGTGATCCCCGTGGTCCTGGTCCTGCAGTTCGTGTCCGGCGTGTTCTTCCAGTTCAACGAGCTGCCCACGTGGATGCAGCAGGCCGCCTCGGTGTTCCCGCTGAAGTGGATGGCCCAGGGCATGCGCTCGGTGTTCCTGCCGGACGAGCTGGCGGCGATCGAGCCGTCGGCCTCGTGGCAGCACGGTGCGACCGTGGCGGTGCTCGCCGCGTGGCTCGTCGTCGGGCTGGTCGTGGGCGTGCGGACGTTCCGCTGGCGCCGTCGGGACGACGGGTGACGCCCGCCCGCCGGCCGGCCACGCTCGTGGCAGAGTCGCACCCATGAGCCCCGTCGCCGACGCGCGCCCCGTGCCGCAGACCGTCGACCGGCACGGGTTCTGGCTGCGGACGCTGCTGATGTACGACCTGGTCTTCGCCGGGATGACGGCGGTGTACCTGCTGGCGGTGCTCATCGAGGCGGCGAGCCTGGCCGACGCCGGGGTCGCGCTGGTCACGATGGGGGTGCTGGCGCTCGCGTACGTCCTGGTCGGGCGCCGCGCCGCGCAGCGCGGCAGCGCCCGGCTCGCGGACGGCTACCTCGCGGTCCTCGTCGTCGTCGTGGTGGTGCAGGTCGCCAACGGTGACATCGGCTCCGTGCTGCTCTTCCTCGCCTTCCTGCAGATCTGGTTCTTCAGCCGCACCCGGGTCGCGGGCGTCGTGTGGGCGGTGGCGCTCACCCTCGGCATCACGACGGCCGCGGTGCTGCGCGTGCAGGCGACCGGCCCGCAGATCGCAGAGATCGCCGCCGAGTTCGGCACCGCGCTGCTCTTCGCGGTGGTCCTCGGGCTGTGGATCACCCAGGTGGCGGAGCAGAGCGAGGAACGCGCCTACCTGCTCGACGAGCTGCGCGCCACGCAGGAGGCGCTGGCGGCGTCGCACCACGCGGCCGGAGTGGTCGAGGAGCGGGAGCGCCTGGCCGCGGAGATCCACGACACGCTCGCGCAGGGCTTCACGTCCGTCGTGATGCTCGCGGGGGCTGCGGCCGTGGAGCTGGCTCGCGGGCACGTCGACCGGGTGGGCACGCGGCTGGAGCACATCGAGGACGTCGCACGCGACAACCTGGCCGAGGCGCGCGCGCTCGTCGCGGCGACCGCCCCTCCCGACCTCCAGGACGGCACCCTCGCGGACGCGCTCGCCCGGCTCGCCGCCCGGTTCGGCACCGAGACGGGCGTCCGCGTCGACGTCGTCGACGACGCCGGTGACAGCGTGGGCGCCGAGGCGCAGGTCGTGCTGCTGCGGGCCGCGCAGGAGTCGCTCGCCAACGTGCGCCGGCACGCCGGGGCGTCCCACGTGACGCTCCGGCTGGCACGCGACGACGACGAGCTCGTCCTCGAGGTCGCCGACGACGGCCGAGGGCTCGGTCCCGGCGTGGCCGAGGGCAACGGGCTGCGCGGCATGCGGGCACGGGCGGACGCGGCCGGGGGCACGTTCGACGTCACGGGCGGGCCGGGTGAGGGCACGTGCGTGCGGCTGCGCGTGCCGGCCCGTCAGCGCCTCACCACGGGCGCGTCGTCGTGACCGTGCGGGTCGTCGTGGCCGACGACCACCCCGTCGTGCGCTCCGGCATCGTCGCGCTGCTGCACCTCGAGCCGGACCTCGAGGTCGTGGGCGAGGCAGGTGACGGTGAGCGCGCCGTCGCCCTCGCCCACGAGCTGCAGCCGGACCTCGTCCTCATGGACCTGCGCATGCCGGGCACGGACGGCGCGACCGCGACGGCCCGGATCGTCGGCGAGCTGCCGGGCGTGCACGTCCTCGTCCTGACGACGTACGAGACCGACACGGACATCCTGCGCGCGGTCGAGGCCGGCGCGACGGGCTACCTGCTCAAGGACACCCCGCGCGACCAGCTCGTCGCCGGGGTGCGTGCCGCGGCGCGCGGCGAGTCCGCGCTGTCGCCCTCGGTCGCCCGCCGGCTGGTCCAGCAGGTGCGTGGCGACCACGGTGAGCGGCTGACCCCGCGTGAGCGCGAGGTCCTCGCGGGCGTCGCACGCGGTCTGTCCAACGCCGGCGTGGGGCGCGAGCTGTTCATCACCGAGGCCACCGTCAAGACGCACCTGCTGCGCGCGTTCGCGAAGCTCGGGGTCGACGACCGCACCCGTGCGGTGACCGTCGCGATCGAGCGCGGGATCCTGCCGGGCGCGTGAACCCGCGGCGTGCGGGTGCCGCGGACCGGCGATCGGACGGGCCTACTGCGCCGGTGGTCGCGCGACCATACTGACCCCATGCGGAACGGGCCGACGGCGGGGCGAGCCCTCACCGTGCCCGCCGACGCCGCACGCCGCCCGGCGTCCCACGTCACCGTCCGCGGTCGGCTGATGACGTCCGTCGTGGCCCTGACCGCCGCTGCCATGACCATCTCCGGCGTCACGGGGCTCGCGCTCCAGCTGCGCGCGACCGACGCCCGCATCGACGACTCCCTGACCCGCGCGGTCAGCGCGCTGCGGACCAGCGTGGTCGAGGGAGAGCCGCAGCCCGACGGGTCGCGGGTCCCCTGGACCTCCGTGCAGACGCTGCTGCAGAAGGCGGTCGAGGCGCGCGTCCCGGGCGAGCACGAGGGCGTGCTCTCGATGCTCGACGGGACGTTCTTCATGCGCCCGGCCGACGAGACCCGCGCGGTGCGGCTCGACACCGACGAGGAGCTGATGGCCTGGCTGCGCGCGCTGCCGGCCGACGACCCGCTCGCCGGCTTCCCGCGGACGGTGCGCACGTCGGTCACCGAGTACCGGCTGGTCGCCGTCCCGGTGCACCTGGAGGCGGATCCCGCCGTCGCCGGCATGTTCGTGGTCGCGTCGGACCGCACCGCGCAGAACGCGGGCGTGTGGCGGATCTTCCTGACGTACTCGGCGGTCGGGGTCGCCGCGCTGGTCGTCACGTCGCTCGTCGCGTGGTTCGTGGTCGGACGCATGCTGCGTCCGGTGCGCGTCCTGCGCGACACGGTGCGACGCGTGACCGAGTCGGACCTGTCGGAGCGCATCGAGGTCACCGGCAAGGACGACCTGGCGGACCTGGCCGCGTCCGTGAACTCGATGCTGCAGCGCCTCGAGCGCGCGTTCGGCTCCCAGCGCGAGCTGCTGGACGACGTGGGGCACGAGCTGCGGACCCCCCTGACGATCGTGCGCGGCCACCTCGAGCTGCTCGACCCGGGCGACGAGGTCGACGTGCGCGCGACGCAGTCGCTGGTGCTCGACGAGCTCGACCGCATGCAACGGCTCGTCGACGACCTCGTGACCCTGGCGACCGCGGACCGCCCGGACTTCGTCCGTCGCGCACCCGTCGACGTGGGACGTCTGACCGACGACGTGCTGGAGAAGGCCCGCGGCCTGGGTGGGCGCCGTTTCGTCGTCGTCGCGCGGGCCGACGTGGTGGTCGACCTCGACGCCCAGCGCATCACCCAGGCGTGGCTGCAGCTGCTCGCCAACGCCGTGCGCTTCTCCGGCCCCCAGGCCGTGGTGCGACTCGGCAGCGAGGTCGCGGGCGGACGCCTGCTGGTCTGGGTGCGCGACGAGGGACCGGGTGTCCCAGCCGCGGAGGAGTCGCGCATCTTCGAGCGCTTCCACCGGGGCCAGGCCGACCGCGTGCAGCACGGCGCGGGCCTGGGCCTGCCGATCGTCGCGGCCATCGCCGCCGCTCACGGGGGACGCGTGTTCCTCGAGCACCCTCCTCCCGGCGCCGGTCCCGGCGTCGGTTTCGTCCTCGACCTGCCTGCCGTCGGCCTCCTCGACGGCGAGGCCGAGTCGTTCGAGCTCGTGGAGCGCCACCGATGACACACATCCTCATCGCCGAGGACGAGGAGCGCATCGCCTCCTTCGTCGCCAAGGGGCTGCGCGCCCACGGGTACGAGGCGACCGCCGTGCTGACCGGGGAGGCGGCCCTGGAGCGCGTCGAGGCAGGCGGGATCGACCTGCTGGTGCTCGACCTGGGGCTGGGCGACATGGACGGCTTCGAGGTCCTGCGCCACCTGCGCACGGAGGGCTACGAGCTCCCGGTGATCCTGCTGACCGCCCGGTCGTCGGTGACCGACACGGTGACGGGCCTGGAGTCCGGGGCCGACGACTACATGGCCAAGCCGTTCCGGTTCGAGGAGCTCCTCGCGCGCGTCCGGCTGCGGCTGCGCAGCCAGCCGGCCGCGACCGCTCGCGGCAACGTCCTCACGCACGGCCGGCTGCAGCTCGACCTGCGCACGCGCCGCATGAAGGTCGACGACACCGAGGTCGACCTCTCGGCGCGGGAGTTCGCTCTCGCGGAGACGTTCATGCGCAACCCGGGGGACGTGCTGACGCGCGAGCGGCTCCTGTCGGAGGTGTGGGGCTACGACTTCGACCCGGGCTCGAACGTCGTCGACGTGTACGTCCGTTACCTGCGCCGCAAGCTCGGCGCCGAGCACTTCGACACCATCCGCGGTGTCGGCTACCGCCTCGTCGACGCGTCGGCGTGACGGCCGTCCCCCTCACGCGGACCGGCTGCGCCGGCTCCCGCGTCCGCTGGCACACTGGCCCTGATGCGTGATCTGAGCCTGCTGCCCAAGGCGCACCTGCACCTGCACTTCACCGGCTCGATGCGTGTGGACACCCTCGCCGAGCTGGCCGACAGGCACGGCATCCGGCTCCCCCACGTCCTGCTCGACGACGACCCGCTGGTGGTTCCGGCCGGCGAGCGCGGGTGGTTCCGGTTCCAGCGGATGTACGACGCGGCACGGGCCTGCGTGCGCTCCGAGGCGGACATGCGCCGTCTCGTCGCCGAGGCCGCGGCGGACGACGCCGCCGAGGGCTCCGGTCGCCTCGAGATCCAGGTGGACCCCACGTCGTACGCGCCGTTCGTCGGCGGGCTGACGCCGGCGCTGGAGATCGTCCTGGACGAGGCGCGTGCCGCGCAGGCGTCCACGGGCGTGGAGATCGGGGTCGTCGTGGCCGCCTCGCGCATGCGCCACCCGCTGGACGCCCGGACGCTCGCGCGGCTCGCCGCGAAGCACGCCGGGGACGGCCCGGGCCAGGTCGTCGGGTTCGGGCTGTCCAACGACGAGCGGCGCGGGACGACCGCCGACTTCGCGGGTGCGTTCGCGATCGCCCACCGGGCCGGCCTGCTGTCCGTCCCGCACGGCGGTGAGCTGCTGGGGCCGGCGCACGTCGAGGAGGTGCTCGAGCACCTGCGGCCCGACCGGCTGGGGCACGGCGTGCGCAGCGCCGAGGACCCGCGCGTCCTGGCGCGCGTCCTCGAGGACGACGTCTCGCTCGAGGTGTGCCCCGCCTCCAACGTGTCGCTGGGGGTGTACGCCGCCCTGCGCGACGTACCGCTGCGCAGCCTCGTCGACGCGGGCGCGCGCGTGGCACTCGGTGCCGACGACCCGCTGCTCTTCAGGTCCCGGCTGGTCGACCAGTACCGCATCGCCCGCGACCACCACGGGTTCACCGACGCGCAGCTGGCGGACCTCGCCCGGGCGTCGATCACCGCGAGCGCGGCGTCCCCGGGGACCCGGGCCCGCCTGCTCGCCGGCGTGGACGCGTGGCTCGCGACGGAGCCCGCCGCCGCCTGACGACGCGGGACGGGGGCTCGGCCGTCGTGGCCGCGCCCCCGCCCCTCATCCGCTCACGACGTCACGAGGAGCGCGGCGTCGAGCCGGGCACCGGCGGCACCACCGGCGGCAGGGCGCGCGGCGCCTGCGAGCCGCGGGACATCGGCTGGTCGACGAACGGCTGCACGTCGCCCGTGCACTGCGTGCCCTCGGCCGGCAGCTCACCGCCGATGAGGTAGCGGTCGATCGCCTCCGTGGCGCACGCGGACGTGCCGTACGCCGTGTGCCCCCAGTTGTCGGACGACAGCAGGCGGCTGTTCGGGAGCACCTTCGCGGCCGCGACGGCACCCTCGTAGGCGGTCGCCGGGTCCCACAGGTTGCCGACGACCAGCACCGGCGAGGCGGTACGGGCGTCGAACCGTCCCGTCCACGCGTCCTCGTCGCGCGCGGTCCAGGCCTTGCTCGCGCACTGCGCGGACCCCCACGTCCACGACGGACCGAAGCCCGGCGCGAGCGCGTCCTGCCGGTCGGAGGCCGCGATCCAGTCCTCCGGCCGCCGGGGGTTCACGGAGTCGGTGCACAGCACCGCCGAGAAGGCCTCGGTCCCGTTGTAGTACGGGAACGCGAACCCGAGCGCCGACGCCCGCTCGGTGCGGGTGCCGGCGTGCTCCGCCGCGATCTGCTGCTGCGCGCGCTCGTAGCCCAGCAGGGACGACAGCGCCTCGGCACGGATCTCGGCGTTCTCGGGCGTCTCGGGCTGGAGCAGCCAGTGGACCGCCCAGGTGAGCACGTCGACGCCGGCGTACGCGTCCGGCGCGTACAGCGAGCTGAGCACGGCACCGACGAACACCGGCCAGTCGACGGTCACGATCAGCTCGTCGGTCTCCGGGTCGCGCAGCTCGACCGGCGTGGCGCGCAGACCCGCCGCCACCCCGTCCCACACGGCCCGCGGCTCACCGATCCCTGCTGTGCGGCACAGGTCGGGGCCGGCCTGCGCGCAACGGTCGAGGATCTCCTGCGCCGCACGCCATGCGGCGGTCCCCGAACCGAGGCGCTCGGTCACCGGGATGTTCGCGGTCGCGCGCGTCCCCGCCCACGCGAGCGGGTCGAGGACCCCGTCGATGGTGACGGCACGCACGCGGTCGGGGAACATGTTGGCGTACACCTGGCCGAGGTAGCTGCCGTACGAGAAGCCCAGGAACGTCAGCTTCTCGTCGCCGACGGCCCGCCGTACGACGTCCATGTCACGCGCGACCTGCGCGGTCGACATCGACGCGCTGAGCGGCGCACCCGTCGTCGAGCACGCCTTGCCGAGCTTCCAGGCCGAGCCGACGTACGCCGCCGTCTGCTCCTCGCCCTGCGGGAACGGCACGGCCATGCCGGACAGCGCGGCGTCCTGCTCGCCGGCGTTGCGGAAGCACCGCACGTTCGACGAGTAGTTGGTGCCGCGCGGGTCCAGGCCGACGACGTCGAACTTCGCCAGCACCTCGGGCGACAGGAAGTACGGCGCGAAGGCCGCCATGTCGACGCCCGAGCCGCCCGGCCCGCCCGGGTTGACGAAGAGCGAACCGATCCGCTGCGCGGGGTCCGTGGCCCGGACCCGCAGCAGCGCTACCTCGGTGATGCCCTTGCGCGGCTGGTCGTAGTCGAGCGGGAGCTCGACGGTGCCGCACTCGCTGCCCGGCATGAAGATGGACGAGCAGTCGTACCACCCCGGCTCGGGTGTCGGCACCCGGTCGACGCGGGCCGCCTCCGCGCGGCTCGTGCGGTCGTGGCCGGCGCCCGGCTTGCCGTGGGCGCTCGCGCCCGTGGCCGTGAACGCCGTGACGGTCGTGGCCAGACAGGCCGCGACGGTCGTCACGGCGAGCGCACGGCGGAACTGTGCTTTCGTCATGGTGATCCCCCTGGATCGCGCCCGCCGGTGCCCCTGCGACCCGGCCGTCGGCGCACCCACCACACTGGCTGCCGCGAGGTGCGCGGGACGTCGGCCGCAGGGCGGACTCCCGTGCCCGCCCTGCGGTGGTTGTCCCGATCGGGGGGAAAGGTCTAGGTTCCCGCGCGCGGGGCGGACCGGCGCCCCGCGCCGGCGCCTCAGAGGGTGACGCCGACCAGGACGGGCTCGGGCTCAAGGACGACGCCGAACCGGTCGCGCACACCGTCGCGGACCTCGCGGGCCAGCGCGAGCAGGTCGGCGGCGCGCGCGTCACCGCGGTTGGTCAGCGCGAGCGTGTGCTTGGTCGAGAGGGTCGCCGGCCCGGGTGCGCCGTGCCCGCGGCCGAAGCCCGCACGCTCGATCAGCCACGCGGCGCTCGTCTTCACGGACCCGTCGGGCATCGGCCAGCGGGGGGCGTCGGCGGGCAGCCCACCGGCGTCCGCCGCCGCGACGACGGGATTGGTGAAGAACGACCCGGCGCTCCACGTGTCGTGGTCGGCCCCGTCGAGCACCATGCCCTTGCGTGCCCGCAGCGCGAGCACCGCAGCGCGCACGTCCGCGAGCGGTGCGCGCTCCCCCACGGCCACGTCGAGCGCGCGGGCGAGCTCGGGGTAGGCCACGGGCGCCGACAGCGAGCCCTCCTTGACCTGGAACGTCACGTCGAGCACGACGTACCGGGGCGTCGGGCCCCACGGCGCGGCCGGGTCGGTCGCGTCCGGTCGCAACGACCGCTTGAGCACCGACGTCCGGTACCCGAACCCCAGGGACACGAACGGCAGCGTGCGGACCCGGCCGCGTCCGCGGTCCCACACGCGCACCTGCGCGACGGTCTGCGCGACCTCCTGGCCGTACGCACCGACGTTCTGGACCGGCGTCGCGCCCGTCGACCCGGGGATGCCTGACAGCGCCTCGACCCCCACGAGCTCGTTGGCGACCGCGTACGCGACCACGTCGTCCCACACGGTCCCCGCGGGCACCGTGAGCGTGACGCCCCCGCACGCGGACGCGTCGGGCACCTCCACGCCGCCGCGCACGTCGCGCACGACGACCCCGGGGAACCCGTCGTCCGAGGCCAGCACGTTGGAGCCGCCGCCGAGCACGAGCAGCGGCTCGCCGGCCTCGTCGGCCGCACGCACCGCGGCGACCAGCTCGGCCTCGGACGTCGTCTCGAGGTAGCGCCCGACGGGTCCGCCGACGCGCAGGGTCGTGAGGTCCGCGAGCGCGGGGGTGCCGGCGTGCGTCGGGACGGGCGGGTACGCCGACGCGGGGGCCGGGCCGGTCAGTGCGCAGGTGTCGGGCTCCACCCGGCCAGGCTAGACCGCGGGCGGCGCCGGGTGCTCCACGGCGTCGGCGTCGACCGGCGCACCCGTGCGCAGCAGCGGCCGCGCGGCGCCGGTGACCAGCAGACCGAGGGCCACGGGCGCGAGGATCGCCAGGAGCGCGTGCCGGTAGCCGACGTGCTCCGCGAGCAGCCCGAGCAGCGGGGGACCCGCGAGGAACGCGGCGTACCCGACCGTCGAGACGACCGCCACGCGCTGCGCGGCGCGCAGCGGGTCGTCGGCCGCCGCGCTCATGCCGACGGGGAAGCCGAGCGCCGCACCCGCGCCCCACACGACCACACCGACGAGCGCGAGCCACAGCTGGTCGGCCAGGCCGAAGACGAGCAGGCCGGCACCTGCCAGGCCGGCGCACAGCCGCAGCACGGCGACACGCCCGAAGCGGTCGAGCAGCGCCGTGCCGAACATCCGCATCGCGGTCATCGCCGTGACGAAGAGCCCGAAGGCGACCGCGCCCGTCGCGTGCGCGGTGCCGAAGCCGTCGACGACCGCGAGGCTCACCCAGTCGTTCGCCGCGCCCTCGGTGAGCGCCGCGGCGAGCGCCACCAGGCCGATGAGCAGCGTCCGCGGCTCGAGCCACGCCCCGAGCGCGCCCCGGGCACCGCCGGGCGCGCCGCCGCGCTGCACGTCCCGGTCCGTGTCGCCCCCGTGCCGGTCGGGTCCGTCGACGAACGCGCGCACCGCCACCGCGACGACGACCGTCGAGAGCCCCAGGACGACGGGCAGGTGCACCTGGACCGGCACGTGCAGCGCCGCCGCACCCGCGGCGACGCCGGCAGCTGCCATCGTCCCGACGGAGAAGCCCGCGTGGTAGCGCGGCATGACGGTGCGCCCGAGCCGCTGCTCGACGACCGCACCCTCGATGTTCATCGCGGCGTCCCACACGCCCGCCCCGATGCCCGCGAGGACGAGCCCGGCACCGACCAGGACGACGTGCCCGAGGGCCACGCCCAGCGACGCGAGCGCGAGGCCGGACGCGTTCGCGACCGCGAAGGCGAGCACCGTGCGACGCGCGCCCCAGCGCTCGACCACGAGGCCGGACAGGGGCAGCGACACCAGCGAGCCGAGCGCCCCGATGAGCAGCAGCACACCCATGCGCTCGGGCGTCAGCCCCAGCGCGTCGCGCACGGCCGGGAGCCGGGCAGCCCAGGAGGCGAAGTTCACGCCGGACAGCAGGAAGACGGTGAAGACCGCCGCAGAGGCGAGCCGGACGTCACGCGGACCGGGCGCGCGCCGGACGTCGGTCACTCCGCTCATCGTGCACCACCGCGTGCGACGGGTCGATCCGTCCGTCCGTGCCGCCTCCGGGCCCGCCCGAACCGGCCGTGGTGGTGACGGGCGTGGGCGAGCTCCTCGAGGTCGACCGCGTGGATCGCGTCGGCTCCGGAGGCCTGCGTGCCGACCGGGGGAACGGGCGCGGCAGCGGGCCCGGGCACGTCGAGCCGCTCGCGGGTCACCGCCGGTGCCACGACGAGGCTCGCGACCATCGCGGCGACGATCAGCACGAGGGCGTGGCGCGCGCCGACGGACTCCGCGGCCAGGCCGAGCACGGGCGGAGCGACGAGCGACGCCACGGAAGCGAAGGCGGAGACCACCGCGACGCGCCCGGCGGCACGCACGGGGTCGTCGGACGCCGCGGCGATGCCGATGGGCACCGCGAGCGCGGCGCCCACGCCCCACAGGACGACGCCGGCGCACGCGAGGACGAAGCCCGGGGCGAACCCGAACAGCAGCAGGCCGACGATCGACGACGCGCCGGACGCCCGCAGGACCGCGACGCGCCCGAACCGGTCGATGAGCCGGGTCCCGAGCAGACGCACGACCGTCATCGACGTCACGAACAGCCCCAGCACCGCACCGCCGACCGACTCGGACCGCGCGAAGCCGTCGACCACGGCGAGCGAGAGCCAGTTGTTGGCCGCGCCCTCGGAGAACGCGGCAGAGAGGACCACGACCCCGACGAGCAGCGTGCGCGGCTCGCGCCACGCGTCGAGCGCGGTGGCGAGACGTCGCGCGCCCCGTCGCGTGCGCGAGTCCGCGGCGGCCGGCGCCGCGCGGGCGGGGGCGACGGGCCGCTCCCCCGCCTCGACGGCGGACATGGGCAGCACCACGCCGGGCAGCGACGCGAGCCGCCACACGACGATCACCGCCGCGGTGAGGGGGAGCTGCACGACCACGGGCACGCCACCGGCGGACGCCAGCGCGCCGGCGCCGGACCCGACGACCGCACCGATGGAGAACGCCGCGTGGAACTGCGGGATCACCGTCCGCCCCAGCGCACGTTCGACCCGCCCCGACTCGACGTTGATCGCGATGTTGCCCAGCGCGACGGCGACGCCGTTGAGGAACATGCCCGCGGCGAGCAGGACGCGCGACCCGACGGTCGGACCGACACCGAGCAGCACGAAGGCGGTCGCGAGGACGAACGTGGAGACGAGCAGGACGCGACGGCTGCCGAGCCGCTGGAGCACGACGCCGGAGGACATGACGGTCAGGAGCGAGCCGACCGAGCCGACGAGGAGGAGCAGGCCCAGGTCGGCCGTGCTCAGGTCCAGGAGGTCGCGGACCGTCGGGATGCGCGCCAACCAGCTCGCGAAGGCCACGCCCGCCAGGGCGAAGAGACCGACGAGCAGGTGGCGGGCACGGGCGACCACGGACGGGTCGGGGGTGGTCACAGCAGAGCTCCGGGTCAAGGGGGAACCGAGATTCGGCCTACGGCGCGCCATAGGCTGTCCACGCGCTTCTCGAATCGATTCGAGGGGCCTCATCCATACTGCGGGTACGCTGACCGCGACGTCAAACGTCAGCCCTCACCTGCCTCGCCGGCCCCGGAGGTCCGCCCTGTCCGCGCAGCGCACCACCCTGGCCGACGTCGCCGCGAGCGCCGGCGTGTCGGTCTCGACCGCCTCCCTGGCCTTCTCCGGCTCCGGACCCATCGCCGACGCCACCCGCGCGCGGGTCCTGGACGCGGCCCGGGCGCTCGGGTACGCCGGTCCCAACCCCCTCGGACGCCAGCTGCGCCGCGGGCGTTCCGGCATCGTCGGCGTCATCATGGGCGACGCGCTGCGCCGCGCGTTCCGCGACCCCGTCGCCGTCCAGGTGCTCGACGGCCTCACCTCCACGCTCGGGCCGCTCGGCCTCGGCGTGCTCCTCATCCCCGGCCCGGACGACCCGTCGCAGCCCGCGGTCGACCCGCTGCTGGAGTCCGCCGCGATGGACGTCGCCGTGCAGATGTGGGGCGGCACCACCGACGACCCGGTCCTGGAGATGCTCCGACGGCGCGGCACCCCGACGGTCCTCGTCGAGGGCACGCCCCAGCCCGACGTGGCCGCCATCGGGATCGACGACCACGGCGGGATGGTCGAGCTCACGCGGCACCTGCTCGCCCTCGGTCACACGCGCATCGCGACCGTGACCCTGCCGTTCGACCGCGAGCGCTCCGAGGGCCCCGCCGGCCAGGCCCGCCTGGCCCGGATCTCCTGGGAGATCACCCGGCGCCGGCTCACCGGGGTCACCGACGCGGGCGTCACCCCGACCGTCGTCTACGAGACGCCCGCGTCGCTCGTCGAGAACGGCGCGGCGGCCGGCCGCGCGCTGCTGTCGGCAGCCGACCGCCCGACCGCGATCGTGTGCCAGTCGGACCTGCTGGCCTCGGGCGTGGTGCTGGCCGCCCGGGAGCTCGGGCTGCGGGTGCCGCAGGACGTCTCCGTCGCCGGGTTCGACGGTCTGGACCTGCCGTGGCTCGCACCCGACGTCCTGACGAGCGTGTCGCAGCCGCTCGCGGAGAAGGGGGCCGCCATCGGCGAGGCCGTGGCCGAGCTGCTCGCCGGCCGCACGCCCGAGCCGCGCGTGCTGCCCGTGAAGCTGCGCACCGGGACGACGACCGGGCCCGTACCGCAACGCGCCTGACACCACGACGGCGCGACACGACGACGGCGCCGCCCGCGGAGGACCGCGGCCAGGTCAGACCAGCCGGACGACCGCCTGGGCCTTGCCGAGGACCCGCACACCGTCGACCGTCACCGTGAGGTCGATCCGCGCCGTCCCCGCGTCGACGTCGAGCGCACCGACCGTGGCGACGACCTCGACGGACGCCTCCCCCGGGTCGGGCACGGGCACGGGACGCGTGAACCGCGTCTGGTAGTCGACGACCGCGCCGGGGTCGCCGACCCAGTCGACCACCACGGTGACGGCGGCGCCCATGGTCCACATGCCGTGCGCGATCACGCCCGGCAGACCGACCGACGTGGCGACCCGCTCGTTCCAGTGGATCGGGTTGAAGTCGCCCGACGCACCGGCGTACCGCACGAGCCGCGCGCGGTCGACCGTGAGCGTGCGGCGGGCCACCTCCTGACCGACTGCGAGGTCGGCGACCGCGGGGCGGGCGTCGCGGCTCACGCGTCGTCCTCGGACCGCACGGCGAGCGTCGAGACGACCGTGGCGACGGGCGCCCCGTCCTCGTCGGCGATCTCGCACCGCGTGGTGATCATCGACAGCCCGGCGCGCTGCGTGACGGCGTCGACGTGCAGCGCGGTCCGCAGCCGGTCACCGGCGCAGATGGGCCGGTGGTGCGTGAAGCGCTCGTCGGCGTGCACGACGCGGCTGAAGTCGACGCCCGCGGCGGGGTCCTCGACGTACTGCGCCTCGGTCCGCTGGGCGATCACCACGGCGAACGTGGGCGGCGCGACGACGTCCGGGTACCCGAGGTCCCGGGCTGCGTCGGGGTCCGTGTGGGCGGGGTGCGTGGCACCCGTGGCCTCGGCGAACTCGCGCAGCTTCTCGCGTGCGACCACATACACGTCGCCGGGCGGGTAGGCCCGCCCGGCGAATGTGGTGTCGACCGGCACGTCAGCAGGTCAGTCGTGTTCGCGAACCGCGTCAGCGGGTCTCGCGGTGCACCGTGTGCTTGTTGTCACGCGGGCAGAACTTCTTCATCTCGAGCCGGTCGGGGGTGTTCCGACGGTTCTTCTTGGTGATGTAGTTCCGCTCCTTGCACTCCGTGCAGGCGAGAGTGATCTTGGGGCGGACGTCCGCGCTCTTGCTGGCCATGTCTATGTCACCTCTCGCGCCCCGCGGGGGCTGCGTTTCTTCTCCTGGCGCGCGCCGGCCGACGCGCGCTGCTGGGACGGATGTTCGCCGGACGTGGTAGCGGGAGCGGGACTCGAACCCGCGACACCACGATTATGAGCCGTGTGCTCTAACCACCTGAGCTACCCCGCCATGTCGATGCGGACGTGGCCGGTGCCGTGCGAACACGGCACCGCCCTCGAACACACCACAGAGCCCCGAAAGGGAATCGAACCCTTGACCTTCTCCTTACCATGGAGACGCTCTGCCGACTGAGCTATCGGGGCAGCGCGGACCAGAGTACACGGGCTGTGGGGTCCCCGTGAAATCGTCTCCGCCGAGGCCCGCGCGACGCCCTCCCGGAGCCGCCGGAGCAGGTGGGACGAGTGGCGGCCGAAGCGTTTCAGTTCGTCGCGGCACCCCGCGTCGCGTGCCACGATCCGGCGCATGCGCACCCCCCGTCACCGTCCCGGCCGCCTGGCCGCCACCGCACTGACCGTCGCCGCACTGCTCACCGTCGCCGCCTGCGGCGGCGGTGACGAGGGCGTCGACCCCTCCACCGCCGACTGGCCGACCGCGATCACGCCGGCCGACGCCGAGGGCGAGTTCTTCGTCGTCTGGACCGCGCTGGCCGAGAACGGCGACGACCCCGCGCTGGCCACCGAGGTCGAGCGCCTCGCGGACCAGGGCTACGAGGTCGAGCCGTGGGCGCCCGGCTGCCAGTCCGGCGCCCAGGAGGACCTGTCCGCGCTCACCGGGTTAGCCGAGCCCGTGGGCGTCGGCGTCGCGTTCGCGTCCGCCGAGGACGCCGGCGTCTTCGACACCCGCGACGAGGGCGCCACCGTCTCGGTCACCACGGGCACCTGGACCTGCTGACACCACCAGGCCGACCACCGCGACACCGCGGCGGCGCCCGACGCCTCGCACGGCGGACCGGGTGCCGGCCGGTCGTCCGGGTGGGACGACGAAGGGGGCGTCCTCCATGAGGACGCCCCCTTCGGTACGTGGCGGGTGAGGGATTCGAACCCCCGTAGGCGTTGCCAGCTGATTTACAGTCAGCCCCCTTTGGCCACTCGGGTAACCCGCCAAGGGACGCGCGGCCGCGTCGTCGGCGTCGGTTCCTGCGTACGAGTGCTCGTACGACGGTTCCGGCGCGTCCGCGCGAACGGCGTGCGGATGGAAGGATAGCAACTCCGGGAGGGGGCTCGTGCACATCGCCGCGCAGCGGTCCGTGACCACGGCCCGCGCCGCGCGGCGCGATCGTCGCACGGCACCTCGTCCACCGGACCGCAGACGCACCCCGACGGGTGCAGGGAGGGAGCAGCATGGCAAGCGAGTCGTCGTTCGACGTCGTCAGCAAGGTCGACCGCCAGGAGGTCGACAACGCGCTGAACCAGGCCGCGAAGGAGATCACGCAGCGCTACGACTTCAAGGGTGTGGGCGCGTCCATCTCCTGGAGCGGCGAGAACATCCTGATGGTCGCGAACTCCCCCGAGCGCGTGCTCGCGGTGCTGGACGTCTTCCAGACCAAGCTCATCAAGCGCGGCATCTCCCTCAAGGCGCTGGACACCGGCGAGAACGAGCCGCAGCCGTCCGGCAAGGAGTACCGGCTGGCAGGGACCCTCAAGGAGGGCCTGAGCACCGAGATCGCCAAGAAGCTGGCCAAGATCGTGCGCGAGGAGGGCCCCAAGGGCGTCAAGACGCAGATCCAGGGCGACGAGCTGCGCGTGACCGCCAAGAGCCGGGACGACCTGCAGACCGTCATCGCGCTGCTCAAGGGGTCGGACGTCGACGCGGCCCTGCAGTTCGTCAACTACCGGTAGACGGCTCCCGGGGGCACGCTCGCGTGCCCCCGCGGTGCCGGGCGGCACCCGAGGCCGTCACCAGCGCGTCACCCCGCCGCCCGCCATCGCCTCGAGCCGGGCGACCCGCTCGGGCATCGGCGGGTGCGTCGAGAACAGACGAGCAAGACCGGCACCGCGGAACGGGTTCGCGATCATGAGGTGCGACACGTCGACCAGCTCGCGGTCCTGCGGCAGCGGGCGCGCGCGGGTGCCCGCCTCGAGCTTGCGCAGCGCCGACGCCAGGGCGAGCGGGTCGCCGGTGAGGCGGGCGCCGTCCTCGTCGGCGTCGAACTCGCGCGTGCGCGAGATCGCGAGCTGGATGGTCGTCGCCGCCACGGGTGCGAGGACGACCATGAGCAGGGCGGCGATCGGGTTGCCACCCTCACGGCGGTCACCACCGCCGAAGAACAGCGCGAACTGCGCGAGGGACGTGATCACGCCGGCGACCGCCGCCGCGACCGACGACGTGAGGATGTCGCGGTTGTAGACGTGCATGAGCTCGTGGCCCAGCACGCCGCGCAGCTCACGCTCGTCGAGGATCCCCAGGATGCCCTCCGTGCAGCACACCGCCGCGTTCTGCGGGTTGCGGCCCGTCGCGAAGGCGTTGGGCGCCATCGTGGGCGACACGTACAGCCGGGGCATGGGCTGGCGAGCGGCCGTCGAGAGCTCGCGCACGATGCGGTACATCGCGGGCTGCTCGATCTCGCTCACGGGCCGGGCACGCATCGCCCGGATCGCGATCTTGTCGGAGTTCCAGTAGCTGTAGGCCGTCATCACCAGGCCCAGCGCGGTGAACACCCACAGGTACCGCGGGCCCCCGACGAGCCAGCCGATGCCGAGCAGGACCGCCCACATCACGCCGAACAGCGCCGCCGTCTTCAGGCCGTTGTAGTGCCTGTGCTGCATCTTCGTCCTCGTCTCCCCCGTCCGGCGCCGCTCGCGGCGTCCGTACCACGTCAACGCCCGGCGTGGTGACGACGTTCCCGCAGGCCGCCCAGGAGCGGGCACGAGGCCGTCACGGCGCACCAGACGGGCCCCCGGACGGTGCGACCGTCCGGGGGCCCGCGTGCGAGCGTTCAGCCCTGCTGCGGCGCGCTCAGTCCTGCGGGACCTCGCGTCCGAGGGCGACCGCGACCATGTGCTCGCGTGGCACGACCTTGACGCGCTCACGCCCCTGGGGCTCGCCGAGGGAGCGCTCGTACGCGTCGAGCAGCTCCCAGCCGGACCACTCGATCGTGTCCGCGCCGCGCTGCGCGAGGAAGTCGAGCACGGCCTGCGGGTCACGCTCCGTCGCGGTGTAGAAGGCCTCGCCCGCAGCCGCGACGTCCTCACCGAGGTGCCGGATCGTCTCCGACGCGTCGGACTTGGTGTGACCGATGAGACCGACGGGGCCCCGCTTGATCCACCCGGTGGCGTACACGCCCGCCAGGTGGTCGCCGTCCACGTCCAGGACGCGCCCCTCGCGGTTGGGGATGACACCCGCGACGTCGTCGAACGGGATGTCGACCAGGGGCGAGCCGAAGTAGCCGACCGCCCGGTAGACCGCCTGGACCGGCCAGTCGTGGAACTGCCCGGTGCCGGTCACGTTGCCGTCGCCGTTGAGCGCCGTGCGCTCGGTGCGCAGGCCGACGACGTGGCCGTCCTCACCGAGGACCTCGACGGGCTTGTGCAGGAAGTGCAGGTGGATGCGGCGCGAGGCCGTCAGGTCCTCCGGCTCCTTGAGGGTCCAGTCCGTCAGGGTCTTGACGACCTGCTTGGTCTGGTTGCTCGAGTGGATCGCGGCCATCGAGCCCTCGTCGAACTCGAAGTCCTCGGGGTAGACGATCACGTCCACGTCGGGGACATGGCCCAGCTCGCGCAGCTCGAGCGGCGAGAACTTGGCCTGGGCGGGCCCGCGGCGCGCGAAGACGTGCACGTCGGTGACGGGGTTGGTCTTGAGGATGTCGTAGACGTTCTGCGGGACCTCCGTCGGCAGCAGGTCGTCGGCGTGCTTGGCCAGGATGCGAGCCACGTCGAGCGCCACGTTGCCCGCGCCGAGCACCGCGACCTGCGTCGCCTCCAGCGGCCAGGTGCGCGGCACGTCGGGGTGGCCGTCGTACCAGGACACGAAGTCCGCGGCACCGTAGGAGCCCTCGAGGTCGATGCCGGGGATCGGCAGCGCCGCGTCCCGGATCGAGCCGGTCGAGAAGATCACGGCGTCGTAGAACGTGCGCAGGTCGTCGAGCTTGAGGTCGGTGCCGTAGTCGACGTTCGCGAGCAGACGGATGTCGCCCCGCTCGAGGACCTTGTGCAGCGCGACGATGATCTGCTTGATGCGCGGATGGTCCGGGGCCACGCCGTAACGCACGAGGCCGAACGGCGCCGGGAGCCGCTCGAACAGGTCGATGCTCACGTCGAGGTCGGTCTTCGACAGGATGTCGGCCGCGTAGATGCCGGCCGGACCGGCGCCGACGATCGCGACGCGCAGGGTCGGGGTGCTCACGGGACCTGGTTGCCTTCCGCTGTGGGGAGCCCTCGCACGACGGGGCGTCCTGACGGAGGTGACGTCGCGCCTCGCGTCCGCGCCCCGCCATCGCTGCGAGAGCAGTGCGCGACAAGTCTAGGACGCGGGCACGCACCCGCTCGACGTCCACTCCACGATACGGACAGTCCGCGATGTGGGACACGCCGTCGGCACGCCTACAGTCGGCGGGTGGACGTACCTGCACCCGGCCGTCGCGGCGGCCTCGCCGCGGGCGTCGCCGCCTACGCGCTGTGGGGCGCGCTCCCCCTGTACTTCCCCCTGCTGACGCCGTCCGACCCGGTCGAGATCATCGCCCACCGCGTCGTGTGGTCCCTGCTGTTCTGCCTCGTCCTGCTGCAGGTCACCGGCACCTGGAGCGCCTTCGTCACGATCCTGCGTGACCGCGGGCTGCTGCTGCGCCTCACGGTCGCCGCCACGTTCCTCGCCGTCAACTGGCTCGTGTTCGTCCACGGCGTCACCACGGGGCACGTGGTCGACGCGGCGCTGGGCTACTTCATCAACCCGCTCGTCACCATCGCGCTGGCGGTGCTCGTCCTCAAGGAGAGGCTGCGCGGCGTCCAGTGGGTCGCGGTCGGCTGCGGCGCCGCTGCTGTCGTCGTCCTCGCGGTCGGGTACGGGCGGCTGCCCTGGATCGCCCTGGTCCTGGCCTGCAGCTTCGGCGCCTACGGGCTCATCAAGAGCCGCGTCGGGCCGCGGGTCGGGGCACTGCCCGGGCTGGCGGCCGAGACCGCCGTCCTCGCGCCCGTCGCCGTGGTCTACCTCGGGTGGCTCCACGCGACCGGCAGCGGCACGTTCGCGCTCGACCTGCACGGCCTGGCCCTCGTCGGCACGGGCGTGCTCACCGCCGTCCCGCTGCTGCTCTTCAACTCCGCGGCGCGCCGGCTCCCCCTGACGACCGTGGGGCTGCTGCAGTACCTCGCGCCCGTGCTGCAGCTCGCGATCGGCGTCCTGGTGGCCGGCGAGCAGATGCCCCCCGCCCGCTGGTGGGGCTTCGGGCTCGTGTGGGTCGCCCTCGTCATCCTCACGGTCGACGGGCTGCGCCACTCCCGGCGCCCGTCGCCGGACGCCGCGGCCCGCCCCGCGCCCTGACGGCGGACGGCGTCACGCGGCGTCGTCAGTCCGACTCGACGCGCGCCTCGCGGTCGCCCAGACGCACCGTCCACCCGGCGCCGACCAGGGCGCGGGTCCCCGCCGGCAGCACGCGCGCCGTGCCCGCGGGGTCGATGACGACCGTGCCGTTCGTGGACCCGCGGTCCGCGACCCAGATCGCCGAGTCCTCCTCCGCCGTGGCCCCCTGCGGCCCGAACTCGGCGTGCACCCGGGACAGGGACCGCGCGGCGTCGTTCAGCACGATCACGTGCAGGATGTCCTCGCCGTCCTCGGCGCGAGGGCCACGCCCCACCAGGCCCCGTCCGACGACGCGCACCCGCTCACCGGTGTCGAAGTGCAGCGCCAGCGTGCCCGTCCGACGCCGCAGCGACTCGGGGTCGCGCACACGCGTGTGCTCGAGCTCGGCGAGGTCGTCGTCGAGCGGGTGCGCCGCGGCCGGGGCGGGCCCGGGGCGCACACCGTCGGTCTGCCGGCGCGCCTGGGGCGGCGGGGGCAGCAGGTCCGACTCGGCCTGCTCCGCAGCGGGCAGCGGGGCGGACCCGGCGGGCGCTGCGGGGAGCAGGTCGGGGGCAGGCGGCGGCGCGGCAGGCGCGGGCGCCGGCGCGACCGACGACGTCGGCGGCGCAGGAGCCAGGAGGAAGTCGTCGACCACGGCTGCCGCGGGGGCCGGGGCCTCCGGCGCGGGAGCGCCCGGTGGCACCGACGGCGTCCACGGTCGCGCCGCGCCCTGCGGCCGCTGCTCCCCGGACGTGGCAGCACCTGCGGGCCGACGGGACTCGGGCGGCTGCGCCGACGCGTGCACGACCGTCGTCCCCGAGGCCTTGTCGTGCCAGCCCCGGCGCCGCGGACCGGAGTCCCACGCGGCGGAGGCGGCGACCGCCCAGTTGCCGACGAGGCACGCCAGCGTCCCCACGCCCACCACCAGCTGCCGCACGAACGCGCGGCCCACGCCGGGGGGCCTACCCGTGCGGTCGTCGACGGTGCGCAGTCCCAGCAGACGCGCCCCGAGCGTCGCCCCGCCGACACCCTCGGCGACGATCTGCGCGACCGCCACGAGGAGGGCCAGCAGACCCGGCAGCACCGGCAGGCCGCCGTCGGACCCGGCGACGAGGAGGCCCACGCCTGCCGCCGCAGCCGCCGCGACCAGGTCGATCGCGTACGCCAGGACGCGCGTGCCGACGGACGGCGGGACGTCCGCCACGCGGGACCCCCCCGACCGCGTGGCCCGCGCGGACCCCCGCACGTCGCGCGCTGCCGCGGCCGCGTCGAAGGACGCGGCCGGCACGGGGGCCGGGCGCTCGGTGGATCCGGCCGTCGGGCCGGGAGCCCGGTGGGACAGGGGCGGTCGCGACCGGCTCACGGTGCCGCTCCCGGTGCCGCTCCCGGTCGGGACCGTCGGCTCGACGACCTGCGCACGCGGCACCGCAGCGCCCCCGGACGCCCACCGCGCGCCCGGGTCGCCGGCCGGTGGCGTGTCGGCGACGGTCGCGTCGTCGTCGTCCGCAGCAGGGCGTGCGATCAGCGGGACCCGGGCCCCGCAGACCGCGCAGGACTCGGCGTCGGGGGCGAGCGGCATGCCGCAGGATGCGCAGCGCGGAGCCGAGGCGCGGGTGCTCACGGGCGGTCCTCCGGTGTCGGGTGCGCGGTCATCGTGCCATGTCGGCGGCGCCCGACGCGCCTGGCTCCCGGGTGACGGTGACCGCGTCCACGACGACGACCGTGACGTTGTCCTGGGCGTCCGCGGCGAGCGCCTCGCGCACCAGGCGCTCCGCCGCCGCGCGCGGGTGCCGCTCGGTGCGCAGCACGGCCTGGACCCGCGCGTCGGACAGCGCCTCGGTCAGGCCGTCGGAGCACACCACCATGCGGTCACCGTGGCTCACGGGGAACATCCGCAGGTCGGGGTCGACGCGCGACGCGCCGCCGCCCAGCACGCGCGTCACGACGTGCCGGCGGGGGTGCCGCGCGGCGTCCTCGACCGCCACGAGCCCCTGCTCGACGAGCTCGGCCACCTCGGAGTGGTCCCGCGTGAGCTGCTCGAGCATGCCCCCGACCATGCGGTACGTGCGCGAGTCGCCGACGTTGAGCACGAGCCAGCACGGGACGCCGGCGTGCTCGGTCACGACGACACCGGTGAGCGTCGTCCCGGGGCGCCTCTCCCCCTCGGCCGGGAGCTCCCGGACCCTGCGGTGGGCGTCGCGCACGACGCGTGTCACGTCGTCCATCGTCGGGGTGGAGCCCGCGAGCTCCCGCACGACGTCCACCGCGAGGCGGGAGGCGACCTCGCCGGCCTCGTGACCGCCCATGCCGTCGGCGACGAGGAACAGGCCGTCCGCGGCCCACGCCGTGTCCTCGTTGGTCTCGCGCGCCGCCTGGTCGGTGGCGACGCCGGACCGCAGCCTCACGCCCCCGACCGTCATCGCGACCGCATCACGACGCCCGGTCGACCAGCGCGTCGGCGAACGCGATCATCGCGTCCTTCGCGGGCCCTGCGGGCAGCGGTCCCAGCTCGGTGACGGCCTGACGTGCCAGCTCGACGGCCCGACGACGCGTGACGGCGACGACCTCGTGCTCGCGCAGCGCCGCGACCGCCTCCGCGAGGTCCGCGTCGTCGCTGAGGTCGGCGTCGAGCAGCGCCAGGACGTCCCGGTCCGCCGAGCCGGCCGGCGCGACGGCGGCGCGCTCCCGCAGGAGCAGCGCCGGCATCGTGGGCACGCGCTCGCGCAGGTCGGTCCCGGGGGTCTTGCCCGTGACCGTGCCGTCCGACGTGAGGTCGATGACGTCGTCCGCGAGCTGGAACGCCACACCGACGGTCTCGCCGAACTGCGTGACCGTGCGCACCACGTCCGGTCCGCAACCGGCGAACATGGCCCCGAACCGTGCGGACGTCGCGATGAGGGACGCCGTCTTGTCCGAGAGCACCTGCAGGTAGTGGGCGACGGGGTCCTCGTCCGGCCGGGGGCCGACGGTCTCGTGGAGCTGCCCGAGGCACAACCGCTCGAACGTCTGCGCCTGGATCCGCACCGCCTCCGGGCCGAGACCCGAGACGATCGACGACGCCCGGGCGAACAGCAGGTCGCCCGTGAGGATGGCGACGGAGTTGCCCCAGACCTCGTGCGCCGACGGCGCCCCACGGCGCAGGGGTGCGGAGTCCATGACGTCGTCGTGGTACAGCGTCGCGAGGTGGGTCAGCTCGACGACGGCCGCCGCGTCGACGACCTCGCGGCGCTCGCCGTCGCCCAGCTCGGCCGTCAGCAGCGTGAGCAGCGGGCGCAGCCGCTTGCCCCCCGCGTCGACGAGGTGACGCGACGCGTCGTGGGCGATCGGGTCGGCGTGCGTCACGGCGTCACGCAAGAGCTCCTCGACGAGCCTGAGGCGCCCCGTGAGGCGCTCGGCGAGCGCGGCGTCGTGCAGGGGAAGGGCGAGAGCGGTCGTCACAGCATGAACCTATCCGCCCGGCACCCGCACGGCGGCACCGGGGACCTGTGATGTCCGATGGCTCCCGGTCCGGTGGCGGGACCCCGCCCGCGTCGGGTCACGGCAGCAGGACCGCCACCGACGCGATCGCGTCGAGCACCGGCGACGGCGCGACTCCGAGCACGACGGTGAGCAGGGCGCACACGGTGACGGCGACCACGGTCAGCCCCTCACCCCCGACGACCGTCGCACGCGTCGTGCGCTCGGCCTCGACCGTTCCGACAGCAGCGCGTGCCCCGACCATCTCACCGGTCGCGCCCGTCGACGCCACGGAGTCGTCCGGTGTGAGCGAGGACACCTCGCCGCGGACCGTGCCAGGCGCGTCGTCGCTCTCCGTGAAGAACATGAGCACGATGATCCGGACGTAGAAGAAGGCCGCGGCGGCCGAGGCCAGCACACCGATCAGCGCGAGCTGCCAGGCGCCGCCCTCGACGGCGGCGGAGAACACCGCGAACTTGCCGACGAAGCCCGCGGTGAGCGGGATGCCCGCGAACGACAGCAGGAACAGCGTGAACGTCACCGCCACGACCGGGTGGGTACGTCCCAGGCCCGCCCACTGCGACAGGCGCGTGGCCTCACCGAGCACCGCCGGCGCGTCGTCGTCGCCGGTCCCCCGCTCCCGGACGAGCGAGACCAGGCCGAACGCGCCGACCGTGGCCGCACCGTACGCGAGCAGGTAGAACAGCACGGCCGTGATGCCCGAGTCCTCCAGGGCGACGACACCGGTCAGGACGAAGCCTGCGTGCGCGATCGACGAGTACGCGAGCAGGCGCTTCACGTCCGTCTGCACCAGCGCGGCCACCGTGCCGACCACCATGGTGAGGATCGCGACGACCCACAGGACGACCTCGAGGTCCCACGCCATGCCGGGGAGCATGCCGTAGACGACGCGCAGCAGCGCACCGAACGCGGCGACCTTGGTGCACGCCGCCATGAAGCCCGTCACCGGCGTCGGCGCGCCCTGGTAGACGTCGGGCGTCCACATGTGGAACGGCACCGCGCCGACCTTGAAGAAGAGCCCCGCCAGGAGGAGCAGCGCACCGACCACGAGGAGACCCTCGAGCCCGTTGGGCGTGGCCGTCGCCGCCGCGATGTCGGCGTACCGCAGGGAGCCGGAGTACCCGTACAGCAGCCCGATCCCGAAGAGCATGACGGCCGAGACGAAGGCGCCCAGCAGGAAGTACTTCATCGAAGCCTCCTGCGACAGCAGGCGGCGGCGGCGTGCCATGCCGGACAGGAGGTACAGCGGGAGCGACAGCACCTCGAGGGCCACGAAGAGCATGAGCAGGTCGGTGGTCGCGGGGAAGACCATCATGCCGCCGGTGGCGAAGAGCAGCAGCGGGTACACCTCGGTCTGGCGCAGGCCCTTGCTGCGCGCGATCTCCTCGTAGTCCGAGCCCGGGACAGCGGCGGCGGACGGCGCGAACGCGTCCTCCCCGCCGGCCACGCGGTCGGCGAAGAGCAGGGTCGACAGCAGCGCGAGCAGCGCGATCGTGGCCTGCAGCACGAGGGTCGGTCCGTCGACGACGAGCGAGCCGCCCAGCACGTCGGTGCCGCCGGTGCGCTGGACGTCGCTCCAGAGCGCGGCGACGGCCAGCAGGGCGCCGGCGAGCGACGCGAGCGTCAGCGCGAGCTGCACGACGCGGCGCCGTGCGGCGGGCACGAACGCCTCGACGAGCACGCCGACGACGGCGGCCACCAGCACGACCAGCACGGGCAGCATCGGCCCCCATGCGATCTCGGGCGCGGTGAAGTCGCTCACTGGTCACTCCCTTCGGTACCGGCGGTGGTCGTCGTGGGTGCCACGTCGTCGAGGCCGAGCTGCGAGACGCTCTCCTGGGCGGGCGGCCGGACCAGGTCCAGCGCCGGCCCGGGCACGAAGCCGAGGACGAGCATCAGCGCGACGAGCGGCCCGATCACCCACCGCTCGCGCGCCCCGACGTCGGACATGCCCGCCAGCTCGGGCCGCACCGGGCCGGTGAAGACCCGCTGGTAGAGCCACAGCACGTAGATGGCGGCGAGCACGACGCCGAGCGTCGCGACGATCGCCGCCGCCGGGTGCCGCGCGAAGGTGCCGACGATGACGAGGAACTCGCTGACGAAGGTCGACAGCCCGGGCAGCGACAGCGCCGAGAGACCGACGACGAGGAACAGGCCGGCCAGCACGGGAACGACCTTCTGCAGGCCCCCGAAGTCCACGATCTGCTGCGACCCGCGGCGCGCGGCGAGGAACCCGACCAGCAGGAACAGCGCCCCCGTCGAGAGCCCGTGGTTGACCATGTAGAACGACGAGCCGGCGATCGACGTCGACGTGAACGCGAAGATCCCCAGCACGATGAAGCCGAAGTGCGACACCGAGGTGTACGCGACCAGGCGCATCATGTCCTTCTGCCCGATGGCCAGCAGCGCGCCGTACAGGATCGAGACGACGGCGAGCACGATGATCACGGGCGCCGCCCAGCGCGAGGCCTCGGGGAACAGCGGCAGGCACAGCGTCAGCATGCCGAACGTGCCGACCTTGTCGAGCACGCCGACCAGCAGGGTCGAGGTCCCCGCGGGCGCCTGCTGCGCCGCGTCGGGCAGCCACGTGTGGACCGGGAACATCGGCGCCTTGATGGCGAACGCGAGGAAGAACGACAGGAAGATCCACTTCTCCGTCGTCGGGTCGAGGTCCACGCCCACGAGGTTCTCGATGAGGAAGCCCTCGGGGCCGCCCGGTCCCTGCAGGTAGAGCGCGATGACGCCCACGAGCATGACCAGCCCGCCGGCGAGCGAGTAGAGCAGGAACTTCACGGCCGCGTACCGCCGCTGGGCGCCGCCGAACGCACCGATCATGAAGTAGACGGGGATGAGCATCGCCTCGAAGACGACGTAGAACAGGAAGACGTCGCGTGCCGCGAACACGAGCACGATGAACGCCTCGAGCAGCAGCACGAGCGCCAGGTAGTGCCGCAGCCGGTCGGTGGGCGCGTCCGTGGAGTCCTGCTCGCGCCAGGACGCCAGCACGACGAGCGGCACGAGGACGACCGACATGGCGATCAGCGCCAGCCCGACGCCGTCGACGCCCAGCGCCCACGACACCCCGAGGGCGGGGATCCACGGCGCCGTCTCGACGAGCTGGTGGACCGCCGCGTCGGCCGTGTCGAAGGCCGTGAAGGCCGCGACCACGAGCAGGACCTCGGCGAGGGCGAACCCGAGCGCGACGGTCCGCGTGCGGGCGCGGGCACCGGCGGGAAGCAGCCACAGCGCGGCTGCCCCGACCAGCGGCAGCACCACCAGCGCGGTGAGCCAGGGGAAGTTCGACATCAGTTCTCAGATCTCCTGTCGACTCTTCGGTCAGCCGCGCACGGCGAGGACGACGATCGCGAGCGCGACCACACCGACGACCATGACCGCCGCGTACGAGCGGGCGAACCCGTTCTGCGCGCGGCGCACGATGTCGCCGACGGCGACGGTCGCGCGGCCGACGCCGGTCACCGCACCGTCGACCACGGCCTTGTCGCCGTACACCAGCGACCGGGTCAGGTACTGGCCGGGGGCGACCAGCAGCGCGTCGTTGACGGTGTCCTGGTACAGGTCGGCGCGGGCGGCGCGCGTGAGCGCGGTCCCCAGCGGCGGGGTCACGGGGACGGTCGAGACCGCGTAGCGGCGCCACGCGAGGACCAGCCCGAGGGCGACGGCGATCAGGGTGAGCGCGATGAGGACCGGCACGGCGAGCACGGGCTCGTGGTGCTCGGTGTGCCCCACCGACGGCTCGAGCCACTCGACGAAGCCGACGCGCGACAGGATCAGGCCCAGCCCGACCGAGCCGGCGGCGAGCACGATCATCGGCCACGTCATGAGCGCCGGGGACTCGTGCGGGTGCTGCTCGCCACCGTCCTTCGTCTTGCTCCAGCGCTTCTGACCCTCGAAGGTCATGAAGAACAGGCGCGACATGTAGAAGGCGGTGATGCCGGCACCGATCAGCGCGACGCCGCCGAAGACCCAGGCGCGCCACGGCTGCCCGTCGACGGGCACGAACGCGGCCTCGATGATCTTGTCCTTGCTGAAGAACCCGGCGAACGGCGGGATGCCGAGGATCGCGAGCCAGCCGGCCATGAACGTGAAGTACGTGATCTTCATGTACCGGCCCAGGCCGCCGAAGCGCCGCATGTCGACCTGGTCGTCCATGCCGTGCATGACCGAGCCGGCGCCGAGGAACATGCCGGCCTTGAAGAAGCCGTGCGTCACCAGGTGGAAGATCGCGAACGCGTAGCCGATGGGCCCGAGGCCGGCGGCCAGCACCATGTACCCGATCTGCGACATCGTCGAGGCGGCCAGCGCCTTCTTGATGTCGTCCTTGGCGCAGCCGACGATCGCTCCGAACAGCAGCGTGATCGCACCGACGATCGCGACGACGAGCTGGGCCGTCGGCGCCGCCGTGAACACCGCGCCCGAGCGGATGATGAGGTACACGCCGGCCGTGACCATGGTCGCGGCGTGGATGAGGGCGGAGACCGGGGTCGGGCCCGCCATCGCGTCGCCGAGCCAGGACTGCAGCGGGAACTGGGCCGACTTGCCGCACGCGGCGAGCAGGAGCATCAGGCCGATGGCCGTGAGGGTGCCCTGCGACACGTCACCGGACGCCGCTCCGGCCTCGACCGTCGCGAAGTCCAGGCTCCCGAACGTCGCGAACAGCAGCCCCATCGCGATCAGGAGGCCGACGTCGCCGATGCGGTTGGCGACGAACGCCTTCTTCGCGGCGACCGCGTACGGCGTGTGGTGGTTCCAGAAGCCGATGAGCAGGTACGAGGCGAGGCCCACGCCCTCCCAGCCGACGAACAGCAGCACGTACGAGTCCGCGAGGACCAGCAGCAGCATCGCCGCGACGAACAGGTTGAGGTAGGCGAAGAACCGGCGCCGCGCCGCGTCGTGCTCCATGTACGCCACGGAGTACACGTGGATCAGCGTGCCGACGAAGGTCACGAGCAGCACGAAGGTCAGCGACAGGGGGTCCACGCGCAGGCCGGCGTCGATGCTCAGGGCGCCGGCGTCCAGCCACGTCGCCAGGTGCACGTCGTGCACCCGCTCGCCGGCGGGCTGGCCGAGCACGCCCAGGAGCAGCACGACGCCGACGACGAACGCACCGGCCGAGGCGAGGACGCCGAGCCAGTGGCCCCACCGGTCGGCACGACGGCCGAGCAGCAGCAGCACCGCGGCCGACAGCAGCGGCAGCGCGACGAGCCAGACGGCCGCCTGCGCGCCCGCCCACTCGGGAGCCGCGACGACCGGGGACACCGTCGGCATCACGGCAGGCGCGGTCAGGGAGATCAGGGTGTGCACGTGCTGCCCCTCAGCTCTTCAGCAGGTTGACGTCGTCGACCGACGCCGAGCGCCTGGTCCGGAAGATGGTCACGATGATCGCCAGGCCGACGACCACCTCGGCGGCCGCGACCACCATGACGAAGAACGCGAGGACCTGGCCCGAGAGGTTGCCGTGCATCCGCGAGAACGTCACGAGCAGCAGGTTCGTGGAGTTGAGCATGAGCTCGACGCCCATGAACACGATGATCGCGTTGCGGCGCAGCAGCACCGTGGTCGCGCCGATCGCGAACAGGATCGCGGCCAGCACCAGGTAGTGGGTGAGGCTCACCGGCCGTCCTCCTCGTCGTGCGTCGGGGCGTCGGTCGCAGGGTCCTGCGGCGCGGCGTCAGGACGAGGCACGACCACCCCGCCGGTGACGGCTCCGTCCGGTCCGCCCAGGTACTCGTCGTCGGACGTGAACGTGCCCGCCCCGACGGCCCAGCCGCCGGCCAGCACCCGGTCGATGCGTGCGGCGTACTCGCGCGCGTCGGCCTCCTGCCCCCGGACGCGCAGCACGCGGGGCACCGAGCTCTCGAGCGGTGTGCCGTCCGGCAGGAGCGCGGGGACGTCCATGGCGTTGTGCCGGGCGTACACGCCGGGGGCCGGCAGCGACACCGGGTGCCCGCCGTCCCGCAGCCGGCGCTCGGCACGCTCCCGCTGGCCGACCTTGGGCGCGAGGCGGCCCCGGTGCGTCATCACGAGCGCACCGAGCGCGGCGACCACGAGCAGCGCACCGACGACCTCCACGGCCAGCACGTGCTGCCCGAAGATCACGCGCGCGACGGCCTCGGGGTTGGACGGCGCGTTCGCCGTGCCCAGCCCGGTGGGCGGTCCGTAGGTCGCGCGCCCGACGACGCCGGCGAGGACGACACCCAGTCCCAGCCCGGCCATGACGCCGATCCAGCGCTGCCCGCGGATGGTCTCGACGAGCGAGTCCGACCGGTCGACGCCGACGAGCATGAGGACGAACAGGAAGAGCATCATCACGGCACCCGTGTACACGACCACCTGCACGACACCGAGGAACTCGGCGCCCTGGGCGACGTACATGAACGCCAGCGAGATCATGATGAAGATGACGGCCAGCGCCGCGTGGACCGCCTTGCGGGCCAGGAGCAGCCCCAGCGCGGCGAGCACCATGAGCGGGCCGAGGGTCCAGAACAGCACGGCCTCGGCCGTGCTCGTCTGGCCGCTCTCGGTCAGCGCGCCGGCAGCCGCCGGCAGCGCGGTGGACAGCAGGTTCACCTGGCACCCCCCTGGCGGTGCGCGCCCGCCGTGATCGCGCGCTGCGCGAGGCGCGTCTCGCCGAGGTCGGGGACCTTCGCGCCCTTCGCGGCGTTCTCCGGCAGCGTCGGGTCGTCCGGACGGTGCTCGGCGACCCAGGCGACCTGGTCGTCGGTGACGCCCGTGACCTGACCCCGGTAGTAGTCCGTGTCGGACGTGCCCTCGACCATCGGGTGCGGCGCGGCGAGCTGACCCGAGCGCAGCGGCGCGAGCAGGTCCTGCTTCTCCCAGATCATCCCCGGACGCGTCGGGCCCGCGAGCTCGTACTCGTTGGTCATCGTCAGCGCGCGCGTGGGGCACGCCTCGATGCACAGGCCGCAGAAGATGCAGCGCAGGTAGTTGATCTGGTAGACGCGGCCGTACCGCTCCCCCGGCGAGAACTGCGCGTCGGGGGTGTTGTCGCCGCCCTCCACGTAGATCGCGTCGGCGGGGCACGCCCAGGCGCACAGCTCGCAGCCGATGCACTTCTCGAGCCCGTCGGCGTAGCGGTTGAGCTGGTGGCGGCCGTGGTACCGCGGCTTGGTCGGCACCTGCTCGCGCGGGTACTGCTCGGTCACCGTCGGCTTGAACATGTTCGCGAACGTCACGCCGAAGCCGGCGACGGGCGCGAGCAGCTCGCTCAGGCCCGAGCGCTTCTCGATGAGCGACTCGTAGGCGGCGGGACGGTCGACCTCGCCCCGGTTCGGTGCCGCGCGCCGCACCTCACGACCGGGTGCGCCGGGCGCGGGCGCGCCCGACGCGGGCTTCTTCTTGCGCTGCTCAGCCACCGCGCACCTCCAACGGGGTCTCGGGTCCGGACGGGTCGGTCGGCTGCGTCGCTGCGAGGCGGCGCTGCGCGCGCGGGGACGGCGGCAGGACCTGCCCCGGCAGGGGTGGCACCGGGTAGCCGTTCTCGAACGGGTCGAACTCCTGCGGGCCGGGCGGCTCGGGCGTCGGCTCCGGCTTCTTCTCCGGCACGAGGAACGAGGCCACCAGCCCGACCACGACGAGACCGGCGAGGAAGAAGAGCAGCGTGCGCAGGTCCACGTCCCACAGCTGACGCGCGGCCTGGACGAAGGTCACGCACACGACCCACCCGAGCGCGGCCGGGATGAGGACCTTCCAGCCGATCTTCATGAACTGGTCGTAGCGGAACCGCAGCACCGAGCCCCGGATCCACACGAACATGAACATGAACAGCCAGACCTTGGCGACGAACCACAGCACCGGCCACCAGCCGGTGTTGAACATGCCGTCGTTGATGGCCGAGATCGGCCACGGGGCGCGCCAGCCGCCGAAGAACAGCGTGGTCGCGACCGCCGAGACGTTGAGCATGTTGATGTACTCGGCGAGGAAGAACCAGGCGAACTTCATCGACGAGTACTCGGTGGTGTAGCCACCGACGAGCTCACCCTCCGCCTCCGGCAGGTCGAACGGCAGCCGGTTCGTCTCACCGACCATCGAGATGAGGTAGATGACGAACGCGGGCAGCAGCGGCAGGAACCACCAGACCTGCGTCTGGGAGTCGACGATCTGGGACGTCGACATCGACCCGGCCATGATGAACACGCTCACCAGGGACAGGCCCATCGCGAGCTCGTACGAGATGACCTGGGCGGTGGAACGCACGCCGCCGAGCAGCGGGTAGGTCGAGTTGGACGACCAGCCGCCGAGCACGATGCCGTACACCCCGACCGCGGCGCACGCCAGGATGTACAGCACCGCGACGGAGAAGTCGGTGAGCTGCAGCGGCGTGACGACCCCGAAGATGCTGACCTCGGGCCCGAACGGGATCACGGCGAAGACCAGCAGCGAGCACAGCACCGCGATCATCGGGGCCAGGATGTAGACGAGCTTGTCCGCCGCCTTGACGGTGACGTCCTCCTTGACGAGGAGCTTCATCGCGTCGGCGAGCGACTGCAGCAGGCCGAGGGGTCCGTGCACGTTGGGTCCGGGCCGCAGCTGCATGCGACCCACGACGCGGCGCTCGAACCAGATCGCGATGAGGACGCTGGTCAGCAGGAAGACGATGATCGCGACGGCCTTGAGCAGCCAGACCCAGAAGACGTCCTGGCTGAAGTCCGCGACGACCGGGGCGACCGCCCCGTCGCCGACCGCGGTCGGCAGCGCGCCCAGCGCCGTGCCCAGCACGCTCATGCCCGCTCCTCCTCGTCCACGCGGACGCCGGCGACGGCCTCCGCAGCGTCCCCGGTGAGCCCGGAGTCCGCATGTGCCGTGATGCCGGGAGCGTCGCTGCGACCCGCCGGAGCGAGCGCGACGACCGTGCCGCCGACCGCTCCGAGCACGTCGCGCACCGCGGCGCCACGCGGGTTCGTCGCGAGCCACACGACGTGGTCCGCCATCTCCATGACCTGCACGGGGGCCGTGATCGTGCCGCGGTCCGTGCTGACCGCGACCTCGTCGCCGTCGGCGACACCCGCGGCCTGCGCCGTCACCGGCGAGACGCGGGCGACCGGCTGCTTCGCGGTGCCGGCCAGGTACGGCTCGCCGTCCTGCAGGCGTCCGGCGTCCAGGAGCTGGTGCCACGTCGCGAGCACCGCGTGGCCCGGAGGCACGGCGGGCGGCTCGTCCGAGACCGTCGCGGGCCGCTCGACCCGGGCACCGTCCCAGCCACCGAGCTGGTCGAGCTCGGCGTGCACGTCCGCCAGCGTCAGCAGGCCCAGGTCGGCCCCGAGCGCGTCGGCGAGCCGGTCGAGCACGCGGAAGTCCGACAGCTGCGTGGTCGTCAGCACCTGCGCGAACGGGCGCGGACGCCCCTCCCACGTCACGAACGTCCCGGCCTTCTCGACCGGAGGCGCCACGGGAAGCACGACGTCCGCGAGGTCGGTGACCTCGCTGCGCCGCACCTCCAGCGAGACCAGGAACGGCACCGCGGCCAGCGCGGCACGTGCCAGCACCGGGTCGCTGTGGTCGGCAGGGTCCACGCCACCGACGAGGAGCGCACCGAGCTGCCCGGCGGCCGCAGCCGCGAGGATCTCGTCCGCGCTGCGCCCCGGTGCGGCCGGCAGGTCGTCGACGCCCCACACGGCGGCGACGTCCACGCGCGCCGACGCGTCGCTCACCGGGCGACCGCCCGGCAGCAGCGTCGGCAGCGTGCCCGCCTCGACCGCGCCGCGCTCACCGGCGCGCCGTGGGATCCACGCGACGCGGGCGCCCGTGCGCTCCGCGAGCCGCAGCACGGCGGTCAGGGCGCCGGGCACCGTCGCGGCACGCTCGCCCACGAGGATGACCGCGCCGTCGGCGGCCAACGCCTCGGCGGTGGTGCCGAGCACGTCGGCCGCGCCCGTCGTGATCGCGTCGAGCACCTCGGGCTCCGTGCCCGGGGCGGCCGGCAGCAGCGTGCCGTCGAGCCGCTCGAGGCCGCGGCTCGCGAGAGCGGCGAGCGAGAACACCCGCGTGCGACCGGCGACGACGGAGGCGCGCAGGCGCAGGAAGAGGATGCCGCCCTCCTCCTCGGGCTCGTACCCGACGCACAGCACGGCCGGTGCGGCGACCAGGTCGCCGAACGTCACCTGCAGCGTGCGACCGGCGACGTGGTGCCCGAGGAACGTCTCCTCCTCCGCGGAGTGGGGACGCGCCCGGTGGTCGATGTCGTTGGTGCCCAGGACGGTGCGCGCGAGCTTGGAGTACGCGTACGCGTCCTCGAGCGTGACGCGGCCGCCGGGGAGCACGCCGACGGTGGCACCCCGCAGCCCGGCCGCGGCGGTGTCGAGCGCCTCGGTCCACGAGCACGGCTCGAGCTCGCTGCGCGTGCCGTCCGCCAGCCGCCGACGCACCATCGGCGTCGTGACGCGGTCCGGTGCGGACTGCCAGTGGAACGCGAACCGGTCCTTGTCGCTGATCCACTCCTGGTTGACCGCCGGGTCGTCGCCCGCGAGACGCCGCAGGACGACGCCGCGCCGGTGGTCGACGCGGATCGCGGACCCGTTGGCGTCGTGCTCCGCGATCGAGGCTGCCGACACGAGGTCGAACGGGCGGGCACGGAACCGGTAGGCGGCGGACGTGAGCGCACCGACCGGGCAGATCTGCACGGTGTTGCCGGAGAAGTACGACGCGAACGGCCGGCCGCTGGTGTCGAGCGTCGACGCCCCGACCGGGGTGTCGCCCGTGAAGCCGAGCACCTCGGTGTCGAACGTGCCGATCTGCTGCGCGGCGCCACGCTTCTGCAGGTCGATCCACACGTCGCCCGCGATCTCCTCGGAGAACCGCGTGCACCGCTGGCACAGGACGCACCGCTCGCGGTCGAGCAGGACCTGCGTCGAGACCGCGATCGGCTTGGGGAACGTGCGCTTGACGTCGACGAACCGGGTCGCGGCGCGTCCGTTGCTCATCGCCTGGTTCTGCAGGGGGCACTCGCCACCCTTGTCGCAGACCGGGCAGTCGAGCGGGTGGTTGATGAGCAGCAGCTCCATGACGCCGTGCTGGGCCTTGTCCGCCTCGGGCGACGTGTGCTGCGTCTTGACCTGCATGCCCGGCGTGGCCTGCAGCGTGCAGGAGGCCTGGGGCTTCGGCATCTTCGCCAGGTTGCCGTCGCGGCCGGGAGCCCACACCTCGACGAGGCACTGGCGGCACGCGCCGGCGGGTGCCAGCAGCGGGTGGTCGCAGAAGCGCGGGATCTGGATGCCCAGCTGCTCGGCGGCGCGGATGACGAGCGTGCCCTTCGGCACGGTCGTCTCGATCCCGTCGACGCTGAACGTGACGGTGTCCGACGGCTCCGCGGGCGTGGCCGGCGGTGCGGCCGGCACCAGCGGCGTGGTGGGCGTTCCCCTCGGGGTCGTGATGGTCATGCGTGCACCCCCGCCAGCTGCGTGCTGCGACGCGGCGTGTAGTCGAAGAGCGAGCTGCGCTCCGGCGGGAAGAGGACGTCGGCGGGCGTGTGCGTGCCCGCCTCGAACTCCTCCCGGAAGTACTGGATGGCGCTGGTCACCGGGCTGGTGGCGCCGTCCCCGAGCGCGCAGAACGCGCGGCCCAGGATGTTGTCGCACAGGTCCAGCAGCAGGTCGATGTCCGCCGTGGTGCCCTGACCCGCCTCGAGCCGGCCCATGATCTGCGCCAGCCAGAACGTGCCCTCGCGGCAGGGCGTGCACTTGCCGCACGACTCGTGCTTGTAGAACTGGATCCACCGCGACACGGCCTTCACGACCGACGTCGTCTCGTCGAAGATCTGCAGCGCGCGCGTGCCCAGCATGGACCCGGCCTTGCCGACCGACTCGTAGTCGAGCGGCACGTCGAGGTGCTCCGCGGTGAAGATCGGCGTCGACGAGCCTCCGGGCGTCCAGAACTTCAGCTCGTGGCCCTCGCGTACGCCACCGGCCATGTCGAGCAGCTCGCGCAGCGTGATGCCCAGCGGCGCCTCGTACTGCCCGGGGCGCGTGACGTGACCCGACAGGGAGAACAGGCCGTGACCGGCCGAGCGCTCGGTGCCCATCGACGTGAACCAGTCGGCCCCGCCGACGAGGATGCCCGGCACGGACGCGACCGACTCGACGTTGTTGACGACCGTCGGGCGCGCGTAGAGGCCCGCGACCGCGGGGAACGGCGGCTTGAGGCGCGGCTGACCGCGCAGGCCCTCGAGCGAGTCGAGCAGCGCCGTCTCCTCGCCGCAGATGTACGCGCCGGCGCCGGCGTGCACGGTGATCTCGAGGTCGAAGCCCGACCCCAGGATGTCGGTCCCCAGGTACCCGGCCTCGCGCGCCTCCCGCACGGCCTCGAGCAGCCGGCGGTAGACGTGCACGACCTCGCCGCGCACGTAGATGAA
>NZ_JADGMY010000007.1 GCF_015234515.1 Cellulomonas sp.
AGAGGTGACTGGATTGCACTCTCACGCCTCACAGGGGTGACTGGATTGCACTCTCACGCCTGGTGGGGTCGGCCTGGTGGGGTCAGGTGTCGCGCTCGGCCACGACGACGGCCGAGGCGATGCCTGCGTCGTGCGAGATCGACAGGTGGAACCGGTCCACGCCCAGCTCCCGTGCGCGCGCCAGCACGGTGCCGACGATCTCGACGACCGGCTGCGCGCCCGCGACCCGCCGCACGGTCGCGTCCTGCCAGCTCATGCCCGGCGGCGCGCCCAGCGCCTTGGCGATCGCCTCCTTCGCGGCGAAGCGCGCGGCGAGCGACGCGTCGGGCAGGTCACGCTCGTCGGGCGTGAACAGCCGCGCGCGCAGCGCGGGCACCCGCTCGATCGTCGCGACGAAGCGCGCGACGTCGACGACGTCGATCCCGACGCCGACGATCACGCGGCACCGCCGACGGGCGCCCCGGTCACTCGACCGTGACGGACTTCGCGAGGTTGCGCGGCTGGTCGACGTCCAGGCCCTTGGCGTTCGCGAGCTCGGAGGCGAAGATCTGCAGCGGCACCACGGTCAGCAGCGGCGCCAGCAGCGTCGAGGTCTGCGGCACGAAGAACACCTCGTCGGCGTACGGGATGACGGCGTCGTCCCCGTCCTCCGCCACCACGAGCGTGCGTGCTCCGCGGGCGCGGATCTCCTGGATGTTGGAGACGACCTTCGAGTGCAGCGTGTTGCGGCCCCGCGGCGAGGGGACGATGACGAACACGGGCTGCCCGGGCTCGATCAGCGCGATGGGTCCGTGCTTGAGCTCGCCGGCGGCGAAGCCCTCGGCGTGGATGTACGCGAGCTCCTTGAGCTTCAGCGCACCCTCCATCGCGACCGGGAACCCGACGTGCCGGCCCAGGAACAGCACGGACGGCGTGTCGGACATCCAGCGGGCGATCTCACGGACGCGCTCCGAGCGGTCGAGGACCTGCTGGATCTTGTCCGGCATCTCGCGCAGCTCGGTGAGCGTCGACGCGACCTCGTCCGCGAACTTGTTGCCGCGCAGCTGTGCCAGGTAGAGACCGAGCAGGTAGGCCGCGGTGATCTGCGACAGGAACGCCTTGGTCGACGCGACCGCGATCTCCGGGCCCGCGTGCGTGTAGAGCACGGCATCGGCCTCGCGCGGGATCGTCGAGCCGTGCGTGTTGACGATGGCGAGCGTCGTGGCGCCCTGCTCGCGCGCGTGCCGCACGGCCATGAGAGTGTCCATCGTCTCGCCGGACTGCGACACCGCCACGACCAGCGTGCGCTCGTCGACGACCGGGTCGCGGTACCGGAACTCGTGCGCGAGCTCGACCTCGACGGGGATGCGGCACCAGTGCTCGATGGCGTACTTGGCGACGTGCCCGGCGTACGCCGCGGTGCCGCACGCGACGACGACGATCTTGTCGACCGAGCGCAGCACCGACTCGTCGATGCGCATCTCGTCCAGGACGAGCTTGCCGGACAGGTCGAGCCGGCCCAGGAGCGTGTCCGCGACCGCGTGGGGCTGGTCGTGGATCTCCTTCTCCATGAAGGACCGGAAGCCGCCCTTCTCGGCGGCGGCGGTGTCCCAGTCCACCGTGTACGGCTTGGCCGCCACCGGGGTGCCCGCGAAGTCGGTGATCGTCACGGACGTCGGGGTGATCGTCACGATCTCGTCCTGGCCGAGCTCGAGCGCCTCGCGCGTCGAGCCGATGAAAGCCGCGACGTCCGAGCCGAGGAAGTTCTCGCCGTCGCCCAGGCCCACGACCAGCGGCGAGTCGTGCCGCGCACCGACCACCGTGTCCGGCACGGCCGCGTGCACGGCCAACAGGGTGAACGTCCCCTCGAGGCGTCGCACGACGGACCCGAGCGCGGCCGTGAGGTCCTTCGACTCCTCGTACGCGCGGGCCACGAGGTGCGCGACGACCTCGGTATCGGTCTCGGACAGGAACTCCACGCCTGCGGCCAGCAGCTCGGCCTTCAGCGGGGCGAAGTTCTCGACGATGCCGTTGTGGATGACCGCGACCGGACCCGAGAGGTGCGGGTGCGCGTTGGCGTCGGTCGGGCCGCCGTGCGTCGCCCACCGCGTGTGCCCGATCGCCGCCGTCGCGGGCGGCAGCGGGCGCTCCGCCAGCTCCTCGACCAGGTTGGCGAGCTTGCCGGCCTTCTTGGCCACCGCCAGCTCGCCGCCGGGCACGACCAGCGCCACACCGGCGGAGTCGTACCCCCGGTACTCCAACCGCCGCAGACCCTCGAGCACCACGTCCAGAGGACGCTCGCTCGGACCGGCGCTGCCGACGTACCCGACGATTCCGCACATGCCCCCGATCCTACGTGGCAGCGACGCCACCACGGTGCGGCCCCGTCGGCACGTTGCACGGCCACGATGCGGAACAATCGTCGGGTGCCGTCCCTGGTCCCCGCCACGCCCTACGTCGACCTCGACCGCGACGCCTGGACCCGGCTGTCCGCCTCGACGCCGCTGCCGCTGACCGACGCCGACGTCGACCGGCTGCGCGGCATGGGCGATCCCATCGACCTGGCCGAGGTCGACGCCATCTACCGGCCCCTGTCGCGGCTGCTCGACCTGTACATCCAGGCCACGCGCGGCCTGCACCACGCGACGAGCACCTTCCTGCGCGAGGACGTGGGCCGCACGCCGTTCGTCATCGGTGTCGCCGGCTCCGTCGCCGTCGGCAAGTCCACGACGGCCCGTCTGCTGCGCGAGCTCGTCGCACGCTGGCCGGCGACGCCGCACGTCGAGCTGGTCACGACCGACGGGTTCCTGCACCCCAACGCGGAGCTCGAGCGGCGCGGGCTGCTGCAGCGCAAGGGCTTCCCCGAGTCGTACGACCGGCGCGCGCTGCTGCGCTTCGTGTCGAAGGTCAAGGCCGGCCGCCCCGAGGTGTCCGTCCCCGTGTACGACCACCTGACGTACGACATCGTGCCTGGCGCGCACGTCGTGGTGCGGCAGCCGGACGTGCTGATCATCGAGGGGCTCAACGTGCTGCAGCCCGCGCGCCCGACGCTGGAGGGGACGTCCAACCTCGCGCTCAGCGACTTCTTCGACTTCTCGATCTACGTCGACGCCCGCACGTCCGACGTCAAGCAGTGGTACGTCGACAGGTTCCTGTCGCTGCGGGCCACCGCGTTCGCGCGCCCCGAGTCGTACTTCCACCGCTACGCGTCGCTGACCGACGACGAGGCGGTGGCCCGGGCGGAGAGCATCTGGGACAGCATCAACGCGCCGAACCTCGAGGAGAACATCCTGCCGACGCGCAGCCGCGCCACGCTGGTGCTCACCAAGGGCGCGGACCACGCCGTGCAGCGGGTCCGGCTCCGCAAGATCTGACGTCGCCCGCGCGGCCCGCGCCGCTCAGCCGGGCGTCTGCCCGCTGGACGTCTGCGCGAGCGCGGCGGGGTGCTCGGTGCGCTCGAGGACGTCGAGGTCGCCGAGCACCGCGGTGAGCTCGCCGTCGCACGCCGCGGCGCGTGGCAGCAGCACGGCGGCACCCAACGCGTCGACCAGCCAGACCTGCGCCACGACGCCGGCTCCGCAGGCGGCGGGTGTGCGCGTCGCGACACGCTCCAGCGGTCCGAGGTCACCCTCGAGCCGGGTCGCGGTGACGGCCCACCACGTGCCCGCCGAGTCGCGGAGCGTCTGGCCGCGGTCGCACAGCAGCGCGGTGTCCGCGACGAAGCCCGCCGGCGGCAGGCCGCGCGTGGTCGGTGCCGGCGCCCGGGTGCGCAGGGACGCGTCGAGCTCCAGGCCGAGCGCGTCGAGCACCTCGTCGTCCAGGCAGCTCGCGTCGGTGCGGACCTCCGCCGTCGTGGCGACCGGTTCCGCCGCGACGGTCTGCCCGCAGCCCGCGAGCGCGAGCACGGCGAGAACCGCCGCTGCACCGCGCGCTGCTGCCCGCACCGTCGTCCTCCGCCGTCTCGTCCCCGGTCGCACGGGACGGACCGCCGCTCGCGGCAGGGGCCTCGCGGTGGGCGGGGATCGCGACGTCGACGTCGCGTCCTCCGAGAGTAGGACGCGCGCGTCGGCCGGGCCCACCCGGGAGACGGGTTGATACCGGATCGTTGTCACAGGCCACACATCGTGAGGTCATCGTGACCTCCGACTCACCGGTCAGGCCGCGGTGTCCTCACCGCGGCGCGTCGTGGTCACCTCGGCGACGACCACGGACCGCGGCTCGCCGCGCGACTCGCCGTCCGCACCGTCCGGGGTCGCGGCCGACGCCGGCACCACGGCCGGGACGTCGATGTGCAGCCAGCGCCGCAGCACCCAGTCGACGACGAGTCCGATGACGAACCCCCCGAGCACCCCGACGACGACACCGACGAGGGGTGAGTGACCGAGGACGGTCCCCGTGCCGATCCCGATCAGCGTCGAGTACAGCGCCCACGTCACGGCGGCGATCGAGGTGAGGAGCACGAACCGGCCGCGCCGGAAGCCGAGCGCCCCGGCGGTCATGTTCACCGCGACCCGTCCGACCGGGATGTAGCGGGCGGCGATGATGAACGCCGCGCCCCGGTCACGCAGGGCACGCTCCGCCCAGTCCAGCAGCACCTGCCCACGCCTGCCGCGGAACCCTCGCAGCTCCCGGATGCGCAGGGACCTGCCGATCTGGAACGCGATCTGGTCCCCGGTGAACGCCCCGAGCGCCGCGAACAGGATGACCGGCCAGAGAACCGGGCTGCCCGTCGAGGTCGACAGGGACGCGAGGGCGATCACGAGCGACTCGCTCGGGATCGGCGGGAAGAACCCGTCGATCGTGGCGAACCCGAACAGCACTGCGAACACCCACGGCGACGCCGCAAGCTCCAGTGCCCACTGCTCGAGCACGTGTACTCCCCTCGTCGTGCCCACCCCGACGGGGCCGACGTGACCACGCTAGGTGCGCCGCACCCCCGCGTACATCGGGTAACCCCCCGAATCAGCCCTGAGGGACACCGATCTCGTCCCTCGGGATGGCGCCGTCCCGACCGGTCTCCTTCCCGAGGTGGACGTACCGCTCGACGAACGCGCGCAGCACCGGCGGCACCGTGCGCACGCCGCTGGTCCGCGCGTCCGTGACGACCTGCGCGGCCTCGGCGGGGTCGAAGTAGCCGTCGTAGCGGTACGCCTCCACCCGCGTGGCGAGCCCGTCGGCGTCGAGCTCCGGGTGGAACTGCGTGGCGTACACGTTCCGGCCGACGCGGAACGCCTGCACGGGCGCCGTCGCGGAGCTCGCGAGCAGCACCGCACGCGCGGGCAGCACGCTCAGCGACTCCTTGTGCCCCACGAACGCCCCGAACCGGGCGGGGGCGACACCCATGACCGGGTCCTCGCGGCCGGCGGGCGTGAGCTCGACCGTGACGGCGCCGACGGGCTCGGGGTGTGCACGGTCGACCACGCCGCCCTGGTGCCTCCCGAGGGTGCCGATGCCGTAGCAGGCGCCGAAGAACGGGAAGTCGGCCGGGACGACCATGTCCAGCAGCCGCGCCAGGTCCGACTCGACCCGCCGCTGGACCGCCGACTTGTCCTCCTCGGCGTCGCTCACGCAGAAGGGACCGCCGCCGAGCACGATGCCGGACCACGCACGCAGGTCGACGTCGCCGAGCGGGGCCGCCTCGAGACGCACCCGACGCAGGGTCGCCTCGTCGAGGCCCGTGCACCGCAGCATCGCGGCGTACTCGTCGTCCGCGGGGGTGTCCTCGGGACGCACACCCAGGAACAGGAAAGGCCTCATGGCGTCTCCTCCCCGGCACCTTCCGGTGCCGTGCACGGCAGGTCGAAGCCGAGCGCCCGCGCGGCCTCGTGCGGGACCGGCTCCGACCCCCAGTGTGCCCCCCAGGCGTCCGTCGCGGACAGCGAGCGCGTCAGCGCCCGGTCCACGTACAGGGTGCCGCGCAGGTGGTCGGTCTCGTGCTGGACGATCCGGGCGGGCCAGCCGGTGAGGACCTCGTCGATCGCGGTCCCCGACTCGTCCTGGCCCGTGAGGTGCACGGACCGGGCACGCACGACCACCGCCTGGTACCCGACGACGCTCAGGCAGCCCTCGTAGAAGCCGACCTCGTCGTCATCGACCGGGGCGTACGCCGGGTTGACCAGCACGCGGCGGGCCAGTGCGGGTCGCTCCCGGACGCGGGCCGCCTCGTCGTCGCCCGCCCCCGGGTCCTCGACGACCGCGATCGCGAGCGGCAGCCCGATCTGCGGCGCGGCCAGCCCGACGCCCGGGGCGGCCCGCATCGTGCGGTGCATGAGCGCGAGCAGCTCGGTGAGCTCGTCCGCACCCAGCTGACCGTCGTACGGCCGGGCGACCGCGCGCAGGACCGGGTGCCCCGCCTGGACGATGGGTGCCACCGCGTCAGGCCCCGCAGCGCGCGCGGCCTCGAGAGTGCGCTCGACCAGCTCGCGCACGATCCGGTCGTGTCCGGACATCCGCTCCTCCTCCTCCACCGCGGTCGGCTCGGCTCCCGCCGACCTACGGCAGGGCCAGCCGCTCGCGGACGACGTCCGCCAGGTCGAGCGCGATGCGCTCGGCCTGGTCCTGGGTGCCCGCCTCCACCATCACGCGGACGAGCGGCTCGGTGCCCGACGGGCGCAGCAGCACGCGCCCGCTGTCACCGAGCGTGGCGGTCGCCGCGGCGACGGCCTCGGTGAGCACCACGTCGTCGGTGCGGGCACGGTCCACACCCGGGACGTTCACCAGGATCTGGGGCAGCCGCCGGACGAAGCCCGCCAGCTCCGCCAGCGGACGGCCGGTCTCGACGACACGGGCCGCGAGGTGCAGCGCCGTGAGCAGCCCGTCGCCGGTCGTGGCATGGGCCGCCATGATGATGTGGCCGGACTGCTCGCCGCCCAGGCCGAACCCGCCGGCGCGCATCGCCTCGAGCACGTACCGGTCACCGACGCCCGTCTCGACCGTCGCGATACCGGCCTCCCGCATGGCGATCCGCAGGCCGAGGTTGCTCATCACGGTCGTGACCAGGGTGTCGTGCGGCAGCTCGCCGCGCTCGTGCAGGGCGACCGCCAGCACGCCCATGATCTGGTCGCCGTCGACGAGCGCACCCGTGGCGTCGACCGCGAGGCAGCGGTCGGCGTCGCCATCGAACGCGACACCGAGATCGGCGTGCGCCGCCACGACGGCAGCCTGCAGCTGCTCGGGGTGGGTCGACCCGCACGCCTCGTTGATGTTGCGCCCGTCGGGCGACGCGTTGATGACCACGACGTCCGCGCCCGCCTCGCGCAGCGCTGCCGGCCCGACCTCGCTCGCGGCACCGTTCGCGCAGTCGACGACGATGCGCAGCCCCTCGAGCCGCGTGCTGATCGTCCCGACCAGGTGGTCCACGTACTGCTGGCCCGCCAGGCTCACGTCCATGCGGATCCGCCCGACGTCACCGCCCAGGGGCCGGTCCCAGTCCTCGCCCATGCGGGCCTCGATGGCCGCCTCGACCTCGTCGTCGAGCTTCTGGCCGCCGCGCGCGAGGAACTTGATGCCGTTGTCCGGCATCGGGTTGTGCGAGGCGGAGAGCACCACGCCGATGTCGACGCCGCGGGCGGCGGTCAGGTACGCGACCGCCGGGGTGGGCAGCACGCCGACGTTGTCCACGTCCACACCTGCGGACGCCAGCCCGGCGGCGACCGCTGCGGACAGGAACTCGCCGGACATCCGCGGATCACGGCCGATCAGCGCACGGGGACGATGCCCCGCGAAGTCCCCCCGTGAGGCCAGCACGTGGGCCGCGGCGACGGACGCGTCGAGCGCGACCTCCGCCGTGACGTCCCGGTTGGCGAGCCCTCGCACCCCATCGGTCCCGAACAGTCGACCCATGCCCGACTCCTTCGTCCTGCCGCCCGTCCACGTCCCCCGCAGGGGCGTGCGGGCGGCGCCGTGCCTGTCAGTTCCCGGCGTCGCGTGCTGCGTGCCGGCGCGTGCCGCCCCGGCATGCCGATGGCCCCGGTGGTCTGTCGACCTCCGGGGCCATCGGGCCGGAGCGCTGGGTCAGCGCTTCGAGTACTGCGGCGCCTTGCGGGCCTTCTTCAGACCCGCCTTCTTGCGCTCCACCACGCGTGCGTCACGCGTGAGGAAGCCGGCCTTCTTGAGCGCCGGGCGGTTGTTCTCCGCGTCGATCGCGTTGAGCGCACGGGCGATGCCCAGGCGCAGCGCGCCGGCCTGGCCGGAGACGCCACCACCGGTGATGCGGGCGACGACGTCGAAACGACCCTCGACGTCGACGAGCTTCAGCGGTGAGTTGACGAGCTGCTGGTGCACCTTGTTCGGGAAGTACTCCTCGAGCTCGCGCCCGTTGATCTTCCACTGGCCGGTGCCGGGCACCAGACGGACGCGGGCGACAGCCTCCTTGCGGCGGCCGAGCGCCTGGCCCGGTGCCGTGAGGGACTGCCCGCGGCCGGTGGGCGCAACGGTCTCGGAGGTGTAGCTGGTGGGCGTGTCGTCGCCCTCGTACTCGGTCTCGACGGTGGTCTGAGCCACGGGATCCTCGCGTTCTGGGTTTATCTGCCGCAGCAGCCGGTGGCTTACTGCGCCACCTGGGTGAGCTCGAACGGCTTCGGCTGCTGGGCCGCGTGCGGGTGCTCCGCACCGCGGTAGACCTTGAGCTTGCTGATCTGCCCGCGACCGAGCGTCGTGTGGGGCAGCATGCCGCGGACGGCCTTCTCGATCGCACGCTCCGGGTGCTTCTCGAGCAGGTCGACGTAACGGGTCGCCCGCAGACCACCCGGGTAACCGGAGTGGCGGTAGGCGAGCTTGGTCTCACGCTTGTTGCCGGTGAGCGCGACCTTCTCCGCGTTGATGACGATGACGAAGTCGCCGCCGTCGACGTGGGGAGCGAAGGTCGCCTTGTGCTTGCCGCGCAGCAGGGTGGCCACGTGGCTGGCCAGACGGCCGAGCACGACGTCGGTCGCGTCGATGACGTACCAGTTCCGCTCGACGTCGCCGGGCTTCGGGGTGTACGTGCGCACGGGGTGCCTCTGTCTCGTGATACGTGTCGTGGCCGGGCACGCAGGGGTGACCGGCCGAGGATGGCTGTCGGAGCATCCCGCCCGGCGAGTGGGATCGCACCAGGACGGCCATCGGCACTCGGTGGTGAGAAGCCACCGGTGCGCAACAGGGGACGCACAACGACGCACCAGACTACCTGGCGCGGGACCCCCAGGCAAAACGGGTGTCCCGTGTCACATGCGCGCGACCGGCTCTCACCGCACGCGCTGCACCCTCCCAGGATCCCACACCGGCGTCGGGGTCTCGACGACCGACCCGTCGGCGGCGAACAGCAGGTAGCGGTCGAACGTGCGCGTGAACCACCGGTCGTGCGTCACCGCGAGCACCGTGCCGTCGAACGCCGCCAGTCCCGCCTCGAGCGCCTCGGCCGAGTGCAGGTCCAGGTTGTCGGTGGGCTCGTCCAGGAGCAGCAGCGTCGCCCCGCCGAGCTCCAGCAGGAGGATCTGCAGCCGGGCCTGCTGGCCGCCCGACAGCGTCTCGTACGTCTGCTCGGCCGCCGCGACCAGCTCGTACCGGTCCAGTGCGCGGCTCGCCGCCTCGCGCCCCAGGCCCGCGCGGTGGCCGTCGCCACGGTGGAGGATCTCCAGGAGCGTGCGGCCGACCAGCTCGGGGTGCGCGTGGTTCTGCGCGAACCAGCCGGGCCGCACGCGCGAGCCCAGCACGACGGTCCCGGTGTGCGCGACGGGCGCGACCGGCACGTCCCCCGCAGGAGCGTGCTCCGGGTCGGACCCGCCGGCGGCGAGCAGCCGCAGGAAGTGCGACTTGCCGGAGCCGTTGGCCCCGAGGACGGCGACGCGCTCCCCGTACCAGACCTCGAGGTCGAAGGGCCGCATCAGACCGGTGAGCTCGAGCCCGGTCGCGACGACCGCGCGCTTGGCCGTCCGCCCGCCACGCAGCCGCACGCTCACCTGCTGGTCGCGCGTCACCACGGCAGGAGGGCCCGCCTCCTCGAACTTCCGCAGCCGTGTCTGGGCGGCCTGGTACCGCGACGCCAGGCCGTCGTTGAACGCGGCCTTCGTCTTGAGCGTGACGACCAGCTCGCGCAGCTGGGCGTGCTCCTCCTCCCAGCGCCGCAGGAGCTCCTCGTGACGCGCCCTGCGGTCCGCGCGTGCCTGCGCGTACGTCGCGAAGCCGCCACCGTGCACCCAGACACCCGCGCCCGCGGCGGTCGGCTCCAGGGTCGCGACGTGCGTCGCGACGCGCGCGAGCAGCTCGCGGTCGTGGCTGACGAACAGCACGGTGCGTCCGCTCGCCACCAGACGGTCCTCGAGCCAGCGCTTGGTCGGCACGTCGAGCGCGTTGTCGGGCTCGTCCAGGAGGAGGACCTCGTCGGGCCCGCGCAGCAGCGCCTCGAGCACCAGCCGCTTCTGCTCACCGCCGGACAGCGTGCGCACGTAGCGGTGCCCGGCGCGCTCGAACGGCAGCGACAGCACCGCGTCCGTCACGCGGTCCCACCCGACCTCCGCCTCGTACCCGCCGACGTCCGCCCAGTCCGCGAGCGCCTGCGCGTACCGCATCTGCGTCGGCTCGTCGTCGACCTCCATCATGGCCAGCTCCGCGGCCGCCAGCTCCGCCGCGGCCTGCCGGACGGCGGGCGGCGCGAGGCTCGCGAGCAGGTCGCGCACGCTGCGCTCGTCGTCGATGCGGCCGACGTCCTGGCGCATCACTCCCAGCCCGCCGCTGCGCTGCACCGACCCCGCGTGGGCCGCCGTGTCCCCCGTGACGATGCGCAGCAGCGTCGACTTGCCGACGCCGTTGGGCCCGACGAGCGCCACCCGGGCACCGTCCCCGACGCGGAACGTCACGTCCCGCAGCAGAGGACGCCCGTCGGGGAGCGTGTAGCCGACACCGCCGACGTCGAGATGACCCATGGTGCCCAGTGTGGGCCCCGGAGCGCGGTGGGCGGAAACGCTGTGACCGGCCACGGCGTCCTGTGGCGCGACGGTGCGAGCGGTGCTTGGGTCGTGGGCATGAGCGAGGACACCCCAGCCACCAGCACCGACCCGGCACTCGGCACCGAGGGCGACAGCAACCAGCTTCCGGGCGAGGACACGCTCGTCGAACGCGGCGTCGACGACCCGCTGGACGAGGGCATCGTCCCCCCGGAGCGCCCCCGCCCGGCGTCCGCGCACTTCGGTGAGACCCCGTGGGAGGAGGCCCGCGGCGAGACGCTCGACCAGCGCGTCGCCCAGGAGGAGCCGGAGGTCTGGGAGGTGCAGGCCCCGCCCCCGCCCGACCGCGACGAGCTGCGCGCCGGACGCCTGGTCGAGGACGACGACGCGGTCGAGGCCGGCGGCACCGACACGTTCGCCTTCGACGCGGGCGTGGACGGGGGCGCGGCATCGGCGGAGGAGGCCGCCGTGCACGTCATCGACGAGGAGGGTCTGGGGATCGGGGTCACCTCGGACGACGACGAGGTCACGTCGGAGGACGTCGGGGGCGAGGAGCTCGGCGCCGTCTGAGACCTGGCCTGCGACGCCGCGCGCCGACGGCGTGCGGGCTCCGTCAGCCGGGGAGCAGACCCGTCATCCGCAGCAGCCCGTGGACGGCGGGGCGCCGTCCACGTCGTGCTCGCTGCGGCGCGCACGGGTCTGCTCCGCGCGGCGCGCGAGCTCGTCACCCGTCGGGTACGCCACGTGCTCGAGCGTCAGGCCGTGCGCCGCGACGACGGTCGCGCCACCCTGCCGGACGCGCCCGTCCAGGAGCTCGCGCGGCCACGCGACCGGACGGCGCCCCTCCCCCACGGCGAGGCTCGCACCGACGAGGGCGCGCACCATCGAGTGGCAGAACGCGTCGGCCTGCACGTCGGCGACCACGAGCCCCGCGTCCGGTCCGGCGTCCGGGCGCGACCAGCCGAAGACCTCGAGCGTGCGGATCGTCGTCGCGTCGGGGCGCGGCTTGCAGTACGCCGCGAAGTCGTGGCGTCCGACGAGGGTGCGCGCCGCCGCGTCCATCGCCGCCACGTCGAGCGGTCGGCGGTGCCACAGGACCCAGCCGCGACGCAGCGGGTCGCGCGCGGCCTGCTCGTCGCAGACCCGGTAGGCGTAGCGCCGTCGCAGAGCCGAGAACCGCGCGTCGAAGCCGTCGGGCGCGCGGCGCACCGCGTGCACGACGAGGTCGCCCGGCAGCACGCCGGCGAGGCGCACGGCCAGCGCGTCGACGTCGTCCCTGTCCGACCGGCCACGGGTCGCCTCGAGCGCCTCCACGCCCACGTCGACGTGTGCCACCTGCCCGCGCGCGTGGACACCGGCGTCGGTGCGCCCCGCGACCGTCACGCGCGGTCGGGCCTCGCCCCGCGGACCGCTGCGCAGCACCGTCGCGAGCGCGTCCTCGAGCTCCCCCTGCACCGTGCGCAGACCGGGCTGGCGCGCCCAGCCGGCGAACTGGCCGCCGTCGTACGCCAGGTCGAGGCGTAGCCGCACCGAACCCGTCTCCTCACCTGTCACGGGCCCACCGTAACGGGCGGGATACCGTGGCACGGTGCCCCGCCCGTCCGAGCCCTACACGCTGGCCGTCGACTGCGGCGGCAGCGGCATCAAGGCGTCCGTGCTCGACGCCGCCGGTACGTTGCACGCCCCCGCCATCCGCGTGCCCACGCCCTATCCCCTGCCGCCGTCGCGTCTGGTGGACACCATCGCCGACATCGCGGCGCGGCTGCCCGTCGCGCAGCGCGCCACCATCGGGGTGCCCGGGATGATCCGCCACGGCGTCGTCGTCGCCACACCGCACTACGTGACCCGCTCCGGGCCACGCAGCGCCGTGCTCCCCGAGCTGCGCGCCGCGTGGGCCGGGTGCGACGTGCAGGCCCTGCTGGCGGAGCGCCTGGGCGTCCCGACGCTCGTGCTGAACGACGCGGAGGTGCACGGTGCCGGTGTCGTGTCGGGCACCGGTGTGGAGCTCGTGCTCACGCTCGGCACGGGCCTGGGGTCGGCCCTGTTCGACGGCGGACGGCTCGCACCGCACCTCGAGCTCTCGCACGCCCCGGTGCGGTGGGGGACGACCTACGACGCGTACATCGGCGAGCACGAGAGGGCGCGTCTCGGCGACGCGCTGTGGTCACGACGGGTCCGCAAGGTCGTCGAGGGCTTCCGGCCGGTGTTCCACTGGGACCGCCTCTACCTCGGCGGAGGGAACTCCCGCCGCGTGACGGCCCCGACGCTCGCGCGGCTCGGTGACGACGTCGTCGTCGTGCCGAACCAGGCGGGCATCGTCGGAGGCGCCCGCGCGTGGGACCTCGACGCCCCCGACGTCTGACGGCTCTGCCCGCGCCGCGAGCGTGTCCAGGACCTCCAGCAGCACCCGCGTGAAGCGGACCGGCTGCACGAGGCTCACCAGGTGCGTGGACCCCGGCACGACGACCAGGTGCCCGTCCCGGCAGGCCGCCAGGAAGCGACGCTCCTCCCCGCGGAAGTGGTCGTAGCGGCCGTTGACCAGCCAGACGGGGGCGTCGACCCGTGCGAGGTCGGACAGGGGCGTCGCCGCCCGCATCGCGCGCATGGTGTCACCGACCACGTCGAGGGCGAACCCGCCCGCCCCGACGTCGGCCGCCGCCTGCCGCGGCAGCGTGCGGTCGACCAGCGCCTGGTTGATGGCCGCCCCGCGGTCGGGCAGGCGCGCGAAGAACCCGTCCGCCGCCGCACCCCACGCGCGCAGGACGACCGGGTACGGCCGCGAGCTGCAGGCCGCCGCGACGAGACCGACGACCTGCTCGGGATGGCGCGCCGCGTGCGCGATGGCGACGTACCCGCCGAGCGAGAGGCCGACGACGAGCGCCCGTCCTCCCACGGCGTCGACACCGTCCCGCACGGCCTGCAGCGCGCCGTCCCACGTGAAGGTCTCCGCGATGCGCTCCCCGTGCCCGGGGAGGTCCACGGCGAGCGCGACGTGACCGGCGCCTTCGAGCGACTCGACCTGCGCCCGCCACATCGTGCGGGACGCCCGTAGGCCGTGCACGAGGACGACGGGTGGGGCGGGTCCGGGCATGCTCTCGACGCTAGTCCGCGCCGCGACGTCGGGCCCGCCGGGAACCAGCGGCGGATGCGACAGGGCCCGGACACCCTGCGGTGTCCGGGCCCTGTCGTGGTGCGGCGTGCGTCAGGCCTTGTCGCCCTCGGCGGGCGCGTCCTCGACGGGCGCGTCCTCGACCGGAGCGTCCTCGACCGGAGCGTCCTCGACCGGAGCGTCCTCGACCGGAGCGTCCTCGACCGGCTTCGCAGCCTTCTTGGGCGCGGCCTTCTCGGTGGCCTTGGTGGCCTCCTTGACGACGGCCTGCTTGGGCGACAGCGGCTCGAGGACGAGCTCGATGACGGCCATGGGGGCGTTGTCGCCCTTGCGCGGGCCGATCTTCGTGATGCGCGTGTAGCCGCCCTGACGGTCGGCGACGGCCGGCGCGATCTCCGTGAACAGGGTGTGCACGACACCCTTGTCGCGGACGACGGTCAGCACGCGGCGGCGCGAGTGCAGGTCACCGCGCTTGGCGAACGTGATGAGGCGCTCTGCCAGGGGACGCAGGCGCTTGGCCTTCGTCTCCGTGGTCGTGATCCGCCGGTGCTCGAACAGCGCCGTCGCGAGGTTCGCGAGGATGAGCCGCTCGTGCGCCGGGCTACCACCGAGCCGGGGACCCTTGGTGGGCGTGGGCATGGTCTCTACTCCTTGGGTTCTGCGATGAGGGCGACGTCCCGTGGCCGGCGCCTGGGCGCGCGGTCACGGGAGCACCTACGTCAGTACTGCTCGTCCTCGACGAAGTCGGTCTCGTCGTCCCCGTAGTAGCCGCCGGCGGCCGAGGGGTCGAAGTCCAGCGGGCTGTCCTTGAGAGTCAGACCGAGCTCGGCCAGCTTCTCCTTGACCTCGGTGATCGACTTCGCACCGAAGTTGCGGATGTCCAGCAGGTCCGCCTCGGACCGAGCCACGAGCTCGCCCACCGTGTGGATGCCCTCGCGCTTGAGGCAGTTGTACGAGCGGATCGTCAGCTGCAGGTCCTCGATCGGCAGGGCCAGGTCCGCGGCCAGGGCCGCGTCCGTCGGCGACGGGCCGATCTCGATGCCCTCCGCCTCGACGTTGAGCTCACGCGCGAGGCCGAACAGCTCGACGAGCGTGCGCCCGGCCGACGCGAGAGCGTCGCGAGGGCTAATCGCCGGCTTGGTCTCGACGTCGACGATGAGCTTGTCGAAGTCGGTGCGCTGCTCGACTCGGGTCGCCTCGACCTTGTAGGTCACCTTGAGCACCGGCGAGTAGATCGAGTCGATCGGGATGCGGCCGATCTCGGCGTCGAACGACTTGTTCTGGTTGGCCGACACGTAGCCACGGCCGCGCTCGACGGTCAGCTCGATCTCGAGCTTGCCCTTCTCGTTCAGCGTGGCCAGGTGCAGCTCGGGGTTGTGCACCTCGACACCGGCCGGGGGCACGATGTCCGCGCCGGAGACCTCACCGGCACCCTGCTTGCGCAGGTACATCACGACGGGCTCGTCGTTCTCCGAGGAGACGACGAGGTTCTTGATGTTGAGGATGATCTCGGTGACGTCCTCCTTGACACCCGGGATCGTCGAGAACTCGTGCAGCACGCCGTCGATCCGGATCGACGTCACAGCGGCGCCCGGGATGGACGACAGGAGCGTCCGGCGCATGGAGTTGCCGAGGGTGTAGCCGAAGCCCGGCTCGAGGGGCTCGATGGAGAACCGCGAGCGGTGCTCCGAGATGACCTCTTCGGTCAGGGTGGGACGCTGTGCGATCAGCACGGTGTGTTTCCTCTCCGCGAGCGTCCGCCATATGACGCTTTCGCAGGTGATGCGTGCCTGGACGTGCCTCGGTCTGCATGTCTGGGCGGGAGTGCGGGTGTGGTCCGACGTCGTGCCGTGCGCCCGTGTCCCCTCACGGGGCGACGTGCGTGGTCCGGGTCGGACACGCGAGGGCCGGGACGTGTGCCGTGCGGCACCGTCCCGGCCGTGCGTGACTCAGACGCGGCGACGCTTCGGCGGACGGCAGCCGTTGTGGGCCTGCGGCGTCACGTCCTGGATCGAACCGACCTCGAGGCCGGCAGCCGTCAGCGAGCGGATCGCCGTCTCACGGCCCGAGCCGGGGCCCTTGACGAAGACGTCGACCTTGCGCATGCCGTGCTCCTGCGCGCGACGCGCGGCCGCCTCGGCGGCGAGCTGCGCGGCGAACGGGGTCGACTTGCGCGAGCCCTTGAAGCCGACCTGGCCGGACGAGGCCCAGGCGATCACGGCGCCCGCCGGGTCGGTGATGGACACGATGGTGTTGTTGAACGTGCTCTTGATGTGCGCCTGGCCGTGGGAGACGTTCTTCTTCTCCTTGCGGCGCGGCTTGCGCACGGCGGTACGAGTCTTGGGAGGCATCTGCTTGTTCTCTCCGAGTTTCCAGGTGTGAGGTCGGTGTGTCCGACGCGTGGGCGACGGCGCGCGAGGCGCTGGCCGTGCCGGGCGCGCGGGCTACTTCCGGCCGGCCTTCTTCTTGCCGGCGACGGTGCGCTTGGGGCCCTTGCGGGTACGCGCGTTGGTCTTGGTGCGCTGACCACGCACCGGGAGGCCGCGGCGGTGACGCAGACCCTCGTAGCTGCCGATCTCGACCTTGCGGCGGATGTCGGCGGCGATCTCGCGACGGAGGTCACCCTCGAGCTTGAAGCTGCCCTCGAGGAAGTCGCGCAGGGCGACGAGCTCGGTGTCGCCCAGGTCCTTGACCCGGACGTCGGGGCTGATGCCCGTGGCGGCCAGGGCCTGGTGCGCACGCGTGCGCCCGACCCCGAAGATGTACGTGAGGGCGACCTCGACCCGCTTGTCGCGGGGAAGGTCGACACCGATGAGACGTGCCATGTGCCTGGTGGCTCCTGTACTGCACTCGGAGGTCTGCCGCACCGTCCTCCCGCAGTCCTTGCGGGCCCCAGCCTCCGAGCTGAGGGTTCGCCGTCACAGGGGCCCGGGGGCCGCGGTCACGGAGTGGCGGTGCGCTTGCTGCCCCGGCGAGGGGGCGGTGGTGCTTGCTGCTCAGCCCTGGCGCTGCTTGTGGCGCAGGTTCTCGCAGATCACCTGGACGCGACCGTGCCGGCGGATCACCTTGCACTTGTCGCAGATCTTCTTGACGCTCGGCTTGACCTTCATCGCGTTCGTTCCTCCGCCGCCGCGCCCGGGCCACGTGGGTCCGACCGACGGCGTCTCGATGGTGGTGGTTACTTGTAGCGGTAGACGATGCGCCCGCGGGACAAGTCGTACGGGCTGAGCTCGACGACCACCCGGTCCTCGGGGAGGATCCGGATGTAGTGCTGACGCATCTTGCCCGAGATGTGGGCGAGCACCTTGTGGCCGTTCGCGAGCTCCACGCGGAACATCGCATTGGGCAGCGCTTCGACAACGCTGCCCTCGATCTCGATCACGCCGTCCTTCTTGGCCATGTCCTCCGCTAACTGTCGTGCTCGACTTGTCCTGCCGGTGGTCGCCCCACCCCGCTGACCGTCCGGCGGACGCGCCGGACCCGCACGAGATCGTGCGGGCTGATCGAGGGGTGACTGGTCGCCGATCGAACGGCGCACACAACCAACGAACAATCATACGGCATCCCGGCGGCGCCCGGTACCGCGACCCGGGGGGCCTCCCCGGAGGGCGTCAGAGTGCCGCGACCTCGACACCGAGGGCGCGCAGCCGCGCCGCGCCGCCGTCGCGGGCCGTGAGCACGACGACGCCGTCCTCGAGGATCGCGACGGTGTGCTCCCAGTGCGCCGCCCTCGACCCGTCGTCGGTGACGACCGTCCAGTCGTCGGCCAGCGTGTGGTTCTCCTGCGAGCCGCGCACCAGCATCGGCTCGACGGCCACGCACAGGCCGGGACGCAGCTTGAGGCCGCGGTCGCGGGTGCGGAAGTTCGGGACGTCGGGCGGCTGGTGCATCGCGGTGCCGATCCCGTGGCCGACGTAGTCCTCGACGATGCCGAACGGTGCGGCGGACGCCCGCGCGGCCGCGGCCTCGACGACGTCCTCGACGGCCTCCCCCACCACGGAGAGCCGGTCGCCCGTGGCGAGCGCCGCGATGCCGGCCCACATGGCGTCCTCGGTCGTGGCGGCGAGCTCCACGTCCGCGGGGTCCGCGGGGTCCAGGACGACCGTGAAGGCGGAGTCACCGTGCCAGCCGTCGACGACCGCACCGCAGTCCACCGAGACGACGTCGCCGGGCTGCAGCACGCGAGCGCCGGGGATCCCGTGGACGATCTCGTCGTTGACCGAGACGCACAGCGATGCGGGGTAGCCGTGGTACCCCAGGAACGACGGGGTGCCACCGCGTGACGTGATGACGTCCTCGGCCACCGCGTCGAGCTGGGCGGTGGTCATGCCCGGCGCGAGCGCGTCACGCACGGCGTCGAGGGCGTCCGCGACGACCAGCCCTGCGCGCCGCATGACGGCGACCTGCTCCGGTGTCTTGTACTCGACGCGTTCACGCCCGAACACGACTACCCCCTCAGGAGGCTGACGGGCTCAGCACGGCCATGAGCCGTGCCGTGACCTCGTCGACCTCGCCCAGGCCGTCGACCTGCACGAGCAGGCCACGGGCCGCGTAGACCCGCGAGATCGGCGCGGTCTGCTCGGCGTACACGTCGAGCCGGTGCCGGACGACGTCCTCCGTGTCGTCCGCACGGCCCTCGATCTGCGCGCGCTTCGTCAGGCGGTCGACGACGACCTGCGGGTCGACCGTGAGCTCCACCGCGAGGTCGAGCTCGGTCCCCGCAGCGGCCAGGATCTCGTCGAGCGCTGCCACCTGGGCGACGTTGCGCGGGTACCCGTCCAGCAGGAACCCGTCGACCGCGTCGGCCTGCGCGAGCCGGTCCCGCACGAGCTCGTTCGTCAGCTCGTCGGGGACCAGCGCGCCGGACGCCGTGATGTCCTGCACGCGCCGGCCCAGCTCCGTGCCGTTCTTGATGTTCGAGCGGAAGATGTCGCCCGTCGAGATGGCCGGGACGCCCAGCCGCTCGGCCAGGCGGGCGGCCTGCGTTCCCTTGCCCGCACCGGGGGGGCCGAGCAGGACCAGACGTGAACTCAACGCAAGAACCCTTCGTAGTGCCGCTGCTGCAGCTGGGACTCGATCTGCTTGACGGTCTCGAGGCCGACACCCACGACGATGAGGATCGACGCCCCACCGAACGGGATGTTGGCGCCCACGCCCAGCACGATGAACGCGATCATCGGGATGAGCGCGACCAGTGCCAGGTAGATCGATCCCGGCGTGGTGATGCGGGTGATGACGTAGTCGAGGTACTCGGCCGTCGGTCGGCCGGCCCGGATGCCCGGGATGAACCCGCCGTACTTCTTCATGTTGTCCGCGACCTCGTCCGGGTTGAACGTGATCGCCGTGTAGAAGAAGCAGAAGAAGATGATCAGGACGATGTAGATCCCGATGTGCAGGGGGGCGGCCGGGTCGGCGACGTTCACGCTGATCCACTGCACCCAGCCCGCGGTCGCGTCACCGAACTGCGCGATCAGCGTCGGCACCGCGAGCAGCGAGGACGCGAAGATCACGGGGATGACGCCGGCCATGTTGATCTTGATCGGGATGTAGGTGCTCGACCCGCCGTACATGCGGCGCCCGACCATGCGCTTCGCGTACTGCACCGGGATCCGGCGCTGCGACTGCTCGACGAAGACGACGAGGCCGATGATCAGCACCACGATGGCCAGCACCGCGACGAACTTGCCGGCACCGTTGTTGCCACCGGCGATCGACCACAGCGCGCCGGGGAACGACGCGGCGATCGACGTGAAGATGAGCAGCGACATGCCGTTGCCGACACCGCGCTCGGTGATGAGCTCGCCGAACCACATGATCAGGCCGGTGCCCGCGGTCATGGTGATGACCATGATGAGGAGCGTCAGCGGCGTGTCGTCGGGGATGACCTCGAGCGTGCAGCCCTGGAACAGGTTGCCGCTGCGGGCGAACGTGATGATCGTCGTCGACTGCAGGATCGCCAGGCCGATGGTCAGGTACCGCGTGTACTGCGTGAGCTTCGCGGTGCCGGACTGCCCCTCCTTGTGGAGCTCCTCGAACTTGGGGATCACCACGCGCAGGAGCTGGACGATGATGCTCGCGGTGATGTAGGGCATGATCCCCAGCGCGAACACCGACAGCTGGAGCAGGGCGCCACCGCTGAACAGGTTGACCAGTCCGAGCAGGTCGTTGTCCGCGGTCTGCGCGATGCAGGCCTGCACGTTGGGATAGCTCACACCGGGGGTCGGCAGGAACGACCCGACACGGAAGAGCACCATCATCCCGATGGTGAAGAGCAGCTTGCGCCGCAGGTCGGGCGTTCTGAACGCCCGAGCGAATGCACTGAGCACCTGTCGTCCTCCTGCTGTGTGGGCCGTCCTCCGACCCCGTCGCCGTCGATGAGCGGGACGGACCGCCGGTAGAGACTACCCCGCGGACGGCCTGGTGCCGGACCCGATCGAGTGGTGGACGTCGCGGCGACGCCGCGCGACCCCCAGCAGGAGCGACCCGGCGCCGATCCCCACGACCGCGACGAGCGCCGCCCGCAGCACGTCGACGCCGGTGACCGCGAGCGCCCCGCTGCCTGTGCGAGCCCCGCCGACCGCCGTCGACGGCGCGCCGGCGCCCCCCGCCACCGTCGACGCCGAGGGGACGGCCGTCGGACCGGGGGCGGGTGTCGACGTGGGTCCGGGCGGAGCCGTGTCGCCCGAGATCTGGAAGCGGACGACGAACGACGCCGCGCGCTCCCCCACGGCGGCCCCGTTGCCGGAGGTGGCGGCGAGCGGCAGCCCGTACCCGACCTCGACCCGCGTGGACGCGCCCCGCGGCAGGTGCGCCTGCGCGATGAGCGTGTCACCCGCGACGTCCAGGGCGCGGAAGGAGGCGCCGTCCGACTGCGACACGGTGGTCCAGTCCAGGCGCAGGTCGTCGTAGAACCCGTCCCCGGCGCCCGGGTCCGCCTCGAGCAGGTCGACCTGCGTCACCCAGGCACGCAGCGTGCCACCCGTGGGCCCGTCGTTGCGGACGGTCACCGCACGCCGGGCCCGGTCACCGGGCACCGCCACGGGCAGGCCGACGAACGACAGCTCCGCGCTCGCCTGCGTGGACCCGTCCCAGGCGAGCGACAGCGTGGGCCCGTCCCAGGCGACGTCGACGGCCGCGGCGGGGACGGCCGGTGCGACGGTCATCAGCAGCGCGGCCGTCGCGACCGCGGCGAGCCGCGCGCGCCTCACGGCGCGCCGCCCGGCCGGGACGTGGAGAAGGTGAAGGTGAGTCGGTGCGTGGGCTCGGCGGACGGGACCAGCGTCTGGCGCGCCGTGGCGGTCCAGGAGTCCGTGGCGGTCAGCGGCGCCGGCGCGCCCGGGCCGGGGATGACGGGCGTGCCCGTGACCGTCGCCGTGTTGGTGTGGCTGCCGGTGACGGGCACGAAGCGCGCCACGAGGCACCAGTACTCGGAGACGAGGGTGGTGCTCGACGTGTACGCGGTCGTCCACGGCGTCGAGGACGTCGCCGCGGTGGCGGTCGTCGCGGTGGTGCAGGCGGCGGCCGAGGTGACCTTGTGCAGCGACCAGCGCGACGCGCCGAAGACGCCGCCCGTGATGCTCGGCGTCACCGTGTACGTCAGGCCGCGGTGCCCCTGCGCGAGGGAGTCGACCTGCACGGGGACCGCCACGGCCCCACCCGTCGACGCGTCGCCGTAGAGCGCGGCCGCCTGCGCAGGACCGAGCTCGAACGTGAGGGACTGCCGGTCGGCGGTCGCGTAGGTCGCGAGCGTGCCGGGCGTCGCGGGCGCACCGACGCCGAAGACCGTGACGCCCACCGGCATGCGCGCGGTGCCACTGACCTCGGCGCGCCACAGCGCGAGCGTGCTGCCCGTCCCGGCACCCACGAGGACGGCCACGAGCAGCACGGCGCCCGAGAGCAGCCACCCGTGCGGGCGGCGCCACGCGGCGCGCGTCGCGTCCTGGGTCATGAGAAGCCCTCTCCCTGACGCACCTGGGCCAGCTCCACGACCACCGTGCCCAGCGCGGTCACGGGTGCAGAGCCGACCGCGGTGGGAGCGACGACGACCGACGACGTGCCGGTGTACGCGAGGGTGACGGTCACCGACCAGGGCGTCGTGCCCCACGCCGCGACCTCCGCGGGCGTGATGTTGTCGGTGCCGGCGGGGACCGTGACGGGCGAGCCGACCGCCCGGGGTGCCGACGACGTGCCGTCGGGCATGGTCACGACGTACGTGGCGGTGACCCGACCGGCGGGCACGAGGTTCGGGGGGCTCGCCCAGCGCACGTTGACGTGCGCGGCCAGGTTGTCACCCGTGAGCACCGTACGGAACCGCTGGCGCAGCGTGAACGTGTCGCCGGGCGTCGCGAGGTGGTTCGCCGTCATCTGGTCGCCCTGCATCGCGAACGAGTGGGCGGGCGTGACGCCCGGGCTCGTCTCCGTCCAGGTCGGGGTGCCGACGAGCTCGAGCGCCAGGTTGCCCGAGCGGACGACCGGCATCGCGAGCGAGGCGTCCTCGCCCCACAGCGCATACGTGATCCCGGCCGTCGCACCCGCCACGACCAGGGCGGACGCCACCAGCGACAGCGTGCGGCGCGCCCTCATCGGCCGTGCTCCGCAGGCGGTGCGGCCACGGGTGCGGCGGCGGGTGCGGCGGTGGGTGCGGCGGCGGGTGCGGCCTGGGGAGGCGCGCCGGCGTCCGCCGCGGAGGCCTGCGACGTGCCGTCCGCCCGGCGCCGCTCCGGGCGCAGGACCATGACGGCGCCGTAGCCGAGCAGCGCCACGGCGACGCCGACCACCAGCAGCCCGCGCTGCTGCCCCAGGTAGAGGGACACGTAGCCGACCCACGGCACGTGGTACACGGCCTCGGCCTTGATCTGCGCGGGCAGCAGCGGGGCGTCGTCGGCGCTGTTGGCGTCACCGCGCGTGACGAACATCGTGCCCTCGGCCGTGAAGACCTTCCCGACCACGCGGTGCGTGATGAGCGTCGGGTCGTCGGAGACCGGCTGGAACGTCACGACGTCGCCGACCCGGACCTCGGCCGGCGCGTCCTTCACGCCACGCACGACCACCACGTCGCCGGGGTCGTACGTCGGCACCATCGAGCCGGTGAGCACCGTGAGCGCCGCACCGTCGAGGGCCTTGGGAACCACGGCGAGCGCCACCGCGGCGGCGAGGAGCACGAGCAGCGCGAAGGTCGCCAGCGCGGAGACGAGACCGGAGAACCAGCTGTCGCGCTGGGCGGCGGGCGTGGTGCTCACGGGGTCCTCCTCGGGTGGTCGACGTCGCGGGGTCGCGTGGGGCGGGGTCGGGCAGGACGGGCCGTGGGCCCGCCCTGCCCGGAGGTCAGGACGAGAAGCCCGCGCCCGTGCGGACCTGCGTCAGCGACACGCCCACGTTGCCCAGCGCGGTCGACGCGGTGACGTTGTTGCGGGCCTGGCCGGCACCCGTGTCCGTGAAGGTCGCCGTGACGACCACCGTGAGGGTCGTCGTGCCGTCCGCCCCCACGACGATCGTGCTCGGCGCGGAAGCCTCCTGGCTCGTCGCGTTGGCGGCGAAGCGGAGCGTGGCCGGTGCGCCGTAAGCGCCGGATGCCACGGGCGTGGTGGTGTCGCCCTCGGCGAACACCTCGTAACCGAGGACCAGGCCGTTGAGGGCGGAGGGTGCGACCGACGCGAGGTCGAGCCGGGCCGCCAGGTTGTCGCCCACGAGCGTGACGTCGACCGTCTGCGTGCCCTTGGCGACGTCACCGGGCACCATGCGCCAGGTCGCGAGGTCGATCGTGTGGCCCGCGTCCCCCCGGGGTGCCGACGCGTCGGTCCACGAGAGCGCCGCGTCCGCCACGACGTTCAGGTCGCCGTTGACGATCGTGCCGCCGGCGATCGAGTCCTGGGCGCTCCAGAGCGCGAACGTCGAACCACCGGTGAGCAGTGCGATACCGGCGACGCCGGCGATGATGCCCTTGGTCTTGCTCTTCATGGTCGTGCCTTTCTGAGGGTGGTCGCCCGGAGGGCGGAGCAGCGCGTCCGGGCGGGCGTCTGCGGGTTCCTGGGTGGGACGGGTGGGGCTGCGGACCGTGGTCCGTGCATCAGGGAGCCGGCACCACCGTCCCCGTGGCCGTGCAGGTGACCGTGGCACCGACCGCGAGAGTGCCGAGGTTCACGGACGTGCCCGGCGGACGGTCGGGACAGGTGAGGGTGGTCGTGCCACCGGTCGACGTGGGACCGTCGATCGTCGAGCGGGTCTGCGACCAGGCGTCGGAGACCACGACCCCGCTCAGCGGCACCGAGCCCGTGTTGCTCACGACGTAGCGCCACACGACCGAGGTGCCGGGCGCCATCTCGACACCGCTCGCGAGCTCCGTCGTGAGCGCCGTCGCGAGGTACGCCTGCTTGTCGATCGCGATGCCGGGTCGGTAGAGGTCGAGCCGCGCGCACTGGCCGGCCGCCTGCGCCGCGGAGCCTGCGACGCAGGTGACGCCACCGTTGACGGCCGCGGTGGACACCGCCACGACGTTGGTCAGCACCTGGTCGCCGGGACCGCCGACGCTGGACCTCATCGTCATGGGGTACGTCAGGGTGACCGAGCCGTTGGCGGGTACGGCGCCGCTCCACGTGAACCGGCCGGTGCCGTCGTCGGCGAAGGTCGAGCCCGCGGGGCGCGTCACCGCCCCGAGGGTCGCGTCGTCGATCGCGCCGGCGTAGTCGTCCACGACGTACGCCGTGACCGCAGCGGCCCCCGTGTTCGAGACCGTCACGGTGTACGTCACCACGCCACCCGCGGGCATGGTCGCGGCGTTCGCGGTCTTGGTGACCCGCACCGCGGCAGTCAGTGTGACCTGCCAGTCCTCGACCTCGCCGGCGACGATGGGCGTCGTGGCGGTCAGGAGCTGGACGTCCGTGGTGGCGATCGCGACGCGCAGCGTCCGCGGGCCGAGCTGCGGCGCGGTGACGGTCACGCCCGACCACGTGAGGGTGGCGGCGCCGGCCGTGCAGGCCGCGGTCCCCGTCGCCTCACCCGCGTCGAACGCGCCGTTGGCGTTCCAGTCGAGCCAGCCCCGGACACGTCCGCCCGTGCACCTCGCGGACAGGGAGTAGGTCGATGCGACCCCCACCCGCGCCGTGAGCGTGGGCGCAGCAGCGAACGCGTCCTCGTCGGGCGTGGCCGTCGTCGCACCGGTGGTGCCGTCGGGCACCGCCCAGCCGGTGTCACCGGTCGCGTCGACGCTCTGCGGCACCGTGCGGTTGGGGAACGCCTGGGCGCCGAGGCGCGTGGCCGGCGCGGCCATCGTGGCGAGCGTGAAGCCGGCGGCCAGCACGTTGGTGGCGGTCGAACCGACCGTCGTCCCCGCGGTCCACGTCGGCTCCACGACGGCAGGTCCGTGCCCGTAGGTCGAGGCCGCGTCGCCGTAGTCGGCGCCGAGGACGTACCCGACGGCCGCCGCGCTCTGCCCCTCGCTCCCGTCGAGGTGGATGTTGAGCGTCGTGGCCCCCTGTGCCAGCGCCACGGCGGTCGCCGAGTACTGCCCGGCCGGGCACTCCCCGCTCGCCGAGAACGTCAGGGCGTTGCCCGACACGGCAGCGCGGTACTGGGTGCCGCACGTCCCGGCGTAGCGGTCGATGACGCGCCAGGTGGTCGTCGTCGTGCCGGTCGCCCTCAAGGACTCGGCCGCCTTGGTCGACTCGGCGTCCGCGACCACGAGGCCGGCGAGCGGCACGGTCTGGACCGTGCGCGTCCCGGTGAAGCCGGCGGCGGCGTAGGTGGCCAGCTCGGCCCTGCACGACACGGTGACGTCACGGTCGGTGCCCAGGGGCGCCCTGACGCCGGAGACGAGGTTGTTGTCGACACCCTGCGCCGTCCGGTAGAGCTGCGGGAGCCCGTCGGCCGTCCACGTGCCGGGACGGTAGACGTCGACGTCGTGCTGGTACCCGCGGGTCATCGTGCACGCGACCTCCAGGCGGGCGTCGGCGCTGAGGTCCTGCCGGGTGGTGACCGTCGTGGTCGCGTCGGTGTACGTGTACGGCGGTCTGGCGGACCTGGTGCCACCCGGGAGCACCTGACCGGCGGTTCCCCAGTTGATCCAGACGATGCGGTCCTTGTAGCGCCCTGCGCCCTCGGTGGCCATGAGAGCGGACCCGCTGTTCGTGCTCGTGGTGAGATCACCGACCGCCGCCGCAGCGGGCGGCGCGGTCATGGCGTCGACGACCGGCGCGAGCCCGAGACCGAGCACGAGCGCGAGCGCTGCGCCGAGGGCGGCGCGACGTGCGCCACCACCACGCTGCTCGCGCGCGACTGCATGCATGACCGGCTCCCGGGTTCCCGTGGCGACCGTCGGCGTGCGCTCCTGGCGAGCGCACGCTCCTGGCGGACGACCGCGTGCGCCGCCAGTACGTCACCTGTGCTGGACGAGCGTCCATATGCACAGATCGGTCGAGATCGGTCACAACGGTGCCTAGGGCCACACAACGACAGGTGCTATCCCCCAGCCGCCCGACGACTTTCACCCGAGCGCCCGAAAGTCGAAAGTGTCTGCCCGCATGAGCGCCGCCCGGCGCTGCCTCGTCGACGTCGTCGTCGCGAGCCCCAGGTCGCGCGGCGCAGCCGCGCCGCCCGGAAGCACTCCCCCACAACGACGCAGCGGGCGGCCCCGGGATCTCTCCCGGGACCGCCCGCTGCGGGTGGTCCGACCGTGCGGACGCCTGCAGGGCGTCAGCCCTGCGCGACGCTCCCGCCGGCAGCCTCGATCTTGTCCTTCGCCGACGCGGAGTACGCGTCCACGTCGACGGAGACCTTGACGGTCAGCTCGCCGTCACCCAGCACCTTGACGCGCTGGCCCTTGCGGACCGCACCCTTGGCGACCAGGTCGGCGACCGTCACGTCGCCACCGTCGGGGTACAGCGCCGAGAGCTTGTCCAGGTTGACGACCTGGTACTCGACGCGGAACGGGTTCTTGAAGCCACGGAGCTTCGGCAGCCGCATGTGCAGCGGCATCTGCCCGCCCTCGAAGCGGTCCGGCACCTGGTACCGGGCCTTGGTGCCCTTGGTACCACGGCCGGCCGTCTTGCCCTTGGACGCCTCACCACGACCCACACGGGTCTTGGCGGTCTTGGCGCCCGGGGCCGGACGCAGGTGGTGCACCTTGAGGGTGCCACCGGCGCCGGGCTGGGCAGCGGCCTCGGCGGCAGCCTTCGCGGCAGCCGTCGGAGCCTTCTTCTTCGCCGGGGCCTTGTCGGCCTTCGCGGAGGACTCAGCCGTGGAGTCGGCCTTGGCGGACGAGGCCGCCTTGGTCTTCTTCTCCGCAGCCGGAGCGGACTCCGTCTTGGCGGCGGCCTTCTTCGCCGGAGCCTTCTTGGCAGCCTTGGGCGCCTCGGTCTCCGTCGTCTCGTCGGCCTTCTTGTCAGCCTTCTTGTCGTCGGCCATGGTCACTCGACCTCCTCGACCGCGACCAGGTGCGTCACCGTGTTGACCATGCCGCGGATCTCAGGGCGGTCCTCCTTGACGACGACGTCGCCGATCCGCTTCAGGCCCAGGGTGCGCAGCGTGTCGCGCTGGTTCTGCTTACCGCCGATGGCGGACCGGGTCTGGGTCACCTTGAGGCGGGCCATCATGCACCTGCCTTCGCCGACGCCGCGGCACGGCCCTCGGCCTGCGCGCGCAGCAGCGCGTGCGGCGCGACGTGGTCGAGCGGCAGCCCACGACGGGCGGCCACGGCCTCGGGCTCCTCGAGGGAGCGCAGGGCCTCGACCGTGGCGTGCACGATGTTGATCGCGTTGGTCGACCCGAGCGACTTGCTGAGCACGTCGTGGATCCCGGCGCACTCGAGCACCGCACGCACCGGACCACCGGCGATCACACCGGTACCCGGCGACGCGGGACGCAGGAAGACGACACCCGCGGCCTTCTCGCCCGTGACGGGGTGAGGGATGGTGCCCTGGATGCGGGGGACGCGGAAGAAGCTCTTCTTCGCCTCCTCGACACCCTTGGCGATCGCCGCGGGCACCTCCTTGGCCTTGCCGTAGCCGACGCCGACCGTGCCGTCGCCGTCGCCCACCACGACCAGCGCGGTGAAGCTGAACCGGCGGCCGCCCTTGACGACCTTGGCGACACGGTTGATGGTCACGACGCGCTCGACGAACGCGCTCTTCTCGGGGGCGTCACGCCGCCCGCCGTCACGACGGCCGCCGTCCCGGCGGTCGCCGCCGGTGCCACCGGCACCGGTGTTGCTGCGCTGAGGAGCAGCCATCAGAGAGTCCTCTTCTTCGATGCGGAGTTCGTCGTCACAGGTTCAGACCGCCCTCGCGTGCGCCGTCGGCGACCGCAGCGACCCGACCGTGGTACTTGTTGCCGCCGCGGTCGAACACGACAGCCTCGACGCCGGCGGCCTTGGCGCGGGCAGCGACGAGCTCGCCGACCTTCCGGGCCTTGGCCGTCTTGTCGCCGTCGTCCGCGCGCAGGTCGGCCTCGAGGGTCGACGCGTACGCGACCGTCTTGCCGATCGCGTCGTCCACGACCTGGGCGGTCATGTGCCGCGCGGAGCGCGTCACGACGAGGCGGGGACGAGCAGCCGTGCCGACCACCTTCTTGCGCAGGCGCAGGTGACGACGCCGACGAGCGACGGTCGTGCCCTTGCCTCTGATGCCGATAGCCATGGCTACTTCCCAGCCTTTCCGACCTTGCGGCGCACGTTCTCGCCCGCGTACCGCACGCCCTTGCCCTTGTAGGGCTCCGGCTTGCGGATCTTGCGGATGTTCGCGGCGACCTCGCCCACCTGCTGCTTGTCGATGCCCTGGACCGAGAACTTCGTCGCGGACTCGACCGCGAACGTGATGCCGGCCGGGGGCTCGACGACCACAGGGTGGCTGAAGCCGAGCGCGAACTCGAGGTTGTCACCCTTCGCCAGCACGCGGTAACCGGTGCCGACGATCTCGAGCTTCTTGGTGTAGCCCTCCGTGACGCCGGTGACCAGGTTGGCCAGCAGCGTGCGGGTCAGGCCGTGCAGCGAGCGCGAGTTGCGCTCGTCGTCGGGACGCGTCACCACGAGGGCGCCCGCGTCGTCGCGGTCCACCGTGAGGGGCGCCGCAACCGTGTGGCTGAGCGTGCCCTTGGGACCCTTGACCGTCACGACCTGGTCGTCGATGGCGACATCGACGCCTGCCGGCACCGGGACGGGGATCCTGCCGATTCGAGACATGGCTGTTCTCCTCTCCGTCTCGGACTTACCAGACGTAGGCGAGGACTTCCCCACCCACGCCCTTCTTGGCGGCCTGCTTGTCGGTCAGCAGCCCCGAGGACGTGGACAGGATCGCCACGCCCAGGCCGCCGAGCACCTTCGGCAGGTTGGTCGACTTGGCGTACACGCGCAGGCCCGGCTTGGACACGCGCTTCACGCCGGCGAGCGCACGCTCGCGGTTGGGGCCGTACTTCAGGGTGATCGTGAGGTTCTTGCCCACGGGCGCGTCCTCGACGGTCCAGCCGGAGATGTAACCCTCGGCCTGCAGGATCTCGGCGACGTGGCTCTTCAGCTTCGAGAACGGGATCGTCACCGTGTCGTGGTGCGCCGAGTTCGCGTTGCGCAGACGCGTCAGGAAGTCTGCGATCGGGTCGGTCATGGTCATCGGGCGTCAGCCCTTTCTCGCCGGGGTATCCGCGGCCCCGTACAGGGCCGCGGACCTACCGACGTCAGGAGGGTGTTGCAGGTGCTGGTGCTACCAGCTGCTCTTGGTCACGCCGGGGAGCTCGCCACGGTGGGCCATCTCCCGCACGCAGATCCGGCACAGGCCGAACTTGCGGTACACCGAGTGCGGGCGCCCGCACTTCTGGCAGCGCGTGTAACCGCGGACCGCGAACTTGGGCTTCGCGGCCGCCTTGTTGATGAGGGCGGTCTTCGCCATGTCAGTTCTCCTTGAACGGGAAGCCGAGGAGCTTGAGGAGCGCGCGGCCCTCGTCGTCCGTCGTCGCGGTGGTCACGATCGTGATGTCCATGCCGCGGACACGGTCGATCTTGTCCTGGTCGATCTCGTGGAACACCGACTGCTCCACGAGGCCGAACGTGTAGTTGCCGTGCCCGTCGAACTGCTTGGGCGACAGGCCGCGGAAGTCGCGGATGCGCGGCAGCGCCGTCGACAGCAGGCGGTCGAGGAACTCCCAGGCACGGTCGCCACGCAGCGTGACGTGCGCGCCGATCGGCATGCCCTCACGCAGCTTGAACTGCGCGATGGACTTGCGGGCCTTGGTGACCTGCGGCTTCTGACCCGTGATCTGGGTCAGGTCGCGGATCGCGCCCTCGATGAGCTTGGAGTCCTTCGCAGCATCGCCGACACCCATGTTGACGACGACCTTGACCAGTCGCGCCACCTGGTTGATGTTCTCGTGGCTGAACTGCTCGAAGAGCGCCGAACGGATCTCGTCGTTGTAGCGCGACTTGAGCCGCGGCAGAGCCGGGGCCTCGATGGTGGTCTCGGTCATCAGATGTCCTTACCGGAGCGCTTGGCGACGCGGACGCGCACAGTGCGCGTGCGCCCGTCGCGCTCGACCTGCTCGGTGCGGTAGCCGACCCGGGTGCCCTTCTTGGTCTCCGGGTCCACGAGCATCACGTTGCTGATGTGGATGGGGGCCTCGATCGTCTCGATGCCGCCGGTGCGGGTGCCGCGCGAGGTCTGGCCGGCCTTCGTGTGCTTCTGCACACGCTGGACGCCCTCGACGACGACGCGCTGCGTCTCGGGGAGGACCTCGAGCACACGGCCCTGCTGGCCCTTGTCACGACCCGAGATCACGAGGACGAGGTCGCCCTTCTTGATCTTCGCCATGGTCAGATCACCTCCGGAGCGAGCGAGATGATCTTCATGAACTTCTTGTCACGCAGCTCCCGGCCCACCGGGCCGAAGATGCGCGTGCCACGAGGCTCTCCGTCGTTCTTGAGGATCACGGCCGCGTTCTCGTCGAACTTGATGTACGAGCCGTCGGGACGCCGACGCTCCTTGCGGGTGCGGACGATGACCGCCTTGACGACGTCGCCCTTCTTCACGTTGCCGCCGGGGATGGCGTCCTTCACGGTGGCGACGATGACGTCACCGATGCCCGCGTACCGGCGGCCGGAGCCGCCGAGCACACGGATGCAGAGGATCTCCTTGGCACCCGTGTTGTCGGCGACACGCAGTCGCGACTCCTGCTGGATCATCTACCTACTCCTGTCGTCTGGCGGGTTCTCGCTCGCACGGCGGCGGCGAGCCTGGCCATCCGGATGGTTGCCGTGGTGCACACGCCGCGGGCGGGAGACCCGCCCGCGTCGTGGGCAACTGTCGTGGTGCTGTGCTGCCGGGGCCTCGCGGCCGTCGGCAGGGTTACTTGGCCTTCTGGTGGATCTCGACGAGGCGCCAGCGCTTGGCTGCCGACAGCGGCCGGGTCTCCATGATCTCGACCAGGTCGCCGACGCCGGCGGCGTTCAGCTCGTCGTGCACCTTCACCTTGCTGGTACGGCGGATGACCTTGCCGTACAGCGGGTGCTTGACGCGGTCCTCGACCTCGACGACGACCGTCTTGTCCATCTTGTCGGACACGACGTAGCCGCGGCGGGTCTTACGGTACGCGCGGGGGTCCGACGTCGCCGTCGTCTGCTCGTGCTTCGTGGTCATGATTGCCTCACTCCGCGCTCGGGGCGGTACGGATGCCGAGCTCACGCTCGCGCAGGATCGTGTAGATGCGCGCGATGTCGCGGCGGACGGCCTTGAGGCGCCCGTGGCTCTCGAGCTGACCGGTCGCGGACTGGAAGCGGAGGTTGAACAGCTCCTCCTTGGCCTTCTTCAGCTCGGCGACCAGCTTCTCGTCGTCGAAGGTGTCCAGCTCGGTGGGAGCCAGATCCTTGGTTCCGATAGCCATCAGTTACCACCCTCGCGCACGATGAAACGTGTCTTCATCGGGAGCTTGTGCTGCGCACGACGCATGGCCTCGCGCGCGAGCGGCTCCGGGACACCGGCGAGCTCGAACAGAACTCGGCCCGGCTTGACGTTGGCGATCCACCACTCGGGCGAGCCCTTGCCGGAACCCATGCGGGTCTCGGCGGGCTTCTTCGTGAGGGGACGGTCCGGGTAGATGTTGATCCAGACCTTCCCACCACGCTTGATGTGGCGGGTCATGGCGATACGAGCAGCCTCGATCTGCCGGTTGGTGACGTAGGCGGGCTCGAGAGCCTGGATGCCGAACTCACCAAACGAGATCTGCGTGCCACCGGTCGCGGCGCCGGAGCGCCCCGGGTGGTGCTGCTTGCGGTGCTTCAGCCTGCGCGGGATCAGCACGGCTCAGGCCTCCGTTCCGGACTCGGTGGGAGCGTCCGCCGCGGGCGCCGCCTCGGCAGCCGGGGCGGGTGCGTCCTGACGCTCCGGCCGACGTGCACCGGTGCGGGGACCACGGTCGCCACGGTCGCCACGGTCTCCACGCGGGCCGCCACGGGAAGGACGGGGAGCCTGCGAAGCCTGCTCGCGCGCCCACTCCTTCTCGGTCATGTCGCCCTTGTAGACCCAGACCTTCACGCCGATGCGGCCGAAGGTCGTGCGGGCCTCGAAGAAGCCGTAGTCGATGTTCGCGCGCAGCGTGTGCAGCGGCACACGACCCTCGCGGTAGAACTCCGTCCGGCTCATCTCCGCGCCGCCGAGGCGGCCGGAGACCTGCACGCGGATGCCCTTGGCACCCGCGCGCTGAGCCGACTGGATGCCCTTGCGCATGGCACGACGGAACGAGACACGGCTCGCCAGCTGCTCGGCGATGCCCTGGGCGACCAGCTGAGCCTCGATCTCGGCGTTCTTGACCTCGAGGATGTTCAGCTGGACCTGCTTGCCCGTGAGCTTCTCGAGCTCGCCACGGATGCGGTCGGCCTCCGCGCCACGACGCCCGATGACGATGCCCGGGCGGGCGGTGTGGATGTCGACGCGCACACGGTCACGCGTGCGCTCGATCTCCACCTTGGCGATGCCGGCACGCTCGAGACCCGTGCTCATCAGCTTGCGGATCTGCACGTCCTCGCGGACGTAGTCGCGGTAGCGCTGACCCGGCTTCGTCGAGTCGGCGAACCACCGCGAACGGTGATCGGTCGTGATGCCCAGGCGGTACCCGAGCGGGTTGACTTTCTGTCCCACTATCGGGCCCGTCCCTTCGTCTCACGCTCAGCGACGACCACGGTGATGTGGCTCGTGCGCTTGAGGATCTGGCTGGCCCGACCCTGTGCCCGCGGACGGAACCGCTTGAGCGTCGGACCCTCGTCGACGAAGACCTCCGAGATGAAGAGGTCTGCCTCGTCGAGTCGCTCGCTGTTGCGCTTGGCCCCCTCGACCGCATTGGCGACCGCGGACTGCACCGTCTTCAAGACGGGCTCTGCCGCGGCCTGCGGCGCGAACTTCAGCACCGCCACGGCCTCCGCCGCCTGCTTGCCACGGATGAGGTCCACGACGCGGCGGGCCTTCTGGGGCGTGACGCGGACGAACCGCGCCTTCGCCTTGGCTTCCATCGCTGTCCTGCTCTCTTGTCTCTGCCGTCAGGGCGTCACCAGGCTGACCCGGGGGTCAGCGGCGACGGCCCTTCCGGTCGTCCTTCTCGTGGCCGCGGAACGTCCGCGTGGGGGCGAACTCGCCGAGCTTGTGCCCGACCATCGACTCCGTCACGAAGACCGGGGTGTGCTTGCGGCCGTCGTGCACCGCGAACGTGTGGCCGAGGAAGTCCGGCGTGATCATCGAACGACGAGACCACGTCTTGATGACGTTCTTCGTGCCGGCCTCGTTCTGAGCGTCGACCTTCTTCTGCAGGTGGCCGTCGACGAACGGGCCCTTCTTGAGGCTGCGAGGCATTCTCTCGGGCTCCTATCAGCGCTTCTTGCCGGTGCGCCGACGGCGCACGATGAGCTTGTCGCTCGGCTTGTTCGGACGACGGGTCCGGCCCTCAGGCTGGCCCCACGGGCTCACGGGGTGACGTCCACCGGACGTCTTGCCCTCACCACCACCATGCGGGTGGTCGATCGGGTTCATCGCGACACCACGGACGGAGGGGCGCTTGCCCTTCCACCGCATGCGGCCGGCCTTGCCCCAGTTGATGTTCGACTGCTCGGCGTTGCCCACCTCGCCGACCGTCGCGCGGCAGCGCAGGTCGACGTTGCGGATCTCGCCGGACGGCATGCGCAGCTGCGCGTACGGGCCGTCCTTGGCGACAAGCTGGACCGAGGCGCCAGCCGAACGGGCGATCTTCGCGCCGCCACCGGGCTTGAGCTCGATGGCGTGGATGACCGTACCGGTCGGGATGTTGCGCAGCGGGAGGTTGTTGCCGGGCTTGATGTCGGCCCCGGCGCCTGCCTCGAGCATGTCGCCCTGCGACACCTTGTTGGGGGCGAGGATGTACCGCTTCTCGCCGTCCGCGTAGTGCAGCAGCGCGATGCGCGCGGTGCGGTTCGGGTCGTACTCGATGTGCGCGACCTTGGCCGGCACGCCGTCCTTGTCGTGACGACGGAAGTCGATCACGCGGTAGGCGCGCTTGTGCCCGCCGCCCTGGTGACGCGTCGTGATGCGACCGGTCGAGTTACGACCGCCGGTCTTGTGCAGCGGACGGACGAGCGACTTCTCCGGCTGCGAGCGCGTGATCTCGACGAAGTCGGCGACGCTCGAGCCGCGGCGGCCAGGCGTCGTCGGCTTGTACTTGCGGATTCCCATGAAAGTAAGTCCTCTTCGCTCTCGGTCAGCCGACCGGTCCGCCGAAGATGTCGATCGATCCCTCGCGGAGGGTGACGATCGCACGCTTCGTGTTCTTGCGGCGGCCGATGCCGAAGCGGGTCCGGCGGGCCTTGCCCTGACGGTTCGCGGTGTTGACCGACTCGACCTTGACGCCGAAGACGTGCTCGACGGCGATCTTGATCTCGGTCTTGTTGGCCCGGGGGTCGACGAGGAAGGTGTACTTCCCCTCGTCGAGCAGGCCGTAGCTCTTCTCCGAGACGACCGGCGCGATCAGGATGTCGCGCGGGTCCTTGCCGACGGCGGTCACTTCGTCTCCTCGTTGGCCTCGGACTCGGAAGCGACAGCCTTCGCGCCCTTGACGGGGCCGGCGAGGAACGCGTCGAGCGCGCCCTGCGTGAAGACCACGTCGTCCGAGATGAGGACGTCGTAGGTGTTGAGCTGGTCGGCGACGAGCAGGTGGACCCGCTCGACGTTCCGCAGCGACTTCCAGGTGATCTCGTCCTGACGCTCGACGACCACGAGGACGTGCTTGCGGCCGGAGAGGTTGTCGAGGACCGCGATCGCGGACTTCGTCGACGGGACCTCGCCCGGGGCGAAGCCCGTGACGACGTGGACGCGACCGGCACGCGCGCGGTCCGAGAGAGCACCGCGGAGCGCCGCGGCCTTCATCTTCTTCGGGGTCCGCTGCGAGTAGTCACGCGGGGTGGGGCCGTGGACGACGCCACCACCGGCGAACTGCGGCGCACGGGTCGAGCCCTGACGGGCGCGGCCGGTGCCCTTCTGCTTGTACGGCTTCCTGCCACCACCGCGGACCTCGCCGCGGCTCTTGGTGTCGTGGGTGCCCTGGCGCGCCGCGGCGAGCTGGGCGACGACGACCTGGTGGATCAGCGGGACGTTCGTCGTGGCGTCGAAGACGTCACCGGGCAGGTCGGCCGTTCCGGCCTTCTTGCCCTTCTCGTCGAGGACGTCGACGGTCAGCGTGTCGCTCATCGAGGTCACGCACCCTTCGCAGCGGAACGCACGACCACGACGCCGCCCTTGGGGCCGGGAACCGCGCCCTTGACGAGCAGCAGACCCCTCTCGACGTCGATCGCGTGCACGGTCAGGTTCTGGGTGGTCTGACGGGCGACGCCCATCCGACCGGCCATCTTGATGCCCTTGAACACGCGCGACGGCGTCGATGCGCCACCGATCGAGCCGGGCTTGCGGTGGTTGCGGTGCGCACCGTGGGAGGCGCCGACGCCGTGGAAGCCGTGACGCTTCATGACACCGGCCGTGCCCTTGCCCTTGGTGGTACCGGTGACGTCCACGACCTGGCCGGCCTCGAAGGCACCGGCCGTGATCTCCTGCCCGAGCGTGTACTCGGCAGCGTTGGACGTACGGATCTCGGCCACATGCCGACGGGGGGTGACCCCCGCCTTCTCGAAGTGGCCCTTGAGCGGCTTGGTGACCTTGCGCGGGTCGATCTGGCCGTAGGCCAGCTGGACCGAGCTGTAGCCGTCGCTCTCAGCGGAGCGGACCTGCGTCACGACGTTCGTACCCACGGCGACGACGGTGACGGGAACGAGGCGGCCTGCCTCGTCCCACACCTGCGTCATGCCGAGCTTGGTGCCGAGCAGCGCCGTGACGGGGCGCGCGTTCTGCTGGGTAACCATGAAGATCAGTCCCTTCCCAGCGGTTTCAGAGCTTGATCTCGATGTTCACGTCCGCAGGCAGGTCGAGACGCATGAGCGAGTCGACGGCCTTCGGCGTGGGATCGATGATGTCGATGAGCCGCTTGTGCGTACGCATCTCGAAGTGCTCGCGGCTGTCCTTGTACTTGTGGGGCGACCGGATGACGCAGAAGACGTTCTTCTCCGTCGGCAGCGGCACCGGACCCACGACCGACGCACCAGCGCGAGTCACCGTGTCGACGATCTTGCGCGCCGAGCTGTCGATGACCTCGTGGTCGTAGGACTTGAGCCGGATGCGGATCTTCTGTCCCGCCATGGCGTCGTCTACTTCTCTCTCTCGAAATACCGGTCCGTCCGACCCCCGCACTCGGGCGTGTCGCTCTGCGCGACGCGCCTCTGTGCTGCGTTCCGTTCCCGGAAAGGGGCCGTGGTTGTCGTCGAACGCTCCCCACCGGGTGACCCCGAGGTCCGAGCGCTCGCCACGTCTGTCCGCCCAGCCGATAGGCGCGCGTGAACGCACACCCCGGCGGGCAACCCCGACAGTCTGCCAGACCGGACGAGGAAACGGCAACTCCGCCCGCGTCACACCCGTCGCCGCCCCGGCAGAGGACGCGGCCCGGCTCAGGGAAGGCGCTCGACCGTGACGCCGCCCGCGCCCCCGGCGACCACGAGCTCCCAGTGGTCCGCCTCGGCGTCGAAGCCCGCCGTCGTCAGGGCGGCGCCCGCACCGAGACCACCCGTGCGGTCCCCGTCGAGGGCCACCCATCCCACGCCGGACTCCACCGTGACGCGCGCCGCGTCACCGCGTGCCAGGCGGAACCGCAGGTCGTCGGTCCCCGCGCTCACCTCGGCGCGGCTCGCACCGTCCGCCGGCGGCAGCGCCACGGCGAGCACCGCGGCCCCTCCTGCGACCTCGACCGCCTGCACGTCGAGCCCCGCGAGGTCCAGATCCGCGTCGTCCGCACCCACCGTCATGCGCAAGGTCCAGCGCACGTCGGGCGAGAGGCGGATCGTGGTGGTCGCACCCGTGACCCGGACGTCGTGCTCCCCCGCCGTCGCGGCGTAGGTGGCCGTCGCGTCGTCACCGGCGCCCCGTGCGTCGAGCAGGGCGCCGGCGGGGGCGTCCCCTGTCAGCAGCACGCGGCCCCCGCGGGCGTCCAGCACGAGCGTCGCGGCCCCACCGGCACCCCGCGGTACCCGCACGGAGTCGTCCCGGCGCGCCCCGCCGTCGCCCCACGGGCGGGCGACGAGCGCGATGGCGACAGCGACGAGCACGCCGCCCGCCACGACCGCCCATCCGATCCGTCGTTGCCGGTCCACGCCCAGGACCGGGGCCCGGTGCCGCTCTCGTCGCCGCTCGTCCACCGCGCGACAGTAGCGGCGCACGGTCCCGCGCGCCCGGGGACGACGCGGTGCCGGGGACGCGACGCAGGCGGACCGACGACGCAGGGCCCGGAAGCCGAAGCTCCCGGGCCCTGCGTGGTGGATCAGCCCCGAGGGGCGAGGATCACTTGGTGATCTTGGTGACGCGGCCCGAGCCGACGGTGCGGCCACCCTCGCGGATGGCGAAGCCGAGGCCCTCCTCCATGGCGATGGGCTGGATCAGCGTCACGGAGATCTCCGTGTTGTCGCCGGGCATGACCATCTCGGTGCCCTCGGGCAGCGTGATGACACCGGTGACGTCCGTCGTCCGGAAGTAGAACTGGGGACGGTAGTTCCCGTAGAACGGGTTGTGACGGCCACCCTCGTCCTTGGACAGGATGTAGACCTGGCCCTCGAACTCGGTGTGCGGCGTGATCGAGCCCGGCTTGACGACGACCTGGCCGCGCTCGACCTCCTCGCGCTTCGTGCCGCGCAGGAGCAGGCCGACGTTCTCGCCCGCCTCGGCGTAGTCGAGCAGCTTGCGGAACATCTCGACACCGGTGACGGTGGTCTTGATCGCCTTCTCCTTGATGCCGACGATCTCCACCTCCTCGTTCACCTTGAGCGAGCCGCGCTCGACACGACCGGTGACGACCGTGCCACGGCCGGTGATCGTGAAGACGTCCTCGATCGGCATGAGGAACGGCTTGTCGATCTCGCGGACCGGGTCCGGCACGTTCTCGTCCACGGCGTCGAGCAGGTCCTCGACGGACTTGACCCACTGCGGGTCGCCCTCGAGCGCCTTGAGGCCCGACACGCGGACGACCGGGGCGTTGTCGCCGTCGAAGTCCTGCGACGACAGCAGCTCGCGGACCTCCATCTCGACGAGCTCGAGGATCTCCTCGTCGTCGACCATGTCGGCCTTGTTGAGCGCCACGAGCAGGTACGGCACGCCGACCTGACGGGCCAGCAGCACGTGCTCACGCGTCTGGGCCATCGGGCCGTCGGTCGCCGCGACCACGAGGATGGCGCCGTCCATCTGCGCCGCGCCCGTGATCATGTTCTTGATGTAGTCGGCGTGACCGGGGGCGTCGACGTGCGCGTAGTGACGCTTCTCGGTCTGGTACTCGACGTGCGCGATGTTGATGGTGATACCGCGCTGCTTCTCCTCAGGCGCCTTGTCGATCTGGTCGAACGGCGTGAAGGGGTTCAGGTCGGGGTACTTGTCGTGCAGCACCTTCGAGATGGCCGCGGTCAGCGTCGTCTTGCCGTGGTCGACGTGGCCGATCGTCCCGATGTTGACGTGCGGCTTCGTCCGCTCGAACTTCGCCTTGCCCACTGGGTGTCCTCCTCAGGACTTGGTAGAGATTGCCCGACGGCAGCCACCTCACGGTACCTGCTCGACGTGCGGTCCTACGGGTCGGATGTGTAGCTGGAACTGCAGGGTTCGACCTGTGGGACTACTCGCCCCGGGTCTTCTTGATGATCTCTTCGGCAACCGCCCGAGGAACCTCGGCGTAGCTGTCGAACTGCATCGAGTACACGGCACGACCCTGGGTCTTGGACCGCAGGTCGCCGACGTACCCGAACATCTCGGAGAGCGGCACCTGAGCGCGGACGACCTTGACGCCGGTCGCGTCCTCCATGGACTGGATGATGCCGCGGCGCGAGTTGATGTCGCCGATGACCTCGCCCATGTACTCCTCGGGCGTGCGCACCTCGACGGCCATGATCGGCTCGAGGAGGGCCGGGTCCGCCTTGCGCACCGCCTCCTTGAGGATCATCGAGCCGGCGATCTTGAACGCCATCTCCGAGGAGTCGACGTCGTGCGCCGCACCGTCGAGCAGGATCGCCTTGACGCCGACCAGCGGGTAGCCCGCGAGGACGCCCAGCTGCATCGCGCTCTGGATACCGGCGTCGACCGACGGGATGTACTCGCGCGGGATGCGGCCACCGGTGACCTTGTTGTCGAACTCGTACAGCTCGCCCTCGGCAGGGTCCAGCGGCTCGAAGGTCATCTGCACCTTGGCGTACTGGCCCGAGCCACCGGTCTGCTTCTTGTGCACGTAGTCGATCTTGACGACGGCACGACGGATCGTCTCGCGGTAGGCCACCTGCGGCTTGCCGACGTTGGCCTCGACCTTGAACTCGCGACGCATGCGGTCGACGAGGATGTCGAGGTGGAGCTCGCCCATGCCGCCGATGACGGTCTGGCCGGTCTCCTCGTCCAGGCGGACGCGGAACGTCGGGTCCTCCTCGGCGAGCTTCTGGATGGCCGTGGAGAGCTTCTCCTGGTCGGCCTTCGTCTTCGGCTCGATCGCCACGTCGATGACGGGCTCCGGGAAGGTCATCGACTCCAGGATCACCGGCGCGCTCGGGTCGCACAGGGTGTCACCGGTGGTGACGTCCTTGAGACCGATGAACGCGTAGATGTGCCCGGCCTGCGCCTCCGTGACGGGGTTCTCCTTGTTGGAGTGCATCTGGAAGAGCTTGCCGATGCGCTCCTTCTTGCCCTTGGTCGAGTTGAGCACCGCGGCGCCCTGCTCGACCCGGCCGGAGTACACGCGCACGTAGGTCAGCTTGCCGAAGAACGGGTGCGTGGCGACCTTGAACGCGAGAGCCGAGAACGGCTCGGTCGCGTCCGGGTGACGCTCGACGACGAGCTCCGGGTCCTTGACATCGTGACCCGCGACCGCCGCGACGTCCAGGGGCGTCGGGAGGTAGTCGATGACGGCGTCGAGCATGGGCTGCACGCCCTTGTTCTTGAACGCCGACCCGCACAGCACGGGGTACGCCTGCGACGAGATGGTGAGCTCACGGATGCCGGCCTTGATCTCGGCGACCGTCAGCTCCTCGCCACCGAGGAACTTCTCGAGCAGCTCGTCGTTCGTCTCCGCGACGGCCTCGAGCAGCTCGGCCCGGTACTGCTCGGCCTTCTCCTGAAGGTCGGCCGGGATGTCCTCGACCTCGTACTTCTCGCCGAGGGCCGTCTCACCGCGCCACACGAGCGCACGCATCTCGACCAGGTCCACGACACCGATGAAGTCGTTCTCCGAGCCGATCGGCAGCTGGATGACCAGCGGCTTGGCCTTGAGCCGGTTCACGATGGTGTCGATGGTGAAGTAGAAGTCCGCGCCGAGCTTGTCCATCTTGTTGACGAAGCAGATGCGCGGGACGTCGTACTTGTCGGCCTGGCGCCAGACGGTCTCCGACTGGGGCTCCACGCCCTCCTTGCCGTCGAACACCGCGACCGCGCCGTCGAGGACGCGCAGCGAGCGCTCGACCTCGACCGTGAAGTCGACGTGGCCCGGCGTGTCGATGATGTTGATCTGGTTGTCGTGCCAGTAGCAGGTCGTCGCGGCGGACGTGATCGTGATGCCGCGCTCCTGCTCCTGCTCCATCCAGTCCATCGTCGAGGCGCCGTCGTGCGTCTCACCGATCTTGTAGTTGACCCCCGTGTAGAACAGGATCCGCTCGGTGGTCGTCGTCTTGCCGGCATCGATGTGCGCCATGATGCCGATGTTGCGGACCTTCGTGAGGTCCGTCAGCACGTCCAGTGCCACGTGGTAGCCCCTTGTCGGTTGGCTTAGAGGTGGGAGCCGTTCGCGTCGCCGCGGGCCTGCCTGTCACCAGGCGACCCGCGGCGAGCGCCGGGATCACCAGCGGTAGTGCGCGAACGCCCGGTTGGACTCGGCCATCTTGTGCATGTCCTCGCGACGCTTGACTGCAGCGCCCAGGCCGTTGGAGGCGTCGAGGATCTCGTTCATGAGGCGCTCGGTCATGGTCTTCTCGCGACGCGCGCGGGAGAAGTCCGTCAGCCAGCGCAGGGCCAGCGTCGTGGAACGCACGGGGCGCACCTCGATCGGGACCTGGTAGGTCGCACCACCGACGCGGCGGGACTTGACCTCGATGGCGGGACGCACGTTGTCCAGCGCGCGCTTGAGCACGACGACCGGGTCGGACTGCGTCTTCTCACGGACGCCCTCCAGGGCGCCGTAGACGATGGCCTCGGCGACGGTCTTCTTGCCGTCGAGGAGGACCTTGTTGATGAGCTGCGTGACCACCGGCGAGCCGTAGACGGGGTCGACGATCAGCGGCCGCTTCGGAGCGGGACCCTTGCGAGGCATCTGTCTCAGCCCTTCTTCGCGCCGTAGCGGCTGCGTGCCTGCTTGCGGTTCTTGACGCCCTGCGTGTCGAGCGCACCGCGCACGATCTTGTAGCGGACGCCGGGGAGGTCCTTCACACGGCCGCCGCGCACGAGCACGATGGAGTGCTCCTGCAGGTTGTGGCCGACGCCCGGGATGTACGCCGTGACCTCGATGCCCGAGGACAGGCGCACGCGCGCCACCTTGCGCAGCGCCGAGTTCGGCTTCTTCGGGGTGGTCGTGTAGACACGGGTGCACACACCGCGTCGCTGGGGGGAGCCCTTGAGGGCAGGCGTCTTCGACTTGTTCGTCTTCGCCTGCCGGCCCTTGCGGACCAGCTGCTGGATCGTAGGCACTACGTCTCCGTCTGTCGGTGTTCTCTGGTCTGACCGGCACCCGTCACCCTGGACGGCCGGCTCGGCCCGGATCGTCGCCCGTCGCGCGACTACCCCGGAGGTCTCGAGTCCCGAACCGACCCCCGCGCCCGGGCGTGTCGCCCCGGCCCTCCGCACGGCGACCATCCCACGAGGGGACCGTTCCGGTAGAGGTGGGGAACCACCCGGTGCATCCCGGCCGCACCCCGCCAACGAGGTGGTCCACCGAGTGCACGCGCAAGGGCCCGACGGCGCGGGCACGGTGTCCTACGCTACCTTCCGCCGCGGGAGGCGTCAAAGCCCGAGGTGCAGGGGGTGCCGTGCACCCCGCGGGCGGGTCAGGCCCGGCCGAGGCCGACGCCCGCCACCGACGACGGCCCGCGCCGCCGCCCGGTCACTCGGCGGGCAGCACCCACGCCTCGCCGGACTCCTCGACCACGTCGTCACCCGTGCCCTCGACCTCCACCTCGACGAGCTCGAAGCTCCGGCCCTTGACCTCACCGGACCGCCCGATGGTCAGGTCGACCGCGTCGTCGAAGTCCTTCCCGTCCGAGGCGATCAGGGAGATGCTGTCCTCGCCGAAGTTCGCGGCCGTGAGCGTCAGGCCGTCCACCTCGACGGGCTCGCCCGCCTTCAGGTGCACAGCACCCTCGGGCACGTCGGGCTCCTGCGCGCCGCACGCGGCGAGCAGCGCCACCACACCGACCACCAGAGCGGTCCGGACCGCTCGTCCACCTCGTCCCATCAGCGGGCCCCGTTCGTCTCGATGCAGCTCGATGTGCGGTGCACGTCACGTGCAGACCGCGCCCGATGCTAGCCGCTCCTGCCGGGCGCACCGACAGGCCGCCCAGCGTCGTCAGTCGTCGACGGGCAGCACCCAGGCGTAGCTCTCGGACCCGCCCGGCGCCGACGCGGCCGCGTGCTCGTGCACCGAGAGGAGCTCGAACGACCGGCCGTCGATCGTGGCGCGCTCCCCCACGGCCAGGGAGGCGCTCTCCGCGGCGCCGTCACCGTCGTCGACGGACAGCGCGATCGAGCCGTCCCAGATGTTGCTCGCGACCAGGCGCACGTCCCCGACGGGGGTCGGCTGGTTCTCCCGCAGCTGCACCGCGCCCTCCGGCCGCTCCACCGGGCCGTCCCCGCACCCGCTCAGGGCGAGGGCTGCCGTCACGGCGAGCACCCGGACGAGCGGCGACTGGACCCGCACCATCAGCTCACCTCGTCGACGTCGGCCTGGCGGAACTGCTCGGGACGGTCGACGTACCTTACGGCACCGTCATCGGGCCCCCCGCGATCCCCCACGGGTTCACGAGTCGCGGGACGCCCGAGGGGCCCGTCGGACGAACCGACGGGCCCCTCGGGGTCGTGCTGGGAGAACTGTCCTCAGCGGTAGTCGCCGAAGTCGATGTCCTCGAGCGGGATCGCCTCGCCGGAGCCCAGACCGAGCGCCGGGAAGTCGATCTCGTCGTAGCCGAAGGCCGGGTACAGCTCGGCCTTCGCCTCCTCGGTCGCCTCAACCGCCACGTTCCGGTACCGGGGCAGGCCCGTGCCGGCGGGGATGAGCTTGCCGAGGATGACGTTCTCCTTCAGACCCAGCAGCGGGTCCGAGCGGCTCGACATCGCGGCCTCGGTGAGCACCTTCGTCGTCTCCTGGAAGGAGGCCGCCGAGAGCCACGAGTCCGTCGCGAGCGACGCCTTCGTGATGCCCATGAGCTCAGGACGACCCGAGGCCGGCTGACCGCCCTCGGAGACCGCCTTGCGGTTGAAGTCCTCGAAGCGACCGCGCTCGGCCAGCTCGCCGGGCAGCAGGCCCGTCTCGCCGGAGTCGAGCACCGTCACGCGCCGCAGCATCTGCCGCACGATGACCTCGATGTGCTTGTCGTGGATGTCCACGCCCTGGGAGCGGTAGACCTCCTGGACCTCGTCCACCAGGTGCTTCTGCGTGGCACGCGGGCCGAGGATGCGCAGCACCTTCTTCGGGTCGACGGCGCCCACGACCAGCTGGGTGCCGACCGACACGTGGTCGCCGTCCTGGACCAGCAGACGCGACCGCTTGGTGATCGCGTAGCGGATCTCCTCGGAACCGTCGTCCGGGGTCAGGACGAGCGCGCGGGCGCGGTCCGTCTCCTCGATCGCGATCCGACCCGAGAACTCCGCGATGTGCGCCTCACCCTTGGGGGTGCGCGCCTCGAAGAGCTCCTGGACACGGGGCAGACCCTGCGTGATGTCGTCCGCCGAGGCCACACCACCGGTGTGGAACGTGCGCATCGTCAGCTGCGTGCCGGGCTCACCGATCGACTGGGCCGCGATGATGCCGACGGCCTCGCCGATGTCGACGAGCTTGCCGGTGGCCAGCGAGCGGCCGTAGCACTTGGCGCACGTGCCGACGCGGGACTCGCAGGTGAGCACCGAGCGGATCTTGAGCTCGGTGACGCCCGTCTCCAGCAGCCGGTCGAGCAGGACGTCGCCGACGTCGTCGCCCGAGCGGCCGATGATCTCGCCCTCCACCTCGACGTCGGTCGCGAGCGTCCGCGAGTACACGGACGTCTCGACCTTGTCGTGGCGGCGCAGCGTGCCGTCCGCCGCCGCCACGCCGATCGGCATGGTCAGGCCGCGCTCGGTGCCGCAGTCGTCCTCGCGGACGATGACGTCCTGCGAGACGTCCACCAGACGACGCGTGAGGTAGCCCGAGTCGGCGGTCCGCAGAGCGGTGTCCGCCAGACCCTTGCGGGCGCCGTGCGTCGCGATGAAGTACTCGAGGACGGACAGGCCCTCGCGGTAGTTCGCCTTGATCGGGCGAGGGATGATCTCGCCCTTCGGGTTGGCGACCAGGCCACGCATGCCCGCGATCTGGCGGACCTGCATCCAGTTGCCTCGCGCGCCCGAGCCGACCATGCGGAACACGGTGTTGCGGGGCGGGAAGTTGGCCTGCATCGCCTTGGCGACCTTGTCGGTGGCGTTGGTCCAGATCTCGATGAGCTCCTGACGACGCTCGTCGTCGGTGATCAGGCCCTTCTCGTACTGGCCCTGCACCTTCGCCGCGCGCGCCTCGTGCTCGTCGAGGATGTCCTGCTTCTCGGCAGGCGTCGCGACGTCGGAGATCGCGATCGTGACGCCCGAGCGGGTGGCCCAGCGGAAGCCGGCCTCCTTCAGGGCGTCGAGCGACGCGGCGACCTCGACCTTCGGGTACCGCTCGGCCAGGTCGTTGACGATGACCGACAGGCGCTTCTTGTCGACGACCCCGTTCTCGTACGGGTAGTCGACGGGCAGCAGCTCGTTGAACAGCGCACGGCCCAGCGTCGTCTCGAACAGGAGCGTCTGCCCCGGCTCCCAGCCCTCGGGCGCCTGCTCCTCGGAGAGGACCAGGTCGTCGAACCGGATCTTGACGACCGCGTTGAGGTCGAGCGAGCCCTGGTCGAACGCCATGATCGCCTCGGCCACCGAGCTGAACGACCGGCCCTGCCCCACCGGGTCCTCCTTGTCGGAGGTCAGGTGGAACAGACCGATGATCATGTCCTGCGAGGGCATGGTCACCGGGCGGCCGTCGGACGGCTTGAGGATGTTGTTGCTCGAGAGCATGAGGATGCGGGCCTCGGCCTGCGCCTCCGCGCTCAGGGGCAGGTGGACGGCCATCTGGTCACCGTCGAAGTCCGCGTTGAAGGCGGCGCAGACGAGCGGGTGCAGGTGGATCGCCTTGCCCTCGACGAGCTGCGGCTCGAACGCCTGGATGCCCAGACGGTGCAGCGTGGGTGCACGGTTGAGCAGCACCGGGTGCTCGGTGATGACCTCCTCGAGCACGTCCCACACGACCGGGCGCGCGCGCTCGACCATGCGCTTGGCCGACTTGATGTTCTGCGCGTGGTTGAGGTCCACGAGCCGCTTCATGACGAAGGGCTTGAAGAGCTCGAGCGCCATCTGCTTGGGCAGGCCGCACTGGTGCAGCTTGAGCTGCGGGCCGACGACGATGACCGAACGGCCCGAGTAGTCGACGCGCTTGCCGAGCAGGTTCTGGCGGAACCGGCCCTGCTTGCCCTTGAGCATGTCGGAGATCGACTTCAGCGGACGGTTGCCGGGGCCCGTGACGGGCCGGCCGCGGCGGCCGTTGTCGAACAGCGAGTCCACGGCCTCCTGGAGCATCCGCTTCTCGTTGTTGACGATGATCTCGGGCGCGCCGAGGTCCAGGAGCCGCTTGAGGCGGTTGTTCCGGTTGATGACGCGGCGGTACAGGTCGTTCAGGTCCGACGTGGCGAAGCGGCCACCGTCGAGCTGGACCATCGGGCGCAGGTCCGGCGGGATGACCGGGACCGCGTCGAGGACCATGCCCGTCGGCGAGTTGTTCGTCGTGAGGAACGCGTTGACCACCTTGAGCCGCTTGAGGGCACGCGTCTTGCGCTGCCCCTTGCCGTTCTTGATGGTGTCGCGCAGCGACTCGGACTCCGCCTCGAGGTCGAACGCCTCGAGGCGCTTCTGGATCGCCGCGGCGCCCATCGAGCCCTCGAAGTAGTTGCCGTACCGGTCCTGCAGGGCGCGGTACAGCATCTCGTCGCCCTCGAGGTCCGCGACCTTGAGGTTCTTGAACCGGTCCCAGACCTGCTCGAGACGGTCGAGCTCGGCGTCCGCACGCTTGCGGATCTGCGCCATCTCGCGCTCGGCGGAGTCGCGCACCTTGCGGCGCGCGTCGGCCTTGGCACCCTCGGCCTCGAGCTCGGCCAGGTCGGCCTCGAGCTTCTGCGCGCGGGTGTTGATGTCGTTGTCGCGGCGGTCCGAGATCTCCTTCTTCTCCAGGTCGATCTCGTTCTGGAGGTTCGGGAGGTCCTCCTGGCGACCGTCCACGTCGACCCACGTGATCATGTAGGCCGCGAAGTAGATGACCTTCTCCAGGTCCTTCGGCGCCAGGTCGAGCAGGTAGCCCAGCCGCCTCGGCACACCCTTGAAGTACCAGATGTGCGTCACGGGCGCGGCGAGCTCGATGTGGCCCATGCGCTCACGGCGAACCTTGGAACGGGTCACCTCGACGCCGCAGCGCTCGCAGATGATGCCCTTGAAGCGCACGCGCTTGTACTTGCCGCAGTAGCACTCCCAGTCCCGGGTGGGGCCGAAGATCTTCTCGCAGAAGAGCCCGTCCTTCTCCGGCTTCAGGGTGCGGTAGTTGATGGTCTCGGGCTTCTTCACCTCGCCGTGCGACCAGGCACGGATGTCGTCGGCCGTGGCCAGGCCGATGCGCAGCTCGTCGAAGACGTTGACGTCGAGCAAGGGGGTCCTACTTCCTTCGCTTGCCGGTTTCGAGAACCAGCGGAACGGAAATCGTGCTGAGGGGTGCGGGCGCCCGGTCCGGCATCACGGGTGTGTGCAGCCGGACCGGGGCTCGACGTCAGATCTCTTCGACGCTGCTGGCGTTCGGGCGCCGCGACAGGTCGATGCCGAGCTCTTCCGCAGCGCGGTAGACCTCGTCGTCGTTCTCCTTCA
>NZ_JADGMY010000008.1 GCF_015234515.1 Cellulomonas sp.
CGGCCTCGAGCAGCCGGCGGTAGACGTGCACGACCTCGCCGCGCACGTAGATGAAAGCGTGGTGGCAGCCGATCGCGTAGGACGTGATGATCACGCCCTCGATGAGGTCCTGCGGGCTCGCCAGCATCAGCGGGATGTCCTTGCAGGTGCCCGGCTCGGACTCGTCGGCGTTGACCACGAGGTACCGCGGGCCACCGTCCGGCGCGGGCAGGAAGCCCCACTTCATGCCGGTCGGGAAGCCTGCGCCACCACGACCGCGCAGGCCGGAGTCCTTGACGGCCGTCACGACGTCGGCGGGCGCCATGGTCAGCGCGCGACGCAGACCGCGGTAGCCGCCGTCGGCCACGTACCGGTCGAGCTTCCACGACCGGTCCGCGTCCCAGTGCGCGGACAGCACGGGGGTCAGGGTCGTCATCACGACTCCTTCGCGTCGTCGGACTTCTGCTTGCGCTGCTCACCGGCGGGCGAGACGTCGGCAGGGGTGGTCTCCGGGCGGTCGGCGCTGGACTGCGCCTCGCCCACGTCCGGCTCGCCGTGGGTGGCGCCCGTCGCGGCGGTGCGCTCGTCCGCGTCGAACGACGGGGCCGTCCAGCCACGCTCCCGGGCCAGCACGGTGCCGCGCACGGTCGCCGGACCGGCGCCCACGCCCTCGTCGGCGCGTCCGTCGGGGAAGCCCGCCAGGACGCGGCTCATCTCCTTGAACGTGCAGACGGACGACGCCCCGCGGGTCGGCGCGACGGGCGCGCCCTCGACCAGCCGGTCGACCACCTCGACGGCCGAGGCCGGCGTCTGGTTGTCGAAGAACTCCCAGTTGACCATCACGACCGGCGCGTAGTCGCAGGCCGCGTTGCACTCGATGCGCTCGAGGGTGACCGCACCGTCGGCGGTCGTCTCGTCGTGACCGATCCCGAGGTGCTCGCTGAGCTCCTCCCAGATCGCGTCGCCGCCCATGACCGCGCACAGCGTGTTGGTGCACACCCCGACGGTGTACGTGCCGTTGGGGTGCCGCTTGTACTGCGTGTAGAAGGTCGCGACGGCGGAGACCTCGGCGGTCGAGATGCCCAGCGTCGTGGCGCAGAACGCGATCCCGCGCGGGCTCACGTAGCCGTCCTCCGACTGCACCAGGTGCAGCATCGGCAGCAGGGCGGAGCGTGCCTGCGGGTAGCGGGCGATGATCTCCTGCGCGTCGGCGGTCAGCCGCGCGCGCGTCTCCTCGTCGTACCCGACGGCGTGCCGCTCACCCGGGACACGGCCGTGCTCGTGGGGCGCTGCTGCGCCCGCGTGCTCGACGGACATCAGCGGTCCACCCCTCCCAGCACCGGGTCGATCGACGCGACGGCGACGACGACGTCGGCGACCTGCCCGCCCTCGCACATCATGGAGACGGCCTGCAGGTTGTTGAACGACGGGTCACGGAAGTGCGCCCGGTACGGCTTGGTGCCGCCGTCGGACACCAGGTGCACCCCCAGCTCGCCGCGCGGGTGCTCGACGGTCTGGAAGACCTGGCCCGCCGGCACGCGGAAGCCCTCGGTCACCAGCTTGAAGTGGTGGATCAGGGCCTCCATGGAGGTGCCCATGATCTCCTTGATGTGGTCGAGGGAGTTGCCCATGCCGTCGGTGCCGATGGCCAGCTGCGCCGGCCACGCGATCTTCTTGTCGGCGACCATCACCGGTCCCGGCTTCGCCAGCCGCTCGAGGCACTGCTCGACGATCCGCATCGACTGGTAGCACTCCTCGATCCGCACGATCAGGCGTGCCCACGAGTCCGCGGCGTCCTGCGTCGGGACGTCGAAGTCGTACGTCTCGTACCCGCAGTACGGGTCGGTCTTGCGCACGTCGTACGGCAGGCCCGTCGCGCGCAGCAGCGGCCCGGTGACGCCGAGGGACATGCAGGCCGCCAGGCTCAGCGCGCCGACGTCCTTCATGCGCGCCTGCAGGATCGGGTTCGCCAGCATGAGGTCCTCGAGCTGCTTGAAGTAGCCGCGGACCTTCGTCATCGCCTCGCGCACGGAGTCGATCGCGCCCGGGGGCACGTCCTGCGCGACACCGCCGGGGCGGATGTACACGTGGTTCATGCGCAGTCCCGAGATCATCTCGAAGACCTTGAGGATCTCCTCGCGGGCGGTGAAGCCCAGGATCATGATCGTCGTGGCACCCAGCTCGTTGCCGCCCGTGGCCAGGAAGACCAGGTGCGACGAGATGCGGTTGAGCTCCATCATCAGCACGCGGATGACCGACGCGCGCTCGGGCACGTCGTCCGTGATCCCGAGGAGCTTCTCGATCGCCAGGCAGTACGCCGCCTCCTGGAAGAGGGGCGCGACGTAGTCCATGCGGGTGCAGAAGGTCACGCCCTGGGTCCAGGTGCGGAACTCCATGTTCTTCTCGATGCCCGTGTGCAGGTAGCCGATGCCGGCACGTGCCTCGGTGACGGTCTCGCCGTCGATCTCGAGCATGAGCCGGAGCACGCCGTGGGTCGACGGGTGCTGGGGGCCCATGTTGACCACGATGCGCTCGTCGCCGAGGCGCGCGGCCTCCTCGGCGATGTCGGACCAGTCGCCGCCGGACGCCTCGAACGAGGGCACGCCCTCGGTGTCCTCGAGCGGGACGTGACGGGTCGCGTGGGGGGTCTGCGAGGTGGGGGCGGTCATCAGCTGTACGACCTCCGCTGGTCCGGGGGCGGGATGGTCGCGCCCTTGTACTCGACCGGGATCCCGCCGAGGGGGTAGTCCTTGCGCTGCGGGTGGCCCGGCCAGTCGTCGGGCATCTCGATGCGCGCCAGGCCGGGGTGGCCGTCGAACACGATCCCGAAGAAGTCCCAGGTCTCGCGCTCGTGCCAGTCGTTGGCGGGGTAGACCGCCACCGTGGACGGGATGTGCGGGTCGCCCTCGGGCGCCGCGACCTCGAGGCGCAGCCGGCGGCCGTGCGTCACGGACACCACGTGGTAGGCCGCGTGCAGCTCGCGTCCCGCGTCGTGCGGGAAGTGGACCCCCGACACCCCGAGCGAGAGCTCGAAGCGCAGGTCCGGGTCGTCCCGCAGCGCCTGCGCGACCTCGACGAGGTGCTCGCGGGCGATGTTCAGGGTCAGCTCGCCGCGGTCGACGACGACGGACTCCACGGCGTTCGCGAACCCGGTGCCGGACTCGTCGAGCACCTCGGTGAGGACGTCGACGACCTCGTCGAACCAGCCGCCGTACGGGCGCTGGCTGGGCCCGGGCATCGCGACGGTCCGGACCAGACCGCCGAACCCGGAGGTGTCACCCGTGTCGGCCACGCCGAACATGCCGGTGCGGACGTCGACGATGTCGAGCGGCGTGCGCGGGCTCGTCGGGTCGGGACCGGCCGGGACGTTCTGCGACCCGGCCTCGAGGGCCGCGGCGCTCGTGCGCTGCGTCCCGGCGGGCGCGGGCTCCCCCGGCTTGGCCGCGGCGGACGCGTCCGCCTTCTCGGCGGTCGGCTTCGTGCCCTCCGTCGGCCGGTCGGCGACGGGGGACGTGGCGTCCTCCGCGGGCGTGGCCTGCGCGACGGGCTTGGTGCCCTTCGTGGGGTCGGTGCCCTCGGAGGGCTTCGTCTCGTCGCTCATCGCAGCAGTCCCGTCATGTGCGACGTCGGCGTCGCGGCCATCGCGGCCTCCTGCGCCTTGCGCGCCGCCTCCTGGCGGTTCACGCCCAGCGGCTCGTCCTGGATCTGCTGGTGCAGCGCGAGGATCGCGTGCAGCAGCATCTCGGGCCGCGGCGGGCAGCCGGGCAGGTAGATGTCCACCGGCACGATGTGGTCGACGCCCTGGACGATCGCGTAGTTGTTGAACATGCCGCCGGACGACGCGCACACGCCCATCGACAGCACCCACTTCGGGCCGGCCATCTGGTCGTAGACCTGGCGGACGACGGGCGCCATCTTCTGGCTGACACGTCCCGCGACGATCATGAGGTCCGACTGGCGCGGCGACGCGCGGAAGACCTCCATGCCGAACCGGGAGATGTCGTACCGGCTGGTACCGGCGGCCATCATCTCGATCGCGCAGCACGCGAGCCCGAAGGTCACCGGCCACAGCGATGCCTTGCGGAAGTAGCCGACGAGGTCCTCGACCGTCGTCAGCAGGAAGCCCGAGGGCGCTTCCTCGATCCCCATGTCAGTCCCTCCTCGGTGTCGGTCGGCTGCACGTGCTGGCAGGTGCGGGACCCGGCAGTGCCGGGCCCTCGAGGGTCAGTCCCACTCCAGACCGCCGCGCTTCCACTCGTAGACGAACGGGACCGTGATGACCAGCAGGAACACCATCATCGCCACCAGGCCGAACGTCGCGAGCTCCGCGAAGCCCACGGCCCAGGGGTAGAGGAAGACGACCTCGATGTCGAAGATGATGAAGGTCATGGCGACCAGGTAGTACTTGATCGGGAACCGCCCGCCGCCGATCGCGTGGGGCGTGGGCTCGATCCCGCACTCGTAGGCCTCGAGCTTGGCGCGGTTGTACCGCTTGGGGCCGAGGATCGCGCTCGCGCCGACCCCACCCAGGGCGAGGACGGCCGCGATCCCGATCATCACCAGGAGCGGGACGTACGGGTTGCTCATCGAGCGGTCCTCCTCGTCGAAGACGTCCGGCCGGTGCGGCCCTGCGTCACGTGGGTCATGCTCGCCGCCTCACGCATCGGGCGCCAGCCGGGCGAGAGCGGCGATGACGCGGTCGACCAGGTCGCCGCCGCGGGGTTCGTAGCAGTCGGACAGGAGCTTGAGCACGAACTTCATGAGCAGCGGGCGCGGCAGCCCGTAGCGCGTGCACAGGTGCATCACCTGGGGGTGCTCGATGAGTCGCACGAACACCCGACCGAGCGTGTAGTACCCGCCGAGATCGTCCTTCATGCGCTGCTGGTACGTCGCCAGCGCCCGCTCCCGTCCAGCGGCCGAACCGCGCGCCAGACCCTGCGCGATCGCGTCCGCCGCGACCCTACCCGCCTGCAGGCCGTAGGCGATCCCCTCGCCGTTGAACGGGCTCACCATCCCGGCGGCGTCGCCGGCGAGCAGCAGCCCGTCGGCGTAGAGCGGGCCACGGTTGAAGCCCATCGGCAGCGCCGCGCCGCGCACGGGGGCGACCTGGTTCTCCGGGGTGAACTCCCACTCGCGCGGCGCGTTGGCCATCCAGCGGGCGAACAGGTCCTTGTAGTCCACCTTGGTGGCCGCCGCGGTCGAGCTCACCGAGCCCAGGCCGACGTTCGCCGTGCCGTCGCCGAGGGAGAAGATCCAGCCGTACCCGGGCATGAGGTTCGAGCGGCCCGGCGGGCCGTCCCACAGCTCGAGGTGCGACTCCATCCAGGGGTCGTCGTGCCGGGGCGTGCGGAAGTACGTGCGGACGGCCACGCCCATCGGCCGGTCGTCGCGCTTGGCGCGGCCGACGGCCGTCGCGAGCCGCGCCGAGACGCCGTCGGCGGCGATCACGACGGGCGCGCGGTACTCGACCTCGTCGCCCGCGTCGACCGTGCGCCGTCCGTCGGCCGCGACGGGCCGGGCCCGCACCCCGACGACGCGACCGGTGCGCTCGTCGCGCACGGGGGCCGTCACGGAGGTGCCCTCGACCAGCTTCGCCCCGCCGGCGCGCGCGTGCTCGGCGAGGACCTGGTCGAACGACGTGCGCGCCCGTGCCAGGCCGTACGACGGGTAGCTCGACAGCTCGGGCCACGGCAGCTCGAGGCGGTGACCGCCACCGATGACGCGCAGGCCGCGGTTGCGGATCCAGCCGTCCTGCTCGCGGATCGGCACGCCCATGCGCACGAGCTCGGCCACGGCGCGGGGCGTCAGGCCGTCCCCGCAGATCTTGTCGCGCGGGAAGGTCGCCTTCTCCAGCAGCAGGACGTCCAGCCCCGCGGCGGCGCAGTGGAACGCGGCGGAGGCACCGGCGGGACCGGCGCCGACGACGACGACGTCCGCGTCATCGTTCGTCCCGACCACCGTGCCACCCCACTTGTGACGTTGTTCACGTGCAACCCCGGCGAGTGTAACCAGCCCGTCCGGGCATGTCTGCGAAGGGTTGGCTTACCTCAGCGACAGCGCCGGACGTTGGTCCCGCGCCCGGCCCCCGAGCGGTGACGACGCACCGCCCGCGGTCCCCGCTCCCTGCACGGGACGCCAGCGTGACCCATCCTCCCCGGACCCGGCGCGACCCGGCGCGAGCGCCGCGCACCGCACACCTCGCGGGTCAGGGCCGGGTCGCGCGGTGCAGGGCGACGATGCCGCCCGACAGGTTGCGGAAGGCCACCTTGTCCCACCCCGCCGCCCGCACCAGCAGACCCAGCTCGCGCTGGTCCGGCCAGCTGCGGATCGACTCCGCGAGGTACACGTAGGCGTCCGGCTCCTTGGAGACGGCCCGCGCGACGGGCGGCAGGGCCCGCATGAGGTAGTTGGTGTAGACCGTGCGGAACGGCGCGAACGTGGGCCGGGAGAACTCGCACACCACGAGGCGCCCGCCGGGCCGGGTGACGCGCAGCAGCTCGCGCAGCGCGGCGTCGACGTCGGACACGTTGCGCAGGCCGAACGACATGGTCACCGCGTCGAAGGACTCGTCGGCGAACGGCAGGTGCAGCGCGTCACCCGCCACGAACGGCAGGTCGGGGCGACGGCGACGACCGACGCGCAGCATGCCCGTCGACAGGTCGCACGGCACCACGTGCACGCCCGCGTCCGCGAGGGGCTCGCTCGACGTCCCGGTGCCCGCGGCGAGATCCAGCACCGTCTCGCCGCGCTGGGCGCCGAGCGCCGCGAGCGTGGCCCTGCGCCAGGCGCGGTCCTGCCCCAGGGAGATGACGTCGTTCGTCACGTCGTACCGGTGCGCGACCGCGTCGAACATGGCGGCGACGTCGCGGGGGTCCTTGTCGAGGGCGGCGCGAGGCATGCGCCCATGGTCGCAGGTCCGGGCGGTCGGGCGCGCACCGTGCTCGGGTAGCGTGCGGCGTGGGCGCGCCGCCGGGTCGCGCCGCCGATCCGACCCCCGGGGGCGTCACCACCCATGCCGCAGTACGCGATCCTCGTCCAGCCCTCGGCGAACCGGGTGTACACGCAGAACGCCGCACGCCTGCTGAGCAACGAGCTGCTCGCGCTCGACGACCTGCTGCTGGGCGGCCGCGTCGCCGCCGGGGGCGGTCCCGTCGAGCGCAGGCTGGGCGGCGTCCCGTACCTCGTGCTCGACGCGCCCGACCTCACGGCGGACGACCTGCGCGTGCTGGCCAACCTGTCGTCGCTGTTCGCGCTGTTCGAGCTGCGGGACGACGGGTCGCTCGTGCCGCTCGACGCGCCGCGTCTCGACCGGTACGACGACGACCTGCTGACGATCCTCAAGTACATCGGCAAGACCAACGAGCAGCTCACCCGTCTGCTGCTCAACCTCACGGCGGCGGCAGCGCTCCCGGTCGAGGGGTTCCTCGGCTCGCGCGTCCGCGTGCTCGACCCGATGTGCGGGCGCGGGACGACCCTCAACCAGGCCCTGATGTACGGCTGGGACGCGTACGGCGTGGACGTCGACCGGCGCGACGTCGAGGCGTACACCGCGTTCGCGGCGCGGTGGCTGCAGGACAAGCGCCTCAAGCACCGGTCGAGCTCGAGCCGCGTGCGGGTCGCCGGCCGCAACCTGGGCCGCCGCACGACCTTCGAGCTGGCCGCCACCAAGGACGAGTTCCGCGCGGGGGACGTGCAGACGCTCGAGATCACGCAGGGTGACACGCTCGACACGGCCCGGATGTACCGCGCCGGCTTCTTCGACGTCGTCGTCGCGGACGCCCCGTACGGCATCCAGCACGGGTCGGTGACCGGGCCGCGCACGCCGTCGCGCTCCCCGCGGGACCTGCTCGCCGACGCGATCCCCGTGTGGACCACCGTGCTGCGCCGCGGCGGCGCGATGGGCCTGTCGTGGAACACCAAGGTGCTCCCGCGCGAGGACCTGGTCGCGATGCTCCGTGACGCCGGGCTCGAGCCGCTCGACGGCCCGGCGTTCCTCGGCCTGGCGCACCGCGTGGACCAGGCCATCGAGCGCGACGTCGTGGTGGCCCGCAAGCCGCGCTGACCGCCGCGGCCACCCCTGGACCGCCCCCGCGGGGCGCCGGCGCTGAGACGAGCGTCGCACTGCTCCGCACCCGGTCAGCGCCCCGCGAGGGCCTACCCTGGACGACGATGAGCACGTCGCCCGAGACCCCCGTCACCGGCGGCGTCCCCCGCCCCCTGCTGGTGCGCACGGTCGAGTGCGACCTCCCCACGGGTGACGCCCCGGACGCCGCCGACCTGCTCGACCTGCTCGGTCCCGACGCCCCCCTCGCGTGGGTGCGTCGCGGCGACGGGCTCGTGGCGTGGGGCGAGGCCGTCCGCGTCGAGGTGCAGGGCGCCGACAGGTTCGCGGCCGCCGAGCGCGCGTGGCGGCAGGTCCTCGAGCACGCGATCGTCCGCGACGAGGTCCGGCTACCGGGCACCGGACCGGTCGCCTTCGGTTCGTTCGCGTTCGACGACGACTCCCCCGCTGGAGGCGTCGTCGTCGTGCCGCGCGTCGTCGTGGGCCGCCGCGACGGGCGGACGTGGCTGACGACCCTGAGCACCGCCGGCGAGCTCGGTCCGGCACCGCGGCTGGGCGACGTCGTGCCCCACCGCCACGCACCGACCTCGCCGGGCGACGTCACCTACACCGACGGCGCGGTCGACGCCGACGCCTGGCTCGACGTGGTCGCGCACGGGATCGCCGCGATCCGCGCGGGCGAGGTGGACAAGGTGGTGCTCGCGCGCGAGGTCCACGCACTCACCGAGCACCCGCTCGACGTGCGGTGGGCCCTGCAGCGGCTCGCCGACCGGTACCGCTCGTGCTGGACCTTCAGCGTCGACGGGATGATCGGCGCGACGCCCGAGCTGCTCGTGCGCTCGGAGCGCGGGCTCGTCACGTCCCGGGTGCTGGCGGGCACGATCCGTCGCACGGGTGACGACGACGCCGACATGGGCCGCGCCGCGATCCTCGCGCACTCGTCGAAGGACCTCGAGGAGCACGAGTACGCCGTGACGTCGGTCGCGCGGGCGCTCGCGCCGTTCTGCTCGTCGTCGAACGTCCCCGACGTGCCGTTCGTCCTGCCGCTGCCGAACGTGCTGCACCTCGCGTCCGACGTCACCGGCGTCCTGACGGCGCCGCAGGGGGACGACGCGCACCCGTCCTCGCTCGCGCTCGCCGCGGCCCTGCACCCGACCGCCGCGGTGTGCGGCACCCCCACTCAGGCCGCGCGCGCGCTGATCACGCGCATCGAGGGCATGGACCGCGGCCGGTACGCGGGCCCGGTCGGCTGGTTCGGTGCCGACGGCGACGGCGAGTGGGGCATCGCGCTGCGCTCCGCCGAGGTGGACCGCGAGGACCCGCGGCGCCTGCGGCTGTTCGCCGGCTGCGGCGTCGTCGCCGCATCCGACCCGGCGGCGGAGCTCGCCGAGTCGCGCGCGAAGCTCGACCCCATGCGTCACGCGCTGTCCTGACCTCGCCGCGCCGGGCGCGCGAGGGCGGGACGTGCGGCGGGACGCACGAGGGCCCGCCGCGAGAGGGGGACCCACGGCGGGCCCGTGCGCGCACGACGGCGCGGCGCCGGGACCGCGGACGTGACGCGGTCGGCGCTGCGCACCGTGGCGCGGCGCCCGGGCGCGGCCCGCGTCACCGGGGGCCGCGCCCGAGTCCGATCAGCCCTGGCCCTGCTGCTGCTGCAGCCACTCCCAGAGCTCGTCGGGCGTCATGCCGCCGGGCAGACCGCCGCCGTCCTGACCCTGGCCCTGGCCCTCGCCCTGGCCGCCCTGGTCCGGCTGGGGGGCCGCGCCGAAGTCGTCCGGCCGCGTGGCGAGCGTGACGTCCAGCTCGATCGCCTTGCCGTCCCGCACGACCGTCAGCGTGGCCTCGTCACCCGAGGACATCGCACGGACGAACGCGGTGAGCGACTCGGCGCCGCCCACGGGCTCGTCCCCGATCGCGACGATGACGTCGCCGACCTGGACCCCCGCCTCCCCGGCGGGCGAGCCCTCGGTGACGCTCTCGACGACGGCGCCCCGACGCGTGATGCCGTCGGCGGTGGCCGTGCCGTCGGACAGCGTGACGCCCAGGAAGGCGTGCTCGGCCTGCCCGTTGTCGATGAGCTGCGACGCGATGTTCTTCGCGAGGTTCACGGGGATCGCGAAGCCCAGCCCGATCGATCCCGACTGCTGGCTCAGCGTCGCGATCGACGACGTGATGCCGATGACCCGGCCCGTGGCGTCGAACAGCGGACCCCCGGAGTTGCCGGGGTTGACCGCGGCGTCCACCTGGATGGCGTTCGTCACCGCACCGTCGGCACCGTCCACGCCCTGCGTGGAGACAGGACGGTCGACGGCCGAGACGATGCCTGTGGTCACCGTGTTCGCCAGACCGAGGGGGTTGCCCACGGCCATCACCGGGTCGCCCACCTTCACGTCGTCGGAGTTGCCGAGCGCGGCCGCCTGCAGGTCGTCAGGGGCGTCGAGGATCCGCACGACCGCGAGGTCCGTGGCCGCGTCCGTGCCGACCACCTCGGCCTCGAAGATGCGGCCGTCGGTGAGCGTCACGCGGACGTTGCCCTGCGCACCGGAGACCACGTGGTCGTTGGTCAGCACGTACCCGGAGTCGTCGATGACGAAGCCGGAGCCCTGCCCGCCGCCGGACTGCGTCTGCACGTCGATCGCGACGACGGAGCCCTGCACGGCCGCGGCGACGCGCTGCCAGTCCGGGTCCTCCACGCTCGATCCCGTGACGGGCGCCTGGTCGCTGTCGGAGCGGCCGAGGTCCGCGATCGACGACGAGCGGTCGGACGCGCCGGGCCGGTCCAGGTAGTCGAGGGTCGCCACCGACCCGCCACCGACGAGCAGCCCGACGACTGCGGCGGACGCGATCCACGCCCAGGTCCGCGAGCTCTTGCGACGCTGCGGGTCCGCCGGCGCCGCCCACGGGTCGGACGGCGGGGTCGCGCCCGGGGGCACCTGGCCCGGAGCGGCGCTGGTGGCGCCGAACGCGGCACCCGGAGCGTGCTCGGCGCCGCCGGCCGGGTTGCCGGTGCCGCGCTGGGCCGACTCGTAGCGCGCCCACTGCTGCGCGGGGGTCAGGCGCGGCTCGGCGGCGGGCGCGGTGGCGCCGGTCGCGGGCAGCGGCTGGGTGGCGCGGACGTCCGGTCCGGTGGTTCCGGCGGCGGGCCGCGGCTCGGGGGTGGAAGTGGTCATGGGTGCCTCCTTGTCGGCTCCCATCACACCGCGTCGCCCTGGGATCGGCCTCTCAGGGGGCTGGGAGTTTCCTGTGAAAAACCCGGGTGGGTCGTCCGCGCCGGGCTCAGGACAGCGGTGACAGTGCCTTGTCGACGGCCGCCGCGACCTCGGTGGCCAGGCGTTCTCCCAGCGAGCGCCGGTGCGCGCGGTCCACCCGCACCTCGACCACGCTCGTCCCCGTCCCGGGCGCCGCGAGCGCGGGCAGCAGGCCGTCGGTGTCGACGACCCGCGTGTGCCGCACGCCGTACGCGGCGCACAGCGCGGCGACGTCGACCCCGTGCGGCGTCGCGAACACGCGCTCGAACACGTCGGCACGTCCCGGGTCGCCGTGCTCCAGCGTCGCGAACACCGAGCCGCCGTCGTCGTTCGAGACGACGAGCTGCAGGTCGACCGACGGCTCCGCCGGGCCCCGTAGCAGCCCGCCCACGTCGTGCAGGAACGTCAGGTCACCGAGGTAGGCCCGCACGCGCCGGTGCGGCAGCCCGAGCGCCACACCCGTGGCGGTGGCGATCGTGCCGTCGATGCCGGCCAGGCCGCGGTTGGCGAGCACGAGCGGCGCCAGGTCCCAGCGAGCGACGAGGTCGAGGTCCCGCACGGGGTTGGACGAGCCGACGACGAGCACGTCGTCGGGCGCACTCGCACGCGCCACCGCACGCGCCAGCGCCCACCCGCTGACGCGGGGACCGCTGCGCGACCGGCGCGCGTCCTCGGGGGTGTCGAGGATGCCGGCGAGCACGTCCTGCGCGGCGGCGTCGGCGGTGCGCCACGCGTCGAGCCATCCCGCCGGGGCACCCACCCGGCCCTGCCGCATGCGCCACGGGACCTCGAGCAGCACCTGGGAGGCGTTGCGCGCGGCGTCGGGCCAGTCCGTGCCGCGGGGCGCGACGACCAGCACGTCGACGTCGGGACGCGCGAGCAGCGCCTGGACGGGGCGGCTCAGGGTCGGGCGGCCGAGCACGACGACACGCCCCACCCGCCCGCCGAGCCGCTCGTCGGCGAGCAGGAGCCGGTAGGCGCCGACCGCGTTCGGGCCCTGCCGGGCGCCGGACGACGGCTCGGCCAGCAGCGGCCACCCGTTCGCCTCGGCCAGGCGAGCCGCCCCGGGCCCCGCGCCGTCGCCCGCCACCACGACCGTGGGGACCGCGCCGCGCGCCCGCCGCGACGGCCGCGCGCGCTCCCCCGCCTCGTCGACCGGCTCGACGACGACCGGGACGGCCCCCGTCGACGCGGCCCACTGCTCCGTGGGCTGGGCGCGACCGGCGACGTGCGACAGGCCGGCGTCGGAGGCGGCGGGCCACGGCTCGTCGCCCGGGACGAGCGGCTCGCGGAACGCGAGGTTAAGGTGCACCGGCCCCGGGTCACCCGTGCGGGCCCCGGTCGCGGCGGCCAGGGCCCGCGACACCGCACGCCGCAGGTCCCGGTCCTCGCCCGGCAGGCCGCTCGGTGCGGGGACGTCCACGGCGAGCCGCACCGAGGACCCGAACAGCTGCGCCTGCTCGGTCGTCTGGTTGGCCCCGGTCCCGCGCAGCTCGTGCGGCCGGTCGGCCGTGAGCAGCACGAGGGGCAGTCCCGCGTGACGGGCCTCGAGGACGGCCGGGTGCAGGTTCGCCACGGCCGTGCCGGACGTCGTGACGACCGCGACGGGGCGCGCGGCACCCGGTCCGCGCTCGCCCGCGTGCACGGACGCCTTAGCCAGGCCGAGCGCGAGGAACCCCGCGTCCCGCTCGTCGACGCGCACGTGCAGCCGGATCGCGGGCGCGCCCGCGGGGCGCTCGTCGTCGGGGCGGGCCGCGTCGGCGAAGGCGTACGCGAGGGGCGCGCTGCGCGACCCGGGCGCGAGCACGACGTCCCGCACACCGAGCGCCGCGAGCGCCTGCACCAGGACCCGGGCCGCCGCGACGGCGGGCGACGGCGGGCGCCCGCCGTCGCCCGGCACGACCGTCGCGTCCCGCCGCCGTCGGCGGCGGGCGGGCTGGTCCTCGGGCGGGGGCGTCACGCCCGCCATCATGCCCGAGCCCGCACGGCCGTGAGCCTGCCGGCCCAGCGGGCCACGAGCGCGGGCGGTGCCGCCGCCGCGTCCACCAGCGCCAGGGACGGCACGGGCCGCCGGACCTCGATCGCGCCGTCGTGCGGCAGCAGCGGGTCGCTCACGAGGTCGTCGGCGAGCAGCGCCGCGGTGGCCAGACCGCACGCGTACGGCAGCTCCGGCAGGGCGCCGGCGAGCGCGAGCCCGGCGGCCAGCCCGACCGACGTCTCGAGCGCCGACGACACGACCACGGGCAGACCCGCCTGCTCGGCCAGCCGCAGGCAGGCGCGCACGCCGCCGAGCGGCTGCACCTTCAGGACGATCACGTCGGCCGCGTGCCGCCGGACCACCGCGAGCGGGTCGTCCGTGCGGCGCACCGCCTCGTCCGCCGCGAGCGGCACGTGCGTCCGGCGCCGCAGGGCGGCCAGGTCGTCGACCCCGGGCACGGGCTGCTCGGCGTACTCCAGGCCACCGGCGGCGCGGTCGAGGGCCGCCAGGCGTGTCACGGCCGTGTCGACGTCCCAGGCCGCGTTGGCGTCGACACGGATCGCGCCGTCCGGGCCCAACGCGTCACGCACGGCCTCGAGCCGGGCCTCGTCGGCACCGGCGGGCTGCCCGGGCTCGGCCACCTTGACCTTCGCGGTGCGGCACCCCCCGGAGCCGGTGACGATGCGGTGCGCGTGCGCGGGGTCGACCGCGGGGACCGTCACGTTCACGGGGACGTGCGTGCGCACGGGCGCCGGCCAGCCGTCGTCGGCCGCCTCGCGCGCCGCGCGCCACCAGCGCACGGCCGCGGCGTCGTCGTAGTCCCAGAAGGGGCTGAACTCGCCCCACCCCGCGTCACCGCGCACGAGCACGCCGTCGCGTCGGGTCAGGCCGCGGAACCGGGTGCGCAACGGCACGTCCCACACGACGACGTCCGGCTCCGCACCCACGACCCCAGGTTAAGCCGCACGCGCACCTCCACCGACCGGCGGTGCAGCCGCGAGCGAGGTGGCGGGGCGGCCCCGGGTGCGTCGTTAGGGTGGTGGCGTGAGTGAGAACGGCAGCCCCGCCCCCCTGCCCGCGCGCGTCTCGGAGACGTTCGACCCGACACGGTGGCGCGAGGTCGCGGGGTTCGAGCACCTCACCGACATCACCTACCACCGCGGACGCGCGCGCCCCACGGCCGAGCAGGCGGCGGCCGGTGCCACCGAGCGTGACCTGCCGGTGGTCCGGGTGGCGTTCGACCGCCCCGAGGTGCGCAACGCGTTCCGCCCGCACACCGTCGACGAGCTGTACGCGGTCCTGGACCACGCCCGGACGACGTCCGACGTCGGCACGGTGCTGCTGACCGGCAACGGCCCGTCGCCCAAGGACGGCGGCTGGGCGTTCTGCTCCGGCGGGGACCAGCGCATCCGCGGTCGCGACGGCTACCGGTACGCCGACGGCGAGACGGCCGCGGCCGTCGACCCGGCACGCGCGGGCCGCCTGCACATCCTCGAGGTGCAGCGCCTGATCCGGACGATGCCGAAGGTCGTCGTGGCGCTCGTCAACGGGTGGGCCGCCGGCGGCGGGCACTCCCTGCACGTCGTGGCCGACCTGACGATCGCGAGCCGCGAGCACGCGCGCTTCATGCAGACCGACGCGAACGTCGGGTCCTTCGACGGCGGCTACGGGTCGGCCCTGCTCGCGCGGCAGGTGGGGCAGAAGCGCGCGCGGGAGATCTTCTTCCTGGCGCGGGAGTACTCGGCGGACGACGCCCTCGCGTGGGGGGCCGTGAACGACGTCGTCGCGCACGCGGACCTCGAGGACGCGGGCCTGGAGTACGCGCGCATCCTGGCGACGAAGTCGCCGCAGGCCGTGCGGATGCTGAAGTTCGCGTTCAACCTGGCCGACGACGGGCTGGCCGGTCAGCAGGTCTTCGCCGGTGAGGCGACCCGCCTGGCGTACATGACGGACGAGGCCGTCGAGGGACGCGACGCGTTCCTGCAGCGACGCGACCCCGACTGGTCGGGGTTCCCGTACGCCTACTGACGCGGTGCCCGTCGGGCGTCGTCCCGACGTGCCGTCAGGACGTCCCCACCCAGGACGACAGGTCGACGAGGGTCGCGACCATCGCGCCGCCGCCGACCAGCAGCGCCACCAGGACGACGCCGGCGACCACGACGGCCACGGCGGAGCGCACCGAGTGGTCCTCGGGCTCGTGGCGACGCGACGACGCCGGGCGGACGGTGACGGGGAGCGGGGTGTGTGCGGCCATGCCCTCAGCGTCGCCGGTGCCGGGGCGCGGACGCGTCGGCCCGCAGGACGGTCCGTGACGGCCGGACCCACCCCCCTGGGTCGCGCCGCCTCCACCGTGAGGAGGACGGCACGGCCGACGTTGTCCTCCCCAGGTATCGCGGCGAGGCCGCGGGGCCGTCAGGAGATCGTCAGCGAGCCCTTCCCGGCGGGGACCAGCTCGACCCACGTGTTGCCCGGCGCGAGGCTCGCCTCGGAGCCGTCGGGCAGGAGCAGCCGCATCGGCTGGTCCTGGGCGTCCTTCTGCCACCGCGCGGCGACGGTCTTGCCGCCCGTCGCGACGACCGCGTCCCCGGAGCCGACGAGCTCGTAGGTGGGGACGGGTGCACCGCCCTGCGCGCCGTACCCCGTGTTCGGGTGCGGTGCGGTGATCGCGACGACGTTGACGGCCGACAGCCGGGCACCGTTCGCCGCCGTCGCGGGCGTCGAGCCCTCGGACCGCAGCCACGTGCCCGTGCCGGCGTCCCAGGTCCACGTCGGCTGCGACTGGCCCGAGAGCCGGAACGCGAGCGTCCCTGCCGGCGTCCCCGCGGTCACCGCCGCCGCGCGGTCGGCGCTGCGCGCGAACCCGAACTGCTCGGCGGGTGCGGTGCGCCCGGGCTCGGCGATGCCCCACCACGTGGCGAGCGACCCGTACACGTTGTGCGGGGCCTTGCGCGTGCGCACGCGCTCCAGCCCCGGCGCGCCGGCGTCGTGCGAGATCTGCTGCACGCCCGACGCAGCCACCAGCTCGACGATCCCCGGCTGCCCGCCCGAGAACGCGAGCATGCCGCCCAGCGGCGCCATGATCTGCGGGTCCATGGGGCGCACCGACCGGATCGGCCCGACCTGCTCGGGGGCCTGGGAGTGGAAGACGGCGACGAGGCGCGAGACCTCGAACTCGATGATGGTCTCCCAGACCACGTCGGCCTGGTCGAGACCCGACTGCGGGCGCGCGGCGGACGTGTTCTCGATCTTCACGCCGATCGCCGGGCGCGGGTCGGGCGCGCCCTCCACACCGGTGAGCGGCCACGTCGCCGGCACCTCGGGCGCGGGGACGGCCTGCTTGTCGGCGGCGACGTCCGCGCGCGCGGTGACCGTGGGTGCCGGCGTCGCCGCCGGAGACCCGCACGCGGCGAGCGCGAGGAGCGCGCCGGTGGCCACCAGGGCACCCGCGCGGCCCCGCCACGCGTGCGCCGGACCCGTGCGCACCGGACCCCTGCGCATCGAACCCCTGCGTGCCACCGTCGCTGCCATCATCGCTCCCGTCCCCCGCCGCCGCGGCGATCTGCCACCGCTCGACCCGGCGTCGCGCCCTGGCGGAACCGCCCCGGTCCGCCGGATCGCGCCACACTCTACGACGCTCGTCCCGCCCGCCGAGAACCGCAGCGGCGTTCCGTACCGGCTCTCGCGACCCCCACGGCACACGTTCCCGGACGCGGCGGCGCGGACGGCGGGACGGACGACCTACGCTGTGCAGGTGGACCGGCCGCTGCGCGACGTGCCCGCTCGGGCGCGCGAGCTCGTCCCCGCACTGACCGCGGCGCTGGACGGCACGGGCCCGGCGGTGCGGGCTCTCGACGACCCCTCGCCCGGCGCCGCGGGGCACGTGCCCGCGGAGGTCGCGCTGGTCGTGCGCACCTCCGGATCGACCGGCCGCCCCCGCGACGTCATGCTGTCCGCCGCGGCGCTGCGTGCGTCCGGCGACGCCACGGCCGCCCGCTTGGGTGGTCCCGGGTCCTGGTTGCTCGCGCTGCCCGTGCACCACGTGGCCGGGCTCCAGGTGATCCTGCGCGCGCTGCTCGCGGACCGGCCCCTCGCGACGATCCCCGCCGGCCCGTTCCGGGCGCGCGTGTTCACCCAGGCGGTGCGCGCCGCGACCGACGGGCCGGGGCCGCACTACACGTCGCTCGTCCCCACGCAGCTCGTCCGCGTGCTCGACGACCCGGACGCCACGGCCGCGACCCGCGCGTTCGACGCCGTCCTCGTCGGCGGGGCCGCGTGCCCGCCCTCGCTGCTCGCGCGGGCGCGGGACGCCGGGCTGCGCGTCGTCACGACCTACGGGATGACCGAGACGTGCGGCGGCTGCGTGTACGACGGGCACCCTCTGGACGGTGTGACGGTCACGGTGGACGCCGAGCAGCGGATCGCGCTCGCGGGACCGGTCCTCGCGACGGGCTACCTGCACCGACCCGACCTCGACGCCACCACGTTCACGAGCCGCGCCGGGCGCCGCTGGTTGCGGACCGCCGACCGCGGCCGGCTCGACGGCGGCGTGCTGCACGTGCTCGGACGCCTGGACGACGTGCTCGTCACCGGCGGCGTCAAGGTGGACCCGCTCGCCGTCGAGGTCGTCGTCAGCGGGCTGCCCGGCGTGCGCGAGGTCTGCGTGGTCGGCGTGCCCGACCAGCACTGGGGCCAGTCGGTCGTCGCCGTCGTCGTGACGCAGGACGGCACGGCGCCGCCGCTGACGCAGGTCCGCACGACCGTGGCCGCCGCGCTCGGGCCCGCCAGCGCACCGCGCCAGGTCCTGGTGGTCGACGAGCTGCCGCTGCGTGGCCCCGGCAAGCCGGACCGCCGGGAGGTCGCACGGATCGCGACGCGCCTGATGACCCCGTCCACCTGACCCACCCGCCGGGCCCCCGCTCGACGCCCTCACACGACAGGAGCACGATGGCCACCGCCTCCGAATGGCTCGCCGGTGCACGCCCCCGCACGCTGCCCGCCGCAGTGGCGCCCGTCCTGGTCGGGACCGGCGCCGCCGCGCAGGTCGACGCGGCCCACGGCGGGCGCGCGCTGCTCGCCGCCGGCGTGGCGCTCGCGCTGCAGGTCGCGGTGAACTACGCCAACGACTACTCCGACGGGGTCCGCGGCACCGACCTGAACCGCGTCGGGCCGCTGCGCCTGACGGCGTCCGGCACCGCCCCGCCGGGCCAGGTGCGCACCGCCGCGCTCCTGGCGATCGCGGTGGCCGGCGTGCTCGGCATGTGGCTCATCGTCCTGACGAGCGCCTGGTGGCTGGCCGCGGTCGGCGCGCTGTGCGTGGTCGCCGCGTGGACCTACACGGGCGGCAAGCGGCCGTACGGGTACCTGGGGCTCGGCGAGGTCGGGGTGTTCCTCTTCTTCGGCCTGGTCGCCGTCCTGGGGACGACGTACACGCAGGCAGGGCGCGTCACGTGGCCCGCCGTGCTCGGCGCCGTCGCGATCGGGCTGCTGGCCTGCGCGCTGCTCATGGTCAACAACCTGCGTGACGTGCCGACCGACGTGCTCGCCGGCAAGCGCACGCTCGCGGTGCGGATCGGTGACCGACGCGCGCGGCGGCTGTACGCCGTGATGGTCGTGCTGCCCGTCCTGCTGGGCGCGGCGTGCGCCGTCGTGGCCCCGTGGTCGCTGCTCGTGCTGCTGCTGCTCGGGCCCGCCGCGCTGCTGGCCGGCGGCGTGCTCGCGGGTGCCCGTGGCATCGCACTCGTCCCCGTGCTCGGCGGCACGGGGCTGCTCGAGCTCGCGTTCGGCATGCTGCTCGGCCTGGGGCTGTCGCTCTGACGCCGTCCGGCGACCGGTCCTGACGTCGCTCAGCGGTCCTCTGCCGAGCCGCCCGTCGCCGCGTCCTCGGCCTCGGCGTCCTCGCGGGCGCGGCCTGCGAGGCCGCCGCGCGCGCGGCGCTGCTCGCCGCGCTGCGCGAGGTGCAGCGCGGCGGCGTCACGCTGCCGGGGCAGCAGGACGTAGGACAGGCCCCAGGCGATCACGGCGGCGAGGACGGGCGCGAGCCACGACTGCATCCCGGCCCACCAGAGCAGGCCGGTGGCGGCGAGGAACAGGGCGGCGCGGAGCAGCGAGTAGATGACGACGGGCACGCTCCCCAGCGTAGGCGCCCGCCGTCACGTCTAGGGTGGACAGGTGCTCAGGTACCTGCCGCTCGTGCTCTTCGTCGCCTTCGTCGTCTACTGCGTCTTCGACGTGGTGGGCAGCGACGAGCGCAGGCGGCGCGGGCTGCCCGTACCGCTGTGGCTGCTGCTCGTCGTGCTGGTCCCGGTCGTCGGCGGCGTCGTGTGGCTCCTGGTGAGCCGCGGGACCCCGCACCAGGGCACCGCGGCTCGCGGCGGCGGCCCCGTCGCCCCGGACGACGACCCGGAGTTCCTGTTCCGGCTCGACCAGGAGCGCCGCCGGCGCGAGCGTCAGGACGGCGCGCAGGGGCAGGGACCGCGCGACGAGGGGACGGACGGCACCGGCTCCGCGGACGGCACGCCGGCCGCCTGAGCGGCTCAGAGCCCGGAGTACGAGTGGTTGCCGGGCAGGAGCAGGTTGACGACCGTGAAGTTCGCGATCACGACGCCGTAGGCGACGAACACGAGGTACGCGGCGCGGCGCCCGGCCCAGCCGCGGGTGGTGCGCGCGTGCAGGTAGGCCGCGTACACGACCCACGTGACGAACGTGCCGACCTCCTTGGGGTCCCAGCCCCAGTACCGGCCCCACGCCTCCTCGGCCCAGATCGACCCGCCGATGAGGGTCAGCGTCCACAGGACGAACGCGACCGCGTGCTGGCGGAACGCCGAGGCCTCGAGGCGGCGCGCGTCGGGCACCTGCTCGAGCCAGGCGAACGCGGGCCCGGTGACGCGGGCACCGTGGAACGCCTGACGCAGGCCGTCGAGCCGCTCCCACGGCCGTTCGAGCCGGGACCGGCCCTGGTCGCGCGCGTCGCGCAGCACCTGCAGGACGGTCGTGGCGAACGCCACGGTGGAGATGCCCGTCGCGATGATCGCGACGCCGACGTGGATGACGAGCCAGTACCGCTGCAGCGCGGGCTGCACCGCGTCCGCCTGCACGTGCAGGACGTTGAGCGCGAGGACGAGCCCCAGCACGGCGATGCCGGACACGACGACCCCGACGAACGCGATGGGGCGGCGACGCTGCTGGACGACGAGCGCGACGAGCGCGCAGAACATCCCGACGATCGTGAACTCGTACATGTTGGCGGTCGGCGAGCGTCCGGCCGCGACCCCTCGCAGCACGATGCCGACCAGCAGCAGGAGGGTGCCGAGCACGAGGGTGGAGCGTGCGATGCCCGGGGCCCGGCCGCGCGAGGCCGTCTCCTCCACCTGCGTCGTCGCGGCCGTCCCCGACGCGCCGCCGCCGACGGCGACGAGCTCGCGTGCCGTGCGCGCGGCCTGGGCCGCCTCGGTGGTGCGGGCCAGCTCGACCGAGTACGCGATCAGCGTGATGGTCAGGGCGGTGGCCGCCGACCAGACGAACAGGTCGCTCAGCTCGGCGACGTTCATGTCCTGTCCTCCTGCGGGGTGCCGGGCCCGGTCGTGCCGGCACCGGTCGTGTCGTGGACGGTCGTGTCGTGCGCGGTCGTGCCGCCCGACAGGACCGGTGATGCCCCGAGCACCTCCGCGAGGACGTGATCGAGCTCGGGCTGCAGGCCGACGTCGTCCCCCCGGGCGAGACCGGCAGCCGAGACCACTGTAGTCGCGCCCTCGGGACCTTCGTCCGTGGCACCGCCCGGCGTCGCACGCACCCACAGGCGCCGCCGCGGGGCGAACAGCGAGGCCATGAGCCCGCCCACCGCGAGCAGGGCGAACGTCAGCACCCAGCCGAGGGACGGGTCGTGCCGCAGGTCGAGCGCGACGAAGCGGGGCAGCGAGTCGAACGTCAGGGTGCCCAGCCCGTCGGGCAGCTCGACCGTCTCCCCGGGGCGCACGTACAGCGTCACCGCGTCGCCGGACGCGTCGACGGCCTGCTCCATGCGCGACTCGTCGAGCCGGAACACGTTCTGCGGCACGCCCGTGTCGAGCCCGAGGTTGCCCGACCACACGGACAGCACGAGCAGCGGGTCGCCGGGCTGCGGGTCGATCGAGCGCCACAGCCCCTCGGCAGGCTCGACGGCCGTGGGCAGCAGGAACCCGACGAGCCCGATCTGCGGCTGGTCGCCCGACACGTCGGGCACCTTGACGACGCCACGCGACGTGTACACGTCGTCCTGCGGCAGGAAGGGCACGGCGCCGGAGAACGCGACCTCACCGGCTGCGTCGCGCACCGTGAGCTCGGGCGCGTACCCGTTGCCCTGCAGGTACACCTTGGCGTCGCCGGCGACCGTCGGGTGGTTCACCTTGACCGTGCGCTGCTCGGGCTCGCCCCCGGGCTCGGTGACGGTGACGTACGCGGTGAAGTCGCGCGACTGCAGGGTCTGCGGGTCGAACCGGGCCTCGAAGTCGTCGAGGCGCATCGTGAACGGCACGAGGTCGGCGGGGTCGAACGCGGCCCCCCGCTCGAACGTGTCGTACGACGCCTGCACGTTGGCGAAGCCGGTCCCCTGCACGACGATGGCCTGGCCGCGGTAGTGCAGCATCTGACCGGTCGCCATGGCGACGAGCAGGCCCAGCAGGGCGAGGTGGAACAGCAGGTTGCCGGTCTCCCGCAGGTAGCCACGCTCGGCGGACACCGACCACGTCCCCGCACCCTCGTCGTGGACGTCGACGCGGAACGCCGGGACGCCGAGCCGGCGGCGGCGCAGGACCGCGGCGGCGCGCTCCGCGACGGCCTGCGGCGCGTCCGCTGACGTCCCCGCGCCCTGGGCGGGGAACCGGCCCAACCGGCGGGGCGTCCGCGGCGGACGGCCCCGCAGCGCCGTGGCGTGCACCCGCGCCCGCGGCACGATGCAGCCGACGAGGGACACGAACAGCAGCAGGTAGACGGCCGAGAACCAGACCGAGGCGTAGACGTCGAAGAACCCGAGGCGGTCGAGCCACGGACCCGTCGACGCGTGCTCCGTGAGGTACGCGGCGACGGCCGCGGGGTCCTGGGGACGCTGCGGGAACATCGTGCCCGGCACGGCCGCGACGGCCAGGAGCACGAGCAGCAGGAGCGCGACCCGCATGCTCGTGAGCTGGCGCCACGCCCAGCGCAGCCAGCCGACCAGGCCGAGGGCGGGCAGCTGCGCGTCGGAGCCGCGCTCGCCGGTGGGCGGCTGCTCGCCGCCGTCCGTGAAGGCGTCGTCGAGGCCGTCGGGGCGGTAGCCCGTCCCGACGGTGCCCGGGGTCGTGTCGCCGCTCACAGCGCGGGCACGAACGGGTCGCCACCGGTCAGGACACCCTGCAGCCACGCGGCCCACGTGCCCCACGCGCCGGTCAGCAGCGCCAGGCCGAGCACGACGAGCACGCCGCCGCCGACCCGCTGCACGGCGAGCCGGTGCCGCCGCAGCCACCGCAGCGCGTGCCGCGACCGCTGCAGGCCGAGGCCCACGAGCACGAAGGGCAGTCCCAGACCGACGCAGAACGCGGCCGCGAGCAGCGCACCGCGGCCCGCGGACCCGCCGGTGAGGGACAGCGTGAGGATCGCCGCGAGCGTCGGGCCGATGCACGGGGTCCAGCCCAGGCCGAACGCGACCCCCAGCAGGGGCGCGCCCCACACCCCGGCGCGCGGGGCGAGCCGCAGGCGGCGCTCCCCCGCGAGGAACGGGACGGCCCCGAGGAACGCCAGCCCGAGCACCACGGTCAGCGCACCGAGCACGCGGCTCACGGGGTCCTGCCACTGCCAGAGCGCGGCACCGAGGGAGCCCGCGAGCGCCCCGAAGGCCACGAACACCGCGGAGAACCCGAGGACGAAGAGCGAGACGCCGAGCACGAGCGTGCGACGGGCGGCGGGCACCGGCAGCGGCACGGCGTCGCCGGCCCCCAGAAGCGGCACGGCGATGGGCGCGTCCGCGAGCGGGTGGCTCGCGGCAGGAGCCTCCAGCGCAGCATCCCCTGCGGGCCCCGCGACGGCGCCGCGTCCGCGCGTCCGGGCACGCCCGGGCCGCGCCCCGATGCGGGTGACGTCCGTGGCGTCCACGACGCCGAGCAGCGCAGCGGGCGTGCGGCGTTCCCCGCCGACGAGCCCTCCGAGCAGCCCGACGTAGCCGGGGACGAGCGGCAGGACGCACGGCGAGGCGAACGACACGAGGCCGGCGAGCAGCGCGACGGGCACCGCGAGCAGCAGCGAGCCCTCGACGACGGTCGAGCCGACCCCGAGCACGGCCGCGCTCACGCGGTGTCCTCGGCCAGGAGCTCCTCGACGAGCGCACGCAGCGTCGAGGGCCGGACGAGGCCGAGCACACGCGCGGCGACCCTGCCCTCACGGTCGAGCAGGATGGTCGTGGGCACGGCGTTGACCGGCACGACGCCCTGCAGCGCGGCGATCGCCTCGCCGCCGGTGTCGTCGAGCGACGGGTACGGCACCTCGAGCTGGCGCTGGAACGCCTGGGCCGTCCCGGCCGCGTCACGGCTGTTGATGCCCAGCACGTGCAGCCCCTGGTCGGCGTACTCGGTCGCGACCGCCGCGAGGTCGGGGGCCTCCGCCCGGCACGGCGGGCACGCGGCGTACCAGGTGTTGAGCAGCACGACGTCGCCGCGCCACCGCGTCAGGTCGTGCGCCGTGCCCTCGTAGTCGGTGCCCGTGATCTCGAGCGGCCCCACGCGGTCGCCGCGCGCCCACGTCGTCGTCGTCCCGTCCCCCGACTGGTAGCCCTGGTCGACGACGTCCTGCGCGGCGCCGTCCCGCGCGGCGCCGTCACCCGAGCCGTCGGCACAGCCAGTGAGCGCGAGCAGGACCGCGGTCCCCGCCGTCACGAGGGCGACCGCGGTCCGGTTCCGGGCGGGACGTCGTCGCACGTCAGGCTCCGGCGACGGGCGACGCACCGGGCAGCAGCGCGGCGGCGGGCTCGCCGTAGCCCACACCGACGAGCGTGTCGTCCTCGAACCGCAGGGACGTGAGCGAGGCGAGCGAGCACTGGCGGCGTCGGGGGTCGTGCCACAGCCGGCGGTTCTCGAGCGCGAGTCGCGTCACCCAGATCGGCAGCTGGTGGCTCACCAGGACGGCCTCGTGGCCGCGCGCGGCCACGCGGGCCGCGTCGACCGCGGCGAGCATGCGGTCGACCTGCTCGGCGTAGGGCTCGCCCCACGAGGGGCGGAACGGGTTGCGCAGGTGCGGCCAGTGCTCGGGGTGGCGCAGCGACCCGTCGCCGACTCCGAACCTCTTGCCCTGGAAGTGGTTGTCGGCCTCGATCAGCCGGTCGTCGGTCCCGACGGGCAGCCCGAACGCCGCGGCGATCGGTCCGGCGGTCTCCTGCGCGCGCTGGAGCGGGGACGCGGTGACGACGACGACGTCGCGAGCCGGTGCGCCCTCCTCGCCCGCGAGCGTGCGCGCGACGAGCTCGGCCATCTGCTGCCCGCGCTCGGAGAGCCGGTAGCCGGGCAGCCTGCCGTACAGCAGGCCTTCGGGGTTGTGGACCTCACCGTGCCGCAGCAGGTGGACCGTCGTGGCGACCATGTGCACAGTCTCGCAAAGTCTGGCGGATGCCCGGTGCGCCCGACCTCAGCCGGCCGGCGCCGTGCCGTCGCCGTCGGCCGGTGCCGTGCCGTCGCCGCCCGCCGGCGCGCGCAGGTGCTCGATCACGACCTGCATGGCGGTCCCGAGCGCCGCGAGCTGGTCGTCGTCGAGCACGTCGACCAGGTGTGCACGGACGGACTCCACGTGCCCGGGAGCGGCCGCCACGAGGACGCGCCAGCCGCGCTCGGTGAGCACGCAGTTCACGCCGCGGGCGTCGTCGCGCGCGGGCTCCCGGCGCACGATCCCGTCCCGCTCCATGCGTGCCACGGTGTGGGTGAGCCGGCTGCGGGAGTGCGCGAGGTCGTCGGCCAGCTCGGACATGCGCAGGGCGTGCCCGGGAGCCTCGGACAGCCGGACGAGCACCTCGTACTCGCCCAGCGACAGGCCGCTCCCGTCGTCGAGCTCACGGGCCAGGACGTCGAAGAGCAGTGCGGTGCCGTCGCGGAAGGCCCGCCACTGACGCTGCTGGGGCTCGGTGAGCCAACGCACGCCCTCCTGGTCGGCCTGCGGGACCGCCGGGGCGGCTCCACGCTGGGACGCAGCGGCGTCGTCGGCCCATCGATCGGCGGTCGTGCTGCGGGTCGGCACGTCGTCCTCCTCGGTGGGGTTGCGGCAGACACCCCACTGTAGTAGAAATATCAATCACACATACTTGTCGAATCAACGATTCGTCCGGCCCTGACCACGGAGGACCTCATGACCGCGCTGCCCACCGGCCTGACCACCGGCACCTGGAACATCGACCCCTCGCACACGGAGGCGTCCTTCACGGTCCGCCACGCGGGCATCTCCAAGGTCCGCGGCACCGTCGCGGTGACCTCCGGCGCCCTCACCGTCGGCGAGGACCTCGAGTCGTCGTCCGTCACCGTCACGCTCGACCCGGCGACCGTCAACACGGGCGACGCCAACCGCGACGGGCACCTCAAGAGCAACGACTTCTTCGAGGTCGAGTCGCATGGCGAGTGGACGTTCACGTCGACCGCGGTCCGCACGGCCGGCTCGGCCCACGTCATCGTCGGGGACCTGACGCTCCACGGCGTGACCCGCGAGGTGGAGCTCGAGACCGAGTTCAACGGCACCGCCGTCGACCCCTTCGGCAACACCCGCGCGGGCTTCGAGGCCACCGTCACCATCTCGCGCAAGGACTTCGGCCTGACGTGGAACGCCGCCCTGCAGGCCGGCGGCGTGCTGGTCGCCGACAAGGTCCGCATCGACCTGGACGTCTCCGCCATCAAGGCCTGACCCGCCCCGCCGGCGGCCGCCGGCACGCACGTCCCCGCGAGGGCGCGACCGCACCGGTCGCGCCCTCGCGGCGCGCCCACCACCTCGCCGACCTCCGCACCCCTGCCCCGCAGCACGGCACGGCCCTCACGAGGCCCCGCCGGCGACGCTGCGCGCACGGTCGTGGAACGCCAGGATCTGCAGCTCGGACGCGACGTCGACGGTGCGCACGTCCACGTGCGCAGGCACGCGCAGCGCCCCGGGCGCGAACGTCAGGATCCCCACCACGCCGGCCGCGACCAGCTCGTCGCACACGCTCTGGGCGACCGCCGAGGGCGTCGTCAGCACGCCGATGGTCGCACCGGTGCGCCGCACCACCGCTCGCAGCTCGTCGACGTGCTCGACCTCGAGGCCCGCCACCGTCGTGCCGACCACCGCCGGGTCCGCATCGAGCAGGCCCACCAGGACGAACCCGCGCTCGGCGATGCCCGCGTAGTTCGCGAGCGCGTGCCCCAGGTTGCCCACCCCGACCAGGAGCACCCGCCGCACGTCCGCGAGGCCCAGGACCACGGTGATCTGCTCACGCAGGTGCCCCACGTCGTACCCGACGCCGCGCCGGCCGTACGACCCGAGGAACGACAGGTCCTTGCGCAGCTGCGCCGGCGTCACCCCCGCGCGGGCCGCGAGCTCGTCGGACGACGTCAGGACGGCACCCTCCGACGCCGTCACCTCGAGCGCACGCAGGTAGCCGGGCAGTCGGCCGACCGTCGCGGGCGGCACCGGCTGGCCCTCGCGACCGGCACGCCGCTCGCCGTCCCGTCGCCCAGCGGTGCGTCGATCGTCCACCCGAGCCTCCGAACCCACTGCGCCGGGCACGGCCCCGGCGCCAGATGTCACACGCTAGGGCCTGCCGCCGCCCGTCGCGAGAGCCCGCCTCAGTCGCGCCTCGTCGATCCGCCAGTAGCCGCGGCGCACGCCGTCCACGTCGACGACCGGCACCATCTCCCCCAGCTCGTCCGCGAGGACCGTCCCGTCGGGCCCCGGCAGGTCCACGTCGACCTCCGCCCACGTCGCGCCGACGTCCGCGCACACGCGCTCCACGAGCGCCCGCGCGTCGTCGCACAGGTGGCAGCCGGTGCGCCCGTAGAGGACGACCCGGGCCGTCGTCGCATCGCTCATGGACGACCACGCTAGACCGCCACGCGCCCGCAGGTGCCGCCGGTCCGCGACGTGTGGCGCCCCTCTCGTTAGAGTGGCCGGATGCACGCGGGCGACGGTACTGACGAGCGCACCGTGGTCGCCGCAACGGTCGAGACCCCGCGGGCCGCGCTGGTCCCGGAGAACACGACCGTCGCCGCGTTCTTCGACGTCGACAACACGATCATCCGGGGCGCCTCCTCGTTCCACCTCGCCGTCGGCCTGTACGGGCGCGGGTTCTTCCGCAAGCGGGACCTCGTCCGGTTCGCGGTGCAGCAGGCGCGCTACCTCGTGTTCGGTGAGAACCGCCACCAGATCGACGAGCTGCGCAGCCGTGCGCTCGAGATCATGCGGGGGCACTCGGTCGCCGAGGTGACGGCGATCGCCGAGGACGTCTACGACGAGGTCCTCAGCCTGCGCATCTACCCCGGCACGCGCGCGCTGCTGGACGCGCACCTGGCCGAGGGCCACGCCGTGTGGCTCGTCACCGCGACCCCCGTGGAGATCGGTGAGCTCATCGCGCGCCGCCTCGGGACGTCGGGCGCGGTGGGGACGGTCGCAGAGCACGAGAACGGCTTCTACACCGGCCGGCTGGTCGGCGACCTGCTGCACGGCGAGGCCAAGGCGAGCGCCGTCCGCGCGCTCGCCGAGCGCGAGGGGTACGACCTGAGCGCCTGTCACGCGTACGGCGACTCGACCAACGACGTGCCGATCCTCTCGGCCGTCGGCCACCCGTGCGCCATCAACCCGGACCGGCGGCTGCGCCGGCACGCCGCCGAGGTCGGCTGGCCCGTGCGCGAGTTCCGGTCCCGTCGCCGCCAGGCGCGTCGCGGTGTCAACGCCGCGAGCCTCGCCGGGGTCGCCTGGGCCGTGGCCGTCGTCGTGCGCGCCGTCAGCCGCTCGGTCCGACGACGCATGGGAGCAGGATGAGGACGAGCAGCTGGGCCGTGCGCACCGCCCGCCCGCACGACGCGACGTCGCTCGCGTCCCTCGCCGCCGTGACGTTCCCCCTCGCGTGCCCGCCCGGCTCGACCGCGGACGACCAGCGCGCGTTCGTCGACGAGCACCTGAGCGCCGAGCGGTTCACGCAGCACACGTCCGACGCCGGACGTGCGGTCCTCGTCGCGGCGACCCCCGACGACGAACTCCTGGGCTACACCATGCTCGTCGCGGGCGAGCCCACCGACGACGACGCCCGGGCGGCCGTGCACATCCGCCCGGCGATCGAGCTCTCGAAGTGCTACGTCCACCCCGACCACCACGGCACCGGCGTGGCGTCCACGCTGCTGCGCACGTCGTTCGACCACGCCCGGGCCCTGGGCGGCGCGGGCATCTGGCTGGGCGTCAACCAGCACAACGCCCGCGCCCAGTCGTTCTACGCACGCGAGGGGTTCGCCGTCGTCGGGGTCAAGCGCTTCCAGGTCGGGACCCGCCTCGAGGACGACTACGTGCTGGAGCGCCCGCTCTGAGCCGAGGTGTGCCGCCGCCGGGTCAGACGGGGTCGAGCGCGACCCACCGCACGCCGTGCGACGGCACGTCGAACGTGAGCTGCGCGTCGAGCCGCCCCGGATCGGGTGCCGGGTCCGGCAGCGGGGCACCCGTCCACAGGTCCCGGACGATCCACCGGCGGGCGGCCGCGGCGTCACCCACGAGCGCGGACAGCGCGAGGGGCTGGGTCCGGGTCCCCGTGCCCGTCCAGAAGACCGCGACGTAGCGCGTCGGCTCCGCCGCGGACCGCGCCGACCACACGACGACGTCGCCGTCGCCTGCCGGCTCGCGCAGCAGCTCGCGACCGTCGGTGGACGTCCGCAGGACGTGCCCCACGGCGGGCGTCGTGAGCAGCGCGATCGTGGCGGCGTCCGACGTCGGCAGGTCACCGCCCATCATGAGCGGCGAGCGCGCCATGACCCAGAGGGTCAGGAGCGTGCGCTGCTCGTCGGGCGTGAGGCGCGACGCCCGGTCCTCACCGCGCTCGGCGCGGATCCCGATGCGGCCCAGCGGCAGCATGTCGGCGTCCGCCCAGCCACCGGGCTGCTGGAACGGCGCCCAGCGCGCCAAACGCGCGAAGTTCGCGTGGACGTCCTCCCACCGGTCCCACAGGTCGTCGCACACGCGCCACATCTGCGCGTGCGTGCGCAGCACCGGCAGGTGCGCCGTCGACAGCGCCGTGCCGGGTGACAGCGACAGCACGATGTCGCGCCCCGACCGCTCGATCGCGCGCGACCACGCCGCGACCGCGTCGGCGTGGAACGGCGCCAGCATGTCGTCGACCTTGACGAGGTCCACGCCCCACGACGCGAGCTGCGCCACGAGGCCGTCGAGCCACACCTGCGCCGCGGGGTGGGCGTGGTCGAGCCCGTACATGTGACCGTTCCACGGGCAGGTGGAGGCCGTGTCGGCGATGTCGGCCGCGGTCGCGCCGTCGGACGCGCCCGCGACGGGCAGCCGAGCCGCGACGGCGCGACGCGGGATGCCGCGCAGCGCGTGCACGCCGAAGCGCAGGCCGAGAGCGTGCACCTGCGCGGCGAGGTCGGTGAACCCGCGACCGCCGGCGGCCGACGGGAACCGTCCCGGTGCGGGCTGCGGGTAGCCGTGGGCGTCGAGCACGAGCTCGGCGTCCTCGGTGTAGCCGTGCGGCCGCGCCGCCGGGTCGGACCAGTCGATGTCGACGACGACGGTGTCCCACCCGTGCGGCAGGAGGTGCTCGGCCATGAACCGCGCGTTGGCCAGCACCTCCGCCTCGGTGACGGTGGTCCCGTAGCAGTCCCAGCTGTTCCACCCCATGGGCGGTGTCAGTGCCGCCGTCGCCATGGCGGACCTCCCTCTCGACGTCGTCGTCGTGCAGGCCGCAACGTCAGCGGACACACGTCGGGCCCGGTCGACGACCGGGCCCGCGGTGCACTGCGCGCCGACGAACGGCGCTCAGCTCACTTCTTGTTACGACGCTGGTGGCGCGTCTTGCGCAGCAGCTTGCGGTGCTTCTTCTTCGCCATGCGCTTGCGACGCTTCTTGATGACGGAGCCCATAGCGGTCCTCACTCGTGTCCGGTCGCGACCCGACATGGCCGCGAGTTGGTGGTCGATCGACGCGCGGTGCGCATCGGGCCCACCCGAATCACCCACGCACGCAGAAGTCCGATCACCCACCTTACGCGATCACGCGCCGCGACCGCGAACCGCGCCCGCCACCGCGCACCGCGCGACGGGTGCGCTCAGGAGGTGCGGCGCCCTTCGCCGAAGCTCTCCGGCTCGACGGTCGCCGACGAACGCAGGTAGGCGTCGAGCGCGTCCTGCGGCACGCGGAACGACCGCCCGACGCGGACCGCCGGCAGCTCACCCGCGTGCACCAGCCGGTACACGGTCATCCGCGAGACCCGCATGAGGTCCGCGACCTCGACGACCGTGAGGAACCGCACGCGGCCCTGCGGCACGCCCTGCTCCTCGTCCATGCTCCGGCCCTCCCGATGGCCGGGGCGCGCCGGCGTCGCGCACCCGACGTACCGGGTGCTGACCTCACAGTAGTGGCGGCTGTGACGGGTGGGAAAGAGGAGACACCCGCCCGGCGCACGGTCAGTCGAGTTCGGGGTCCAGACCCAGCGACGGGAACACCGCCCCGCGGGTGGCGCGGACGGCGCGGTCGACGTCGTCGCCGGGGTCGTAGCCGCCCGACCACGGCTTGAACGTCGCCGGGGCGCCGTCCGTCATCACCGGCACGGCCTCGCGGCCGTACCGCTGCCGCACGACGTCCAGCCACACCTGCGGGACCCGTGTCACCGGGTCCACGGGGCGGTGCGCCGCCACACCCAGCAGGTGCGTCCACGTGCGCGGCACGACGTCGAGGATCGCGTACCCGCCGCCGCCCAGCGCGACCCACCGCCCGTCGCACACCTCGTGGGCGAGATCGTGCAGCAGCGTCGAGACGACCCGCTGCGCGTCGACGGACACCCGCAGCGTCGCGAGCGGGTCCATGAGGTGCGTGTCGCAACCGTGCTGCGTCACGAGCACGTCCGGCGCGAACTCGCGCACCACCGCCGGCACGACCGCGTCGATCGCCCGCAGCCAGCCCGCGTCGCCGGTCCGCGACGGCAGCGCGACGTTGACCGCCGTCCCGTCGGCGCGCGGCCCGCCGGTCTCCGTGGGGTACCCCGTCCCGGGGAAGAGCGCGTGCCCGGTCTCGTGCACCGACACGGTGAGCACGCGGGGGTCGTCCCAGAAGACGGTCTGCACGCCGTCGCCGTGGTGGGCGTCCACGTCGACGTACGCGACACGCTCGGCACCTGCGTCGAGCAGCTCGCGGATCGCCACCGCGGCGTCGTTGTAGACGCAGAAGCCCGAGGCCGCGCCCGGCCGGGCGTGGTGCATGCCACCGCCGATGTTCACGGCGTGCTCCGCGCGCGCCTCCCACACGGCCAGGGCCGCGTCGACGGTCCCCGCCACGACGCGGGCCGCGGCCTCGTGCATCTGCGGGAACAGCGGGTCGTCGCGCGTGCCGAGGCCGCGGACCAGGTCCGGCACGCCGCGCTCGGCCGCCGCGTGGACCGCGGCGACGTACTCGGGGTCGTGCACGGTCACCAGCAACGCGTCCGACGCCGGCTCGGCGCCCACCACCTCGACGCCGGGCCCGTCGAGGACACCGAGCTGCGCGGCGAGCGCGATCGTCAGGTCGATCCGGTCCGACGTCATCGGGTGACCGAACCCGAAGTCGTACGCGAGCAGCTCGGTGGACCACACCGCGCGCAGCGTCACCGGCCCGCCGCCCGACGCGGCGGGGGTCGCGTCGGTGGCGGTCATGGGGCCCACGCTCCCACCGCCGCGGCGCGCGTGTCGACCCGACGGGCCGCCGCAGCCGGCAGGACACCTGGCCGGCGGGGCCCCGCCGGGGGCGTGCGCGCAGGCCGCTCGTGCCAGAGTGTGGCCTGTCGGCACACTGGTGAGCAGGGGGAGGTCGGATGGCGGCGGGGCCCGGCCTGCTGTGGCGCGTGCGCGAGTACGTCGACCGTTCGGCCCGGCAGTCACCCGCCCGGCTCGCCCTGGGCGTGTTCGCGCTCGTCATCGCGGGCATCACCGTGCTGCTGTCCGCTCCCTGGGCGACGGCGAGCGGCCGGCGTGCACCCCTCATCGACGCGCTCTTCACGGCGACCTCCGCGACGACCGTCACCGGTCTGGTCGTCGTGCCGACCGGCGAGTACTGGTCGGGCTGGGGGCTCGCCGTGATCCTCGTGGCGATCAAGATCGGTGGCCTGGGGGTCATGACCCTGGCGTCGCTCCTCGGCATGGCCGTGTCGCGGCGCATCGGCCTGACGCAGCGCCTGCTCGTCTCGTCCGAGACGAAGGTGACCCGCCTCGGCGAGGTCGGCTCCCTGGTCCGCACGGTCATCATCACCTCGACGGTGCTCGAGGTGGCCATCGCGATCGTGCTCTTCCCGCGGCTCCTGGTGCACGGCGAACCGGTCTGGACCGCGGCGTGGCACGCGCTGTTCTACGCGGTCTCGGCGTTCAACAGCGCAGGGTTCGTGCCGACCCCGGAGGGCCTGGCCCCGTTCGTCTCCGACTGGTGGATGCTCCTGCCGATCATCATCGGCGTGTTCATCGGCTCGCTCGGCTTCCCGGTGATCCTCAACGTCGCGAACCACCTGCGCGAGCCGCGCCGCTGGAGCCTGCACTCGAAGCTGACCATCACCACGAGCCTGGGCCTGGTCGTGTTCGGGTCCGTGGTCGTCGCGGCGTTCGAGTGGACCAACCCTGGCACGTTCCGCCCGCTGGACGCCGGCGGGACCGCGCTCGCGTCCCTGTTCGCCGGCGTCATGCCACGGTCCGGCGGGTTCTCGACCGTCGACGTCGGGCAGATGCACGAGGGGACCTGGCTGGTGCTCGACGCCCTGATGTTCGTGGGCGGCGGCTCGGCCTCGACCGCCGGAGGCATCAAGGTCACGACGCTCGCCGTCATGCTCCTCGCGATCGTGGCCGAGGGCCGCGGCGACCGCGACGTCGAGGCGTTCGGCCGCCGCATCTCGCGCGAGACGCTGCAGGTCGCGATCGCCGTCAGCTTCGTCTCCGCGACCATCGTGCTCGTCGCGTCGCTGCTCATGCTGGCCATGACGGGGCTCACGCTCGACCGCATCCTGTTCGAGGTCATCTCGGCGTTCGCGACCGCCGGGCTGTCGACCGGCATCACCGCGACCCTGCCGACACCGGCGAAGTACGTGCTCGTCGTGCTCATGTTCATCGGGCGGACCGGCACGATGACGCTTGCGGCGGCGCTCGCGCTGCGCAACCGTCGTCGCGTCATCCGCTACCCGGAGGAGAGGCCCATCATTGGCTGACAGCAAGCGCGCGGACGGCCGCGAGGCCCGTTCCGCTGGCGCCGACCCACGCACGGCGCCGCGCACCCCCAAGAAGGACTCGGGCGTCCTGGTCATCGGCCTGGGGCGTTTCGGGTCCGCCATCGCGGCGACGCTCGACCGCCTGGGCCAGGACGTGCTCGCCGTCGAGCGGAACCCCGAGCTCGTCGCGCAGTGGGCCGGGCGCATCCCCCTCGTCGAGGCGGACGCCGTCAACCCCGACGCGCTCGAGCAGCTCGGCGCGCGCGACTTCCCCGTCGCGGTCGTCGGCGTCGGCTCCTACCTGGAGGCCTCGGTGCTCATCACGGGCAACCTGGTCGACATCGGCGTGCCGCAGATCTGGGCCAAGGCCATCAGCTCCGAGCACGCGCGCATCCTGCAGCGCATCGGCGCGCACCACGTGGTGCTGCCCGAGGCCGACGCCGGCTCCCGGGTCGCCCACCTGGTCAGCGGCAAGATGCTCGACTACATCGAGGTCGAGGACGGGTTCACGGTCGTCAAGATGCGCCCGCCCAAGGAGACGCAGGGCTTCACGCTCGCGCAGTCCAAGGTGCACGAGCGCTACGGAGTGACGGTCATCGGCGTGAAGTCGCCGGGCATCGACTTCCAGTACGCGACGGACGAGACCCGCATCTCGGCCAACGACCTCATCATCGTCGGCGGGCACGCCGACCTGCTCGAGCGCTTCGCGGCACGCCCCTGAGCGCACCCGACCGGCTGCACGCCGCAGCTCCGCACGCCGCAGTTCCGCACGCCGCAGCTCCCACACCCCACGTGGCAACGAGGAGGACCGCAATGGCGAAGGGCTCGAAGAAGAAGAAGGCCGAGAAGGCGACGGCGAAGAGCGAGGCGAAGGCAGGGAAGAAGGCGGCCGCGAAGGCCGCTGAGACCGACCGCAAGGCCGCCAAGGCCGAGCGGAAGGCGGCGAAGAAGGCCGAGCGGAAGGCCGCCAAGGCCGAACGGAAGGCGGCGAAGAAGGCCGCCGCGGCGCACGCCGCCGCCGACGGCCTCCTCGCACGGCGGGACGCCGTCGTGGACCTGCTCCGCGTCGGTCCCGGCTTCCGGATCGCGGACCTCGACCCCGCCGCGACCCCGGGGTTCGACGGCTCGCGGGCCGACGGTGAGCGGGCCCTCGCCGGCGTCGCCGCGGAGCTCTCCGACCTGCAGGAGCGGCTCTTCGCCCACGGCCGCACCGGCGGTGGCAGATCCGTCCTGCTCGTCCTGCAGGGCCTCGACACGGCAGGCAAGGGCGGGATCGTGCGCCACGTGCTGGGACTGGTCGACCCGCAGGGGGTCGCACTGCGCTCGTTCGGCGTCCCGACGCCCGAGGAGCGTCGCCACCACTACCTGTGGCGCGTCCGTCGGGCGCTGCCCCCCGCCGGCAGCATCGGCGTCTTCGACCGGTCGCACTACGAGGACGTCCTGGTGGTCCGCGTGGACGGGACGGTCGCACCCGAGGTGTGGCAGAAGCGGTACGACGAGATCAACCGGTTCGAGGCGCAGGTGGCCGCCTCGGGGACGACGATCGTCAAGGTCGCCCTGTGGGTCTCGCCCGAGGAGCAGTACGAGCGCCTGAGCGAGCGGCTCGAGCGCCCCGACAAGCACTGGAAGTACAACCCGTCGGACGTGGACGTGCGCAGCAGACGCCCTGCGTACGAGGCCGCCTACCAGGAGGTCCTCGACCGCACGAGCACCGACGTGGCGCCGTGGCACGTCGTGCCCGCCGACAGCAAGTGGTACGCGCGGCTGGCCGTGAGCGCGCTGCTCCACCGTGCGCTGGCCGACCTGCGGCTCGACTGGCCCGTCGCCGACTACGACGTGGCGGCAGAGCGGCTCCGGCTCGACGCGACCCGCTGAGGGTCCGGCGGGCGGGGCACCGCTGCCCCGCCCGTCGCCGTCAGGACCCGTCGGACGCGCGCCGCTGGTGCGGCACCGCGCCCCGGGGCAGCACGCAGTGGCGCACCCCGTAGCGCGTGCCGGACGTGCGCGCCGGACGCCACGGCGCGGCCGGGGCCCCCGTCGTGCCACCGGCAGGGACGTCCACCTCTGGAGCCGCCCGGGGAGCGGGGAGCGCGCAGTGCGGGGCCGCGCGCAGCGTGACCGCCGACGGCGGCGCCCACGCGCCCGGACGGACGGCAGGCCTCACGGGCGCCGCGGGCAGCGGACGGCTGCGGTGCCGGATCAGGAGCACCGCCACGCCCGTCAGGACGAGCATGAGTGCACCGGGCATCGTGTAGTCGTCGGCGCCCAGAAGGGCACCGGTGGAGGCGAGCGCAAGGCCGCCGGCGACGAGAAGTGTCGCCACCGCTCGGCGAAGGAACGTGAACATCATCGAACTCCTTGCCTGTGGACCGGAGCGCCCCGGAGGGCGAGGGACGACGCAGCACGTGCGCGCGTCCGTCCGGTCAGGCAGGGTTCCGAAGGGTGTCGCGCGCGGGCACGTCCGGGCCGGCGTCGGGTGAGGCGGCGGTGGTCGCGGCGTGCGCGAGACCGACCGGCCGACCGGGCGCCGGACCGTCGTCCGGCCCCGCGCGTGGCGTGACCGATCCCGTGCCGGGGGCTCCGTGGCCGGGGAGCGCCGCGACGAGGTGCGGCGTGGCAGAGCAGTGCGACGTCGTCGTCGTCGCCACGGTCGCGCTGGCGACGGCGACCTGGCCGCCGACGACGAACGAGGTGGCCGTGACCACGGCCGGAGCCTCGGGCTTCGGGCCCGCGGGACCCTGCGTGGGCGCCCACGGGGTCTGCTGGGCCGAGCGCGCGGCATCCGGCGGGTCGATGTCGGAAGGGACGGCCGGCAGCGCGACGTCGCCGGGTGGTGCGACGGGATCAGCTGCCGCGCGCGGCGTGCTGGTCCGCGGGGCAGGGCCGAACTGGCGCAGGCTGTCATGACGCTCGCGCAGGACCTCAGGGGCCCTGACGGCGGAGGGCGACGTGCTCGGGACCGTGGCCGGGAGCACGGTGGCGGCGGTGTCGCCCGACCGCGTGGTGGCGCGCGTCGTGGCGCTGGTCGTCGTGGACGCCCCGCCGTCCGTCGGCTCCGTGTCGTCCGTCTCCACCTGGACGGGCTCGGGGACGGGCTCGACGGGCGCCGGCGGGGGGTCGACCGGCACGATCACCGGCTCGACGGGCTCCACCGGGTCCACCGGCTCGACCGGCTCGACCGGGTCCACCGGCTCGACGGGGTCCACCGGGTCCACCGGGTCCACCGGCTCGACCGGGTCCACCGGCTCGACCGGGTCGACCGGCTCGACCGGGTCGACCGGCTCGACCGGGCCGGCAGGGTCGCTCACATCCACCGTCTCGTCGACGACGCTGGTCACCGCGTCATGGTCGGCGGGAGCGCCGGGTGCCGCCGGGACGTCCTGCGGTCGGCCACGACCGGAACCGTCCGCGGCCTCGCCGAACGGACCGGAGCGGTCCGCGGCGACCGCGTCCGCTCCGTCGCCGTCCACCGCGGTCGAGGTGGCCTGCGCCGAGGCGGAGCCGCCCAGGGCGACCTGGAGGAGCACGAGGACGAGCCCGCCCAGGGCGGCGAAGAGCGCGCGCAGGACCCAGGTCCCCGCGCGTCCCCACCGGTGCGCGTGCATCCCGGCTCCTCCCCCGGCGCGTGTCGCCCTCGAACGCGCGTGAGCCAAGTATGCGGCCTGAATCACCCAAAAGCCCATCTTTCGGCCGCCGGGGTGACGAAGGGCCGTCCGGGCGCCCGGGTGCGCACGTCGGCCCAGGTCACCGGGCTCGCCCGGTGCTCCGACCTGACGCGACGTCCCGTGACGCGTTCCCCGTCAGGGGCTGCTCAGCACCGCGTCGACGACGACGATCAGCACGGCGACCGTCGAGACCAGCAGGGCCCGCACCGCCCAGACCAGCGTCCGTGAGTGTGCTCGCACGACGACGCTCCCTTCCGCGCGTCACCGTTGACGCACTCTCCCGACGCTACGTCGACGCAGACCCGCCCGCATCACCGCGCGGGGTGAAGTCGCACGTCAGGGGCGTTTCGCCGGTTCTCGCCGGCCCCTGCGCCGACCCTCACCCACGAGGGCGGGCACCCGGCCACGGCCGGGCACCCGCCCTCGTCATCACCTCAGGGCGTCAGAAGCCCTGCGCGACCCGGTAGTACACCTGGTTCCACCGCACCTGGTCGGCGAACCCGCGGCGGGTGGTCGACTCGTCGATGACCAGCAGCTCGGTGCGGGCCAGCTCGGCGAAGATCTCCCACGCCTCGATGCCCACGGCCGTCGTCAGCACCGTGTGGTGCGCTCCCCCGGCGGTGAGCCAGCACTCGGACGACGTCGTGAAGTCCGGGCGGGGCTCCCACACGGCGCGGGCGACCGGGAGGTTCGGCAGCTCGGCCGTCGGCGGGACCACGTCGACGACGTTGGCGGTGAGCCGGAACCGCTCGCGCATGTCGGCGAGCGACACCACGACGGCGGGACCTGCGTCGGTGTCGAACACCATGCGGACCGGGTCCTCCTTGCCGCCGATGCCCAGCGGGTGGATCTCCACGCGCGGCTTCGACGTCGTGAGGGTCGGGCAGATCTCGAGCATGTGCGCGCCGAGGATCTTCTCCGCACCGGGGGTGAGGTCGTAGGTGTAGTCCTCCATGAGCGAGGCGCCGCCGGGCAGCCCGGCACCCATCACCTTGGCGACGCGCACCAGCACGGCCGTCTTCCAGTCGCCCTCGGCACCGAACCCGTAGCCCTTGGCCATGAGCCGCTGCACGGCCAGGCCGGGCAGCTGCCGCAGCTCGCCGAGGTCCTCGAAGTTCGTCGTGAAGGCCATGGCGCCACGCTCCGTGAGGAAGCCCTCGATCGCGATCTCCTGCCGGGCCGCGTACCGCAGCGACTCGTGCCGGTCGCCACCGCGGCGCAGCTCGGGGACCACGTCGTACAGGTCCTCGTACTGCGCGACGAGTGCGTCGACGCTCGCGTCGTCCACGGCCGCCACCGCGGCGACCAGGTCGTTCACGGCCCACGTGTTGACCGACACGCCCAGGCGGATCTCGGCCTCGGTCTTGTCGCCCTCGGTGACGGCGACGTTGCGCATGTTGTCGCCGAACCGCACCAGGCTCAGGTCCTGCGCGGCCTGCCAGCCGGCGGCGGCGCGCACCCACGTGCCGATGCGCGCGGTGACGGCCGGGTTCGACACGTGACCGGACACCGTGGTGCGGGCCAGGCCCAGGCGCGTCGCGATGTACGCGTACTCGCGGTCGCCGTGCGCGGCCTGGTTGAGGTTCATGAAGTCCATGTCGATGCTGTCCCACGGCAGCTCGACGTTCGCCTGCGTGTGCAGGTGCAGCAGCGGCTTGCGCAGCAGGTCCAGGCCCGTGATCCACATCTTCGCCGGGCTGAACGTGTGCATCCACGTGATGACACCCAGCACGCGGTCGTCGCCGTTGGCGTCGAGCATCGCGCGGCGGATCGCGTCGGAGTCCTTCAGGACGGGCTTCCAGACGACCTTCGCAGGGACGTCGCCCGACGCGTCGAGCGCCGCGGCGACCTCCTGCGACTGCGCGGCGACCTGCTGCAGCGTCTCCTCGCCGTACAGGTCCTGCGAGCCGGTGAGGAACCAGATCTCCTGGTCGGGGTAGGCCTTGCTCATCGTCGTTCTCCCTCGTGGCTCAGCATCAGTGCTGGCCGTAGACGTTCTGGTAGCGGGCGTACAGCGAGTCGACGTCGCTCTGCGCGATGGGCAGCGGCTCGCCGAGCTGCCGGCTGATGTGGACGGTCCGCGCGACCTCCTCGACCATGACCGCGGCCTTCACGGCGGCCTTGGCGTCCGTGCCGATCGTGAACGGGCCGTGGTTGCGCATGAGGACCGCCGGGCTGCGCGAGTCGCGCAGCGTCTCGACGATCCCCCGGCCGATCGAGTCGTCCCCGATGAGCGCGAACGGCCCTACGGGGATGTCCCCGCCGAACTCGTCGGCCATCATCGTCAGCACGCACGGCACCGGCTCGGCGCGGGCGGCCCAGGCCGTCGCGTACGTGGAGTGCGTGTGCACGACGCCGCCGACGTGCGGCAGGTGCGTGTAGACGTACGCGTGCGCCGCGGTGTCCGACGACGGTGCGCGCGTGCCCTCGACGAGGTTCGCCTGCAGGTCGCAGACGACCATCGACTCGGGCGTCAGCTCGTCGTACGTCACGCCCGACGGCTTGATGACGAGCAGGTCGCGCTCGCTCGGACCGGCGGGGTCGACGACGACACGCTGCGAGACGTTGCCCGCCGTCCACACGACCAGGCCCCAGCGGGGCAGCTCGGCGTGCAGCGCGCTGACCTTCTCGCGGGCGCGCGCCACCTCCTCACGGACGGCGGGCGCGTAGGCGTCCAGTGCTGTGGCGGTCATCCGGCCTCCTGCATCGGTGCCCGCGGTGGCGGGCGGGGTGGTCCGGCGCACGGGCGCCGGTGCGCGGTCGTACCGCGCGTGGTCCGGGGGAAGGCGCTCAGAGCACCTCGGTCGCGGTGCGCTCGACGGCCAGACCGGCCTCGTAGCGCTCGAGCCAGGCGGCGTAGCCGGCGACGTCGGCAGGGTCCGGCGCGACGACCTCGATCTCGGCGTCCGCGAAGACCTGCGTCGTCAGGTAGGTGCCCAGGTCCTGCGACGCGCCGCTCGCGAGGTAGCCCGCGAGCACCGCGATGCCCCACGCGCCGCCCTCGCCGGCGGTGCGGCCCACCGCGACGGGCGTGTCCACGGCCGCCGCGAGCAGCCGCTGGGCGACACCCGCCGTGCGGAACAGGCCGCCGTGCGCGTACATCGCGTCGACCTCGACGCCCTCGCCCGCGAGGATCCGCATGCCCAGGCTCAGGGTGCCGAACGCGCCGTACACCTGCGTGCGCACGAAGTTGGCCAGGGTCAGCCGGCTGTCCGCGGTCCGCACGATCAGCGGGCGCCCCTCCTCCAGCCCGGTGACCGGCTCGCCGGCCAGGTAGTTGTACGCCAGCAGCCCGCCGCCGTCGGCCTCGCCCTCGAGCGCCTCGCGCAGCAGGACGCCGAACACCTCGTCCGGCCCGGCCTGCGACCCGAGCGCGGTGGCGAACCGGCCGAACACGCCGGCCCACTCCCCCAGCTCGCTCGCGCCGTTGTTGCAGTGGACCATCGCGACCAGGTCGCCCGCGGGCGTCGTCACGAGGTCGATCTCGTGGTGCACGGCCGCGAGCGGCTTCTCGAGCACGACCATCGCGAAGATGCTGGTGCCGACGCTGATGTTGGCGGTCCGGGGGGCCACCGACGCCGTGGCGACCATGCCGGTGCCGGCGTCGCCCTCGGGCGGGCACAGCGGAGTCCCGGCGCGCAGCGTGCCCGTCGGGTCGAGCAGCGCCGCGCCCTCGTCGGTCAGCACGCCGGCCTGCTGGCCCGCGACGAGCACCTGCGGCAGCAGGTCGCGCAGGTGGTCGACGGGCAGCCGGTCGGCCGCGAGCGCGTCGTAGCGTGCGAGCAGGTCGGCGTCGTAGTCGTGCGTCGCCGGGTCGACCGGGAACATGCCCGAGGCGTCACCGACGCCCAGGACCTTGCGGCCCGTCAGGCGCCAGTGCACGTAGCCGGCGAGCGTCGTGACGAACCGGACGTCCGGCACGTGCGGCTCGGCGTCGAGGACGGCCTGGTGCAGGTGGGCCACGGACCAGCGCAGCGGGATGTTGTAGCCGAACAGCTCGGTGAGCTCGGCGGCGGCCGGTCCGGTGGACGTGTTGCGCCACGTGCGGAACGGCACGAGCAGGTCGTCGTCCCCGTCGAAGGCGAGGTAGCCGTGCATCATCGCCGAGACGCCGATGGCGGCCAGCGACGTCGGGCGCACGCCGTACCGCTGCTCGGTGTCGCCGACCAGGTCGGCGACGGCCGCGCGCAGCCCCTCCCACACGGCGTCGAGCGAGTACGTCCAGGTCCGCCCGTCGAGCTGGTTCTCCCACGCGTGGCCGCCGCTCGCCAGCACGGCGTGGTCGTCACCGACCAGCACCGCCTTGATGCGGGTGGACCCCAGCTCGATGCCGAGGGTCGCCCGTCCCTGCGTGACGGCCTCGCGTGCGGCGTCCCGGCGGGTGTCCGCGTCGTCGTGGTGGTGCGCCATCGCGTGCTGCTCCCTCTCCGGGCGTCGTCGCCCGGCGTCGTGCTCACGGCCACCGGGTCCAGTCGACCCGGTGCCCCGATGTTAACGATCACATGACGGAGAAGCCAGCCGCTCAGGCGCCGTCGGCGGCCTCCCGCGACGCCGACGACCGCCGGACGACCAGCTCCGGTGCGATCGACTGCTGGGTCGGCTGCCCGCCGGTCAGCGCGTCCGCGACGGCCTGCACCGCACGACGCCCCAGCTCGTCGAAGCCCTGCCGCACCGTCGTGAGCGGCGGGGAGTAGAACGCGGTGCCGGGCTCGTCGTCGAACCCCACCACGGCGACGTCCTGCGGGACGCGGACACCGGCCTGCCCGAATGCCGCGAGCAGACCGAGCGCCAGCTGGTCGTTCGCGGCGAACACGGCCTCCGGCAGCCCCGCGCGCAGCAGCTCGAGACCCACGGCGTGCCCGTCGGCCGCCGACCACCCGCTCGCGGGGTGCGCGCGGACCGGCGCCCCGGCCGCCTCGAGCGCGTCCTGCCACCCGCGCCACCGGTCCCGGGCGTCGTACCAGTCCTGCGGGCCCGCGACGTGCAGGACGGACCGGCGACCCGACGCCAGGAGGTGCTCGGTCGCCAGCCTGCCGCCGGCCACCTGGTCCACGGACACCGTCGGCAGCTCGACCCCCTCCCGGCCCGACGACACGAGCACGACGGGCACGGGCAGGTGCACGCCGCTCACGGCGTCGACCGTCCCGCTGCGCGGCGCGACCACGACCACCCCGTCGACGCCCTGCGCCAGGAAGTGCTCGACGGCAGCGACCACCTCGTCCCCGCTGAAGGCGCGCAGCGTCGCGACCGACACGTAGAAGCCCGCGTCGCGGGCCGCCTGCTCGAACGCCACGAGCGTGCTGGTCGGCCCGAACAGCGCGGTCGCCGGCGTGATGACGCCGAGGGTCCCGGTGCGCCGGGTCACCAGGGCGCGCGCGGCGAGGTTCGGCCGGTAGCCGAGCGTCGCGATCGCCTCGAGCACGCGCTCCCGCGTGGCCGGACGCACGCTCGGGTGCTCGTTGAGCACGCGGGAGACGGTCTGGTGGCTGACGCCCGCGAGCGCGGCCACGTCGTTCATCGCCGGAGGGCGACCGTCGCGCGAGCGGTGCGCCGCGGCCGGTCGTGCGGCACCCGCCGTGCGAGGGTCGACCGTCATCGGGTCAGCCGGCGCCCAGCTCGCGCGAGCGCTCCGCGGCGGCACGCACACCCGCCACCAGGCCCGCGCGGACCGCGTGCGCGTCGAGGGCGGCGACGCCCGCGACCGTCGTGCCCCCGGGCGACGAGACCCGCTCGCGCAGCACCGCCGGGTGCTCGCCCGTCTGCGCGACCATCGCGGCCGCGCCCTCGACGGTGGCGACCGCGAGCCGGGAGGCGAGGTCCCGGGGCAGGCCCAGCAGGACGCCCGCCTCGGCCAGCGCGTCGATCACGTAGAACGCGTACGCGGGGCCGGACCCGGACAGGGCCGTCACGGCGTCGAGGTGCTTCTCGGCGACCCGCTCCACGAGCCCCGTCGCCGCGAGCACGCGCTCGACCAGCGCCAGGTGCTCCTCGCGCGCCGCGGCACCCGGCGCGATCGCGCTCGCCCCCTTGCCGATCAGCGCCGGCGTGTTCGGCATGACCCGCACCACGGGCGTGCCCGCGGGCAGCGCGTCCTCGTAGACCCGCAGCGGGACGCCCGCCGCGACGCTCACGACCAGCGCACCGTCGCGCAGCACGGGCGCGAGGTCCGCCAGCGCCGCGGGCACCACGTCCGGCTTGACCGCGAGCAGGACGACGTCCGCCTCGGCGACGGCGTCGCGGTTGCCGGCGGCGCGCACGCCGTGCTCCCGCGCGAGCGCGTCCGCCTTGGCGGCGTCCTGGTCCGCGACGGTCACGCGGTCCCCGGGCCAGCCGCCCGTCCGCAGGGCCGCCACGAGCGTGCCGCCCATGACCCCACCGCCGAGCACCGCGACAGCCGGCGCCACCCCCGTGTCCTGCGTGGTCATCGAGCCTCCGTCGCTGCGCACCCGGCCGCGGGCGCGACCGGGACGAGCCTACTGGCGCACGCCGACGCCAAGCCGTCACCCACCCCCACCCTCCCCCGTGAGAGTGCAATCCAGTCACCCCCACCCCGCGAGAGTGCAATCCAGTCACCCCCACCCCGCGAGAGAGCAATCCAGCCACCCCCACCCCGCGAGAGAGCAATCC
>NZ_JADGMY010000009.1 GCF_015234515.1 Cellulomonas sp.
GCAGGTCGAGGTGCGCGACGAACCGCACGTCGGGCTTGTCGATGCCCATGCCGAACGCGATGGTCGCGACCATCACGACCCCGTCCTCGCGCAGGAACCGGGACTGGTTCGCGGCGCGGACGCGGCGCTCGAGGCCCGCGTGGTACGGCAGCGCGTCGATGCCCTCCTTGCGCAGCATCTCGGCCGTCTGCTCGACCGAGGCGCGCGACAGGCAGTAGACGATGCCCGCGTCGCCCTCGTGCTCGGTGCGCAGCAGGTGCAGCAGCTGCGCGCGCGGGTTGTCCTTGGGGACGATCCGGTAGCGGATGTTGGGCCGGTCGAAGCTCGCGACGAACTGCGCCGCGTCGGTGAGCTGCAGGCGCTCGCAGATCTCGCGGTGCGTGGCGTGCGTCGCCGTCGCGGTCAGCGCGATGCGCGGCACGCCCGGCCAGCGCTCGTGCAGTAGCGACAGCGCGAGGTAGTCCGGCCGGAAGTCGTGCCCCCACTGGGACACGCAGTGGGCCTCGTCGATCGCGAACAGCGCGACGTGCCCGCGGTCCAGCAGGTCGAGCGTCTCGGGCACGCGCAGCCGCTCGGGTGCCAGGTAGAGCAGGTCGAGCTCACCCGCGAGGAACGCGTCCTCGACCGCGCGACGCTGGTGGCGCTCCTGCGTGGAGTTGAGGAAGCCGGCCCGCACGCCCAGCGCCGACAGCGCGTCCACCTGGTCCTGCATGAGCGCGATCAGCGGTGACACGACGACGCCCGTGCCCTCGCGGACCAGCGCGGGCACCTGGTAGCACAGCGACTTGCCGCCGCCGGTCGGCATGAGCACGACCGCGTCGCCACCGGCGACCACGGTGTCGACGACCGCGGCCTGGTCGCCGCGGAACGCGTCGTAGCCCCACACGCGGTGCAGCACGTCGGCGGCGGTGCCGTGGGACGGCGCGGGCGCCCCCGCGGCCGTGCTGCGCGGTGCGTCGGGACGCCGGGAGCTCGTGCGGCCGGTCGACGGGGGAGCGCCCGCCCACGGGTCCTCGGCCCACGACTCGGGCGGCGGGGCGTCGTCGGGCGGCGGGGGAGCCTCGTCCCACCACGGCTCCACCGGCTCGGCGTCCCAGGTCGGGGCGTCGACGGCCGGTGCGTCGTCGAGAGCACCCGTCGCCCGTCGTCGACGGGCCTGGGGAACGGCGGGGTCCGGCTGCACCCGACCACCCTACGAGCCGCCGGGGGTCACCCGGGACCCCCGCCGGTCAGGCTGTGGACGGGTGCGCCCCGGCGTCAGCGTGCGTCGGCGTCGGAGCTGCCCAGCGGCTCGGTGTACCGCGCCTGCAGCGCTGCCCCGGCACCGTCGCTCAGCAGCGCGCCGGCAGCCGCCTGGCCCTTGGCACGCACCGAGCGCACCACGACCTTCTCGTCGCCCTTCAGCAGGCCCTCCACGGCCTGCCGCGCGACGTCCGCGGGGTCGTCCTTGCCGCCGTGCGCGACGCGCGTGTCCTCCATGTGGGACTGCTCGAAGAAGTCGGTGTCCGTGGGGCCCGGCAGCAGCGCCGTCACCGTGACGCCGGTGTCCCGCAGCTCGTACCGCAGGGCCTGCGCGAACGACAGGACGAACGCCTTCGACGCCGCGTACGTCGCGTAGTACGGCCCGGGCATCAGCGCGGCCACCGACGACGTCACCAGCACGCGCCCGGACCCGCGCGCGACCATCGCGGGCAGCAGCGCGCCGGCGAGGCGCACCGGTGCGACGACGTCGAGCGCGATCGTCCTCAGGTGGTCCTCGAGGGGGACGTCGAGGAAGGCGCCGCCCGCGGCCGTGCCGGCGTTGAGGACCAGCAGGTCGAGCGGGCGACCCGTGCCCTTCACCTCCGCGACCAGCGCGTCGACGCCCGCGGCCTGCGTGAGGTCGGCCCGCACGGCGCGCACCGCGCGGCCGTGCTGCGTCAGGCCGTCGGCCGCGAGCGCGAGCCCGTCGTCCTCGGCCGTGACGACCAGGTCGTGGCCCAGCTCGGCCAGCCGGACGGCGATCTCCAGCCCGATGCCGCTCGACGCGCCCGTGACCAGTGCGAGCGGTGCGGGGACCAGTGCGTTCTCCATGCTCACCTCCGTGTCGACGTGGGCCCCACGCTACGGGCGGGCCGGGGTGGCCGCACCAGGGGAGGCGGCGCCGACACGCGGGAGCGCGCGACGCGGCGGCGCCGGTGTCCGTAGGGTGACGCCATGGGTACCGCACTGGTCACCGGCGCGAGCGCCGGCCTGGGTCTGGAGTTCGCCTGGCAGCTCGCCACGGCACGTCACGACGTCGTCCTGGTGGCGCGCGACGAGGGGCGGCTGACCCGCCTCGCGGCGCAGCTGGAGGCCGCGGCGGGGATCCGCGCCGAGGTGCTGGCCGCCGACCTCACCGACCGGGCCGACGTCGAGCGTGTGGCCGCGCGGCTGCGGGACGACGAGCGTCCGGTGGGCCTGCTGGTCAACAACGCCGGCATGGGGCTGAACCAGCCGTTCGTCGACGGCGACATCGCCGCGGAGGAGCGGGCGCTCGAGCTCATGGTCCGCACGGTCATGGTGCTCTCGCACGCCGCCGCCGGTGCGATGAAGCAGCGCGGCCGCGGCGCGATCCTCAACGTCGGCTCGGTCGCCGGGCTCGTCGCGTCGGGCACGTACTCCGCGCACAAGGCGTGGGTGCGGGTCTTCACCGAGGCGCTCGCGGTCGAGCTCAAGGGGACGGGCGTCACCGCGACGGTCGTCGCCCCGGGCTTCACGCACACGGAGTTCCACGAGCGGGGACGCATCGACACGGCCCACTACCCGGCGGTCGCCTGGCTCGACGCGGAGGACGTGGTGGCCGGCGCGCTCGCGGACGTGCGCCGCGGCGTCGTCCTGTCGACCCCGAGCCTGCGCTACAAGGCGGTCTCGACGCTCCTGAGGCTGGCCCCGCGGTCCGCGGTGCGGTCGTTCAGCAGCTACCGCCGGGCGCTGACCGACGACGCGGCCGAGACGCCCGCGGCCGACGACTGACCCGTCCGGGCGACGGCGGACGTCCGATTCGTCCGCCTGGGGGTGGAGCCGGGTAGCGTGCAGCACTCGTCGACCGTTCCCGGAGGACCCGCATGCGTCTGACCCACCGTTCCGTCCTGCGCCGTGCGCTGGTGGCCCTCGTGGCGGTCGGCGCCGTGGCGCTGACGTCGGCCTGCACCGGTGACACCGACGAGCCGACGCCCTCCGCGACGGCGAGCGGGCCGGCCGCCGAGGGCGGGGAGGGCGAGCAGGTCGCGCCCGTCGATGACGTCGCGACCCAGGTGATCGCCGAGCAGACGGTCGACACGCCGGCCGGTTCCGAGGTCGCCGGCGGCGAGGTGACGCTGATCCTGCGTGACGTGCGGGTCGACGCCGAGGTGCTCACGGTGCGCTGGGCGCTGCGATGGGAAGCGCCCGACCGCGGCGACGACGAGGAGATGAGCCTCTTCGACCTCGGGATCGACCCGGTGCCCCTCGTGACGGACACGACGCACCTGCAGGCGTTCCTGCCGCTGTGCGTCAAGGGTGACTGGAACGGTGACGGCGCGGACCGCGATCTCTGCGACGCCACGATGCTCGCCTCCCCCCTCGTGCACATCAACACCAAGGTGCGCAACCACTCGACGCTCGAGGGCTGGGCGGCGCTCCCGGCGCCGGAGAACGAGGGCGGCTCGCTCGACGTGCTGATCGCCGACGGCCTGCCGGTCTTCACCGGCGTGACCGCACGGCAGGGGTCGTGACGGGACGGGCCCCGCGTCGCCGCCGCCTGGCGATCGCGCTCGTCGCGGCGGCACCGCTGGTCGTCGGGCTGCCGGGGGCGTCCCCGGCCGCGGCCACGGCGACGCCGGGGGAGCCGCCCTGGGCCGAGCTCGCACGGACGCCCGTCACGCCCGACATGATCGAGCGCGCGACGCTGCGGCTCACGGGCGGGCCGCTCCACCTGGTCGGCGGCCCGCTCGCCCTCGTCCGGGAGAAGTCGGTGCGGGAGCTCGCGCGCGAGTCGCAGGGCGTGACGACGCTGACGTCGGACCTGCTGTTCGGGTTCGACAGCGCCGACCTCGCCCCGGGCGCGAGCGCCGCGATCGGCGAGATCGCCGCCGCTCTGCCGCAGGGCGCGGCGGTCGCGGTCGACGGGCACACGGACGGGCTCGGCGGCGACGCGGTCAACGTGCCGCTCTCGCAGGCGCGCGCGCAGGCCGTCGCGGGCGCTCTCGCGGCCGCCCGGCCCGACCTGGTGCTGACCGTGACCGGTCACGGCAGCGCGAACCCCGTCGCCGAGGAGCAGACCGGCGGGCGGGACGACCCCTCCGGCCGTGCCCTCAACCGTCGCGTCGAGGTGCGTGTCACCGGCTGACCGGCCGGCACCGGCCTGCCGCGACCGCGCGGCCCACCCGGACGACGCACGACGGCGGCGAGACGGCCCGATACCCTACGGCCGTGACCGACGCCCCCGCCGCAGCGCCCCGCGACCAGCTCGTCGCCCTCGTCCGTGACCTCGCCGTGGTGCACGGCAGGGTGACGCTGTCCTCCGGCAAGGAGGCCGACTACTACGTCGACCTGCGGCGCGTGACGCTCCACCACCGCGCCGCGCCCCTCATCGGCCACCTCATGCTCGACCTGCTCGAGGAGGCCGGTCTCGGCACGGCGGAGATCGACGCCGTCGGTGGTCTGACGCTCGGCGCCGACCCGGTCGCCACGGCGCTGCTGCACGCGGCCGCGTCGCGCGGGCAGGACCTGGACGCGTTCGTGGTGCGCAAGGCGGGCAAGGCGCACGGTCTGCAGCGCCGCATCGAGGGCCCCGACGTCGCCGGGCGGCGCGTGGTCGTCGTCGAGGACACCTCGACCACCGGAGGCTCGGCCATCACCGCCGTCGAGGCGGTCCGCGAGGCCGGCGGCGAGGTCGTGGCCGTCGCGACCATCGTCGACCGCGGTACCGGCGCGCGCGAGGCCATCGAGGCGCTCGGCGTGACCTACCACCACCTGCTGGACCTGGCCGACCTCGGTCTCGCGTGACCTCGGTACCTCCGCCGGGCCCGGGGCGACCGGGCTCCGAGCCGGGTGGACCGCCGCGGCGACGGCAGCTCCGTCTGTCCCGGGTCGTCTTCTACTCGATCGCCGTCGTCTGGACCGGCTTCATCGGGTACTTCGTGCTGACGAGGGTGACCCTGGACGCCTCCGACCTCGTCGGGGTGGCCTTCTTCGGGGTCTTCGGCCTCGTCGCCGTCGCGCTCGGGAACGCGTGGCAGAAGCGGCGCCACGAGAAGCTCGCGGCGTGGGCACGGACCCACGGGTGGGACTACGTGCGGTACGACCGGGAGCTCGAGCGCATCCAGAGCGGCGCGCCGTTCGACACCGGGGACTCCCACGCGGCGATCGAGGTGATGCGCCGCGACTGGCAGGGTCGACCCGCCGTGTCGTTCACCTACCGGTGGACGACCGGCTCGGGCAAGGACCGGAGCACGTCGTACGCGCACGTCGTGGCGCTGCGGCTCCCGGCCTACCTGCCGAGGCTCGAGGTCACCCCCGAGGGCGTCGGGGCGCGGCTCATCAAGCTCGCGGGCGGCAAGGACCTGCAGCTCGAGCTCGAGGCGTTCAACCGCGCGTACCGCGTCGTGGCGTCCGACGAGCGGACCGCGCACGCCGTCCTGCACCCCCGCCTCATGGAACGGCTGCTGCAGCCGCACCTGGTCGGGCGGCACTGGCGCATCGAGGGCACGTGGCTCGTGACGTGGGACGACGGGCGCACCGACGTCGACCGCATCGCCGACCGCCTCATGGTGCTGACCGTGGTCGCGGACGCCGTGCCACGGCACGTGTGGCAGGACCACGGCCACGACCCGCTCGCTACGATCGAGCCACACCCCGTCCCCAAGGAGTCCTCGTGACCGGTGGCACCATCGCCCTCGTCGTCCTGATCGCCGTCGTCGTCATCGTCCTGCTGTGGGGTGTCGCCCAGTACAACGGCTTCGTCCGGCTGCGCAACCTGGTGCAGGAGTCGTGGCGCCAGATCGACGTCGAGCTGCACCGCAGGCACGACCTGATCCCGAACCTCGTCGAGACCGTCAAGGGGTACGCGGCGCACGAGCGCAACGTGTTCGACGAGGTCACGCGCGCCCGGGCGGCCGCAGCGGGGCCCGTCGACAGCCCGGCCCAGCAGGCGGTGCAGGAGAACGCCCTGAACGCCGCGCTCGGGCGCCTGCTCGCGGTGGCCGAGAACTACCCGGTGCTGCGGGCCAGCGAGAACTTCCAGCAGCTGCAGGCCGAGCTGGCCAACACGGAGGACCGCATCGCCGCGGGCCGGCGGTTCTACAACGCGAACGTCCGCACGCTCAACACCAAGGTCGAGACGTTCCCGGCCAACGTCGTGGCGAACATGTTCGGGTTCACGCGGGCCGAGTACTTCGAGGTCGAGGACCCGCAGGTCCGTCAGGCGCCGGCCGTCGGCTTCTGAGCGGCCGCGCCGCCCCGTGCGCCACGCCCGGTCCTCCCGTCGGAGGGCCGGGCGTCGCCGTGCCGGGCGTCGCCGTGCCGAGTTCAGTGCGAGAACGTCGCGATGTGCTGCGTCGAGGGCTCGGTATGACGTTCCGGCGCGAGGAGCGACGGCAGGCGGTGCAGCAGGGGGTCCACGAGGCCGCGGCGCGGGTCCAGCACGTGGGCCTGCTCGAGGCGCGAGAGCAGCAGCCCCACCTCCGGCGTCGTGAGGCTCAGCAGGTGCGCCAGGTGCTCGGGCTCGACGAACCTGTCGGTGGTCGCGCACACGGCCGACAGCAGCACGTCGAGCGGGCACCGGTCCTCGCCGCGGCACACGTCGACGTGCAGGCCGGCGGCCAGGCGCTCGACGAGCTCGTCGCCGACGTCGCCCAGGTCACGGTGCTCGGCGATCGCGCGCGGCAGCCCGCCGTGCCGCAGGTAGTCGGCCCGCACGTCGCCCGACCTCCCCGCGGGCTGCGCGAGCAGCAGCTCGGACATGCTGGCGGGCTGCAGGTGCCGCACGGCCAGCGCCCCGGCGGGCACGGCCGACGCGAGCACGGCGAGGTCGGCGGGGTCGAGGACCGACGTGGTGGCCAGCACCTGGTCACCACGACGGCAGGCGTCGGCGAGCATCTGCGGCCAGCCGGCGACCGTGCCGACCTCGTCGACGACCAGCACGCGGTGCCCGTCGCACGCCGGCGCACCGGTACGGGTGGGGGTGCGCAGGGCGGTCGCCAGGTCCGTCGGGCGCAGGGTCGAGATCGCGCCGGCGTCGTCCGCGAGCTGGACCGGGACCAGCACGACGCGACGGGGGTCCGTCGCCGGGTCGGCCACGAGGTGCGCGACGACGTCCTTGACCGCGGTCGTCTTGCCGACGCCGCGCATCCCCACGACGAGCGTCACGGTGCCGGGGCGAGGCCTGTCGGTGACGGTGGCGAGCGTCGAACGGGCTTCGGTGGTCGCCGGGGCCCACTCGTGGCGGGCGCGCGACGCGAGGTCGGCGTCGTCGAGCACCCACGAGGCACGGCGACGGCGCGACCACCAGGGGTTGGCCGCGCGCAGCACCTGGGCGAGCTCGCTGTTGCGCATACGTCCAGGGTGGTCGCTCCCGGGACGTCCCGGCCGGGACGAACGGCCCCGTCGGGCCGCTGGACGGGGCGGATACGTCCTGGTCAGACCAGCTCGATGAGGTCCTGCACCGAGTCGAGGACCGAGGTCGGGCGGAACGGGAAGCGCTCGACGTCGCTCGCGCGGGTCGAGCCGGTGAGCACGAGGTAGGTGCGCAGGCCCGCCTCGATCCCGGCGACCACGTCGGTGTCCATGCGGTCGCCGACCATGACCGTCGTCTCCGAGTGGGCGTCGATCCGGTTGAGCGCCGAGCGGATCATCATGGGGTTGGGCTTGCCGACGAAGTACGGCTTGCGTCCCGTCGCGGCGGAGATCATCGCGGCCACCGCGCCCGTCGCGGGCAGGTCGCCCTCGGCGCTGGGGCCGGTGACGTCCGGGTTGGTCGCGATGAAGCGCGCCCCGGCCTGGATCAGCCGGATCGCCTGCGTGATCGCCTCGAACGAGTACGTCCGGGTCTCACCGAGCACGACGAAGTCCGGGCGCGCGGCCGTGAGCGTGTACCCGGCCTCGTACAGGGCGGTCGTCAGCCCGGCCTCGCCGATGACGTGGGCGGACCCGCCGGGCATCTGGTCGGTGAGGAACTGCGCGGTCGCCAGCGCGGAGGTCCAGATCGCCTCCTCGGGCACGTCGATGCCCGTCGCGGCGAGGCGCGCGCGCAGGTCGCGCGGCGTGAAGATCGAGTTGTTCGTGAGGATGAGGAACGGGCGTCCCGCCGCCTTCAGCGCGTCGACGAAGTCGGCGGCGCCGGGCAGGGCCGTCCCCTCGTGGACGAGGACGCCGTCCATGTCGGAGAGCCACGACCGGATCTCGCGGGTCATCGCTGCGTGCGCTCCCCGATCTCGTCGTCGACGGCCGGCGTGCCGGCCTGCCCGGGCACGGGCGGCGTCGCCGCGTTCCCGAAGACCTCGCGCTCGACGGCCGCGCGCTCGACCGGCTCGTCGTACCCGGTGTCGCGGCCCTCGACGGTCTCACCGGCCTGCTCCTTGCGGCGCGCGCGCCACAGCTCGAACGCCACCGGCAGGACCGAGACCCCGACGATGAGGATCAGCAGGGCCTCGATGTTGTTCTTGATGAACGAGAAGTTGCCCAGCCAGTACCCCAGGAGCGTCACGCCGACGCCCCACAGCAGCGCGCCCACCACGTTGTAGGACACGAAGTGCCGGTAGCTCATCTTGCCGACCCCGGCCGCGACCGGGGCGTAGGTGCGCACGAACGGCACGAAGCGCGCCACGATGATCGTCCGGCCGCCGTACTTGTCGAAGTACTTGTACGTCTGGTCGATGTACTTCTGCTTGAAGAACCGCGAGTCGGGGCGGCTGAAGACCTTGGGCCCGAGCTTGCGCCCGATCGCGTAGGCCAGCTGGTCGCCGGCGAACGCCGCCAGGAAGAGCACGCCGCACAGCACCCAGATGTTGAGCTGCAGGGAGTCCTGCGCCACCAGCGCGCCCGCGGTGAACAGCAGCGAGTCGCCGGGCAGGAACGGGAAGAGCAGCCCCGTCTCGATGAACACGATGGCCACGATGCCGATGAGCGCCGCCGTGCCGAACGAGCGGATCAGGTGCTCGGGCTCCAGGAAGTCCGGGCCCAGGGCGGGAAGGGGACCGCCTGCGAGCAGCGGGAGCGACCCGTCCGTCAGGGCGGCCGAGAGCACCGTCGTCATCAGCATGGGGACCAGGGTACGGCGCACGAGGGCCCCCGGGGACAGGTCGTCGTCCCCGGGGGCGCCCGTCAGCGCAGGTGCCCGCCGCCGTTGAGGTCGAGCACGGCACCCGTCATGAAGCCGGGCTCCGTCGCGAGGTACACGACGGCCGCCGCGACGTCCTGCGGTGTCCCGGCCGCCCGACGAGCGTGCCGGCGACGGCTGCGCGCTGACCGGCCTCGGGCGTGAACCGCTCGTGGAACGGGGTGTCGCCGATGAACCCGGGTGCCACGGAGTTGACCGTGATCCGGCGGGGACCGAGCTCCTTGGCGAGTGCGCGCGTGAGCCCGTCGACGCCGGCCTTGGCCGCCGCGTAGGCGCTCGCGCCCGCACCGCCGCCGTCCTGGCCGGCTGCCGAGGACACCTGCACGACGCGCCCGCCGTCCGGCATGACGTCGAGCACGGCCTGCGTGACCAGGTACGTGCTGGTGAGGTTGACGTCCACCACCGCGCGCCAGTGGTCGAGCGCGACCTCGGCGAACGGCACGCGGCCGACGATGCCGCCCGCGTTGTTGACGAGCACGTCGAGGTGACCGCCGAGCGCCCGGGCGGCCGCGGAGACGACCTCGCGCACGGCGGCGGGGTCGGTCGCGTCGAGCTCGTACGCCACGGCCGTGCGGCCCATCGCGCGCAGCTCGGCCACGAGGTCCGCGGCGTCGTGCGTGCGGTAGGTCACGGCGACGTCGGCGCCGGCGCGGCCGAGCGCGAGCGCGACCTGCCGGCCGATGCCCGTGCCGCCGCCCGTGACGAGCGCCGTGCGGCCCTGCAGGGGTCCGGTCACCTGTCGACCCGCGCGCTGCCGCCCCCGGCGAGCTTGAGCACCTCGGCCTTGGTCACCATGGTGGTGTCGCCCGGCGTCGTCATGGCCAGCGCGCCGTGCGCCGCGCCGTACTCGACGGCCGTGGCGAGCGGCTGCTCGTCGAGCAGCCCGTAGACCAGGCCGGACGCGAACGAGTCGCCGCCGCCGACGCGGTCCAGGATCTCCAGGCGCTCGCGGTACGTGGCCTGCACGACGCCCGTCTCGCGCGACCACGCGAGCGCGCCCCAGTCGTTGCAGCTCGCGGAGTGCACGGTGCGCAGCGTCGTACCGATGACCTTGAAGTTCGGGTAGGCCGCTGCTGCCGTCTCGATCATCGCGGCGAACGCGTCGACCTCGATGGCGGAGATGTTCTCGTCGACGCCCTCGACCTCGAACCCGAGGGAGGCCGTGAAGTCCTCCTCGTTGCCGATCATGACGTCCACGTGCTCGGCGATGCGCCGGTTGACCTCCTGCGCCTTCGCCTGGCCGCCGATGGACTTCCACAGCGACGGCCGGTAGTTGAGGTCGTAGGAGACGACCGTGCCGTGGCGCTGGGCGGCGGTCACGGCCTCGACGACGACCTCGGCGGTGGTCTCGCTCAGCGCGGCGTAGATACCGCCGGTGTGCAGCCAGCGCACCCCGAGCTCACCGAACAGGTGGTCCCAGTCGACGTCACCGGGCTTCATCTGCGAGGCCGCGGTCAGCCCGCGGTCGGAGACGCCGACGGCGCCGCGGACGCCGAAGCCGCGCTCGGTGAAGTTGAGGCCGTTGCGCACGCCGCGGCCGATGCCGTCGTACGGCGCCCACCGGATGAACGACGTGTCGACGCCGCCGGTGAGGATGAAGTCCTCGACCAGGCGGCCGACCTCGTTGTCCGCGAGGGCGGTGACGACGGCCGCGCGCAGGCCGAACGCGCGGCGCAGGCCGCGTGCGACGTTGTACTCGCCGCCGCCCTCCCACGCGCGGAACTGGCGGGCGGTGCGGATGCGGCCCTCACCCGGGTCGAGGCGCAGCATCACCTCACCGAGGGAGACGACGTCGTAGCGGCACTCGGCCGCGGGGCGGATGGACAGGGCGGTCATGGTGGTCCTCGGTCTCGTGGTCGGCGCGGGTGGGGTCAGCGCCGGGTCAGGGCGACGGCCTCGGCGGTGAGGCGCGTGATGCCCGCGAAGTCGCCGGCGCGGACGAGGTCCTTGCTCACCATCCACGAGCCGCCGACGGCGACGACCGCCGGCACGGCGAGGTACTCGTGGAGGTTGGCGGCGCTCACGCCGCCGGTGGGGACGAAGCGCAGGCCACCGAAGGGCGCCGCGAGGGCCGCGATGGCCTTGGGGCCGCCCGACGTGCCGGCGGGGAAGAACTTCACGGTGGTGAGCCCCAGCTCGAGCGCGGCCTGGATCTCCGTGGCGGTGACGGCACCGGGCAGCGCGAGGACGCCGTGCTCCTGGCAGCGCTCGACGACGGCGCGGCTGAGGCCGGGGGAGACGACGTACGAGGCGCCCGCGGCGACGGCCTGGTCGACCTGGGCCGGGGTCAGCACGGTGCCGGCGCCGACGAGCATGTCGCCGCGCTCGCTCATCGCGCGGATCGAGTCGGCGGCCGCGGCGGTGCGGAACGTGACCTCGGCGACCGGCAGCCCGCCCGCGGCGAGCGCGGCGGCGAGCGGTGCGGCGTCGGCGGCGTCGTCGAGCACCACGACCGGGACGAGCCGGGCGGCGGCGAGCTGGTCCAGGGTGTCCATCGGGGGATCTCCTCTGTGCGTTGCGCTAGGCGGAACGAGCGTCCCGTTGTGAGGAACACTCTCTCACAACGGGACGCTCGGCGTCAGCGGGCGTGCCGCTCGTGGTGCAGCGCGGACGGGTCCAGCGCGTGCGCCGGTCGGCGGCCCTGGGCGACGTCGACGATCGCCTCGAGGGCACTCGTCGCGACCGCGTCGGTGAAGTCCTGCGTCCAGCACAGCGCGTGCGGCGTGACGATGACGTCCGGGTGCGTCAGCAGCGGGTCGTCCGGCGCGGGCGGCTCCGGCTCGAGCACGTCCAGCCCGGCCCCCGCGATCCGGCCCGCGAGCAGCGCGGACCGCAGCGCGTCGTGGTCGACGAGCCCGCCCCGGCCGACGTTGACGAGGTAGGACGTGGGTCGCATCGCGGCCAGGAGGTCCGCGTCGACCAGGTGGTACGACGACGGCGTGAGAGCGGCCGTGAGGACGACGTAGTCCGACTCGGCGGCGAGCTCGGTGAGCGGCACGAGCTGCGCGCCGACGCGCTCGGCGCGCGCCGTGTCGGCGCCCGGGTCGGCGGCGAGCACGCGGACCCCGAGGGGCCGGACGAGCTCGGCCAGCTCGCAGCCCACGCCGCCGAGGCCGACGATGCCGACGGTGCGGCCGGCGACGCCCGGTCCCCGGTACAGGCCGCGGTCGCCCCAGCGCCCCTCGGCCGCCGCCCGGTGGTTCTCGGGCAGCCGGTGGGCGAGCGCCAGCAGGAGGGTCAGCGCGGCGAGGGCCAGCGGCCGGCGGACGGCGGTCGGGGTGTTCGTCACGACGACACCCTCGGCCGCCACGCCCGGGACGTCGATGCCGTCGTAGCCCGCGCCGTAGCGCGCGAGGTGGCGCAGGCGGGGAGCCGCGGCCGCGGCCTCCCGCGTCAGTCCGAGGTGGCCCAGGGACAGGACCGCGTCGTAGGGGGCCAGGACGTCCGCCGTGAGCTGGTGCTCGACGGCCGGCAGGTACTCCCAGGTGAGGCCCGCCGCGGTGAGCCGGTCGAGGCCGAGGTCACCGAACCGGGACGAGCCGTCGGGCAGGAAGCCGTCGGCGGTGACGCCGACGTGGTACGTGTCGCGCATGAAACCCTCCGTAGTCATCTGATGTATCGAGCCAAACATAGCCCTCGCCCTGCACCACCCCTGCGGAGCGGCGTGCGCGCGGCGCTGCAAAGGTCTGATGAATCGAGGTACGGTGTCCTCACCCCCACCGAGAGGAAGCGCTCGTGAAGATCACCGCCGTCGACGTCGAGGACGTCCGGTTCCCCACCTCGCTCACCGCTGACGGCTCCGACGCCATGAACAAGGACGGCGACTACTCCGCCGCCTACGTCGTCCTGCGCACCGACGGCACCGACGCCGAGGGCGCGCCGCTCGCCGGCTACGGCCTGACGTTCACGACCGGCCGTGGCAACGACATCGTCGGCATCGCCGCGCGCCAGCAGGCGGCGCTGCTCGTCGGCCGGGACGTCGAGGAGATGGTGGCCGACATGGGCGGCGTCTACCGCGACCTCACCGCGGACGCCCAGATGCGCTGGCTCGGCCCCGAGAAGGGCGTCGTGCACCTGTCGCTGTCGGCCGTCATGAACGCCGCGTGGGACCTCGCCGGTCGCGTGGCCGGCAAGCCCGTGTGGCGGCTGCTCGCCGACATGACGCCCGAGCAGCTCGTCGACGTCGCCGACCTGCGCTACCTCTCCGACGCCCTGACGCGCGACGAGGCGATCGCGCTCCTGCGCGCCCAGGAGGGCGGCAAGGCCGAGCGCATCGCCGAGCTCGAGCGGACCGGGTACCCCTGCTACACGACGTCCGCGGGCTGGCTCGGGTACAGCGACGAGAAGCTGCGCCGGCTCTGCCAGGAGGCCGTCGACGAGGGCTACCAGCACATCAAGCTCAAGGTCGGCGCCGACCTCGAGGAGGACGTGCGCCGCTGCGGCATCGCGCGCGACGTCATCGGGCCCGACCGGGCGCTCATGATCGACGCCAACCAGGTGTGGGACGTCGACCAGGCGATCGAGTGGACCAACGCCCTGGCGCGGTTCGACCTGCTGTGGATCGAGGAGCCGACGAGCCCGGACGACGTGCTCGGCCACGCCGCGATCCGCCGGGGCGTCGCACCCGTGGGCGTCGCGACGGGCGAGCACGGCCACAACCGCGTGATGTTCAAGCAGTTCATGCAGGCCGGTGCCATGGACTACTGCCAGCTCGACGCCGGGCGCCTCGCGAGCCTCAACGAGATCGTCGCGGTCCTGCTGCTCGCCGCGAAGTTCGGCGTGAAGGTGTGCCCGCACGGCGGCGGCGTGGGCCTGTGCGAGATGGTCCAGCACATCTCGATGCTCGACTTCGTCGCGGTCTCGGGGTCGCGCGAGGGCCGTGTCACCGAGTACGTCGACCACCTGCACGAGCACTTCACCGACCCCTGCGTCGTGCGTGAGGCCGCCTACGTGCTGCCGAGCCGGCCGGGGTACTCGACGCAGATGCACGAGGCGTCGGTCGCGGAGTTCCGCTTCCCCGACGGCGCGTACTGGGCCGGACGGCTCGCGTCGGCGTGAGCGACCCGACCAGGACGGCGGGGGCGGCACCGGCCGCCCCCGCCGTTCGGCATACTCCAGGCATGTCACGCACGGACCGGGTCGTCGACGGCGTCACCGCCATGATCCTTGACGGCCGCCTCGGGCCGGGGCAGCGCCTGCCGGTGGAGAAGGACCTCGCGGACGCGCTCGGCGTCTCGCGCGGGTCGTTGCGCGAGGGCATCCGGGCGCTGGCCGTGCTCGGGGTCGTCGAGACCCGGCAGGGCGACGGCACGTACGTCACGGCGCTCGACCCCGGCAGCCTCGTGGCGCCGCTCGGGCTCGTCGTCGAGCTGCAGGCCGCAGGGCACGCGCTGCACGTGCACACCGTGCGCCGGCTGCTGGAGACCGAGGTCGCCGGGCTCGCCGCGGCGGGTGCGCGGGCCCCGGGCGCCGACCTCACGGCGGCACGCGAGGCGCTCGCGCAGGGCGCGGCGGTGCTCGCCCGGGCCGGGTCGGACGACCCCGCGACCTCGGGCGAGGGGGAGTCCGGTGACGGGGAGCCCGGCGACGTGCTCTGCGACCACGAGGCGCTCCTCGCGGCCGACCTCGCGTTCCACCGCGCCCTCGGGGCGCTCGCCGGCAACCCCGTCCTCGCGGCGCTCACCGACGCCATGGGCGGGCGCACGGCCCGGCACCGGCTGTCGCGCGGCGTCACCGAGCCCGGTGCCGAGGCCCGCACGCAGCGCGAGCACGAGGCGATCCTCGACGCGGTCGCGGCCGGGGACGTCGACCGCGCCCGCGTCCGGATGGCGGCCCACCTGCTCGCGGTCGAGGACTTCCTGCGCACCGACGCGGGCTGAGGCGGGCCGCCGGTCGCGCTCAGCGCGCGAGCCACCCGCCGTCCACCGCGAGCACCTGGCCGTGCACGTACGCGGCCGCAGGGGACGCGAGGAACACGACGACGTTGCCGATGTCCTCGGGACGGCCCCAGCGCCCGGCCGGGATGCGCACCGAGAGCTGCTCGAGGCGCACGGGGTCGGCCAGCAGGGCCGCGTTCATGTCGGTGTCCATGTAGCCCGGTGCCACCGCGTTGACGTTGACACCCTTGGCCGACCACTCGTTGCACAGCGCCTTGGTGAGCTGCGCGACCGCGCCCTTGCTCGCCGCGTACGCCGGCACCGTCAGCCCGCCCTGGAACGACAGCAGCGACGCGAGGTTGACGATCTTGCCGTCACCGCGCTCGAGCATCGGCCGCCCGAAGAGCTGGCAGAGCTGGAACACCGAGCGCAGGTTGACGTCGATGACGCGGTCCCACGCCTCGAGCGGGAAGTCGACGGCGGGGTAGCGGTCCTGCGTGCCGGCGTTGTTGACGAGGATGTCGACGCGGTGCTCGGCGAGCACGCGCTCCGCCGTGGCGGCGATCGCGTCGCCGTCGCCCAGGTCCAGCGGCTCGAACGCGAGCCTGCGCCCGAGCGCCGCCGCCTGGTCCGCCAGGTCGGACGGCACGGGGTTGCGCGCGAGCACGACGACGTCCGCGCCGGCCTCCAGCAGGGCCTGCGTGATGCCGCGGCCCAGGCCGCGGCCGCCGCCGGTGACGACGGCCGTGCGGCCCGTCAGGTCGAAGGGGGTGGTCATGCGTCTGCCTTCCCGTGCAGGGGGGTGAGGAGGACCTTGAGGCAGTCCTGGCCGGACGTCGCGGCCGCGAAGGCGGCGTCCACGTCGGCCAGGTCGAAGGCCCGGGTGGGGAACGCGGCCAGGCCGAGCTCGTCGGACGCGAGCAGCTCGATCGCGCGCCGGACGTCGGCGGACGTGTAGACCCGCACGCCGACCATCGACTGCTCCTTGAAGCACACGGCCTGCAGGTCCAGCGGCGTGGGCTGCTTGTAGACGCCCACGATGACGATCCGGCCGAGCACGCGGGTCGCGGCGGCCAGATCGGCTGCGACGGTCGGGTGCGCGGCGGAGTCGAACGTCGTGTCGGCGCCCTCGCCGTCGGTGAGCGGCGCGAGGACCTCGGCCATGGTCGAGCCCTCGGGGACGACCGTGAGCCCCAGGTCCGCGGCGACCTGACGGCGCCACGGGCTCGGCTCGGTGACCACGACGGTCCCCGCTCCGGCGTGCCGCGCGACGAGCGCGGTCAGCACCCCGATGGGTCCGGCGCCGTAGACGGCGACGGTGTCGCCCTGCTCCATGCCGGACAGGTCGAGCGCGTGCACCGCGACGGCCAGCGGCTCGACGAGCGCCGCGAGGCGCGGGTCGACGCCCGCGGGCACCTCGTGCAGCACCTCGGGGGGCAGCGCGACGTACTCGGCCATGCCGCCGGGGGCGTCGATGCCGTACAGGCCCAGGCGGCGGCACACGTGCCCGTGCCCGTCGCGGCAGGCCTTGCACTCGCCGCACGAGATGAGGGGCTCGGCGATGACGAGCGCGCCCTCGCGCGGACCCGTCGCACCGGCCTGCTCGACCCAGCCCGAGAGCTCGTGCCCGGGGATCAGCGGGGCCTGGGCCCGCGGGTGCTTGCCGTGGAAGATCGACAGGTCGGTGCCGCAGATGCCGTTGTAGGCGACGCGGACCAGGGCCCAGCCGTCGGGGACCTGCGGCAGGGGGACCTGCTGGACGGCGATCTCGTCCGCGCCGGTCCACACCGCCGCGCGCATGGTGCTCATCGTTCAGGCTCCTGTCCGGGCTGCCGCGCCCACGGGCGCGCAGTCCTGGTTGCGGCCCGGGGCGCCGAGCACCTCGGGGTTGACGACGTTGCGCGGCGCCCGGCCGGCGCAGACCTCGACGACGTTGGCGACCGTGCGCCGCTTCAGCTCGTCGTACGACTCCTCGCTGTACCAGGCGAGGTGCGGCGTCAGGACGACGTTGTCGAGCTCCATGAGCGGGTGGTCGACGGGCAGCGGCTCGATGTCGTGGACGTCGATCGCGGCGGCCCGGATGCCGCCCGTGCGCAGCGCCTCGACCAGCGCGGCGGTGTCGGCGACGCCGCCGCGGCTCGTGTTCACGAGGATCGCGTCGGAGCGCATGCGGGCGAGCTGGGCGGCGCCGATCATGCCGCGCGTCGAGTCGTCCAGGGGCGTGTGCAGCGACACGACCTGCGCGCGCTCGAGCAGCTCGTCGAGGCTCACCGACGGGAAGCCGTGGTACTCGGTCGCGTCGGGGTCGGCCGCGACGTCGTACCCGATGACCTCGTAGCCCAGGCCGGCGGCCTTGCGCGCGGTCGCGGCGCCGATCAGGCCCATGCCGACGACCCCGAACACCCGGCCCCGCGTCTGGTACGCGGGCCGGATGGCGGCGAGGTCGAACGAGCCGGCCCGCATGCCGCGGTCGAGCCGCGGGATGCCCCGGGCTGCCGCGAGCGTCATGCCGATCGCGTGGTCGGACACCGCCTCGGTGCCGTAGTCGGGGACGTTGCACACGGCGATGCCGCGCGCGGTCGCGGCGGCGACGTCGACCGAGTCGATGCCGACGCCGTAGCGGCCGATCGCCCGCAGGCTCGGCAGGGCGTCCATGATCTCGGCGGTGATCGACGCGTACTGCACGAGGACCGCGTCGGCGCCGGCGGCGTTGGCGACGAGGGCCTCGGGCGTGAACGACTGCGTGACGACGAGCTCGGCCCCCGCGGCCGCGGTGATCTCGCGCTCGGCGTCGAAGGAGTCGTGGTCGCACTCGGTGACGACGATCCTCATCGCGCGAGCCAGCCGCCGTCGACGGGCAGCACGGCGCCGTGCACGTAGTCCGCGGCGCGCGAGGACAGGTACAGCACGGCTCCGGCGATGTCCTGCGGGGTGGCCCAGCGGCCGGCGGGGATGCGGTCGAGGATCGCCTGGCTGCGGGCGGCGTCCTGGCGCAGGTCGTGCGTGTTCGCGGTGGCGACGTAGCCGGGGGCGACGGCGTTGACGTTGACGCCCGCACCGGCCCACTCGTTCGCGAACGCCTTGGTCAGGCCCGCGATGGCGGACTTCGACGCCGTGTAGCCGGGGACGTTGATGCCGCCCTGGAAGCTGAGCATCGAGGCGGTGTTGACGATCTTGCCGTGCCCGCGCTCGAGCATGCGGCGGCCGACCTCGCGCGAGAGCACGAACGCGGTGCGCATGTTGACGTCCAGGACGTGGTCGAAGTCCTCGTCCGAGTGCTGCGCGACGGGCGTGCGGCGGATCGTGCCGCCGTTGTTCACGAGGATGTCGACGTCCCGCGCACCGAGGTCCGCGGCGAGCGCCGCGACCTGCTCGCGGTCCGAGAAGTCGGACCGCAGCGGCGTGAAGGCCCGTCCGGTCGCCTCGACCGCGCGGCGCACCTCGCTGTCGCCGTCCTCCATGTCGTAGCTGACGCCGATGACGTCGGCCCCTGCCGAGGCGAGGGTCTGCGCGATCGCCAGGCCGATGCCCTGGCTCGCACCGGTGACCACGGCCAGGCGGCCCTCGAGGGTGAACAGGCTCGCCGTGTACTCGGCCGGGTTCGTCGTCATGACGTGCTCTCTTCCTTCGGTGGTGCGCCTCAGGGCGTGTGGCCCAGGGCGGCGGATATCAGGCCGGCCGTCTCGACGACGGCCGGCGCGTGGGCCTCGAGCTGCTCGGGCGAGCACTCGACGGCCAGGGTGGAGATGCTGACGCCGTACGTGACGGTGCCGGTGTGGTCGTAGACCGGGGCGGCGACGCAGACGATCCCGGGGACGTTCTCCTCCAGGTCGAACGCGTACCCGCGCTCGCGGACGCGCGCCAGCTCGGCCTGCAGGTCGCTGAGCTGCGTGATCGTGCGCTCGGTGCGGCGCAGCAGGCCCGAGCGGGCGACGAAGCGCTGGATCTCCTCGTCGCCGCGCGCGGCGAGCACGACCTTGCCGATCCCCGACGAGTGCATGGGGATCGCGTGCCCGACGCGCGACGGCATCTGGTACGGCTTGTCGGAGTCCATGCGGACGAGGTAGACGATCTCGTCGCCGTTGGCGACCCCGACGTGGGCCGTGCAGTGGACGCGGTCGACCAGCTCGCCGACGAACGGCTCCGCGATCGCCGAGATGTCGAGCCGCTGCAGCGCCCGCCCCGCCAGGGACAGGATCTGCGGGCCGGGCTGGTAGAGCCCGTCCGACGTCACGACGATGAAGCCCCGGTCGACGAGCGTGGCGAGGACCCGGTGGGTCGTGGCCTTCGCCAGGCCCGTCGCCTCCACGACGTCGGTGAACCGCGAGTGGCGCAGCGCCGCCTCGAGCACGAGCAGCGTCTTCTCGCTCGCGTTCGTCTTCGCGCCCTGCGCGTCGTGCTCGCGGGGCGTGGGCTGGGTCTGGGCCATGGGGCTCACCTCTCGTCGCGGGTCGAAACCGTCAACGCATGTCGGTGATGGGGAAGCCGTCCATGTCGTCGAACGACTGATTCTCGCCCGCCATGGCCCACACGAAGCTGTAGCTCGCGGTGCCGACACCCGAGTGGACGGACCAGCTGGGGGAGATGATCGCCTCCTCGTTGCCGACGACCAGGTGCCGCGTCTCGTCGGGGCGTCCGAGCAGGTGGACGACGCGCGCGTCGTCGGGCAGGTCGAAGTAGAGGTAGGCCTCCATGCGGCGGTCGTGCGTGTGCGCCGGCATGGTGTTCCACATGCTGCCGGGGTGCAGCGTCGTCACGCCCATGACGACCTGGCACGAGCGCACGCCGTTCTCGTGGATGTACTGGTTGAGCGTGCGGCGGTTGGACGTCAGCGCGTCGCCGAGCTCGCGGACCGTGCCGTGGCCGGCCTCGACGAGGGTCGTCGGGTAGGCGGTGTGGGCGGGGGCGGAGACGACGTAGAAGCGCGCGGGGCTCGTCGCGTCGGCGGACGCGAACGTCACGTCACGCGCGCCGCGCCCGAGGTAGAGGCACGAGCCGTGCGCGAGGTCGTACGTCGTGCCGTCGACCGTGACGGTCCCGCTGCCGCCGACGTTGACGACGCCCGCCTCGCGGTGCTCGAGGAAGTACTCGGAGCGGATCTCGGGGAACGTCGGCAGGGCGACCGGTCCGGTGACCGGCTTGGCGCCCAGCAGGACGACGCGGTCGTGGTGGGTGTAGACCGCGTTCGCCTCGTCGTCGACGAAGAGGCCGGGCACGAGGTAGCGGCGGCGGAGCTCGGCGGTGTCCATGCCGGGGATCTGCTCGGGGCTGGTCGCGTAGCGCTGTTCCATGAGGGACCTTCCTGGGGTGGGGCGTGCGGCGGCGCGGCGTGCGGCCGCCTGCCCGGGACGCTGCGCGACGTAGGCCGCGCAGCGTCCGGGCGGGTGGTGGTCAGGGCGTGACGAGGCCGAGCTGCGTGGGCAGCCACATCGACAGCGCCGGCGTGAAGATGACCATGAGGAGGACGAGGATCAGGGCGCCGAAGAAGGGCAGCAGGCGCCGGATCACCGCCTCGATCGAGATGTTCGCGACCTTGGCGCCGACGAAGAGGATCGGCCCGACCGGTGGCGTGATGGTCCCGATGGAGAGGTTGAAGACCATCATGATGCCGAAGTGCACGGGGTGGATCCCCATGGCCATGACGATCGGCAGGAAGATCGGCGTGAAGATCAGCACCGCCGGCGTCGGGTCCATGAAGCACCCGAGGATCAGCAGGATGACGGCGATCAGCAGGAGGATGACCACCGGGTTGGTGCTGACCGAGAAGATCGCCTCGGACGCCATCTGCGGGATCTGGGCGAACGACATGACGAAGCCCATGATCGAGCTGACCCCGACGAGGAACATGACGACGGCCGTGGTGCGTGCCGCGTCCATGAGCATCGTGGGGATCTGGCGCGCCTTGATGGTCCGGTAGAAGAACGACAGGACGAGCGAGTAGACGACCGCGATGACCGAGCCCTCGGTCGGGGTGAAGTACCCGGCCAGGATGCCGCCGATGACGATGACGATGAGCAGCAGGGCCGGCACGGCCGCCAGGATGACGCGCGTGCCCTGGCGGAAGCCGATGCGCTCGGTGACCTTGAGCTCGGGCCGCTTGCGGGCGTACAGGTACACGATGAGCATGCAGGCACCGGCCCACATGGCACCGGGGATGTAGCCGGCGACGAACAGCGCGGCGACCGAGGCGCTCGAGACGAGCGAGTACACGATCATCAGGTTGCTCGGCGGGATGATCATGCCCGAGGGCGCCGAGGCGATGTTCGTCGCGGCCGCGAAGGACTTGTCGTAGCCCTCGCGCTGCTGGATCGGGCCGATGGTCGAGCCGATGGCGGCCGCGGCGGCGACGCCGGAGCCGGACACCGCGCCGAAGAGCGCGTTGGCGGCGACGTTCGTCTGGGCGAGCGAGCCGGGCATGCGCCCGACCATCACCTTGGCGGCGTTGACGAGCCGTAGCGCGATCCCGCCTTGGTTCATGATCACGCCGGCGAGCACGAAGAACGGGATCGCGAGCAGGGGGAACGAGTTGATCCCCCGGAAGACCTGCTGGGCCGAGGTGAGCACACCGTTCTCGAAGCCGAGAGCGGTGACCATCGCGGCCAGCGAGGACAGGCCGACGGCGACGCTGATGGGTGCTCCGATGAGCAGGAAGACGGCGATGCCGCCGAGCAGGATGAGTGCGGCGAGTGCTGCGGGGTCCATGGGTCAGGCCTCCTTCACAGGACGTCAGGCTCGGCGTCCTCGACGGCGCGCTCGGCGCCGGTGAGGATCCTGACCAGGTGGTAGACGGTGTACAGGGCGATGAGCACCCCGGAGATCGGCAGCGCCAGGTACAGCGGGCCGACGTTCACCGGCAGGCCGGTGAGGTTCTGGTCCCAGGCCAGCTCGACGACCTGCAGCCCGCCCCACACGAGGACGAGGGCGGTGAAGACGAGGATCGCGAGCTGGACGAGCACCGCCACGACGACCTGCACCTTGCCGGGGAGCTTCTTCACGGCGAAGTCGACCGCGATGTGGCCGCGCTCGCCGAAGACGAGCGCCGACGCGAAGAGGCCCAGCCAGATGAACAGGTACTTGGCGAGCTCCTCGGACCAGGTGCTGGGCTGGTCGAGGACCTGTCGGGTGAAGACCTGCCACGTGACGTCGACGACGAGCACGGCGAACAGCACCACGCACACCCACGTCAGCAGCCGGTCGAGGAGCAGCTTTGCTCTGGTCATTGGTCAGACCTCTTCGCGTCGGTCGCCGGTCACTTGGCCGCGGCGCGGACCTGGTCGTAGATCGTCTTGGTGACGTCGTTCGTCAGCTTCTTCTCCGTCAGCGGAGCGATCGCCGCGTTGAACGCCTCGGTGTCGACCTCGTTGAACTTCGCGCCCGCGGCCTCGGCGGCCTTGATGCCCTCGGCGACCTGCTCCTTCCAGAGCTTGGCCTCCTCGACGCGCGCCTCGGCGAGGAGCTCGGTGAAGATCTCCTGGTGCTCGGGCGTCATGGCGTCGTAGACGTCAGGGCTGATGATCAGGTAGTCGGGGAACATGAGGTGGCGCGTGTAGCTGTAGTACGGCGCGACCTCGGCGTGCTTGAGGTTCGAGTAGATGAGCTCGTTGTTCTCGCCGCCCTCGATGACGCCGGACTGGATGGCCGTGTAGACCTCGCCCTGGCCCATCGGGGTGCCCGTGCCGCCCATCAGCGACATCATCTCGATGTTGGTGTCGGACTCGATGACGCGGATCTTCATGCCCGCGAGGTCGGCCGGCGTGTTGATCGGCTTCTCGGCGTTGTAGACCGACCGGACGCCGCCGTGGAACGCGCTGACGACCTTGATGCCCTGGTCCTCGAGCGAGGAGTACAGGTCGCCGACGATCGCCGGGTCGTTCGTCACCTCGCTCTGGTGCTCCTGCGAGTCGAAGACGAACGGCAGGTTGAAGACCACGAAGTCCGGGTTGAAGTTCTCGAGCAGCGAGCCGCCGATGTAGGCCATCTCGATCGTGCCGGCCTGGACCAGCTCGATGGTCTCGCGCTGCGCCCCGAGCGTCTCGTTCGGGAACACCTCGATGTCGTACGCGCCGTCGGTCGCCTCGAACAGCTTGTCGCCGAGCTCGTCGAGCACGATGTACTGCGGGTGGTTCTCGGGCTGGTTGAACGCGGCCTTCATGACCAGCGTGTCCGCGTTCGGCTTCGCTGCGTCACCCTCGGCCGTCGCGCTGGGGGTGTCCTTCGCGGCGGGTGACGTGCCCGCGCTGCACGCCGTGAGCGCCAGCACGGAGGCGCCGATGAGCGCGGTGATCGTCGCGGCCTTGTTTCGCCTCATGGGGGGTGTACTCCTCTGTCGGCTCACCGGGGGGTGAGCGGGTGGTGCTCGGTGAGCACCGCCCGGTTGTGGGCTGAGTCCCGACGACCGTGTCGCGACTCGTGCTGACCTCGCTGTCAGTGCCACGGGTATGGAACCATGTTCCGAGGCACGGAACAAACCTTGCCCGATACCGAAGCCCCGTAGCACAACTTTGGTCCCGGGTGGGCGGTGATCCGCCGTGCCGTAGCCGACATTCGAGACGGAGCAACGATGCTTTCCACCCTCACCCCCGACCGCCCCCTGCTCGGGGCGTACGCGATGGCGCCGCGGGAGGGGGACCAGCGGGCGCGGTTCTGGGACGCCGTGGCCGACCTGCCGGCCGGCGGCCTCGAGCTGCCGCTGCCCGCGCCGGGCGCGGGTCCCGAGCCGGCGACCCTCGCCGCGCGCAGCGACCTGCGCCTGCTCGTGACCTGCATCCCCACCGTCATGGGCCGGCTCGCGGAGCAGCCCGCGTACGGCCTGGCCTCGACCGACGAGGACGCGCGACGCAGCGCGCTGGCGGACGTCCGCCGGGCCCGCGACCTGGCCGAGGACCAGGCCGCGGCCGGGGGCGCACGCGTCGCCGCCATCCAGGTGCACAGCGCGCCCGGGCCGCGTTGCGGCAGCCGCGACGCCCTCGCCCGCTCGCTGGACGAGATCCTCGCGTGGGACCTCGCCGGGGCCCGGCTGCTCGTCGAGCACTGCGACGCGCTGGTCGCCGGGCAGCAGCCCGCCAAGGGGTTCCTGCCGATCGAGGAGGAGCTCGCCGTCCTCGCCGGTTGTGCAGGGTCCGACGGCGCCGGCCCCGGCCTCGCGGTCAACTGGGGCCGGTCCGCCATCGAGGGGCGCAGCCTGCACACCCCGCTCGAGCACCTGCAGGCGGCGTCCGACGCCGGGCTGCTCGGCGCCCTGGTGCTGTCCGGCGCGACCGACGCGCAGACGCCGTGGGGCGCGCCGTGGTCCGACGCCCACATCCCGCCGCGCGGCGACGCCCCGGCGCTCGGCGCGTCCGCCGACTCGCTGCTGGGACCGGACGAGGTCGCCGCTGCCCTCGCGCTCACCGGGCCGGGCTGCCTCGTCGCCGTCAAGATCGCGGTGCGGCCCGCCGACGCCGACGTCGCCACCCGGATCGCGGTCGCGCGCGCCGCGCTCGCCCAGGTGGCCGCGGCGTCGGGACACGGCCGATGACCGGGGCCCGCGTGGGCGTCGTCGGCCTGGGCACGATGGGCGCGCCCATGGCGCGGCACGTGCTCGCCGCCGGCTTCCCGCTGCACGTCACCGCCCGCCGCCCCGAGGCGACGGCGGCGCTCGTGGCCGACGGCGCCACGGCGCACGCCACCGCGCGCGACCTGGCGGCGCACAGCGACGTCGTCGTCACCGTGCTGCCCGACCTGCCGGAGCTCGTCGGGGTCCTCGAGGGCCCCGACGGGCTGCTCGCCGGGGTGGCCGGGCCGCTCGTGCTCGTCGTGTGCTCCACGAGCTCACCGACGGGCGTGCGCGAGCTCGGCGCCGCCCTCGACGCGCGCACCGGCGGTGCCGTGCGGCTGGTGGACGCTCCCGTCAGCGGCGGCCAGGAGGGCGCCGAGGCCGGGACGCTCGCGATCATGGTCGGCGGCACGCCGGACGACGTCGCGCACGTGCTGCCCGTGCTCGAGGCGGCGGGCACGCCCGTGCACCTCGGGCCGCTGGGATCCGGGCAGGTCGCCAAGGCGTGCAACCAGGTCGTCGTCGCGGCGACCGTCACGGCGCTGGCCGAGGCCGCGGTCCTGGCCGAGCGCGCGGGCCTGGACGTCGCCCGCATGCTCGACCTGCTCGCGGGCGGGTACGCCGGCAGCCGCGTGCTCGAGGTCAAGAAGCACCGGTTCGTCGCCCACGACCACAGCCCGTCGGGCCCGGCCCGCTACATGGTCAAGGACCTGCGCGGCGCGCTCGACGAGGCGGGCCGCACCGGGACGGCCACCGTCCTGACCGACGTGCTCCTCGAGGTCTTCACGAGCGTGACGGACGCCGGCCTGGGGGACCTCGACACGTCGGTCGTGCAGGACTGGATCGCGGGGCGCACACCCCCGGGGTGAGCCCCGGGCGAGCGCGGCGCGCCGTGCACGACGGTGCCCGCACTCATCTCCGCGCGGCGCGGGCGAGTGCGAGTACCACCCACGGCGGGCGCCCTGCGAGGACCTCACTCCTCGGAAGGGGCGCCCGCTCCCGACTACCTTCCACCGCAGCTCCCCGGGCACCGGCGCCCGGAGGGGGCCCGAGCACACGCGAGGAACGCCATGACCGACCCCACCCCTGAACCCCACGCCCGCGTCGGCGGGCGGTTGACGCCCGGTGCCCTGCGCAACCTGGCCGACACGCTGCGCGCCGAGAACGCCGGTGCGATCCTCCTGCTGCTCGGGGCGGTCGTCGCCCTGGTCTGGGCCAACTCCCCGTGGTCCGCCGGCTACGACACGCTGAGCGGGACCGTCGTCGGCCCGGCGGCCCTGCACCTCGACCTGACCGTCGCGCAGTGGGCGACCGACGGGCTGCTCGCGATCTTCTTCTTCGTCGTGGGGCTCGAGCTCAAGCGCGAGATGGTCGACGGGCAGCTCCGGCGCCCGTCGACCGCGATCGTCCCGATCCTCGCGGCAGTCGGCGGCATGGCCGCGCCCGCGCTGATCTACACGGTGGTCAACCTGCAGGCCGGCGGCAGCTCCGAGGGCTGGGCCATCCCGGTGGCGACCGACATCGCGTTCGCGGTGGCCGTCCTGACGGTCTTCGGCAAGCGGCTCCCCACGGCGCTGCGCGCGTTCCTGCTCACGCTCGCCGTGGTCGACGACCTGCTCGGCATCGTCGTCATCGCGGTCTTCTACGCCGTCGGCCTGCAGTTCGTATGGCTCGCCGTGTCGCTCGCGACGATCGGCGTGTTCGCGGTGCTGGTGCGGCGCCGGACGTCGGCGTGGGTGCTGGTGCCGCTCGCCGTCCTGGCCTGGGCCTTCATGCACATGTCCGGTGTGCACGCGACCATCGCGGGCGTCATCCTGGGGTTCACCGTGCCGGCGCTCGCCCGCAAGGGCGAGACGATCAGCCGCGCCGAGCACCTCGAGCACCTGTGGCGGCCGGTGTCCGCCGGCGTCGCCGTGCCGGTCTTCGCGCTGTTCGCGGCGGGGGTGAGCATGAGCCCGAGCGCGCTGGCCGACGCGGTGTCGGACCCGGCCGCGCAGGGCGTCGCCCTCGGCCTGGTGCTCGGCAAGCCCGTGGGGATCCTGCTGGCGACGTTCCTGCTGGTCAAGCTCACCAAGGCGACGCTCGACCCGAGCGTGCGGTGGCCCGACCTGGCGGCCGTCAGCGTCGTGGCGGGCGTCGGGTTCACGGTCTCGCTGCTCATCGGTGAGCTCTCGTTCGCCGCGGACTCGCCGCACAGCGAGAACGTCAAGGCGGCGATCCTGCTGGGCTCGCTGACGGCCGCCGCGCTCGGTGCCGCGCTGCTCACCTGGCGGACCCGCGTGCAGGCCCGCCGGACCGCCACGGACGACGAGGTCGCCGTTCCTGCCTGACGACGCACGCCCCCGGCCCTGGTTGCGGGGCCGGGGGCGTGCGCGCGCTCAGGGACGGGGGAGCGCGAGCCCGTCGGGCAGCAGCGGCGGCAGGACCCGCAGGACGGCCGCGTGCAGGTCGGCGACGCGCCGGGGCGTCATGCGCTCGACGGGTGCCGTGACGGACACCGCCGCGACCGCGGCCCCCGCGCGCACGAGCGGCACGGCGACACAGCTGATGCCCGCCTCGTTCTCCTCGACCTCGGTCGCGTAGCCGGTGCGGCGGGCGCGCTCGACCACCTCCCACACGTGGTCGCCGTCGACCCTCGCGGCCGTGAGGTACCCGTCGAGCGCCGCGCGGTCCGTCCCGCGGTACGCGAGCAGCGCCCGCCCCAGCGCCGTGGTGACCGCGGGGCTGCGGCGCCCGATCGCCGACCACACCCGCAGCGGCCGGTCGGGCTCGACCTTGTCGAGGTAGACGACCTCGCGGCCGCTCAGCACGCCGAGGTGCACGAGCTCGTCGACCTCGCGGCTCAGCGCCAGCAGGGCCGGGTGCAGCAGGACCGGCAGGTTCTCGTCCCCGAAGTAGTCGTCGCCCAGCCGCGTCGCCGCGGCGCCCAGCGCGTACCGCCCCGACGGCTCCTGCGTCGCGAAGCCACGGTGCCGCAGCGCCGCGAGCGTCCGGTGCACGGTCGTCTTGTTCAGGCCCAGGTCGGCCGCCAGCTCCGCGAGCCCGGTGCCGGCCGGCCCCGCGGCAGCCAGGGCCTCGAGCACGCGCAGCGCCCGGTCGACCGCCTCGACGGGCGACGCGGCACCGTCCCCGGCGGCGGGGGGCGCGGCGTCGTCCGGGTCTGCCATGCCTGCAGCCTAGGAGCCGTACGGCCGCGGCGCGGACCAGGTGCGTCGCCGGACCGGGGCCGGTGGTGCGCCGCCGCTAGGCTCGACGTGTGCCGATCCCCGACGACGCCGCAGGTCACGGGCCGGACGGCGGTGCGTACGCCGGCGCCGTGCCCGGGCCCCCGCACGACACCGAGGCCGAGGTCGGCGTGGGTCCGTGGCCCGGCGGGCCGGACGCGTGGCCGCGGCTCGCGTCGGGCGCGCTCGACCCGCGCTACGACCCCGAGCTGCTCGCCCACGGCGACCGGCGCAACGTCGTCGACGCGTACCGGTACCAGACCGTCGAGGCGATCGTCGCGGACCTGGACACCCGGCGGAACCCGTTCCACGTCGCGATCGAGAACTGGGCGCACGACCTCAACATCGGGTCCGTCGTGCGGACCGCGAACGCGTTCAACAGCGCCGGCGTCCACGTCGTGGGCCGCCGCCGGTGGAACCGCCGCGGCGCCATGGTCACCGACCGCTACCTGCACGTCCACCACCACCCGGACGCGGCGGCCCTCGCGACGTGGGCCGCCGGTGCCGGGCCCGCCGGGACGCGCCTGCCGATCGTCGGCGTCGACAACGTGCCCGGCTCAGTCCCCCTGGAGGCGTACACCTTCCCGCCGCGGTGCGTCCTGCTGCTCGGTCAGGAGTCGACGGGGCTGACGCAGGCGGCGCAGGCGGTGTGCGACGTGGTCGTGCACATCACCCAGCACGGCAGCACGCGTTCCCTGAACGCCGGCGCGGCGGCCGCGATCGCCATGCACACGTGGGCCGTCCAGCACGTGGCGAGGTGACGCCGGCGGGTGCCTGACGGGGTCCCGGTGGACGTCCCGGAACGCTTCCGGCCCGGTGGTGGCAGACTCGTGTCGTACCGCACCCCGATCACCAGGAGATGCCGCGATGCCCATCGCAACCCCCGAGGTCTACGCCGAGATGATCGACCGGGCGAAGGCCGGCAAGTTCGCCTACCCCGCCGTCAACATCACGTCGTCCCAGACCGTCACCGCCGCCATCCAGGGCTTCGCGGAGGCCGAGTCGGACGGCATCATCCAGGTCTCCGTCGGCGGCGCCGAGTACGCCTCCGGCTCGACCATCAAGAACCGCGTCTCGGGCACGCTCGCCCTCGCGGCGTACGCGACCGAGGTCGCCAAGAACTACGGCGTCACGATCGCCCTGCACACCGACCACTGCGTCAAGAAGAACCTCGACTCGTGGGTCCGCCCGCTGCTCGAGCTCGAGGCGGAGCAGGTCAAGCGCGGCGAGAACCCGACGTTCCAGTCGCACATGTTCGACGGCTCGGACATCCCGCTCGACGAGAACCTCGTCATCGCGGCGGAGCTCCTCGAGATGTCGCAGGCGGCACGCACGATCCTCGAGATCGAGGTCGGCGTCGTCGGTGGCGAGGAGGACGGCCACGAGGCCGAGATCAACGAGAAGCTCTACACGACGGCCGAGGACGGCCTGGCGACGGTCCGCGCGCTCGGCGCCGGCGAGAAGGGCCGCTACCTGACGGCCCTGACGTTCGGCAACGTGCACGGCGTGTACAAGCCGGGTGCCGTCAAGCTGCGCCCGTCGATCCTCCTGGACATCCAGAAGGCCGTCGGTGCCGAGATCGGCAAGGAGAACCCGTTCGACCTCGTGTTCCACGGCGGGTCGGGCTCCACGGCCGAGGAGATCTCGGAGGCCGTCGACAACGGCGTCATCAAGATGAACATCGACACCGACACGCAGTACGCGTTCACGCGTCCCGTCGTCGGCCACATGTTCACGAACTACGACGGCGTCCTGAAGATCGACGGCGAGGTCGGCAACAAGAAGGCGTACGACCCCCGCGCGTGGGGCAAGCTCGCCGAGGCCGGCATGGCCGCGCGCATCGTCGAGGCGTGCCAGCAGCTGCGGTCGGCGGGCACCAAGATCTCCTGATCACCGCCTGCTCGACGCCGACGGCCCCGGTCCCCGTGAGGGGGCCGGGGCCGTCCGCGTCGGACCAGGTGCTCAGGCGGGCGGTTCGACCGGCTCGAAGGGTTCGTCCACGTCGTCGTCGACGACGTCGAGGAGCTCGCCGATGCGGGTGACCTCGAGCAGGAACCGCACGGTCGGCGGCACCCGCAGCAGACGCACCCGGTGCTCGCTGCGGATCGACAGCCGCGCGAGGAACGCGACGCCGGACGAGTCCATGAACGTGACGTGGTGCGCGTCGACCTCGATCGGCAGACCGCGCTGCTCGGCCTCGGCGGTCGCCTCCTGGAGCTCGGGGCCGAGGTCGGCGTCGACCTCTCCCGAGAGGACGATGCGGGTGCGGTCCGCACCCACGATGACCTGCACGGCGCCGGGTTCCCCGACCGTCGTGGCTTCCGTCGCGTCTGACGTGGCGGCGTCCTGGCCGGCGGAAGGACTGTTAACGTCTCGCACGATGCTCCTTCCGGGCGCTGGCGGGGCTCACCGGGGTGGTCGAGCCGTCCGTCCTTCGGCACGCTAGACGATCGGAGGTGGTGGTGGTCAACTCCTACGCCGCCGAACCGATGCCAGAGCCTACGCCGCAGATGCCCGGCGACGGGCGTTCTGTGACGTTCGGGACGTCCCGTCCGGTCCTGGCGGTCGCCCTCGCCGCCACCCAGATCCCCATGGCGCTGCTGCGCGTCGCCCGCGCGGGACTGCGGGTCGTGTGGGTGAACGACGCGCTCGCACGCGCCGTCGGTCACGACGCGGACGAGGTCGTCGGCGTCGACGTGCTGACCGACCCGCGGGTGCGCCCGTGCGACCCCGACGCCGCCCGCGACGTGTCGCGCGGACCCTCCACGCACCCCGTCGTGCTGCGTCGCGCGGACGGCACGGACGTGCGCTGCGTCGTGCACGTGTCACCGCTGCCGCCGGGTCCCGACGTGCCCGCGGGCACGCTGGTCGCCGCCGTCCAGGACCTCACGGCCGAGCTGACGGCGTCCGCCGAGCACGCGGCGCTGGTCGCCGAGGAGCGCCGCGAACGGCGGAGCCTGTCGCTCATCGCGCGCGTCTCGGACCTGCTGATGAACCTCGACGAGCCACGCGGCCTGCGGGAGATCGCGAACCTGCTGGAGTCGCAGGTCGTCGACCGTGCGGAGTTCTTCCTGTTCGACCACGGGCTGTGGGCCGCGGACGGGCTGGAGCCGGTCCACGGGTCGGGTGCGCGGCACCACGGCCCGTCCGGCCGGATGCTGTCGCGCTGCCCGCGTGACCCCGTGGGGCAGCTCCTGTCCGGCGCGCGCGACGGCCTCGTCGAGCTCGACCTGGCCGGTGACCACCCGGAGGGCACGTACTCGAGGTGGCTGTCCGGCCGGCTGGCGGCGCAGGGTGCGGACGACGGCGACCGGGTCGTCGTGCAGGCGGTCCCCGGGCGGCGACGCGTCGTGGGCGTGCTCGTCGTGCGCCCCCACGGCGGCGGGGGGCGTGCCGCGCTGGGGGCGTCGGAGCGCACGGTGGTCGAGCTGGTCGCGCGGCGCGTGGGGCTGTCCATCGACAACGTGCGGCTCTACGACCGCGAGCACCGCCTGGCCGAGACGCTGCAGCGCGCGATGCTGCCGGAGCAGGCCGAGGTCGACGGGCTCGACGTGTGGACCTACTACTCGCCCAACGCCGACGACGCCCAGGTCGGCGGCGACTGGTACGACGTGCTGCAGATCGACCCCGAGACGGTCAGCGTCGTCATCGGCGACGTCGTCGGGCACGACATCGAGGCGGCCGCCACGATGGGCCAGCTGCGCTCGGTGGTCCGGTCCTACGCGTTCGACATCACGACGCCCGGGCCCGTGCTGGACCGTGTCGACCAGCTCTTCGGCGGCATGCGGATCCCGCGCGCGGCGAGCATGGTGTACTCCGCGCTGCGGCGTGGCGCCGACGGCGGCTGGGTGCTGCAGTACACACGCGCCGGCCACCTGCCGCTGCTGCTCGTGCGGGACGGCCACGCGCAGCAGCTGCGGGGCACCGGCGGGCGGCTCGTGGGATTCGGGTCCGGAGGCCGCGCGACGGACGAGGCCGCGCTGGCGCCCGGGGACGTCGTGGTGTTCTACACGGACGGCCTCGTCGAGCGGCGCGACCGCAGCCTGCGGGACGGTCTGGCGGTCCTGGAGGTGGTCGCCGCGGGCATCACGGCACGGGACGCGGCCGGGATCGGCGAGGACCTGCTGTCCCGCCTCGCGGACCACCCGGAGGACGACGTCGCGATGGTCGTCCTGCGGGTGCCCGGTGGCGACGACGACCTGGCGGGTGCCGTCAGCCCGCGTCGCCGACGCTGGGCGCTGCCGAGCGAGCCGGCGTCGATCGGCCGTGCGCGGCACGCCGTGGTGCGGACCTGCGAGGCCTGGGAGATGCCCGACGCGTCGAACGCCGAGCTGATCGTGTCGGAGCTGGTCGCCAACGCCGTGCTGCACGGCTGGGGGCACGTGGCGCTGCAGCTCTACGACACGGGCGACGGGCTGCGCATCGAGGTCGAGGACGGCAACCCGGCCCCGCCGGTGACGACCGACGGGCACCCCGGGCGCGTCGGGGGGTTCGGGATGCAGATCGTCGAGCGGCTGGCCGACTGGGGCTGGCGCCAGTCGCGCGGCGGCAAGGTCGTGTGGGCGAAGGTGCGCCCGGGGTCCCTGCCCGCTGGGGCCCGCCGGGCGTAGGCGAGCGCGAGCGGCGACGTCGTCGCTCGCGGTGGTGCGGTCGCGCGGTCCGGTCAGACGGGTGCGGGCTCGCCCTCGGGGCTGCTCGGGAGCTCGGCGCCGAGCTCGCAGCGGTGGTCCGCGTCGATGCGGAACAGCTCGAGCGCGCCGCAGATCTCCAGGACGAACAGGTCGCGGTCGGCTGCGCCGCGCAGGACGGTCGCACCGCCGCGGCGTCGGCCCGCGTCGGCGAGCGAGATGAGGAACGCGGCGCCCGTGGAGTCCATGAAGGTCACCCGGCACATGTCGATGACCAGCAGCTGCCGACGCAGGCCGACGACGCGCGCGGTCACCTCGGGGAACTGCTCGCGCTCGGCCAGGTCGAGGTCACCGGCGATGAGGAGCGTCGTGGTCGTGGAGGACGTCGATATCTCGATCATGGCTGTCCTGTGGTCCGAGCCGACCGGGGGAGGGGGAGTCCGCGGGGTGTGCTGGTCGGCCGTTCGACTCTAACGGCGGCGTCCAGCGGGTGCGACCGCAGGTCCGTGTCACGGCGGTTCGCCCCGGTCGGGGCGTCGTACGCCCGGGGCACGCCGGTGCGACACTGGCGCCATGACCCACGAGAACCTGCTCGACGGCCCCGCGCCGACGCTGCTGCCCGCCGACGGCCCCGACGCGACGGCGCGTGCCGCCCTCGCCTCCGGGGCGGACCCGCGCGACGTGGTGAGCGCGGCCCCCGCGGCGTCGCTGGTGTGGGCGCTGCTGGCCGAGCGGGCGGACGACCCGGTCGCGGCGTACGCGTACGCACGGACGGGCTACCACCGCGGCCTGGACGCGCTGCGCGGTGCCGGCTGGCGCGGTCGCGGCCCGGTGCCGGTCGCGCACGAGCCGAACCAGGGCTTCCTGCGGTCGCTGCTCGCGCTCGCGACGGCGGCGGACGCCCTGGGGGAGACCGCGGAGGGCGAGCGCTGCCGCCAGTTCCTGCGGGACTGCGGGACGTCGGCCGACGAGGTCGCCGCGCTGCGCTGAGGACGCCGGCGGGCGCCCCTCGACGCTCCCGCCGTCGTGCACCGGACCTCGCGGTGTGGACGCGCACCGCTGGCCGACGCGGTCCTCCGGTACCCTTCCGGTGGTACGCGTCACTGCCGCGCGTCCTCGGGTCACCCGCGCCGCGAGCCCGCTCGCGCCCGTCTGCGGGCGGAGCCGCATCGCAGGCAGCGGGGAGTGGTGATCGTCATGCCGGCCGTCGTGGTGCTCGGTGCGCAGTGGGGCGACGAGGGCAAGGGGAAGGCGACCGACCAGCTCGGTGACCGCACGGACGTCGTCGTGAAGTTCAACGGCGGCAACAACGCCGGTCACACGGTCGTCATCGAGGGCGAGAAGTACGCCCTGCACCTGCTGCCGTCGGGGATCCTCACCCCGGGCGTCGTCCCGGTGATCGCCAACGGCGTCGTCATCGACATCGAGGTGCTCTTCGAGGAGATCGACGCGCTCGAGGCGCGGGGCGTCGACACCTCGCGCCTGCTGGTCTCGTCGGCCGCGCACGTCATCGCGCCGTACAACCGCACGATGGACAAGGTCGCCGAGCGCTTCCTGGGCAAGCGCCGCATCGGCACGACCGGCCGGGGCATCGGCCCCACGTACGCCGACAAGATCAACCGCATCGGCATCCGCGTGCAGGACCTCTTCGACGAGGGGATCCTGCGGCAGAAGGTCGAGGGTGCGCTCGACCAGAAGAACCACCTGCTGGTGAAGGTCTACAACCGGCGCGCGATCACGGTCGAGGAGACGCTGGACGACCTGCTGCGCCACGCCGAGCGCCTGCGCCCGTTCGTCGCGGACACCCCGCAGTTCCTCAACCGGTCGCTCGACGAGGGCAAGACCCTGGTCTTCGAGGCGGGGCAGGCCACGATGCTCGACGTCGACCACGGCACGTACCCGTTCGTCACGTCGTCCGCGTGCACCGCGGGCGGGGCGTGCACGGGCTCGGGCGTGGGGCCGACCCGCATCGACCGGGTCGTGGCGGTCGCCAAGGCGTACACGACGCGCGTGGGCGAGGGGCCGTTCCCCACCGAGCTGCTCGACGACGACGGCGAGTGGCTGCGTCAGACCGGCGGCGAGTTCGGCACCACGACGGGCCGGCCGCGCCGCACCGGCTGGTACGACTCGGTGGTCGTGCGCTACGCCTCGATGGTCAACGGCCTGACGGACCTCGTCGTCACCAAGCTCGACGTGCTCACGGGCCGCGAGCGGGTCCCCGTCTGCGTCGCGTACGACGTGGACGGCCGGCGCGTCGAGGACATGCCGATCGACCAGAGCGACTTCCACCACGCCCGGCCGGTGTACGAGTACCTCGACGGCTGGAGCGAGGACATCTCCCACGCGCGGGAGTTCGACGACCTGCCGAAGGCCGCCCAGCGGTACCTGCAGTTCCTCGAGGACGTGTCGGGCACGCGCATCTCGTCGGTCGGCGTCGGTCCCGGGCGCGAGGCGACGATCATCCGGCACGAGCTCCTGGCCTGAGAGCGCGCGCACCGCGCGCACGTCCGGACGGGTGACCGTCGTGCCTAGTGGTCACGGCGGTGCGGCTGGTGGTGTGAGACTCCCGCCGTGGATGCCGCCGCTTGGGACTCGCCCGCCGCCTACGTGGTCGTCGGGGCGCTCGTGCTCGTCGTCGTCGGGGTGCTGGTCGCCGTGGTCGCGGCGAGCCCGGCGCACCGTCTGCTCGGCATGCAGGACGGTGCGCCGTGGTGGTTCTCCCCGGCCGGCGGCAAGACGCAGGGCGCGGTGGTCGCGTACCTCGGTGCGCTGGTGGCCGTCGGGGCGACCGTGCTCGTCGTCGCGGGCTCGTACGTCGGCCCGACGCTCGCGTGGACGCTGTGCTGGACGTCGGCCGCCCTGCTGCTGTGGGCCACCGTGACACGGTTCGGCAAGCTCGCCGTGCACCTGGCCACCGGGGGACGGGCGACGTGGGACGACCCGCTCGAGTCGGACTACGTGCAGACCGACGGCGCGGGTGACGACGTCGACCTGCGTGCGGCCCGCGACGCCGCACGTGGCGGCGACTGGCGCCCTGCCGCGCACCTGCTGGCCGTCACGGCCGACGCGGACGCGCGGCACGACCGCGTCGTCGAGCTCGCCACCGTGGCAGCGGTCAGCCCCCGCTGGCTGGAGACGTGGCTCGAGGCGGAGCCGCAGGCGCGCGACGCGCTCGCGGTGGGCGTGCAGGCCGCCGTCGAGCGGGCGTGGCTGCGCCGCGGCACGGACTACGAGGTGCGGGACGTCGAAGGTTTCCTCGCCGGCCTGCAGGAGGCGGACGCCGAGGCGACCACCGCCCTGCAGGTCTGGCCCGACGACCCGTCGGTGCTGGCGTCCCGGCTCGCGGTGGCCCGCGGCCTGCAGCTGGGCAAGGAGGAGCACGAGCGTCGCCTCGCACGTCTGCGGGCGGTCGCGCCGCTGCACCGGGGCGGCCTCGGTGAGGCGCTGCAGTTCGTCGCGCCGAAGTGGTACGGCAGCACCGAGGAGATGTTCGGCCTGGCGCGCTCGGTGAGCTGGCAGGCGCCGGCGGGCGACGCGGTCGGGCTGCTCGTCGTCGTCGCGCACCTCGAGCAGTACGCGCACCTGCTCAACCGGTCGCAGCACGCGGCCGACTCCCACATCGAGAGCCCCGCGACGCGGGCCGAGCTGCGCGCCGCGGCGGAGCGCTGGTCGTCGCAGGAGCCGTCGCCGGTCGGCCGCGCGTGGGGGCACAACGTGCTGGCGATGGCCTTCTGGCTGGCCGACCTGCCGGCCGACGCCGCACCGCACCTCGCGCGCACACGCGAGCACCTCCTCGAGCTCCCGTGGGGGTACCTGGGCGACCCGCGCGAGGTCCACGCGCAGGTGCAGGCGTGGGCGCGCGCCCGGGTCGGTGACGTCGCGGCCTGAGCCCGGCGCGGACCTGTGGACGCGCACAGGCCCGGACCCGCGCGGCCGGTAGGGTCGGGCGACGTGGAGATCCTCGTCATCGGCACCGGTGCCCGTGAGCACGCCCTGGCCCGCACGCTGTCCCTCGACCCGGCGGTGACGCGCGTCCACGCGGCCCCGGGCAACCCCGGGATCGCGCAGCGCGCGACGCTGCACGCGGTCGACCCGCTCGACGGCGCCGCGGTCGCCGACCTCGCGCGCTCGCTGGGCGTCGACCTCGTGGTCGTGGGTCCCGAGGCGCCGCTCGTCGCGGGCGTCGCGGACGCCGTGCGCGCGGCGGGGATCCCGGTGTTCGGGCCGTCGGCGCAGGCCGCGCGGCTCGAGGGCTCGAAGGCGTTCGCGAAGGACGTCATGGCGGCGGCGGGCGTGCCGACGGCGGCCGCACGGGTCGCGACGACGCTCGACGAGGTCGCCGCCGCGCTCGACGAGTTCGGCGCGCCGCACGTCGTCAAGGAGGACGGGCTCGCCGCGGGCAAGGGTGTCGTCGTCACCGACGACCGCGAGGTCGCGCTCGCGCACGCGGCCGCCTGCCTGGCCAAGGAGGGCGGCAGCGTCGTCGTCGAGGAGTTCCTGGACGGCCCCGAGGTCTCGCTGTTCGTCCTGTGCGACGGCACCGACGTCGTCCCGCTCGTGCCGGCCCAGGACTTCAAGCGCGCGCTCGACGGCGACCAGGGGCCCAACACCGGTGGCATGGGCGCCTACTCGCCGCTGCCGTGGGCGCCCGAGGGGCTGGTGGACGAGGTCGTCGAGACCGTCGCACGCCCGACCGTCGCCGAGATGGCGCGCCGCGGCACGCCCTTCGTCGGCGTCCTGTACTGCGGCCTGGCGCTGACGAGCCGGGGCCTGCGCGTCGTGGAGTTCAACGCGCGGTTCGGCGACCCGGAGACGCAGGTGGTGCTCGCGCGCCTCGCGTCGCCGCTCGCCGAGGTGCTGCTCGCCGCGGCGCAGGGACGCCTCGCGCAGGTCGAGCCGCTGCACTGGCGCGCGGACGCCGCGGTCACCGTGGTGATCGCGGCGCACGGCTACCCGGGGACGGTCCGCACGGGCGACCCGATCACGGGCCTGGACGGGGCCGGCACGGTCCCCGGCGTGCACGTGCTGCACGCGGGCACCGCGGTGCGCACCACGAGCGACGACCCCGAGAACCCGATCAACGACCCCCTGCTGGTGTCCGACGGCGGCCGGGTGCTGTCCGTCGTGGGTGTGGGGGAGACCCTCGCCGCGGCGCGGCGGGCCGCGTACGTCGCGGTCGACCAGGTCGCCCTGGCCGGTTCGCAGCACCGGACGGACATCGCGCTGGCCGTGAGCGAGGGCTGAGCGCGTCGTCGACGTCCCCGCGCGGCCCGGTGACCGCGTCGCCGCCACGGTCGTCCTCGTCGCCCGCCGGCGCACGGCGGCCTGACCCGGACGCACGGAGGCACGGGGTGACGCGCGACCGCTGGACGGTCGGGCGTCGCCCCGTACCCGCGTCGCACGCCACACTGTGCCCGTGAACGCACCTCTCGACGTCCCCGCGCAGCTGCCCGGATGGCGGCACGTCTACTCCGGGAAGGTCCGCGACCTGTACGAGCCCGACGGCTCGCCCGCCGGCGTCGCGCTGCGTGACCTGCACGGCGACGTCGTGCTCGTCGTCGCGTCGGACCGCGTGTCCGCGTACGACCACGTGCTGTCGCCCGGCATCCCCGGCAAGGGCGTGGTCCTGACGCAGCTGAGCCTGTGGTGGTTCGAGCAGCTCGCGGACCTCGTGCCCAACCACGTGGTGGCGACCGACGTGCCCGACGCCGTCGCGGGGCGCGCGATGGTGTGCCGACGGCTGGACATGTTCCCCGTCGAGTGCGTCGCGCGGGGCTACCTCACGGGCTCGGGGCTCGCGGAGTACCGGGACGGCGGCGAGGTCACGGGCATCCCGCTGCCTGCGGGGCTCGTCGACGGCTCACGGCTCCCCGAGCCGATCTTCACGCCCGCGGCCAAGGCCGAGCTCGGCGAGCACGACGAGAACGTGCGGTTCTCGGTCGTCGTCGACACCGTGGGTCCCGCCGCGGCCGAGACGCTGCGCGACCTCACGCTGGCCGTGTACGCGCGGGCCGAGGCCGTCGCCCGCGAGCGCGGCGTCATCCTCGCGGACACCAAGCTCGAGTTCGGGACGGACCCGGTGACGGGGGCGATCACGCTCGGCGACGAGGTGCTGACCCCCGACTCGTCGCGCTTCTGGCCGGCCGACGCCTGGGAGCCGGGTCGCCCGCAGCCCAGCTTCGACAAGCAGTACGTGCGCGACTGGCTGACGTCGTCCGCGTCGGGCTGGGACCGGACGTCGGACGCGCCGCCGCCCGCGCTCCCGGCGGACGTCGTCACCCGGACCCGCGACCGCTACCTCGAGGCGTACGAGCGGCTGACAGGGCACCCTCTGGACGTGTGAGGTCGGGCGTCACGTGCCGAGGTCGACCTCCGGCAGCGCGTGCAGCTCACGCCACGGGAGCGCCTGCGCGGTGGCCACGCCCAGGACGTCGGCGGCCACGAGCGGTCCCAGGTCGAGGCCCGTGAGGTCCGCGACGTCGGCGACCGGGACCTGGAAGGTGCGGAACGGCCCGAGCGGAGGCGGCTCGTCGGCCGCGGCGGCCGCGTGCGTGCGCGCCGCCAGCTCGGTGGCGGGCAGCAGCGGCGTCTGGTCGAGGACGAACGCCGCGGACGCCAGGCGACGGCCCCCGTCGAGCGCCCACGCCGCCACCTTCCAGAACCGGCGCGGCAGGCCGATGCCGCGGTAGACCGGGTCGTCACCGGCGAGCACCGGCCCGGTGAGCACCGACAGGCGCAGCCGCTGCGCGCGGGCGTGCTCCAGCACGTGGTCCTCCAGGCCCAGCCAGAGCTCGCGGCTCTGGTTGAAGCCCGACGCCTGCGGCGCCGCGTTGGGGTACGCGAACGTGTCGCGGTTGGCCTGCGCCGCGACGCCCGGCTCGCCCCACACCGGGTCACGGCGCCGCACGAGGTGTCCCCGGTCCAGGTCGTTGCGGGCGTACAGCGCGGGACCGGCCTGCTCGTCGGCGTCGATGCGCGGGTCGAGGTACCAGTCGTCGTCGCGCGGGACGTCGAGCAGCGTGACCCCGTCGACGTTGACCGCCGTCGCGGCGGCCAGGCGGCGGACGGGATCCAGCAGCACGGTGAAGTGCGTCGCGGGCAGCTCGCGCACGGCCTGCGCCGGGATGGGCAGCGGGACCTGGGGCCCCAGGAACGTCGGGTCGTACCCCATGTGTCACCCCTGCCCACGAGCGGACCGTCGGACCGTCCTCACCGTACCCACGTCCCGCCGTCCGCTGGGTGGGACGGACGGTTCGCGAGACCGGGCCGGGAGCGCTGACGACGGGGCGGAGGACGACTCAGGCCGGTCTCGCGGAGGGCCCGTCCCACGGTGCGGACGTGCTCGGGGTGGCGGCCGTGCGGCTGCAGGGGACCGGCCACGGCGCGGCGTAGTGTCGCAGCAGCTCCCCGTTCACGTCGACGTCGTGTCATGTCCTGTCCCGGAGGTCCGGTGGACGTCTTCCGCCCGCTCGTCCTGCGTCGCGCGCGCCTGCTCGGTCAGGACGCACCCGTCGACGTCGTGCTGCGCGGCGGACGCATCGCCTCGGTCGGCCCGGCGGCAGGCTCGGCCTCCGCCGCGGCCCCGGGGCCTGCGGCGAGCGCCGCCGAGGTCGTCGACCTGGACGGCCGGCTCGTCCTGCCCGGGCTGTGGGACCAGCACACGCACCTCACGCAGTGGGCGCTCTCGCGCGGCCGGCTCGACGTCTCCGGCGCGACGTCGGCCGCGCACGCCGCCGCCCTCGTCCGCGAGCGGCTGGCGACCGACCCGCCCACCAGCGGGCGGCCGCTCGTCGGGATCGGGTTCCGGGACGGCTCCTGGCCCGACCGGCCGACGTCGGCACTGCTCGACGCGGTCGCCGGCGACGTGCCCGTCGTGCTCGTGTCCGGGGACCTGCACTGCGCCTGGGTGTCCACCGCGGGCCTGCGCCTGTTCGGCGTGCCGACGCACCCCACGGGCGTCCTGCGCGAGACCGAGTGGATGCCCCTCATGGGGGCGCTCGACCACGTCCCGGAGGACGTGCAGGACCGGCTCGTCACCGACGCGCTGCGCGCTGCGGCCGCCCGGGGCGTCGTCGGGGTCGTCGACCTGGAGATCGCGGACAACGTGTCGGTCTGGCGGCGACGGGCCGAGCTGGGGGACCCGGTCGTGCGGGTGCGCGCGGGCGTGTGGCCGGCGTACCTGGACCGCGTCGTCGCCGATGAGCTCCACACCGGCGACCGTGTCGCGGGGGCGCGCGTCACGCAGGGGCCGCTCAAGGTCATCGTCGACGGGTCGCTCAACACGCGGACGGCGTGGTGCCACGCGCCGTACCCGGGCGTCGAGGGCCCGCTGTCGCACGGCGTGCTCAACGTGCCCGCCGACGAGCTGGTCCCGCTCCTGCGGCACGCGCGTGCCCACGGGCTGACGTGCGCCGTGCACGCCATCGGCGACGCGGCGAACACCCTCGTCCTCGACGCGTTCGCGGCCACCGGCGCGCGCGGGTCGGTCGAGCACGCCCAGCTGCTCGGCACGGGTGACGTCGCGCGGTTCGCCGCCCTGGGGCTGACCGCGAGCGTGCAGCCGGGGCACATCCCCGACGACCGGGACGTCGCCGACCGGCACTGGGCCGGCCGGACGCACCGGGCGTTCCCGCTGGCGGAGCTGCACGCGGCCGGGGTCGACCTCGCGTTCGGGTCGGACGCGCCCGTCGCACCCCTGGACCCGTGGCTCGCGGTGGACGCGGCGGTCTGGCGCACGGGTGACGCGCGCCCGTCCTGGCACCCCGAGCAGGCGGTCGACGCCCTGACGGCGCTCGCGTCGTCCGTCGACGGCCGCCCGCTGACGCCCCGCGCGGGCGACCCGGCGGACCTCGTCGTCCTGGACGACGACCCGCTGGCGCTCGCCACGACGCCCGGCGCCGTGCGCACGACCCGCGTCGCCGCCACCCTCGTCGCCGCCACCTGGACCCACACGACCCTCTGACCCCCGACCCCCCGACCCACCACCCCCCGACCCACCACCCCCCACACCCACCACCCCACGGCGAACTCGTCCTTCGGCGGCTTCTGACGCCCCAGAAGCCGCCGAACGACAAGGTCGTCGGGTGGTGAGTCCAAGTGCTGGGACGGGAGACGGATCGGGCCGCCGGGCCGGACAGCCCGGCACGTGGGACGGCGTCCGGGGTGCGCGCGTCGCGCCGTAGGATCGGCAGCGATCCCCACCGCCGCGAACCAGGGAGCACCCCCGTGGGACGAGTCGTCGTCGACGTCATGCCGAAGCCCGAGATCCTCGACCCGCAGGGCAAGGCCGTCGCGAACGCGCTGCCGCGCCTCGGCTTCGGCCAGTTCACCGCCGTCCGCCAGGGCAAGCGGTTCGAGCTCGAGGTCGACGGGCCGGTGACGCCCGAGGTCCTCGAGGCCGCCGCCGCCGCAGCCGAGCAGGTCCTGTCGAACCCCGTGATCGAGGACGTCGTGCGCGTCGCCGACATCGAGGCCGATGCCGCCGCCACCGTCACGTCGCAGGGTCTGGCCTGATGGGTCGCGTCGGGGTCGTCACGTTCCCCGGCACGCTCGACGACCGGGACGCGGCGCGTGCCGTGCGCCTGGCGGGGGGCGAGCCGGTTGCGCTGTGGCACGCGGACGCCGACCTCAAGGGCGTCGACGCGGTCGTGCTGCCCGGCGGGTTCTCCTACGGCGACTACCTGCGCGCCGGGGCGATCAGCCGGTTCGCGCCGGTGATGGGCGAGGTCGTCGAGGCCGCAGGCAAGGGCCTGCCCGTGCTCGGCATCTGCAACGGCTTCCAGGTCCTCACCGAGGCGCACCTGCTGCCCGGGTCGATGATCAAGAACGACCACCTGCACTTCGTGTGCCGCGAGCAGGTGCTGTCGGTGGAGAACGCGACCACCGCGTGGACGCGCGCGTTCACGGCCGGTGAGCGCATCACGATCCCGCTGAAGAACCAGGACGGCCAGTACGTCGCCGACGAGC
>NZ_JADGMY010000010.1 GCF_015234515.1 Cellulomonas sp.
GCCGGCTCATCGACTCGCCCCAGCCGCGCAGGCGCGGCAGCAGGTACTCGAGCTGTGCGAGCTCGACCTGCGCCTTGCCCTCCCGGGACTTGGCGTGCTGCGCGAAGATGTCGAGGATCAGTGCCGTGCGGTCGACGACCTTGACCTTGACGATGTCCTCGAGCGAGCGGCGCTGCGACGGCGCCAGCTCGCCGTCGACCACGACCGTGTCGGCGCCGACGGCGGCCACGAGGGTCGCCAGCTCGGCCGCCTTGCCGGAGCCGAGGAACGTCCCGGGGTCGGGCGTGCGTCGACGCTGCAGGAGGCCGTCGAGCACCTCCGAACCGGCCGTCTCGGCGAGCGCCGCGAGCTCACGCAGCGAGTTCTCCGCCTCGTCCGCCGTGCCCGCGCCCCACAGGCCCACCAGCACCACCCGCTCGAGCCGCAGCTGCCGGTACTCGACCTCGGAGACGTCCTGCAGCTCGGTCGACAGGCCGGCCACACGCCGCAGCGACGTGCGCTCCTCGAGGTCCAGCTGGTCCCCGTCGTACGACGTGTGCGACGTGCCGCCCTCCTGCACCGCGGTACCGGCCCGGGCGAGCACACGAGCGACGACGTCGTCGGCCACCTCCTGAGCGCTGCGCGCCGGCGCCTCGTGCGCCTCGTCGGTGGTGTGCTCTCGGTCGTCCACGCGGGTCCTCTCGTCGTCGGTCGGCTGTGTCCAGGATCGCACGCACGTACGACGCCCGCGACGGGATTTCGCTGCAGGCACAGGGCGCGCGCACCGTTAGCCTCGGTCCGGTGAGCGGCACCGACGACCCGCAGGGCGACCACTACTTCACGGCCCGGCCGGCCTCCGCCGAGCAGCGCCGGACGCTGCACGTGCGGCTGGCAGGGCGCGACCTGGAGGTCGAGACCGCCGGCGGCGTGTTCTCGCCCGACCACGTGGACCTCGGCACGCAGGTGCTGCTGCGCACGGTCCCCCCGCCGCCCGCGGGCGGCGACCTGCTCGACCTGGGGTGCGGCTGGGGTCCGGTCGCGCTGACGCTCGCGCTGCACTCCCCCGACGCCCGCGTCTGGGCCGTCGACGTCAACGAGCGCGCCCTCGACCTCGTCCGGCGCAACGCCGCGCGTCTCGGCCTGCGCAACGTGGTCGCGACGACGCCCGACTGCGTCCCGGAGGACGTGCGCTTCGCCACGCTGTGGTCGAACCCGCCGGTGCGCATCGGCAAGCCCGCGCTGCGCGCGCTGCTCACGCACTGGCTCCCGCGCGTCGCGCCCGGCGGCGAGGCGTGGCTCGTCGTGGGCCGCAACCTCGGGGCCGACCCGCTCCAGCGCTGGCTGACCGACGAGGCCGGGCTGCCCACGACGCGTGAGGCGAGCGCCAAGGGGTTCCGCGTGCTGCGGTTCGCACCATGACCCTGCGCGCGGACAGCACCTCGCCCGACGCGATGTGGCGCGCCCGGCGCACGACCGCGTACGCCATGTTCGCGCTCGTGGTGCTGGTGGCTTTCGAGTCCTTCGCCGTCACGACCGTGATGCCGCAGGTCGCCGACATCCTCGACGGGCGGACCCTGTACGCGTTCGCCTTCGCCGGCCCCCTGGCGACCGGGGTCGTCGGGATGGTCGTGGCGGGCGCGTGGTCGGACCGGCGCGGACCCGCCGCGCCCTTCGCGGCCGGTGTCGCGCTGTTCGTCGTCGGGCTGGTGGTCGCCGGGTCCGCCGCCCACATGCCCGTCCTCGTGGCCGGGCGCCTGGCGCAGGGCCTCGGAGGCGGTGTCGTCAACGTCACGCTGCTCGTCGCCGTCGCGCGGGCCTACCCGCCGGTGCTGCACCCGCGGGTGTTCGCCTGGTTCTCGACCGCCTGGGTCCTGCCCTCGGTCGTGGGTCCCTCGCTCGCGGGCCTCGTCGCGGACCTCGCCGGGTGGCGCTGGGTGTTCCTGGGTGTCGCGGTGCTCGTGCTGCCCGCCGCGGTGCCCCTGCTCCGGACGGTCCGAGGCCTCGGGGCGGCGGTCCAGGACGCGCCCGGTCCGCGCACGGACGGCGAGCCGGACGACGCGCTGCGCCGCGTCGGCTGGTCGGTGCTCGTCGCCGTCGCGGTCCTCGCACTCAACCTCGCCGCACCGTTGCCGTCACCGTGGTCGCACGTCGTCGCGATCACCGCGGTGCTCGTCGCCCTCGTGGCTGCCCGCCCGCTGCTGCCCCGGGGCGCGCTGCGTGCCCTGCCGGGCCTGCCGGGCGTCATCACCACGCGCCTGATGCTGTCGGGTGCCTTCTTCGGGGCGCAGGTGTACGTGCCGTACCTGCTGGTCGAGCGCGACGGCTGGGGCACCACCGCGAGCGGGCTGGGCCTGTCGACGGCCGCGCTCGCCTGGTCGGGGGCCTCGGTGGTCCAGGGGCGGCTCGGGGCGAGGCTGCCGAGCAGGACCGCCGTGCGGATCGGGACGGCCCTCGTGCTCGTGGGCGTCGGGGGCGCGGCCGCCGTGACGGCGCTCGGCCTGCCGGCCTGGGCGCTGGTCGTCGTCTGGACGGCTTCGGGAGCCGGGATGGGGATCGGGTCCTCGCGGCTGAACGTGCTCCTGCTGGGCTGGTCCACGCCGCAGGAGCAGGGCCGCAACAGCGCCGCCAACTCGATCGCCGACTCGGTCGGTGCGGCGCTCGCGCTCGCGCTGACGGGTGTCGTGTTCGTCGCCGCAGGTGGCGACGAGGGCTACGCCGACGCCGGCCCGTTCGTGCTGGCGTTCGCCCTCACGGCGGTCCTCGCGCTCGGTGCCGCCGCCGTCGCACCGCGCGTGGGTGTCCCGCCGACCGAGCGCCCGGACGGCGCCTCGGCCTCCGGGACCGCGAGCGCCAGCGCTCCGAGGACCTGAGACGACGTCGGCACGCCCTGCGCCCGCACGACCACCGCGCCGGCGGCGTCGAGCACCACGACCGTCGGCGTCGCCGTGACCTCGAGGGTCGCCGCGAGTGCGGGGGCGTCCGCCACGTCGACGTCCACGTGACGCACGCCCGGCACGGCGTCCGCGACGCGCGCGAGCACCCGGTGCGCGGTCCGGCACGGTGCGCAGAACGCGGTCGACACCTGCAGGAGCGTCGCGCGCTCCCCCAGCGGGGCGCCGACCTGGTCGGCGGTGAGGGTCAGCGTCACGGTCACGCGGGCAGCGCGGCCAGGTCCACGGTGGCGTCGGCCACGAGGACCGCCGGTCCGGCGAGGTCGGCCCGGCCGTCGGCGTGCAGCGTGACGCGCACGGTGCCACCCGGGACGTCGACGAGCCACACGCCGGGGGCCTGGGGTCCGCCCCACGCGCGCACGGCAGCGGCTGCGGCCACGGCACCGGTACCGCACGACCGGGTCTCACCCACGCCTCGCTCGTGCACCCGCATGCGGATGCGGCCGACGACGGTACCGTCGGCCGCCGTCCGCTCCCCCAGCGGCACCACGAGCTCGACGTTCGTCCCGTCGACGGGGACGGGCTCGACGTCGGGCGGCACGGTCAGGTCGGCGGCATCCAGGTCGGACTCCTGCGCGAGCACGACGACGGTGTGCGGGTTGCCGACGTCGACCGACAGCCCGGGGCGCGGCACGGCCAGCCCGGCGACGTGGACCTGTGCGTCACCACCCGACCCGAGCGCCGCCGAGCCCGCCGGGAGCACGACCGCGCCCATCCCGACGGTGAACCAGGGCTCGTCCCCGCTCTCGGGACGCGTGGCCACGACGGTCCGCACGCCCGCACGCGTCCCGACGTCCAGCGGCCCGGTCGCCGGGTCCCACAGGCCGAGCCGGTGCGCGTACCGCGCGAAGACGCGGACACCGTTGCCGCACATCTGCGCGACCGACCCGTCGGCGTTGCGGTAGTCCATGAACCACGTCGTGCCCGTCACCGCGCCGGGCGCCTCGGCGAGCCGCTGCGTCGCGACCAGCCGGATCACGCCGTCCGCGCCCAGGCCTGCACGTCGGTCGCACAGCCGCCGGACCAGTACCGGCGTGAGGTCGAGCTCGCCGTCGCGGTCGTCGAGGAGCACGAAGTCGTTCTGCGTGCCGTGGCCCTTGGTCACCGCGAGCGTGCCCGCGCGCGGTCCGTCGGCCTGCAGCACGCCGGTGGTCGCGACGGGGCTCGGGGCGGTCGGGGTGGTCACGAACCCAGCGTACGGCGCACAGCCGTGCCCGGTTCCGGGTGAGGCAGCCGACCCGCGTCGGCGGCGGCCACGAGGTCGAGCGCCCGTGAGACGAGGTCCGGGTCCTGCGCGTCGAGCCAGTGCACCCGCGGGTCACGACCGAACCACCCCATCTGCTTGCGGGCCAGACGCCGCGTGCCGGCAGCCGTCGCGGCGCGGGCGGCGTCCGCGTCGAGCGTGCCCTCCAGCTGGGCGAGCGCCTGCGCGTAGCCGACCGCACGCGACGCGGTGCGTCCCATCCCGTGCTCCGCGAGCCGCCGGACCTCCTCGAGGAGACCCTCGTCCCACATCCGCTCCACACGCCGTTCGATGCGCGCGTCGAGCGTCGCGCGGTCGCAGTCGAGGCCGATCTGCAGCGCCGGGACCTCGTACTCGTGGCTCGGCAGGCTCGCGGAGTACGGCCGGCCGGTCAGGGCGATGACCTCGAGGGCGCGGACGATGCGGCGGGCGTTCCGCGGTCCGATGCCCTCGGCCGCCACGGGGTCGGCCGCCGCGAGCTCGGCGTGCAGCGCTCGGGCGCCCTCGTCCTCGACCCGCCGCTCGAGCGTCGCCCTCAGCTGCGGGTCCGTACCGGGGAACTCCATGCGGTCGAGCAGCGCCCGGACGTAGAGCCCCGACCCGCCGACCGCGACGGCGCGGACCGCGCGGCGGGCGAGGTCCGCCAGCACACCGCGTGCGCTGTCCTGGTAGTCGGCGACCGACGCCTCCTCCTGCGGGTCCAGCACGTCGAGGAGGTGGTGCGGCACGCCCCGCCGCTCGTGCGGCAGGAGCTTCGCGGTCCCGACGTCCATCCCGCGGTACAGCTGCATCGCGTCGGTGTTGACGACCTCGGCGCCCAGCGCCTGCGCGAGGTCCAGCGCGAGGTCGGACTTCCCCGTCGCCGTGGGGCCCACCACGGCGACCACGAGCGTCACGGCGTGCCCTGCCAGGCGACGACCGCGTGCCCCGCGCCGCGCCACACCGTGGCGTGCACGACGTCCGGCGCGGGCACGTCGGCGCCGCCGGCGTCGAGCGCCCCGACGAGGACCTGCCACGGCGCCCAGCCGGTCACCCCGAGGGCCACCGCCTGCGCGACGTCGAGGCCCGCGAGCGCGTCCCGTGCCGACGCGCCGCCCGCGCGGAGCGCCGCCAGCAGCTCGCGCTCCACCGCGGCCGCGCGGTCGTCGTGCGGCAGCGGCGCGTCGTGGCCGTGCCTCGCCGCACCGGACCCCACGACGACGAGCGCCGTCGGCCCGTCGGAGGTGGTCGACCCGCCGAGCTCCCGCAACGGGGCGGCACCACCCGGGGCGACCTCGACGACGTGGAGGCGGGAGGCGGGCACTCCCGCCTCCAGCGCGAGCCGCACGCCGGTGGCCGCGCCCGTCCCGGGTGGCCCGGGGACGTCCGCCGGGCCACCGGGCGCGCGCCCGAGCAGCACCCGCGGGACCTCGCCGGCCAGCAGGTGGTCGGGCACCCCTGCGGCGCCCGCGCCCGCGTGGACCACGCCGGTGACCGACCTGTCGACCGGTCCCGGCGCGACGACCACCACCCGGGGCGCGCGCTCGACGGCCCGGGCCACGGCGGTCGTCGCCGCGGAGCGCAGGGCGACGAGCTCGGGGTCGTCAGGGCCGCGCCCGGCCGCACCGGGCAGCAGCAGGACGGTGTCGGGGACGAGGGCGGCGGCGACGAGCACGGACCGACGGTAACGCCCAGCCGCGTGCGACCGGGCACCGCCCGACGCTGCCGGGACGTGCCCGTCACTGCCGGGCGGAGCCGGACCGGCGGGCCGGGCGTCCGCGTCGGCGGGTAGGGTCGGCGCATGGGGTGGTTCCGTCAGCTCGCCCGCCGATGGGTCGGTGCACGCCCGGCGGCGGACGCGTCGCACGCCCAGGTCGACGACGTCGAGCTGCACGACCGGGTCGCCGAGCTCCTCGTCCGCGAGCTGGGCACGGCCGAGCACGCGAGCACGGTGCCCACCGCCGTGTCGCCCGCGAGGATCGCGTCGTGGATGACCGACAACCAGTTCTCGTACTTCATCGACAACGACGGGGACCTCGGTGGCCTGTGGCGAGGCCGCCTGTTCTACTTCTTCCTGTTCGGCCAGCAGGCCGAGATCCTGCAGGTCCGCGGCCAGTGGCACCGCGAGCTGGCGATCGAACGGCTCGAGGAGGTGCTCGACCTGTGCAACGAGTGGAACGCCGAGCGCATCTGGCCCAAGGCGTACGTACGGGTGCGTGACAACGGCCGCGTCCACGTCGTCGCCGAGGTCGCCACCGACCTCGAGCACGGCGCGACCGACGCCCAGCTGAGCCAGATGCTGTTCTGCGGGCTGTCGACCGGCAGCATGCTGTTCGACGCGCTCGACGAGCGGTACCCGGACCCGGCGGGGGCGGCGCCGTGAGCACGCCCGGCTGGCTGCTGCGCGTGCTCGGCGGTCTGCCGAAACCGACCAAGGGCCACTCGCTCGACGACGAGCCGCCGCGCCCGCTGACGCGCGACCGCGTCGCCGACTACCTCCTCGCGCGCGGGTACCGGTTCGTGGTCGACGACGACGGTGACCTGACAGGGACGTGGGACGGCAGCCGCTTCTGGTTCCTGCTGCTCGGTGACCAGCAGGAGATCCTGCAGGTGCGAGGTCGTTGGCACCGCTCGCTGCCGCTGGAGCAGCGCCGCGCTCTCGCGCTGGCGATCAACGACTGGAACCGCGAGCGCATCTGGCCCAAGGCGTACGTCCGCGAGGAGGAGGGGATGCTCGCGGTCTACGCCGAGGTCTCCGCCGACCTCGAGCCCGGCGTCACCGACGTCCAGCTGGCGCAGCTGCTCGCGTGCGGCCTGGGGACCGGGGTGCAGCTCTTCGCCGCGCTCGACCCCATCGTGCCCGCGGACGGCGCCCCTCCCGCCGACGTGCCGGACAACTGAGTCACAGACCCCCGAGGATGCGTCCCACGACGATCTTGGTGATCATCGCCGCGGGGTACACGAGCGCGTAGCCGAGGGCCACGCGAGCGTCGTACCCGGTGCGCGCGTTGGCGAACGCCAGGACCGCGGGCTGGGTCTGCGCGCCGCCCATGATGCCGGAGAGCCGGGTCCCGCCGATCGCGAAGACGCGCCGCATGACGAGGTACAGCCCGGCAGCGACGACTGCCGTGACGACGACCCCGAGCGCGAGGATGCGCAACCAGTCGCCCGACGTGAAGGCGGCTCCGATCTGCGCGCCGGCCTTGGAGCCCGCCTGTGCGAGGAAGACCAGCAGGCCGAGCTCGGCGATGGCCTGCGCCGCCGTGTACGGCATCGCGGTGACCACCGGGCCGATGCGGCCGATGCGGCCGAGCACCAGGCCGACGAGGAGCGTGCCCGCCGCGGACCCGATCTTGAAGACGCTGCCGCCGACCGGGATCGCCGCCGCGCCCAGCAGGATCCCCAGGGCCATGCCGACGCCCAGCACGACCGGCATGATGTCGGACAGCCCGCGCGAGGAGTCGCCGAACCACGCCGAGACCTCCGCCATGCGCTCGCGCGGGGCGATGACCCGGACGCGGTCCCCCAGCTGGAGCTGGAAGTCGTCGGTGGCGACGACGTCCACGTCGCCGCGACGCACGCGGGAGATCGTGGCGCCGAACCGGTGCAGCAGGTCCAGCTCGGCGATCGTGTGACCCGCGGCACGCTCGTCCGAGACCGTGACGCGGCGCACGTCGAGGTAGAGCCTGTCCGCCTCGAGACGGTGCGACGACGTGTGCCCGAGCTCGCGCGTGACCGCGTCGACCTCCTCCGTCGGCCCGACGACGGTGACGAGGTCGTCGAGCAGCAGCAGGTCGGTCGCGTCCGCCGTCTTGATGGGCGACTGCTCACCGCGACGCACCCGCGAGAACTTGATGCGGTCGCCGTGCTGGTCCTCGAGGTCCTGGATGCGGGGCCGTCCCGTGACCTCGACGCGCACGGTCCGACTGACGAGCGTCGGCGGCGCGTCGGTGTCCTGCTCACGGTGGCGCAGCGCGGCGGACACGGCGACGAGCATCCCCACGACGCCGAACAGGTACGTCACGGCGTACCCGATGGTGGGGCCCGTCGCGTCACCCGCGGCGTCGCGTGCGGCCGCGAGCGCCGGTGTGTTGGTCACCGCCCCCGCCCAGGCCCCGGCGACCACCGCGCGGTCCAGGCCGAGCAGACCTCCGACCGCCACGGCGACACCACCGCTGGCCGCCAGCACGCCCGCCATGGCGAGGATGGGTCCGAGGCTGCGACGCAGCGAGGAGAAGAAGGTCGCGCCCGAGACGAGCCCCACGCAGAACGTGAACAGCGCCAGGCCGAGCGTGCCCAGCGCCTCGGTGATCTCGAGGTCGATGCCGTAGGACGACGCCCACGCCGACAGCGCGATCGCGAGGAACAGCACCGCGGCCGCACTCAGTCCGACGCCGCGCACCTTGACGTGCCCGACGGCGGAGCCGACGCCGATGACGATGAAGAGCAGGAGGACAGGCTGCTGGGCGAGGAAGACGAAGACCTCGGACATCACGGCTCCACGGGACGCTGCGGGCGCCGCGGGACGACGGCGTTGCCTCCCCCCATTGAAGACCTCGCCGCGTCCGGCTGCGTGGTCCCAAGGGCCCGGTCCGGGCCGGCGGCGTCCGTCAGCCGGTCGGGCGCCCGACCCCCGGCAGGCCGAGCACGACGGGACCCGTGGGCGCGCCGGTCGTGCCGCAGCCCGTGCCCGCGTCGCCGTGGGCGTGCTCCTCGCGGCCCTCGGCACGCGCCTGCCAGGCGTCCCCCGCCCGGGTACGACGCACGAGGAACGTCCCTGCGGGTGACAGCGCCGAGTCCGCCACGAGGTGGTGCGGAGCGGCCTGCGTGACCTGCACGGTCACCAGGTCCCCGGGGCGCGGTGCGTCGGCCGGTGCCAGACCTGCGGGCAGCGCGAGGTGCACGAGCCGGTTGTCCTGCGCCCGGCCCGAGATGCGGGCGGTCGCGCCGTCCTTCCGTCCTTCCCCCTGCGCGACGAGGACGTCGACCGTGCGGCCGACCTGGGCGGCGTTCTCCTCGCCGGAGATCCGCTCCTGCAGCGCGACGAGCCGCTCGTACCGCTCCTGCACGACGCTCTTCGGCAGCTGGTCGGGCAGGTCGGCGGCGGGCGTGCCCGGCCGTGGCGAGTACTGGAAGGTGAACGCGGACGAGAAGCGCGCCGCCTCGACCACGCGCAGCGTCTCGAGGAAGTCCTCCTCCGTCTCGCCCGGGAACCCGACGATCACGTCCGTCGTGATCGCCGCGTGCGGGATCGCGGCGCGGACGCGCTCGAGGATCCCGAGGAACCGGTCGGACCGGTAGGAGCGACGCATCGCGCGCAGCACCCTGTCCGAGCCCGACTGCAGGGGCATGTGCAGCTGCGGCATGACCGTCGGGGTGTCCGCCATCGCCTCGATCACGTCGTCGGTGAAGGCGGCCGGGTGCGGCGAGGTGAAACGGACCCGCTCCAGCCCCGGGACGGCACCCACCGCGCGCAGCAGCTTGCCGAACGCGTGCCGGTCCCCGAACCCCACGCCGTACGAGTTGACGTTCTGGCCCAGCAGGGTGACCTCGATGGCGCCCGTCGCGACGAGCGCCTCGACCTCGGCGAGGATCTCGCCCGGTCGCCGGTCACGCTCCTTGCCCCGCAGGTGGGGGACGATGCAGAACGTGCACGTGTTGTTGCACCCGACACTGATCGACACCCATCCCGCGTACACCGACTCACGACGGGTGGGCAGCGTGCTCGGGAAGACCTGCAGCGACTCGGCGATCTCGACCTCGGCCGCCGCGTTGTGGCGGGACCTCTCGAGGAGCGCGGGCAGCACGTCGAGGTTGTGCGTGCCGAACACCACGTCGACCCACGGCGCCCGCTCGACGATCCCCGCCCGGTCCTTCTGGGCCAGGCACCCGCCGACGGCGATCTGCATGCCCCCCGGACGCGACCTCTTGGTCCCCGCGAGGCGACCGAGGTTGCCGTACAGCTTGTCCGCCGCGTTCTCCCGGACCGCGCACGTGTTGATGACCAGGACGTCGACGTCCTCGGCGGCGGCGGCCGCCGCAGGAGCGGCCACGTAGCCGGCCTGCTCGAGCATGCCGGCCATGTGCTCGGAGTCGTGGACGTTCATCTGGCAGCCGAGCGTCTTGACGAGGTACGTGCGCGGGGTCCCGTCGGCGCGCACGGACCCGCCGACGGGGTCGGTCGCGGGATCGGGCGCGTCCGCGGGGGCGGGGGCAGGCAGGGTCGTGGACATCGCCTCCAGGGTACGACCCGACGCTCCGCGGACCGCGCGTCCGCCACGCGTCGGCCGCAACGGGCCATTACGCGCGAACCGGCCGTTACGGGACCGTGACGTGCAGTCATGGCGCCGGCAACAAGTCACCCGTAGGTTCGACCAATGGCCGACAGCATCACGGCGGGGCCCCGGCCCGCGGACGTCACGACACGACCCACCGGCGAGCCACTGATCGTCCTGGACCACGTCGACAAGCACTTCGGGGACCTGCACGTCCTGCGCGACGTCAACCTCACGATCCACCGGGGCGAGGTCGTCGTCGTCATCGGGCCGTCGGGCTCGGGCAAGTCGACGCTGTGCCGGACGATCAACCGGCTGGAGACGATCGACTCCGGCACGATCTTGGTCGACGGCAAGCCGCTGCCCGCCGAGGGGCGCGAGCTGGCGCGCCTGCGCGCGGACGTGGGCATGGTGTTCCAGTCGTTCAACCTGTTCGCGCACCGCACCGTGCTGGAGAACGTGACGCTCGGCCAGGTCAAGGCCAAGGGTGTGAAGCCCGCGGTCGCCAGGGCGACGGCCATGGAGCTCCTCGACCGGGTCGGGGTCGCGGACCAGGCGGCCAAGCGGCCCGCTCAGCTCTCCGGCGGGCAGCAGCAGCGCGTCGCCATCGCCCGCGCGCTGGCCATGAAGCCCCAGGCGATGCTCTTCGACGAGCCGACCTCCGCGCTCGACCCCGAGATGATCAACGAGGTCCTCGACGTCATGGTCGGCCTCGCGCACGACGGGATGACGATGGTCGTGGTCACGCACGAGATGGGCTTCGCGCGGCGCGCCGCGAACCGCGTCGTGTTCATGGACGCCGGCCAGGTCGTCGAGGAGGCCGATCCCGAGACGTTCTTCACGGCGCCGCGCAGCGGCCGTGCGAAGGACTTCCTGTCCAAGATCCTGACCCACTGACCCGCACCTCAGACGGACCGATGATGGACGAACGAAGGGAAGCGCTCATGCGTGCACGACGACTGGCGATCGCCCTCACCGCGGTGGCAGCACTCACGCTCGGAGCCTGCTCGGGCAACGCCGACGAGGCGGACGACGCCGCGGACCCGGGTGCCGCAGAGACCGAGACGAGCGAGGGCGGTGCCGAGGGGACCCTGCGCATCGGCATCAAGTTCGACCAGCCAGGCCTGGGCTACCAGGACGGCAGCGACTACACCGGCTTCGACGTCGCGGTCGCGAAGTACGTCGCCGACAAGCTGGGCTACGGCGCCGACCAGATCGAGTGGGTCCAGGCGCCGTCCGCGCAGCGCGAGACCATGCTGCAGAACGCCCAGGTCGACATGATCTTCGCGACGTACTCGATCACCGACAAGCGCAAGGAGGTCGTCGGGTTCGCCGGGCCGTACTTCGTCGCCGGGCAGGACCTGCTGGTCGCCGCCGACGACGACTCGATCTCCGGCCCCGAGGACCTCGAGGGCAAGAACCTGTGCTCGGTCACCGGCTCCACGTCGGCGCAGCGCATCAAGGACGAGTACGCGGCCGGCACCGAGCTGCTCGAGCAGCCGGGCTACGCCGAGTGCGTCACCGCCCTGGTGGCGGGCACCGTCGACGCGGTCACGACCGACGACATCATCCTCGCCGGTCTCGCCGCCATCCCTGCCAACGAGGGCAAGGTCAAGGTCGTCGGCAACCCGTTCTCCGAGGAGAACTACGGCGTCGGGCTCCCCAAGGACAGCGACGTCTGCGAGGACGTGAGCGCCGCCATCACCGAGATGATCGAGGACGGCTCCTGGCAGGAGGCGCTCGACGAGAACGTCGGTGCCTCCGGCTACGTCCCGAACGACGAGCTGAACCCGCCGACGGTCGCCGCGTGCGCCTGACCATCGCCTGACCGCCGCCCCCGGGGCCGGTCCCGCCCACGGCGGGACGGCCCCGGGGCACGCCCACCGCACCGCACCCTCGGGAGGCCCGGGTGGACGAGGGGTACCTCGACCAGTTCCTGTCCCTGTTCGACCAGTTCGACGTGCTCGGCGCGTTCTGGGTGAACATCCAGCTCACGCTGTACGCCGCCGTCATCGCCCTGGTGGTCGGCACGGTGCTCGCGCTCATGCGGATCTCACCGGTCCCGAGCCTGCGCTGGGCCGGTGCCACGTACGTGACGCTGCTGCGGAACACGCCGCTGACCATCATCATCGTGTTCTGCGTGCTCGGCCTGTGGGGGCAGCTGGGTCTCACGCTCTCGAGCGACTTCCAGACCAACTTCTTCCGGCTCGCGGTGCTGGGCCTGGCCGTCTACCACGCCGCGTTCGTGTGCGAGGCGCTGCGCTCGGGGGTCAACACGGTCCCCGTCGGCCAGGCCGAGGCGGCCCGTGCGATCGGGCTGGGGTTCTGGCCGGCGGCGCGGCTCGTCATCCTGCCCCAGGCGTTCCGCGGTGCGGTCGCGCCGTTGGGCAACGTGCTCATCGCCCTCATCAAGAACTCCACGGTCGCCGCCGCCGGCTCGGTGGCCGAGACGTCAGGACTCATGCGGACCATGATCGAGTTCCGTCCGGACGTCATCTTCGCGATCTTCCTCACCTTCGCGATCGGCTACGTCATCATCGTCGTGCCTGTCGGCCTCGCGACGACCTCCCTGTCCCGACGCCTGGCGGTGGCCCGATGAGCGAGCTCGTCCTCTTCGACGTCCCCGGCCCGCGCACGCGGCGGCGGATGGTCGTCGTCAACGTGCTCGCCGTGCTCCTGGTGGCCGCGCTCGGCGCCTGGGCGCTCGTGCTCCTCGGTCGCAAGGGCCAGCTCGCGGCCGACCTCTGGCAGCCGTTCCTCGCCAGCAGCACATGGGTCGACTACCTCCTGCCGGGCCTGCGCGACACGCTGCGAGCGGCCGGTCTGGCGATCGTGGCGTCAGCGGTGTTCGGACTCGTCTTCGGGCTCGGGAGGCTGTCGGGCTCCCGAGTCGTGCGCTGGCTGTCGGGCACCGTCGTGGAGTTCTTCCGGGCCGTGCCCGTGCTCCTCATGATGATCTTCTTCTACCAGGGCATCTCCCAGCTCCGTGTCGTCGAGCCCCGGGACGTGCCGTTGCTCGCGGTGGTGCTGGCGCTGACCCTGTACAACGGGTCGGTGTTCGCCGAGCTCGTGCGCTCCGGGGTCCACAACCTGCCGCAGGGGCAGCGCGAGGCGGCCCTGGCGGTCGGCCTGCGGCCGGCGCAGTCGCTGCGCCTCGTCGAGGTGCCGCAGGCGCTGATCGCGATGCTCCCGGCCATCGCCTCGCAGCTGGTCGTCATCCTCAAGGACACGGCGCTCGGCGCGATCATCACGTACCCGGAGCTGCTGGACGCCTCCCGACGCTTCGGGTCGGGCAACGGCAACATCCTGCAGTCGCTGCTCGTCGCCGCGCTCGTGTTCATCGTCATCAACTACGCGCTGACGTCGTTCGCGCAGCGGCTCGCCTCCCGGGTGGGGCGGCTCACCGCAGGCGCCGCGAAGGCCGAGGCGCCTCCGCTCGTGGTGGCCACCGGCGCGGACCGCTAGACGGGTCTCAGCCGGCGGTCGCACTCGCCCGCAGCTCGCGGACGACCGTCACCCGGATCTCCCCCGGGTACGTCAGGTCGGCCTCGATGTGCTTGGCGATCGACGACGCGAGCTGCGGCAGTGCGCGGTCGTCCACCTCGTCGGGCTCGACGACGACGCGCACCTCGCGGCCCGCCGCCATCGCGAGCGCCCGCCGGACACCGTCGTGGGCCGCGACGAGCGCCTCGAGCTCACCCATCCGCTCGACGTACTGGTCGATCTCCTGGCGGCGCGCACCGGGCCGTGCCGCCGAGATCGCGTCGGCCGCCTGGACGAGGACCGCCTCGACGGTCGTCGCGGGCACCTCGTCGTGGTGCGCAGCGATCGCGTTGACGACGGCGTCGGACTCACCCAGCCGACGTGCCAGGTCGGCGCCGACCGCCGCGTGCGTCCCCGGTACGTCGCCGGTGAGCGCCTTGCCCACGTCGTGCAGGAAGGCGCCCCGACGCGCGACCGTGACGTCGGCGCCGACCTCCGCCGCGATCCCGGCCGCGATCTGCGCGCTCTCGACGAGGTGCTCGAGCACGTTCTGGCCGTAGGAGGACCGCAGCCGCAGGCGGCCCATCGTGCGGACGAGCTCCGCGTGCAGCCCGTCGATCCCTGCTCGCTCGGTGGCGTCGTGCCCGGCGGCGTCGTGGCGGTCGTCCGCTCCTGCGAGGGCCTCGGCGTAGGCGGCCTCGATGCGCTGCGGGTGGATGCGCCCGTCTGCCATGAGCGCCTCGAGTGCGACCTGGGCGACCTCGCGGCGCTCGGCGTCGAAGCAGGACAGCACCACCGTGTCGGGCGTCTCGTCCACCAGGACGTTGACCCCGGTGAGTGCCTCGAAGTGGCGGATGTTGCGCCCTTCCTTGCCGATGATGCGGCCCTTCATCTCGTCCGAGGGCAGCGGCAGGATCGACACGACGGGTTGAGCACTCGTGGGCACGGCCACGCGCTGCACGGCGGTCGCGACGATGCGCCGCGCCCGGGCCTCGGCGGTGCGTCGTGCCTGGGCCTCGGCGCGCCGCACCTGGGCGGCCGCGGCAGCGACCGCCTGGTCCGTGATGCGCCGGGTCAGCTCGGCCAGGGCCTCGTCGTGGGTGAGGCCGCTGACCGACTCCAGCTCGGCGCGCGCCTGCTCGCGTGCGTCGGCGAGCCGCTCGTTCGCCGCACGTTCGGCGTCGGCCAGCGTCCGGGCCGCGGCGCGTTCGGCCTTGTCGAGCTCACGGGCGCCTGCTCGCCTCAGCTCGGCGAGAGTCTCCGCCTCGCTGCGGGCCCGCCGCTCGAGATCGGCCAGCTCGCCACGTTCGGCAGCGAGCTCGCGCTCCCGGTCTGCGACCCGTCGCTCGCGCCTCTCGGCGTCGGCGAGCATCGCCCGCGCGTCGTCACGGATCCGCGCGACGTCCTCGGTGGCGCCACGGCGGTGCTGGTCGGCCTCGCGGCGGGCGGTGAGCACCAGGATGAGTGCGACGAGGCACGCACCGAGCAGTCCCACGACGGTGGCGATCGGACCCGGCTCCACAGGACCTCCTGACGGGGACGTCCTGGGCGGACGCCACACCACCATTGTCACCGCTCACCGGGGCGGAACCGCCTCGCCGCGCCCGGCCGGGCGCCCGCCGACCTCGCCGGGCCGTGCGACGTCGGGGGCGGTCGCCGTCGATCGACCGGCACCTGCCGCCCGATCTCCGCCACGCCGTCACACCCCTGGGCATGCAGCAGCGGCCCGACCTGCCGCCCGACCCTCCGCCTGGACGTCAGACCTCGAGGTCGCCCAGGGACTCGTCGTCAACGTCCTCGGAGGCCAGTTCCTCGCGGACGATGCGGGCGACGAGGCCGGCCGAGTAGCCCTTGCGGCCCAGCGCACCGTAGATGCGCCGGATGCGCACCGCTGTCTCGAGGCCTGCGGTGGTGCGCAGCCGACGCCGGACGAGCTCACGAGCCGCCTGCTCCTCGTCGGCGTCGTCGACGTCCTCGAGTGCGACCGCCGCCGTCTCGTCGTCGATCCCCTTGCGCCGCAGCTCGACACCCAGCGCGCGACGGGACAGACCGCGCTCGGCGTGCCGCGACCGGACGAACATCCGCGCGTACTCCTGGTCGTCGATGAGCCCGACCTCGGTGAACCGGTCGAGCACCCGCGTCGCGACGTCCGAGGGGACGTCGCGACGGGCGAGCGCGTCGGCCAGCTGCCCGCGCGACTGCGCCGCAGCCGCCAGGCGGCGCAGGACGATCGCCCGGGCCAGGGACTCAGGATCGGGTTCGGCGTCGTGCGCTGCCGAACCACCGTCCGGCGGCTCCGGAGCCGACCGGCCGCGGCGACGTGCCGCGGGCCGGCCGGTACGGTCTGCCACGCCTGTCAGAAGTCGACCGGGGCCGGGGCGTCGGCGGGAGCGTCGACCTTCGCACCGATGCCGAGCTTCTCGAGGATCTTCTTGTCGAGCTCGTTCGCGAGGTCGGGGTTGTCGCGCAGGAACTTGCGGGCGTTCTCCTTGCCCTGCCCCAGCTGGTCGCCCTCGTACGTGAACCACGCACCCGACTTGCGGACGAAGCCGTGCTCCACGCCCATGTCGATGAGCGACCCCTCGCGGGAGATGCCCACGCCGTACAGGATGTCGAACTCGGCCTGCTTGAAGGGCGGGGCCATCTTGTTCTTCACGACCTTGACGCGCGTGCGGTTGCCGACCGCCTCGGTGCCCTCCTTGAGGGTCTCGATGCGGCGGATGTCCATGCGGACCGACGCGTAGAACTTCAGCGCCTTGCCACCGGTGGTGGTCTCGGGGCTGCCGAAGAACACGCCGATCTTCTCGCGCAGCTGGTTGATGAAGATCGCGGTCGTGCCCGAGGCGTTGAGCGCGCCCGTGATCTTGCGCAGCGCCTGCGACATGAGCCGCGCCTGCAGACCCACGTGCGAGTCGCCCATCTCGCCCTCGATCTCCGCCTTGGGCACGAGCGCCGCGACGGAGTCGATGACGATGATGTCGATCGCGCCCGAGCGGATCAGCGTGTCCATGATCTCGAGTGCCTGCTCGCCGTTGTCCGGCTGCGACACGAGGAGGGCGTCGGTGTCGACCCCCAGCTTCTTCGCGTACTCGGGGTCGAGCGCGTGCTCGGCGTCGATGAACGCCGCGATGCCGCCGGCCTTCTGGGCGTTCGCGACGGCGTGCAGCGCGACGGTGGTCTTGCCGGAGGACTCGGGTCCGTACACCTCGACGACCCGGCCGCGCGGCAGGCCGCCGATCCCGAGCGCCACGTCCAGGGCGATGGAGCCGGTCGGGATCACCTCGACGGGGGCGCGGCCCTCGTCGCCGAGACGCATGACCGATCCCTTGCCGAACTGGCGGTCGATCTGGCTGAGTGCGGCCTCGAGGGCCTTGGAGCGGTCCGGAGCAGCGGCCATGGGGTCCACCTCGTCGTCTCGTGCAGCGTCGTGCTGCGCCTGCGGGGGCTGGTCTTGTCGCGGTGACGCTATGCCCGACCACCGACATCGCGACCGGACCTCGCACGGACCCGTGGACCGGCTCGTCGCCGGGCGGGGCTGTGGTCGGTTCGACCGTGTCACCGTGGGCCACGCTACCCGAACACGTGTTCGATCACGCGCCACGACACGCGCGTGCCGTCACGCGCGTGTCGTCACGCGCCGTCCACCTCGCCGGTCGCCGCGACGACGACCGCACCGCCCGGGCGCAGCACGCACGGTCGCACCTCCGGTGCGAAGCGGTGCACGGCCGCCTCGAAGGCCGGGCCCGCCCGGTCCATCCAGCCGGGCGGCAGGCGCCGCGACGCCGGCGCGTGCAGCGTCCCCCAGTGCACGGGCACCGCGACGCGAGCCCCGACCAGCGCGCACACGCGTGCGGCCTCCACCGGGTCCAGGTGCCCGCCGGAGAGTCGCGGGCCCCACCCGCCGACCGGCACCAGCGCCAGGTCGACGGCCGCCCCGGCGAGCTCCGGCACCCGGGCAAGGCCGGGGAATGGGCCCGTGTCGCCCGCGAACCACACGGTGAGGCCGCCTCCCCGCACGACGAACCCCGTCGCGGCGTTGGGCCGGTGCGGCATCGGACGGTGACCGTGCTCCGCCGGCACCGTCCGCACCCGGGCCGTCCCTCCCGTCGCGCCCGTGACCGTGCACCACTCCCCCGGCGCGACGCCCACGCCACGCAGGCCGTTCTCGCTGAGCCAGTGCGCGCTCGACGGCGCCGCCAGCACGGGCACGGGGCCGAGCTTGCGCAGCGACCCGAGCTCGGCGTGGTCGTGGTGCAGGTGCGACACGAGCGCCGCGTCCGCGCCGCGCCAGTCCGACGTGCGCGGCGCCACCCCGCCGCGTCGACGCAGCAGGCCCGCGTGCCGCCGCAGCAGCGGATCGGTCACCATCCGCACCCCGCCGACGTCGAGCACGACGGTCGCGTGCCCGAGCCAGCACACCCGCACGCTCACACGTCCTCCCGGACCCGCCGTGCCGCCACGACCCCGGGCCGCACACCGCGCTCGACGAGCCACGCCACGAGCTGCGCGTGCACGGCGTCCGGCCCGACGAGCATCCGGTGCCCGCCGACCTCCTCGCGCCGCGCGTCGTCGACGACGAGGTCCGCCGGGTGCAGCAGGAACGCGAGGTTCTGCGCCCCGCCCAGGCCGCCGTGGGAGCCGACCTGACCCTCGAACGCGTGCACGTCGTCCCGCGGGCCGACCGCGGAGACGAGGAGCAGGTCGCCCGTGTCCGCCAACCGCGCCGCGCGCGTCAGGTCGGCGCGCGCCCGCGCCGGGTACGGCGCGAGGGGGTCCTCCCCCTCGACGACGTCGCCGTCCGCCTCCAGGAGCCGCAAGCCGCGTGCCCCGACCGCGACGAGCCCGCGCGTGCGGGAGTCGACGACGACGACGCCGACGGCGGGTCGGGCGGCGAGGCCCGGGACGAGGCCGGGCCACCGCTCCTGGAGCTCCTCCAGGAGCATCCTGCCCGGCGCGTCGGGGAACCAGACGAGGCCCAGGTTCCCGGAGCCGACGACCACGACGTCCGGCACGTCCCCCGCCGCCGGGTGGGCTCGGCCGTGCTCGCGGACGCGCGGGACGCCCTCCTCGCGGCGCGAGCGTCCGCGCCGCCGGTCCGTCCCCGCGTCCGGGCCGAGCACGACACGGTCACCGGGTCGGCCCAGGACACCCGTGAGCAGCGCGTTGACCGGGCCCCACTGCTCACCGTCGGTGCTCTGCAGGCCCTCGGCGTCCGGGTCCGCCATGAGCGCCCGCACGGTGTCCAGCAACGAGCGCCCCTCGACCTGCTCGAAGGTGGCGCCGAGCGTCTGCCCGTGGTCCGAGAGCACGACGAGGTCGTAGGCCCGCGGCGCGATCCTCGCCACCTCCTCCAGGATGCGCAGCACCTGGTCGAGCCCCTCGAGGGAGCGCAGCGACTCGGGTCGCGTCGGCCCCGCGTGGTGCGCGACCTCGTCGTAGTCGACGAGGTCGACGAACACCGTCGGGTCACCGCGCACGAGCGCGTCGGCGACGAGCGACGTGGCGAGGTCGCGCAGCAGCACGTTGCTCACTGCACGGAGCACGACGTACCACCCGCCGCGCGGCACCCGCGGACGCACGTCGTGGACCGCCTGGCGACGGGCCTGGTAGAGCTCCTTGACGACCTCCCCCACCGTGAGGACCACCGCACGGGCGAGCACGAAGGGCCGCGCGAACACCCGCGCGTAGCCCGCGCCCGGGCCGAGCCCGTGCCGACGGCCCCGGCTCATCACGAGGAACGCCGACGACGCGTCACCCGAGAACATGGTGGCGACGGCCGTCCCACCACCGGAGAGCAGACCGTGCCCGTCGCTGAGCCGCTCCTCGACCAGCGCCGCGTCGTCCGGGTGGTTCGTCACCACCAGGCGGCCCAGGCCGCGGTCCCACCACCGGAACGCGGGGATCCGGTCAGCCGCGCCGTGCAGCAGGCCCGCCTGCGCGGCCGGCGTCGTCGAGGGGACGGTCGACCACCAGGGCTCGACGCGGTGCGTGCCCTGCTCGACCCACCGCTGCATCGTCGGCACCAGACCCGCGTCCACGGCCTGGTCGAGGACGGGCGCGCTCACGCCGTCGAGCTGGACCACGAGCAGCCCGGGCGGTCGCGCGGCTCCCTCCGCGGCGACCCCCCGGGTGTGGCGACGTGCGCGCCGCACGACGTCCGCGACGACGTACTCGTTGTCGCTGGAGCCCCACACCCACCGGCCGACGGCCATCACCACGGAGGCGAGGAGGAGCACCCACACGACCGACCACCCGGAGGCCAGGGTGACGCCCGGCACGATGCGCAGCGCGAGCCACGTCACGAGCACCTGGGCGGCCACGCCGGCGATCAACGCCCCCCCGGCACCGGCGGCTGTCGCGAGCAGCCGCAGCGGGGCGCGCAGCACGAGGTCCCCGAGCCCGACGGCGAGCGCCACGAGCACCACCGCCCACGGTGTGGTCAGCGTGACGCCGTCGACCAGGGCGATCGCGGCAGCCAGGCCGAGGGCTGTGACGACGAGCGAGACGAGGGCGTCGGAGACGTCGCCCGCGCGCGGCAGCCAGCGCCCGCGGGCCGACCGCTGCGCGCTCCGGCGGTCTCCGTCCGTGTCACCGGCGCCCTCCGGCGCCGGGGCGACGCCGGTCATCGACGTCAGCGCCCGGGCCGCGGCGGCGCCTGCCGGTGCTGGTCCGTCCCCCAGCGGGCGGTGTCCGGGATACCGAGCGCGTCGCACAGCGCGTGCCACACGACCCGCGGCTCGACGCCGTCCGCGAGGGCCTGGGCACCGGTGCGGTGACCGAGGTCGCCGATGACGAGCTCCTCGAGCAGCAGCCGGCCCTCGACGGGGCCGAGGACGTCGGCGACAAGGTCGGCAAGCTCGCGGTTCCTCACGGACCCAGCCTGCCACCGGCGGGGGCGCCGCGCGCGTGTCGGTCCCTGCCGACACAATGGCCCGGTGGTGCTCGACCGCTTCTCCGACCCGACCCGGACGTGGTTCACGGGGGCGTTCGACGCACCCACCGCGGCGCAGGCCGGCGCGTGGGAGGCGGTCTCCGGCGGCGACCACGCCCTGGTCGTTGCCCCCACCGGGTCGGGCAAGACGCTCGCCGCCTTCCTGTGGGCCCTCGACGGGCTGCTGACGGGACAGGCCCCGCCCGACCCGGCGAGCCGGTGCCGTGTGGTCTACGTCTCCCCCCTGAAGGCGCTCGCCACGGACGTCGAGCGCAACCTGCGCTCCCCGTTGGTGGGCATCCGGCAGGCGGCGACCCGGCTCGGCTCGACCCTGCCGGAGGTCACGGTCGGCATCCGCACGGGTGACACGCCCCCCGCGGAGCGGCGCGCGTTCGCGACGACGCCCCCGGACGTGCTCATCACGACGCCCGAGTCCCTCTACCTGGTCCTGACGTCGGGGGCGCGGCGCGGCCTGGCAGGCGTCCGCACCGTGATCGTCGACGAGATCCACGCCGTCGCGGGCACGAAGCGTGGTGCGCACCTCGCCGTGAGCCTCGAGCGTCTGGACGCGCTGCTCGAGGCCGAGGGCGGACCGGGCCCGGCGCAGCGCGTCGGTCTGTCGGCGACCGTGCGCCCCGTCGACGCGGTCGCGGCGTTCCTCGGCGGGGCACGTACCCCGGCGGACGGCGGGCGGCCGGTGGTCGTCGTGCAGCCGCCGTCGCAGAAGGTCATCGAGGTCGAGGTCGTGGTCCCCGTGCCGGACCTGGGCGACCTCGCCGCCGCAGCGCGGCCGGGTGCGGGCGGCACGACACCCGGCACGGTCAACCGCTACGGGGGCCCCGGCATCGACCCCGATCTCGCCGGCTTCGGTGCGCCGGACCCCGGTGCGGCGGCCCCGGTCCTGCCCGACGCCGAGCGGCCGCGCGCGTCGATCTGGCCGCACGTCGAGGAGCGGGTGGTGGACCTGGTGGCGGGTCACCGCTCGACGCTGGTCTTCACCAACTCCCGGCGCGGGGCCGAGCGGCTCACGGCGCGCATCAACGAGGTCTGGGCGGAGCGGCAGGGTGCCGAGCCTCCCGACCCCGGCACGGTCCGGGCCGCGGCCGTGCCCGGCCAGTCGGGCACGGCCGCGGGCGTCGACACGCGCGACGCCACGACGATCGTCGCCCGAGCGCACCACGGGTCGATGAGCCGTGCCGAGCGGACCCGGACGGAGTCCGAGCTCAAGGCGGGTCGTCTGCCCGCGGTGGTCGCGACGAGCTCGCTCGAGCTCGGGATCGACATGGGTGCACTCGACCTGGTCGTCCAGGTGGGCTCACCGCCGTCGGTCGCCAGCGGGCTCCAGCGCGTCGGGCGCGCAGGGCACCAGGTCGGGGCGGTGTCGCGCGGCGTCGTGTTCCCGACGTACCGCGGGGAGCTGGTGCCGGCGGCGGTGACGGCCCAGCGGATGCGCACGGGCGAGCTCGAGGCGCTGGCCGTCCCGGCGAACCCGCTCGACGTCCTCGCGCAGCAGGTGGTCGCGATGGCGGCGGTCGACGACTGGCCCGTCGAGGACCTCGCCCGCGTGGTCCGGCGCGCGGCGCCGTTCGCGAGCCTGGGTGACGCGACGCTGCACGCGGTGCTCGACATGCTCGCGGGCCGGTACCCGTCCGAGGACTTTGCCGAGCTGCGGCCGCGCGTCGTGTGGGACCGCGTGTCCGACGTGATCTCGGGCAGGCCCGGCGCCCTGCGTCTCGCCGTGACGAGCGGCGGCACCATCCCGGACCGCGGCCTCTTCGGGGTGTTCCTCGCGGGCGGGGGCGAGACGAGCGACGTCCCCACGGACGCCGAGCGCTCGGGGGGCCGGGTCCGGGGCGGCAAGCGGGTCGGCGAGCTCGACGAGGAGATGGTCTACGAGTCGCGCGTCGGCGACACGTTCACGCTGGGGTCGAGCACCTGGCGCATCGAGGACATCACGCCCGACCGCGTGCTGGTCACGCCCGCGCCCGGCGTCCCGGGCCGGCTGCCGTTCTGGAAGGGCGACGCGCCGGGACGTCCGGCCGAGCTGGGTCGTGCCGTGGGCGCCTGGGTCCGGGAGGTGGCCGCCCTGCCCCCCGCGGCTGCGCGGGCGCGCGTCGAGGCCGCCGGGCTGGATCCCTGGGCGGCCGACAACCTGCTCGCGTACCTGGGCGACCAGCAGGAGGCGACCGGTCAGCTGCCGAGCGACGCGGTCGTCGTCGTCGAGCGGTTCCGCGACGAGCTGGGCGACTGGCGCATCGTGCTGCACTCGCCCTACGGGGCGCGGGTCCACGCACCCTGGGCCCTCGTGCTGGCCGCACGCCTGCGGGAGCGGTACGGGGTCGACGCCGCGGCCATGCACGCCGACGACGGCATCGTGCTGCGCCTGCCGGACGTCCTGGACGAGGCTGCGGACGAGGCCTGGGGCGACGATCCCGGTGCGGCCGCCGGTCCGCGGCTCACGCTCGAGGACCTCCTGATCGACCCGGACGAGGTGCTGGCGTCCGTCCGTGACGAGCTCGGCGCGTCCGCGATGTTCGCGGCGCGGTTCCGGGAGGCGGCCGGCCGCGCACTGCTGCTGCCCCGCCGGCGCCCCGACCGTCGCCAGCCGCTGTGGCAGCAGCGGCAGCGCGCAGCCCAGCTGCTCGAGGTGGCCGCCCGCTTCCCCGACTTCCCCATCCTCCTGGAGGCCGTGCGCGAGTGCCTGCAGGACGACTTCGACACCGAGGCGCTCATCGGGCTCATGCGGGACGTCGTCACCGGCCGGGTGCGCGTGGTCGAGGTGACGACGCCGCACCCGTCACCCTTCGCCCAGTCGCTGCTGTTCGGGTACACCGCCCAGTTCCTGTACGAGGGTGATGCCCCGCTCGCGGAGCGCCGTGCCGCCGCCCTCACGCTCGACCCGACCCTGCTGGCGGAGCTGCTGGGCACGGGGGGCGAGTCGCAGCTCGCGGACCTCCTGGACCCCGAGGCGGTCGAGCGCACGGAGGCCGAGCTGGCCGGCACCGCGCCGGACCGCCAGGCGGGATCGCTCGAGCAGGTCGCGGACGTGCTGCGGCGGCACGGCCCGCTCACGGCGCCGGAGGTCGCGGCGCGCGCCCGACCCGACGTGCGCGACGCCGTCCCCGACTGGCTCGAGGAGCTCGCGGCCGCCCGGCGCGCGATCCGGGTGCGCCTCGCGGGTGTCCCGGCCGACCGGGCCGAGCAGTGGGCGGCCGTCGAGGACGCGGGGCGGCTGCGTGACGCGCTCGGGGTCGCGCTGCCCGTGGGCGTCCCCGAGGTGTTCACCGAGGTGCTGCCCGACCCGCTCGCCGACCTGCTGCGCCGGCACGCCCGCACGCGCGGCCCGTTCCCGGCGGCACAGGCGGCCGCCCGGTTCGGGCTCGGGATCGCGGTGGTCACCGACGTGCTGCGCCGCCTCGAGGCGTCCCGCGTGCTGGTGCAGGGCCGGCTGCGCCCCGACGTGCTCGGGGGCACCGGTGACGAGTTCTGCGACGCCGACGTCCTGCGCCGGCTGCGCCAGCGGTCGCTCGCAGCCCTGCGCGCCCAGGTCGAGCCCGTCGACCCGCAGGCGCTGGGCGTCTTCCTGCCGCTGTGGCAGGGCGTGCAGGTCGTCGGCCGCCGCCCGAGCGGGCTGCGCGGCGTCGACGCGGTGGCACGGGCGGTCGAGCAGCTCGCCGGCTTCGCGGTGCCCGCCTCCGCGCTCGAGTCGCACGTCCTTCCCGCCCGCGTCCCCGACTACGTCCCCGGGATGCTCGACGAGCTGACGGCGGCCGGCGAGGTGCTGTGGGCGGGCCACGCGCCGCTGGCCGGGCACGACGGTCTGGTGTCGCTGCACCCGGCGGCCGTCGCCGACCTGACGCTGGCACCCGTGCCGGACCTCGACGACCCCGACGCACCGGCAGCCGACCGTGTCCACCGCGCCGTGCTGACCGCGCTCGAGGGCGGAGGGGCGTGGTTCCTGGGTGCGCTCGTCGACCGCGTGGCCGCGGTGTGGCTGGACGAGGACGCGCCGCCCGACGGCCCGGGCGTGCTCACCGCGCTGTGGGACCTGGTGTGGGCAGGCCGGGTCACGAACGACGGGCTGGGCCCGCTGCGTGCGTGGCTCGCGGGCGGTCCCACGGCGCACCGCACCCGCAGCACCCCGGCACGGGGCCGGCCGATGCGGCCGCGGCTCGGGCTGCGCGCGGGCGGACGGCTCGGGCTGCCGGCGTCCGCGCGTGACGGCGGCCTCGCGCGCGCGACCGGCACGACGTCCGGACCAGGGGCCGGCCGGTGGTCCCTGCTGCCGGCGCGCGAGCCGGACGTCACCGTCCGTGCGCACGCCCTCGCCGCACAGCTGCTCGACCGGCACGGGGTGCTGACGCGGGCCGTGGCGCCCGCCGAGGGCATCGGGGGGCGGTTCGCCGGCGTGTACCGGGTGCTCGCCGCTCTCGAGCAGTCGGGGCAGGTGCGCCGCGGTTACTTCGTCGAGCGGCTCGGGGGGTCACAGTTCGCGCTGCCGGGCGCGGTGGACCGGCTCCGCACCGACGCGGAGGTCGTCGAGCGGTCCCGCGAGCGCGCGGCGGACCGCCGGGACACGGCGCCGTCCGGCCCGCACCTGCCGTGGCAGGACGTACCCCCACCCGCGTGGGGAGCACCGTCCGGACCGGCGCCGTGGTCGGCGCAGATGCCTGCCCGCTCGTCGTCGCAGGACGACCCGTGGGTCGTCGTGCTCGCCGCGACGGACCCCGCCAACCCCTACGGGGCCGCGCTCGCGTGGCCCGATCCTCCCGAGGGCCGCGACGGGTCCGGCCATCGTCCCGGCCGCAAGGCGGGAGCCGTGGTCACGCTCGTCGACGGCGCGCTCGCGATGTACCTCGAACGCGGGGGCCGCACGCTGCTGACGTTCAGCGACGACCCGGTCGTGCTCACCGCTGCGGCGTCCGCGCTCGCGAGCACCACGCGGGCCCGCCACCTCGGGCGCCTGACGGTCGAACGCATCGACGGTGCGCAGGTGCTGTCCTCCGAGGTGCTCGGGTCACCGGTCGCGACCGCGCTGACGGCCGCCGGGTTCCTCACCACGCCGCGCGGCCTGCGCCTGCAGGCGTCGTGACGGGGAGGTGCGGTGCCCGAGGGTGACGTGCTGCGCCGCACGGCCGCGCACCTCGACCGCGCGCTCGCCGGACGCCGCCTCGTCCGCGCCGACCTGCGGTGGCCGACCGCCGCGACCGTCGACCTCACCGGCAGGACGGTGCTCGGGACGCGTCCCTACGGCAAGCACCTGCTGACCCGCTTCGACGACGGGCGCACGCTCCACACGCACCTGCGGATGGACGGGACGTGGCGTCTGGTCCCCACGACCGCGCAGCGCGCGGCGGCGCGGTCGCCCCAGGTCCGCGCCGTGCTGGGCGACGAACGGTGGACGGCGCTCGGGTACCAGCTCGGCATGCTGGACGTGGTCCGCACGAGCGCCGAGCGCACGCTTCTCGGGCACCTGGGACCGGACGTGCTCGACGGTGACTTCGACACCACGCCCGGCGTGCCGTGGGCCGGCCCGCCCGTGCTGGACCTGCCGACGCCCGGCATCGAGGAGGCGCTGCGTCGCTGGGCGACGCAGGGTTCCCGGCCGGTCGCGGAGGTGCTCCTCGACCAGCGCGTCGTGGTCGGGATCGGGACCATCTTCATGGCGGAGTCGCTGTTCGCACGCGGCTGGTGGCCCTGGGCCCGCGCCGACGACGTCGTCGACGCCGACGAGGTCCTGCGCTCGGCGCGCGCGCTGCTACGGGCGTCCGTCGCGACCGGCAGGCCGTCGTCGGCCGTGTACGGCCGCGCGGGCCGCGCGTGCACCCGTTGCGGCGCCCAGGTGGCGCGCGGCGACGTCGGCGCTCCCCCGACGCAGCGCCAGGTGTACTGGTGCCCCGGCTGCCAGGTGCGCGGCCGACGCTGAGCGCATCGCCACGGGTGGTGACCGACCGCTCGGCTCAGCCGACCGGTGCGAGCTCCGAGCGGGGCATCGCCCATCCGGCGTCGCCCCCGATGGCGCGGTCGATGCCCAGCCCCGCAGCGACGGTGAGGTCCGCCGGGACCGTGTCCGGGATCAGCAGCCCCTCGGCCACTGCGACGCGATCGCTCACCTCGCGCAGCACGAGCGACAGCGGGACGTCCAAGGCGTCGCAGATGCTGCTCAGCAGCTCCGACGACGCTTCCTTCTGCCCGCGCTCGACCTCGCTGAGGTAGCCCAACGACACGCGGGCCGCCGAGGAGACCTCTCGAAGGGTCCGCCCCTGGCGCTGGCGCGCGTCTCGCAGGACGTCGCCGATCTCTCGTCGTAGAACGACCATCCGGGCTCCTCCCCTCACGTCGTGTCCTCGGTCAGCTGACGGACCCGCCCCCCGCGGGACCGTCGAACCTGCTGCCCCCGGCCGTGCAGCCGGGAGACGTCCACCGTACCTCGCACCGCCCACGCGTGCTCCTGTCCCGCGCACCGGCGGTCGGGTCGTCGTCACACAGTCCCCAACGCGACCGCACCGCCACGTGTTCCCCAGCAGGTCGGTCGCCGCGGCGAACGGCATGGTGTCACGCGTCGTCGGCGAGGGCGTCGACGGCGAGGGCCAGGGCGCACGCGCACGCCGCCGCGCGCACGGCCGCCCGGTCGCCGGGCAGCTCCAGGCTCCGGACCAGCACCGATGCAGGCGTGGCCACCGCCACGTGGACCGTCCCGGGAGCGTGCCCGTCCTGCGGGTCGGGCCCGGCGACGCCCGTGGTCGCGAGCCCCACGTCGGCACCCAGCCGTCGCCGCACGCCGGTGGCCATCGCCGACGCCACGTCCGGGTCGACCGCTCCCCGTCGCTCGAGCAGCCCGGCGTCGACCCCGAGGACCGAGTGCTTGAGGTCCGTCGCGTACGCGACGACACCCCCACGCAGCACGGCCGAGGCACCCGGGACCTCCACGAGGGTCGCCGTGACCAGCCCGCCCGTGAGCGACTCGGCCACCGCGAGCGTCCACCCCCGGCGCGCGAGGGCGGCCAGCAGCCCCGCCGCGACGTCCCGCGCCGCGCTCACAACCCTGCGGCCGGCGGCAGCCCGGCGGCCCGTCGGATCCGGACGGCGTCGCGCACGTAGTCCAGCCCGGTCACGACGGTCACGACGACGGCGACCCCCATGACCACCGCGGCGACCACGGAGACGAACCCGGGCAGGTGCGCCAGCGGCAACAGGTAGAGCGAGATCGCGACGGCCTGCAGCACGGTCTTGAGCTTGCCGCCGCGTGACGCCGGCAGGACCACGTACCGCAGCAGGAAGAACCGCATCACGGTGATGCCGAGCTCGCGGACCAGGACGACGACCGTGACCGCCCACCACAGGTCCCCGAGCCACGACAGCAGCACGAGCCCGCTGCCGATGAGCAGCTTGTCCGCGATCGGGTCCAGGAGCTTGCCCAGGTCGGTGACCTGGCCGGAGCGTCGGGCGAGCCAGCCGTCGAGCCGGTCGGTCGCGGCAGCGGCGACGAACAGGGCGGTCGCCAGCAGTCGGCCCCCGACGGTGTGCCCGCCGTCGTGGAGCAGGGCCAGGGCGAAGACCGGCACGACGGCGATCCGCAGGGCCGTGACGACGTTGGCCGGGTTCCACACGGAGGGAGCGTCGTGAACCACCCGCACAGCCTACGGTCCGCGGCGGGGACGCCCGACCGCGCTCCGCTTCGCTCGCAGCACCACCCGTCCGGCGGCATTCACCTGGACGGATGACCGACTATCCTCCCGGGCGTGCCTCGACATGCCCGCGACCCGCACCGGCCGGTTCTCCCGGTCGCGGTCGCCGGTGCCCTGACGGGCCTCGTCCTGGTCGGTTCGGTCGGTGCCGCCGGGGCCTTCGGGACGACCTCCCGACAGGCCCCGCTCCCGCCCGCCCCTGCCGTGGCAGGCGCGTACACCTCCACGCCACCGTCCGTCCCGAGCCCCACGGCCGAGAGCACACCGGAACCCGACGTCGAGCTCAACGTCGTCGCAGCCGGCGACGTGCTCCCTCACATGCCCGTGCTGCGCTCCGCGCGCGACGGCGAGGGTTACGACTTCGGCCGACTGCTCGACCCGCTCGACCCGTGGGTGGAGCAGGCCGACCTCGCGCTGTGCCATCTGGAGGTCCCGGTCGCCCCGCAGGGGTCGGCCCCCTCGGGCTACCCCGTCTTCGGAGCACCGGCGCAGCTCGCCGGCGGCCTCGCCGACCAGGGCTGGGACGGCTGCTCGACCGCGTCGAACCACTCCGTCGACCGCGGGTGGAAGGGAGTCGGCGCGACGCTCGACGCGCTCGACGCCGCCGGGCTCGGCCATGTGGGGACCGCGCGCTCGGCCACCGAGGACGCGCAGCCGCAGCTCTACCGCCTCGAACGAGCGGGGCGCACCGTCACTGTCGCCCACCTGGCCGCCACCTACGGGACCAACGGGATGCCCGTCGACGCGGACAAGCCCTGGTCCGTCCAGCTCCTGGACGGCGACGACCTCGTCCGCCGCGCGACGGGTGCCCGTGCAGCGGGCGCGGACGTGGTGCTCGTCAGCCTCCACTGGGGCTCGGAGTACCGCACGGCACCGACCGAGGGACAGCGGGAGCTGGCGCAGAAGCTCGCGGAGTCCGGCGCGGTGGACCTCGTCATCGGGCACCACGCGCACGTGCCGCAGCCCGTGGAGCACCTCGCCGGCGGTCCCGGCGGCCACGGCATGTGGGTCGCGTACGGCCTGGGCAACTACGTGTCGAACCAGGACGACGCGTGCTGCGTCGCGCAGACCGCGTCGGGCCTGCTGCTGGCCGCGCAGATCGTGCTGCCGGGGCGTGGGCCGGGAGACGCGACGGCCGGTCCGGCACGGGTCACCGGCGTGCAGTGGACGCCGATCACCGTCGACCGGCAGGGCGGGCACCGCGTGCACGCACTCGTCGACCTCCCCGAAGGCACCGCCACGCTCGGTGCCGCCGAGATCGCGCGTCGGCTCGAGCTGGTCCGGGCGGCGGCCGGCGACGCCGCCGAGGAGCGCACGACGCCCGTGCTCGCGACGGGGCCGGCACCCGTCGTGCTGCCCCGCACGCGCTGACCGCACCGGCCGAACGCACGGGTCGTCGGGCGTGGCGTGCGCTCACTCCACGGGCCGCGCACCCCCGTACAGCCATCCCTGGCCGTACCGCCACCCGTTGCGCCGCAGGAAGTCCGCCTGCTCCTCGTTCTCGATGCCCTCCGCGATGGTCACCATCGCCAGCTCACGGGCCAACGCCCCGAGCGCGCGCACGACCTTCCCGGCCGTCGGGTCGTGCGGGATGCCGGACGTGAACGACATGTCGAGCTTGACGCCCGCGACCGGCAGGTCCCGCAGGTAGGACAGCGGTGAGACGCCCGTGCCGAAGTCGTCGAGCAGGATCGGGACGCCGGCCGCCGAGAGCTGCGTGAGCTCGTGCCGGATCCGCGTACCGGAGGCGACCAGGGACGACTCGGTCAGCTCCAGGACCAGCCGGCCGGCCGTCACCCGGTGCCGCGACAGGTCCTGGAGCAGACGCGTGGCCAGCTCCGAGTCCCCGAGCTGGTCCGCCGAGACGTTCACGGAGACCCACCGGCCGTCGTCCGCGTGCGTCGCGAGGAACTCGACGACCCGAGTCGCGACCAGCTGCCCGAGCAGCACCGAGGCACCTGCGTCCTGCACCTGGGACAGGAACGCCCCGGGCAGCAGCAGGCCGCGGTGGGGGTGCTGCCACCGCACGAGCGCCTCGTAGCCGACGACCCGGGCGTCGGACAGGTCGACGATCGGCTGGTAGTGCACGACCATCTGTCCGCTCTCGATGGCGTGCACCAGCTCGCGGTGCACGTTGGAGGGGGCGGCGAGCTCCATCGACGTGTCGTACACCTCGGTCCGTCCGCGGCCGCTCTGCTTCGCGCGGTAGAGCGCGGCGTCCGCAGCGGCCAGGAGCGTGGGTGCACCGGCCTCGACGAGGTGCGGCTCCGCGAGCGCGACCCCGATGCTCGCCCGCACGCCGAGTCGCCGGCGACCCACCCGTACCGGCTCGGAGAGCCCCGAGTGGATCTCGTTGGCGACCTCGAACACAGCCTTGGCCGCGTGCACGTCCTGCACCACCACGACGAACTCGTCGCCGCCGAGCCGCGCCACGGTCCCGTTGCCGGCCGAGGCAGCCCGCAGCACGCCCCCGACGTGGACGAGGATGTCGTCACCGGCCGCGTGCCCGTACCGGTCGTTGATCGCCTTGAACCCGTCGAGGTCGCACGCGAGCACGGCGATCCGGTCGACCGCACCCGGCTGGGCGAGCGCGGCCTGCAGCACCTCCTGCAGCAGCGTGCGGTTCGCCAGACCGGTGAGCGGGTCGTGCATGGCGCGGTGCGTGAGCATCTCCGCCTGCATCTTCGACTCCGTGGCGTCGCGGACCTGGACCACGAAGTGGTCGGCCTCACCGTCGGCCGCCCGCACGAGGGCCGCGTCGAGCACGACCCACACGAGCTGCTCGTCCGCGCGCCGGCACCGCATCTCGAGCGAGAAGCGCTGCTGACCGCCCCCGAGGAGCTTGTCCACCTCCATGCGCTGCGACGCGCGGTCCTCGGGTGCGCTGAGCTCGTCGACCCGGTAGCCCCGCAACGCCGCCGCATGCGTCCCCAGCAGCTCGGCCAGCGCCACGTTGGCCTCGGTGATGCGCCAGTCGAGGTCGACGAGCGCCATGCCGATCGGCGCGTTCTCCATCGCCACCTTGAACTGCGTCTCGCTGCGTGACAACGCCACCTCGACGTCGTGCCGGGCGGTGATGTCGACGATCGTCGTGAGGACCGCCGTCTCGCCGCCGTCGTCGCCCGGCATCAGGCGGCTGGTCACCTGCACGACCGACGGCCGCACACCCGGGCCCGGCGGGACCAACGTGACCACCGTCGTCCGCTCCGCGGTCTGTGCACCGTGCCGGCCGAGCACGAATCCGGGGTTCACCGCCAGACCGCGGTCGTCGAGCAGCACGACCGGCATCCGTGACACCGGCAGCCCGACGACGGCCTCGCGCGTGACGCCGAGGATCTGCGTGGCGCGCTCCGACAGGTCCAGCACGAGCCCGTCCCGGGAGAGCACGACCACACCTTCGCTGGTCACCAGCTGGAGCGCGTCGTACCGCCGGTGGAGGTGACCCGCGACGCGCACGAGCTCGGCGTTGCGGCGCGTCTGCGTGCGTTCCCTTCGGAGCAGGACCAGCACGGTGCCGAGCGCGATGATGGCGACCACCGCGATGACCGTCGTGACGACGCCGTACGGGCCGACCAGACCTGCGTCCACGCCGCGCCGCTCAGTCGTCGTCGACGGGGCCGCGCCCGCCGTCGCTCTCCTCGTCGGAGTGCGACGGTGCCGCCGGCTCGGGCTCGCCGCGCAGCATCGCCAGGGTGCCCGGCAGGTCGTCCGGCTGCAGCAGCACCTCACGCGCCTTGGAACCCTCGGAGGGCCCGACGATCTCACGCGACTCGAGCAGGTCCATCAGGCGCCCCGCCTTGGCGAACCCGACGCGCAGCTTGCGCTGCAGCATCGACGTCGAGCCGAACTGCGTCGTCACGACGAGCTCCGCGGCCTGGAGCAGCAGGTCCAGGTCGTCGCCGATGTCGTCGTCGACCTGCTTCTTGACGGCCTGGACCGCCACATCCTCACGGTAGATCGGCTTGAGCTGCGTCTTGACGTGCTCGACGACCGCGTGGATCTCGGACTCCGAGACCCACGCGCCCTGGGTGCGCATGGGCTTGGCGGCACCCATCGGCAGGAACAGCGCGTCACCCTGGCCGATGAGCTTCTCGGCGCCGGGCTGGTCGAGCACGACGCGTGAGTCCGTCAACGAGCTGGTCGCGAACGCGAGGCGCGACGGCACGTTGGCCTTGATCAGCCCGGTGACGACGTCCACGGACGGACGCTGCGTCGCCAGGACGAGGTGGATGCCGGCCGCACGCGCGAGCTGGGTGATGCGCTGGATCGACGCCTCCACGTCGCGTGGGGCGACCATCATGAGGTCCGCGAGCTCGTCGACGATGACCAGCAGGTAGGGGTAGGTCGCGATCTTCCGCTCGGACCCCGGCAGTGGCTTGACCTTGCCGACCCGCACCGCGGCGTTGAAGTCGTCGATGTGCTTGTAGCCGAACATCGCGAGGTCGTCGTAGCGCGCCTCCATCTCCCGCACGACCCACTCGAGAGCCTCGGCGGCCTTCTTGGGGTTCGTGATGATCGGGGTGATGAGGTGCGGGATGCCCTCGTAGAGGGTCAGCTCCACCCGCTTGGGGTCGACGAGGATCATGCGGACCTCGTCGGGCGTCGAGCGCATGAGGATCGACACGATCATCGAGTTCACGAACGAGGACTTGCCCGCGCCGGTCGCGCCCGCCACGAGGAGGTGCGGCATCTTGGCGAGGTTCGCGACGACGTACCCGCCCTCGACGTCCTTGCCGACACCGATGACCATCGGGTGCTCGCTGCGCTTGGCCGCCGACGAGCGCAGGACGTCACCCAGCGCGACGGTCTCGCGGTCGGTGTTCGGGATCTCGATGCCGATGGCCGACTTGCCGGGGATCGGCGAGAGGATCCGCACGTCGGCACTGGCGACCGCGTACGCGATGTTCTTGCTCAGCGCGGTGACACGCTCGACCTTGACGGCGGGGCCGAGCTCCACCTCGTACCGGGTGACGGTCGGGCCGCGCGTGAAGCCCGTGACCTGCGCATCGATCTCGAACTGGTCCAGGACCGTCGTCAGCGACTCGACGACGCGGTCGTTCGCGGCCGAACGCACCTTGTGCGGCGGGCCCTTCGCCAGGACGTCCTCGGTCGGCAGGATGTACACGACGTCGCCCTCGAGCATCGGCTGCTCGCCGCGGGGGACGCCGCTCGTGGGCGGGGCGGGCAGGTCGGCCTCGACGACCGCCGTGGGGGCGTCCGCGGGGGTCGAGGCCATGCGGCGGGTCGCGACGGCGTCGGCAGCAGCGGCAGCGGCGGCCTCCTCCTCCTCGCGCGCCACCACGGCGGCGCGCTCGAACGCCTCGTCGCCCACGTACTCGTCGAGGCGGCCCTCGTCGGGTGAGGCCGCGTCCTGTGCGCGACGGCGGCCCAGCAGACGACGGGGGGTCTTCACCGGCGGCTCCGGGCGCGCGCTGTGCAGCGCCTCGATCACGAGCGGCTCGTCCGGGTCCTCCGCCGCGTCGTCGGGGTGGCCGGTCAGGCGCCGGTACAGGCCCGCGAGCCGCGGCCCGATGAGGTGCACGGGCGTGGCCGTGACCACCAGGACGCCGAAGAACGCGAGGATCGCCAGGAGCACGCCCGCGACGACCGTCGTGAGCAGCGCCGCCAGGGGTGTGCCGACACCGAACCCGACGATGCCGCCGGCCGCACGCACCGCGGCCATGTCCTGCGTGGTCGGCAGGCCCTGCACGAGGTGGACGATGCCGCACACGGCGACCGTGATCGCCGTCAGCCCGATGCCGATGCGCGAGTTGGCCTGCACGCGGTCGGGGTGGCGCATGAGGCGGATCCCGAGCCCCAGCAGCACGACCGGGACCGCGATGCCCACGACACCGAACGTGCCGGCGACGATGTTGTGGATGACGTCGCCCGCGGAGCCCGACAGGTCCCACCACTCGCGGGCGGCGACGACGACCGCGAGACCCACGAGGGTCAGCGCGAGGCCGTCGCGCCGGTGCGCGGGGTCGAGCTCGCGTGCACCGGCGCCGACGTGACGCGCGGTACCGCCGACGAGGTGGGCCGCCCCCATCCAGACGCCGCGCACGATCCGCAGCGGGAGGGCGGGCCGGGCCGGCGCCGGGGCCTGGCGGCCCGCGGGACGCGTGCCCCCGCGCGCCGGCGTGCCCTTCGGTGACCGGGACGCCGCACCGGAGGCACGCGTCGGACGCGCGGGGCCGGGGGTCGTACGGGTCGCCATGGTCCTCACGGTAGCGTCGCGACGGCCCCAGACCCTGCTGGAGGGCGTCCGTGTCGCCCGTCAGGAGGACCGCACGCGTGCCGGCGGCGGTGTCGGTGGCCCGTGGCACGATGCCCGCATGGCACCCGCAGGGGCGGCGCGCGCAGCGGTCACGGTCGACCGCGTGACGGTGCTGCGCCACCGTGCCGGTGTGCAGCAGCTCGACCGCGCGCACGGGTCCGTGGCGGAGTGCACGGATGCGGACGTCCTCGACGGGGGCGTCCAGGACACGGGGCCCGACGGCGCCCTGTGGGCGCTCGCGGTGCGCGGCGTCGCGGTCTCGGCGGCCGACCGGCCCGGGGCCCTCGCGTACGCCTGGACGCTTCGCGGGGCGCCGCACGCCTACCGCCGGGCCGACCTGCGCGACGTGGAACGGGCGCAGCGCCCGTGGTCGGACGCGGACGCCGCCAAGCGGGTGTTCGACGCGGCGCGCCCGCTGCGTGCCGCAGGCATCCCCGTCACCCAGGCGCTGGCCACGGCTGCGCGCACGATGCACGACGTCGTCGGGCGGCCGATGGTCAAGGGCGAGGTGTCGACCGCCATGACGGCCGCGCTCCCCGAGCCGTACCTGCGCTGGTGCCGTCCGTGCGGCGCCACCCACATGTACGAGCAGACGTTCCGCCTCGCCGCGCTGCACGGGGGCCTGGAGCTCGAGCCCGGCACCTCACCACCCGTCATTCGCCGGATCCCGCGCTGGCCGTCCTCACAGGTCGGGCGCACGGAGCCGGCGGCGGCCGGCGCCAGGCGCGACCCCGTCCGCACGGCGCTGCACCTGCTCGGACCGAGCACACCCTCGCTGGTCGCCGAGCACCTCGACGCGCCCGTGCGCGAGGTCGCGGCTCGCTGGCCGTCCGACGTGGTCGGCGTCGACGTCGAGGGCCGTGCGCGTCAGGTGCTCGACGCCGACCTGGACGCGCTGCGCGCGGCCGCGACGGTGCCGCCCGCGTCCACCGTGCGCCTGCTGGGGCCGTACGACCTGTTCCTCCAGGTCCGCGACCGTGACCTGCTCGTCCCTGACCCGGCGGGCAGGAGCGCGCTGTGGCCCGTGCTCGGTCGCCCCGGGGCGGTGCTCGCCGACGGCCAGATCGTGGGGACGTGGCGGCCACGGGCACGCGGTGGCACCCTCGGTCTCGACGTCACCCCCTGGGGCCGGTGGACGCGCGCGCTGCGCGAGCAGGTCGCGGAGCAGCACGAGCACCTCGCGAGGTTCCGGGGGTTGCGGACCGCCTGACGTGTCGGACCACGATCAGGCCGATGCCGGCGCCGAACGTCACGAGCCTGCGGCGAGGACCACCGCGCCCTCGCTCCGCTCCCGGCTCAGGCCTCCACGACGACGGGGATGATCATCGGCCGACGGCGCAGCTTGTTGGACACCCACCGGCCGACGACGCGACGCATCACCTGCTGCAGCTGGTGGGTGTCGGTGGCACCGGCACGCACGGCCTCCTCGAGCGCCTCGGTGAGCACGGGCAGGATCTCGTCGAAGACGTCGTCCTGCTCCGCGACGCCCCGTGCGTGGATCTGCGGGCCCGCGAGCACCTTGCCGTCGCCGGAGGACACCACCGCGAAGATCGAGACGAACCCCTCGTCACCGAGGATCCGCCGGTCCTTGAGCTCGGCCTCCGTGAGCTCTCCGACGCTCGACCCGTCGACGTACACGTACCCGCACGGCACGGCCCCGACGACCTGCGCACGACCGTCGACGAGGTCGACGACCACGCCGTCCTCCGCCAGGACGACCCGGTCCGCCGGCACGCCCGACTTCACCGCGAGCGCGCCGTTGGCGATGAGGTGGCGCACCTCGCCGTGGACGGGCATCACGTTGCGCGGGCGCAGGATGTTGTAGCAGTACAGGAGCTCGCCGGCGCTCGCGTGGCCGGAGACGTGCACCTTCGCGTTGCCCGAGTGCACGACGCGCGCGCCCAGGCGCATGAGGCCGTTGATGACACGGAAGACGGCGTTCTCGTTGCCGGGGATGAGGCTCGAGGCGAGCACCACCGTGTCGCCGGTACCGACCGAGACCTTGTGGTCACCGTTCGCGATCCGCGACAGGGCCGCCATGGGCTCGCCCTGCGACCCCGTGCACATGAGGACCACGCGGTCGTCGGGCAGCTTCTCGATCTGCTTCTGGTCGACCAGCAGCCCGTCGGGCACCCGCAGGTAGCCGAGCTCGGCGGCGATGCCCATGTTGCGGACCATCGACCGGCCGACGAGCGCGACCTTGCGCTCGTTCGCGGCGGCCGCGTCGATGACCTGCTGGACGCGGTGGACGTGCGACGCGAACGACGCCACGACGACGCGCCCGGTCGACTCCGCGAACACCTGCTCGAGCACCGGGCCGATCTCCCGCTCGGGCGTGACGAACCCGGGCACCTCCGCGTTCGTCGAGTCGACCATGAACAGGTCGACGCCCCGCTCGCCGAGGCGGGCGAACGCCCGCAGGTCGGTGATGCGTCCGTCGAGCGGGAGCTGGTCCATCTTGAAGTCACCCGTGTGCAGCACGGTGCCCGCGGGCGTGTGGACGGCGACCGCGAGCGCGTCGGGGATCGAGTGGTTCACGGCGACGAACTCGCACTCGAACGCGCCGAGCTGCTCGACCTGACCCTCGCGCACCGTGAGGGTCAGCGGGGCGATCCGGTGCTCCTTGAGCTTGGCCTCGACGAAGGCGAGCGTCAGCTGCGAGCCCACCAGCGGGATGTCGCCGCGCAGCCGCAGCAGGTACGGCACGGCACCGATGTGGTCCTCGTGGCCGTGGGTCAGCACGATCGCGTCGATGTCGTCGAGGCGGTCCCGGATGTAGTCGAAGTCCGGGAGGATCAGGTCGACGCCGGGCTGGTGGTCCTCGGGGAAGAGGACGCCGCAGTCGATGACGAGCAGGCGACCGGCGTGCTCGAGCACCGCCATGTTGCGTCCGACCTCACCCAGCCCGCCGAGCGGGACGATCCGCAGACCGCCCTCCGGGAGCGGCGGCGGCAGCGTCAGGTCCGGGTGCGGGTGACTCATGGAGCTCCTGAGGGATCGGTGGGCGCCGACCGGTGCGTCACGCGCGATCGGTGCCCGCGACGACGTCCAGGAGGCCACCGGCCGCCAGACCGGCGCGCACGTCGGCCACCTCGTCGTCGCTGAACGGGAGGAGGGGCAGCCGCGTCGCCCGGCTGCGCAGGACGCCGAGCTCGACGAGCGCGGCCTTCGCGGCGGGCGTCTGGAAGCCGGCGCCGTTGAGCGCCGTGGCGACCGGGAGCAGCGAGCGGAAGGTCTCGAGGGCACGGGCGGCGTCCCCGGCACGCCAGGCGTCGAACAGGCGGGCGTACCCGCGCGGGGCCACCTGCGTCGCGACACCGACGAGACCGACGGCCCCGTGGGCGAGGAACGACAGGGCGAGCACGTCGTCACCGCTGTACCAGGCCAGGCCCGTCCGCACCAGGGCGCCGGCCGCAGCGACGACGTCACCCGTCGCGTCCTTCATGGCGACGACGCGCTCGTGCGCGGCGAGGCGGTCGATGGTGGCCGGCGCGAGCCGGACCCCCGAGCGGCCGGGGACGTCGTACAGCATGACCGGCAGCCCCGTGGCGTCCGCCACCGCCGTGACGTGGGCGACCACACCGTCCTGCGACGGACGCGAGTAGTACGGCGTGACGACGAGGAGCCCGTGCGCACCGGCCTCGGCGGCCTGCTCGGCCATCCGGACGGCGTGCGCGGTGTCGTTGGAGCCTGCACCGGCGACGACGTACGCGCGGTCACCGACGGCCTCGACGACGGCCGCCACGATCTCGGCCTTCTCGGGGGCGTGCGTCGTGGGCGCCTCACCGGTGGTGCCGTTCAGCACCAGGCCGTCGTGGCCCGCGTCGACGAGGTGCTTCGCGAGCCGGACCGTCGCCTCGAGGTCGACGGCGCCGTCCGGGGTCATCGGGGTGACCATGGCGGACAGCAGCGACCCGAACGGGTGGGTGGCAGAGGTCACGGCGGGCATGGGCACACGGTACCGCTCGCACGAACGTGCGCGTCGCGCGATTTCACCCGATGTCGCGGGCCTCACGACGCCACGAGTCGAACCGGTAGCGCGTGCCCGTGCGCGAGACGCGCCACGACGTGTCGTCCCCTCCGGGCTCGATCGACCAGCCCCGCCCCACGGCCGGCGCTCGCGTGTCGCCGGGGACGTCGAGGTCGACGACCGTGATCTCGAGCCGGTCGGCGCGGTCGATGGTGCTCGCGTAGACCGCTCCCCCGCCGATCACCCAGACGTCGGATGCGCTGCGCAGCGCGGCGTCGAGGTCGTCCAGCACGGTCGCTCCCGGCGCGTCGTACGCCGGGTCGCGCGAGAGCACGACGTTGCGCCGGCCGGGCAGCGGCCGGAACCGCTCGGGCAGGGACTCCCACGTGGCGCGCCCCATGACGACCGTCGCGCCGGCGGTGACCTCGCGGAAGTGCGCCATGTCCTCCGGCACGTGCCACGGGATCGTCCCGGCGTCGCCGATCACGCCGGCGGGCGTCTGCGCCCAGACCAGACCGATCACGCGTCAGACCGCCACGGGCGCGGCGATCGCCGGGTGGTGCCGGTACCCGAGGACCTCGACGTCGTCCCACGTGTACTCGAACAGCGACGGCGCGCGCCGCAGCTCCAGCGTCGGGTACGGGTAGGGGTCGCGCGCGAGCTGCTCGCGTACCTGCTCGACGTGGTTGTCGTAGACGTGGCAGTCCCCGCCCGTCCACACCAGGTCCCCCACCTCGAGGTCGACCTGCTGCGCGATCATGTGCGTGAGCAGCGCGTACGACGCGACGTTGAACGGCACACCGAGGAACAGGTCCGCCGAGCGCTGGTACACCTGGCAGGACAGGCGGCCGTCGGCCACGTAGAGCTGGAAGAACGCGTGGCACGGGACCAGCGCCATGCGGTCGAGCTCGGCGACGTTCCAGGCGGAGACGACGTGCCTGCGCGAGTCGGGGTTGGTGCGCAGCTCGCGCAGCAGCCGCTCGAGCTGGTCCACGTGCCCGCCGTCGGGCGTCGGCCACGAGCGCCACTGGACGCCGTACACGGGCCCCAGCTCGCCGTCCTCGTCGGCCCACTCGTCCCAGATGTGCACACCGCGCTCGACGAGCGAGGAGATGTTCGACTCCCCGCGCAGGAACCAGAACAGCTCCTCGGCCACACCGCGGAAGAACACGCGCTTCGTCGTGACCAGCGGGAAGCCCGCACGCAGGTCGTACCGCAGCTGGTGCCCGAAGACCGAGCGCGTGCCCGTGCCGGTGCGGTCGGCCTTGGGCGTCCCGGTCGCCAGGACGAGGCGCAGGAGGTCCTCGTACGGCGTCGGGACGTCGGTCGTGAGGTCGCTCGCTGCTGCTCCCGGCTCCGTCATGGCGACATCGTAGGCGCGGCGCCAGGATGGGAGGCATGAGCCGGTCGCTGCCGCCCACCGTCGCCGCCCACGTCCCCACCGGCATGCTGGTCGGGGGCCGCTGGCGGCGCGCCCGCTCGGGCGCGACGTTCGAGGTCGAGGACCCGGCCACCGCCCGCACGATGTTCGAGGTCGCCGACGGCGACGAGGACGACGCGCGCGACGCGCTCGACGCCGCGGTCGAGGCCTTCGACCCCTGGCGGCGCACGGCACCGCGCGTGCGCTCCGACCTGCTGCGCGCCGTCTTCGAGACCCTGACCGCGCGTGCCGAGGACATCGCCGCCCTGGTGACGTTCGAGGGCGGCAAGCCGCTCGCGGAGTCGCGCGCCGAGGTCGCCTACGCCGCCGAGTACGTCCGCTGGTACAGCGAGCAGGCCGTGCGCGTCGACGGGCTCGCGCGACGCGCCCCCGCCGGGACGCACCACCAGCTCGTGCTGCGCCGACCGGTGGGGCCCGCGCTGCTCATCGCGCCGTGGAACTTCCCCATCGCGATGATCGCCCGCAAGGTCGCACCGGCACTCGCCGCCGGGTGCACCTGCGTCGTCAAGCCGGCCCAGCTGACGCCCCTGACGACGCTGTACGTCGCGGAGATCATCCGCGCGGAGCTCGAGGCCCGGGACCTGCCGACCGGGGTCCTCAACGTCGTCGCGTCGTCGTCGGCGCGACGGATCAGCGAGCCGCTGCTGGCCGACCCGCGGCTGCGCAAGCTGTCGTTCACCGGTTCGACCCAGGTCGGCGCGACGCTGCTGGCCGCCGCCGCGCCGTCGGTGCTGCGGACGTCGATGGAGCTGGGTGGCAACGCGCCGTTCCTGGTGTTCGCCGACGCGGACCTCGACGCCGCCGTCGAGGGCGCCGTGCAGGCCAAGATGCGCAACTCCGGCCAGACGTGCGTCGCGGCCAACCGGTTCCTCGTGCACGCGTCGGTGGCCGACGAGTTCTCGCGCCGTCTGACGTCGGCGTTCGAGGGGCTGGTCCTCGGCCACGGCGCGGACGCCGGCGTCACCGTCGGTCCGCTGATCGAGCGCTCCGCGGTCGAGCGCGTGGCGGAGGTCGTCGCGCAGGCCAGGGACGGCGGCGCGCGCGTCCGGACGGGTGGCGGCACGCCACGACGTGACGGGTACTTCTTCCAACCCACCGTGCTGACGAAGGTCCCGCCCGACGCGCGGGTCGTCACCGAGGAGACGTTCGGACCCGTCGCCCCGGTCGTGACGTTCGGCGACGAGGACGAGGCGCTGCGGCTGGCCAACGGCACCCCGTTCGGCCTCGTCGCGTACGCCTACACGCGGGACGTCGGGCGTGCGATGCGGCTGGCCGAGGAGCTCGAGGCGGGCATGGTGGGGATCAACCGGGGCATGGTCTCCGACGCGAGCGCGCCGTTCGGCGGCGTCAAGATGTCCGGACTCGGCCGCGAGGGCGGCGAGCTGGGGCTCGAGGAGTACCTGGACCCGGTCTACGTCGCGCTCTGAGGCGGCCGCGCGAACCGGCGCCGTCCGCGCGACGCGGTGCGCGGACAGCACCGGACCCCCGCGGTCCCTGTGCGACAGTGACGACGTGACCCCGCACGACCCCGTCGCCGCCGCACGTCGGCAGGCGGTGTCCGTGTCGGTCGCGACGGGCCTGTACGGCGTGTCCTTCGGGGCGCTGTCGGTCGCGGCCGGCCTGAGCGTCCCGCAGACCATGGCGCTGAGCCTGCTGATGTTCTCCGGCGGTTCCCAGTTCGCGTTCATCGGCGTCGTCGGCGCGGGCGGTGCCGTCGGGGCCGCCGTCGCGTCCGCCGCGCTGCTGGGTGCGCGCAACGGCCTGTACGGCGCCCAGCTCACGCCGTTGCTCGACCTGCCGTGGCGCTGGCGGCTGCCGGCGGCGCACGTGACGATCGACGAGTCGACCGCCGTCGCGACCGCCCAGCCGTCGCGCCGTGCGGCACGCGTCGGGTTCTGGTGGACGGGCGTGGGCGTGCTCGTGCTGTGGAACCTCTTCACGCTGCTCGGGGCCCTGGCCGGTGACCGGCTCGGCGACCCGCGCGCCTACGGCCTCGACGCGGCCGCCGGCGCGGCCTTCCTGGCGCCCGTCTGGCCGCGCCTGGCCTCCCGCACGGCCCAGGGCGTGGCCGCGGCCGCCGTCGTCGTCGCGCTGGCCACCACGCCCGTGCTGCCGGCAGGGGTCCCGGTGCTCCTGGCGGCGCTCGTCGCGGTCGTCGTCGGACTCCTCACGCAGGAGCGGCCTACGACGACCGGGGGCACCGCATGACGCCGCTGTGGGGCGCCGTCCTGCTCGCCGGGCTGGCCTGTCTGGCGATCAAGCTCGCGGGCCACGTCCTGCCGGAGCACTGGCTCGCCCAGCCGCGCGTCGCGCGCGTCGCCGCGCTGGTCACGGTCGCGCTGCTGTCGGCCCTCGTGGCCGTGCAGACGTCGACGAGCGGTGGCCAGGTCGTCGTCGACGCGCGGCTGCCCGCCCTCGGTGTGGCGGCCGTGGCGCTCGTGCTCCGCGCACCGTTCGTGGTCGTCGTCGTCCTGGCGGCCGCCACCGCGGCCGGGCTGCGGCTGCTCGGCATGCCCTGAGACGGGCGACCCGCGGTTAGGCTCGCGGGGTGCTTCCCACCGCCGACGTGTCGGTCCGCCCCGCCGTCCCGGGTGACGAGACCCGGATCGCCGCCATCCAGCTCGCCGCCTGGCGGGCCGCGCACGTCGACGTGCTCGGGGAGGTCGTCCTCGACTCGCTCGACGAGCAGGCCTTCGTCGAGCAGTGGCGCCAGGCCGTGACGAACACCCCCGGGCCGGGCTACCACGTCCTCGTGGCGTGCGACGGGCCGCGGGTCGTCGGCGTCGCGTCGGTCGCGCCCGTGGCCGCCGCCGACCCCCTGCAGGCTCCGGGCGGCATCGTGCTCGCCCTCGAGGTCGACCCGCCCGACCAGCGGGTCGGTCACGGGTCGCGGCTGCTCGCGGCGGCCGTCGACCTGCTGCGCGCCGACGGCGCCGACCAGGTGCAGACCTGGGTCGTCGACGGCGACACGGCGCGCGAGCACTTCCTGTCCGGCGCCGGCCTCGGCCCCGACGGTCGCACACGCCGCCTGGCGACCGGTCCCGGTCCGGACGACGAGGCGCACGTCGTCACCGAGGCCCGCTGGTACGCGGCCATCTGAGTCCGGCCGCGTCCACCGTCAGGGCAGGTCGCTGCCTGCGGGCCTGCCGCGGTGCAGGCGGCTCGCCGTGCGCAGCGCCGCCCGCGCCCGGGACCTGTCCCCCGCGGCGTCGTACGCGAACGCCAGGTGGTACCAGCCCTGCCACCGACCCGGGTCCGCCTCGACCTCGTCGCGGTACGGCCCGAAGGCCGCCCGCGCCGCCACCCGGTCGACTCGACCGCTGGGCGAACGCGGCAGGTCGTCCACCGGCAGGTCGCCGGCTGCGGCGAGCTCGTCGGCCATGCGCTGCACATCGAGCGCGAGCAGCCACTCCCGCGCGATGAGCGCGAGCACCAGGAGCGGGACGACGAGCAGCGCGACGCCCAGCACGATCCCGACGGTCTCCCCCGTCCCGATCAGCTGCACCGCCCGCAGCGCGACCAGCCACACGTAGATCCCGAGCAGGGCCGTCAACGCGACGGCGGCGACCAGGCCGGTGCGCCGGCGAGGAGCTGCGGGCTCGCTCACGCGTGCAGCCCCAGGAGGTCCTCGAGTCCCACGGTGAGGCCGGGACGACCGGCGACCTGCCGCACCGCGAGCAGCACCCCCGGCATGAAGCTGACGCGGTCGAACGAGTCGTGACGGATCGTGAGCATCTCGCCCGCGTTGCCGAGCAGGATCTCCTCGTGCGCCACGAGGCCCCGCAGCCGCACGGCGTGCACGCGCACGCCGTCGACGTCGGCACCGCGCGCACCGTCCAGCGTCTGGCTCGTCGCGTCCGGCACGGGACCCAGCCCGGCGGACGCGCGCGCGGCGGCGATGCCCTGCGCGGTGTGCCGGGCGGTGCCCGAGGGTGCGTCGACCTTGTCGGGGTGGTGCAGCTCGACGACCTCGACGGACTCGAACCACCGTGCGGCCTGGCGCGCGAACGACATCGCCAGGACCGCGCCGAGCGCGAAGTTCGGCGCGACGACGACGCCGACGCCGGGTGCGCGCAGCAGGTGGTCGCGGACCCGCCCCAGCGACGCGTCGTCCCAGCCGGTCGTGCCGACCACGACGTGCACGCCCGCATCGAGCATCGTGTGGACGTTCTGCTCCGTCACCGACGGCACGGTGAAGTCGACGGCCACCTGGGCGCCGGCGTCCACGACCGACCGCAGGTCGTCACCCGCGTCGAGCGCTGCCACCAGCTCCAGGCCGTCGGCCTCCTGCACGGCGCGCACGGTCGTCGCCCCCATGCGTCCTGACGCTCCCAGCACGGCCACCCGGATCGGTTCGCTCACGGCACGCCACCCTAGTCGTCGCCGGCCCGCAGCCCTCCGTCCGTCCGGGGCGCGTGTCAGCCCCGGGCGGACGAGCCGACCCGCTGCGCGAGGTGGTCGGCGAGCCTGCGCAGGTCGGCCGGTGGCAGACCGCTGAACCGCTCGACCTCGCGCGGCGGGTACCCGGCGCCGACGAACCACTCGACGGCGCCCACCGTGGCGGTGGGGTCGACGGGTCCGGAGCCCACCGACTCGCGGACGAACGTGCTGAACCGCACGGCGGACAGGTACTGCGCGGGCGACATCCCGAGCAGGTGCGTGCACCAGCGGTGCAGCTCCCCCAGGCTCGTCGCGACCTCCCGGGCCACGTCGGTCTGCCGGACGAGGCCGCGGCGCTCGTCGATGAACGCCAGGGCGTCCTCGAGGTGGTCCAGGTCGGCACCGGTCCGCCGGGGCAGGGCCGCGAGCGCGTCGAGCACCGTGCCCACCGCGGCGTCGTCGTCCCGGGCGTCCAGCAGGTCCCCGACACGCGCCGCGACGTCCGGGGGGAGCACCTCGTCGAGCGGCAGCCAGGTGTCGGCCGCGGATCGCAGCACGCCCAGCCGCGCGACGCCGAGCGGGTGCAGCTGCACCCCCAGCCGCGCGACGGGACCCGTCTGCTCGGCGATCACCGCTCGCGTCCACGCACCGCGCAGGCCGTCGCGGTCCGGGGTGTCCGCCCCGGTCAACGGGTCGACCAGACGCCCTCCCCTGCCACGCACCACCTGCAGGAGACCACGACCGTCGGGCAGGAGCACCTCGGTGTGCTGCCGCCCGCCGTCGTGACGCGCGACCCACGCGTGCTCGGCGACGCCGTGCAGCGCGGCGGGGACGGCGAAGCGACGGTAGGACTCCACGGCGACGGCCATGCCTCATCATGCCGCCGACGGGCCCTCCGTGGGGCCGTCAGTCGCCGAACGGCCCCACCCGCACGACGCTGCGCGGTGCCGCCGCGAGCTCGGCTGCCAGCTCCTGCACCTCGCGCGCGGTGACCGCACGGACCCGGGCGAGCGACTCGTCGATGTCGAGCAGCTCCCCGTGCACCAGCTCGGCCTTGCCCAGCCGGCTCATGCGCGACCCGGTGTCCTCCATCCCGAGCACGAGCCCGCCGCACAGCTGCCCGATGCTGCGGGTCAGCTCGGCGGCACCCATCGGCTCCTGCGCCATCCGCTCGAGCTCGACGACCAGGAGCGCCGTGACCTCGTCGACCTTGGCCGGGGTGCATCCCGCGTAGAGGCCGAACATCCCGGTCTCGGCGTGCCCGCTCGCGAACGAGTACGTCGAGTACGCCAGGCCGCGCTTCTCGCGGATCTCCTGGAAGAGCCGCGACGACATGCCGCCGCCAAGGGCCGCGTTGAGGACCGAGAGGACGAACCGGCGCTCGTCGGTGGCGTTCAGGCACGTGCCGCCGACGATCACGTTGGCCTGCTCGGTGGGACGGCGGACCGTCAGCTCTGCGCCGGTGGCCGCGGGCCCGGGTGCTCCCGCCGGACGACGCGACGCCGGGACGGCCGCTGCCGCCAACGTCCAGCCACCGTCGGCGAGCGCGTCGGCCACCTGCGCGCACAGCGCGTCGTGGTCGACCCCGCCGGCCGCGGTCACGACGAGCGTGTCGGACCGGTAGTGCTCGCGGTAGTGCTCCCAGACGGCGTCGCGGGGCACGGACCGGATCGCGTGCGGCGTACCGCCGATCGGGCGCCCGAGGGGCGTGTCGCCGAAGACTGCCGTGGCGAACTGCTCGTGCGCGACGTCCGACGGGTCGTCGTCGTTCATCGCGAGCTCCTCGAGGATGACCCCGCGCTCGGTCTCCAGCTCGTCGGCGTCGAGCCGCGCCGACGTCACCATGTCGGCGATCACGTCGACGGCCATGGGCACGTCGGTGTCGAGCACCCGTGCGTAGTAGCAGGTGTGCTCCTTGCCGGTCGCCGCGTTGGCCTCGCCCCCGACGGCGTCGAACGCCTCGGCGATGTCCATCGCGGTGCGCCGCGCGGTGCCCTTGAACAGCAGGTGCTCGAGGAAGTGCGTCGAGCCGAAGTGGCCCGACGTCTCGTCCCGCGAGCCCACGCCGACCCACGCCCCGACGGTGGCGGAACGCAGGCCCGGCATGTGCTCGGTCAGGACCCGGACGCCGCCGGGCAGGACGGTGCGCCGCACTGCGGCGCCACCGTCCTGCCCGACGACGAGCTCCGCGCCCGGCGAGCCGGGCGCGACGAGCGGGAGGATCTGCGGCACGTCAGGCGTCGGTGCTCGCCGGCTCGGCCGCCGGCTCGCCCTCGCCCTGCGCCTCGTCGAGGACCGCGTGCAGCGACAGCTTGCCGCGCGGGTCGATCTCGCCGATCTCGACCTGGACCTTCTGGCCGACCGCGAGGACGTCCTCGACGTTCTCCACGCGCTTGCCGCCGACGAGCTTGCGGATCTGCGAGATGTGCAGCAGACCGTCCTTGCCCGGGGACAGCGAGATGAACGCGCCGAAGGTCGTCGTCTTCACCACGGTACCGACGAAGCGCTCGCCGATCTCGGGCATGTGCGGGTTCGCGATCGCGTTGATCGCGGCCCGCGCGGCCTCCGCCGACGGTCCGTCGGTGGCGCCGATGTAGACCGTGCCGTCGTCCTCGATCGAGATGTCGGCGCCGGTCTCCTCCTGGATCTGGTTGATCATCTTGCCCTTCGGGCCGATGACCTCGCCGATCTTGTCGACCGGCACCTTCACCGAGATCACGCGAGGCGCGAACGGGCTCATCTCGTCGGGCACGTCGATCGCCTCGGCGATGACGTCGAGGATCGCCAGGCGAGCCTCCTTGGCCTGGGTCAGCGCGCCACCGAGGACCGAGGCGGGGATGCCGTCGAGCTTGGTGTCGAGCTGGATGGCCGTGACGAACTCACGGGTACCGGCGATCTTGAAGTCCATGTCGCCGAACGCGTCCTCGGCACCCAGGATGTCGGTGAGCGCCGCGTAGCGGGTCTCACCGGCGACCGTGTCGGACACCAGGCCCATGGCGATGCCGGCGACGGGCGCGCGCAGCGGCACACCCGCGTTGAGCAGCGACAGGGTCGCGGCGCAGACCGAGCCCATGGACGTCGAGCCGTTGGAGCCCAGCGCCTCGGAGACCTGGCGGATCGCGTAGGGGAAGTCCTCACGCGCCGGCAGGACCGGGACGATGGCCCGCTCGGCGAGCGCGCCGTGACCGATCTCGCGGCGCTTCGGCGAGCCGACGCGGCCCGTCTCACCCGTGGAGAACGGCGGGAAGTTGTAGTGGTGCATGTAGCGCTTGCGCGTCTCCGGGGAGAGCGAGTCGATCTGCTGCTCCATGCGCAGCATGTTCAGCGTGGTGACGCCGAGGATCTGCGTCTCGCCGCGCTCGAACAGCGCCGACCCGTGCGTGCGGGGCAGCACCTCGACCTCGGCCGACAGCGTGCGGATGTCCCGCAGGCCACGGCCGTCGATGCGGAAGCCGTCGGTGAGGATGCGCTGACGGATCAGCTGCTTCTGCACCGAGCGGTACGCGGCGGAGATCTCCTTCTCGCGCCCCTCGAACTGCTCGGCGAGCTCGCCCTGGACCTCGGCCTTGATCTCGTCGAGGCGACCCTCGCGCTGCTGCTTGTCCGCGATCGTCAGCGCGTCCGACAGACGCGCCGTGGCGGCCTGCTCGACGGCGGCGTACGCGTCCGGCTGGTAGTCCGGGAACGTCGGGAAGACCTGGGTCTCCTTGGCGGACTGCGCGGCGAGCTGCTGCTGCGCCTCGGCGAGCGCGCGGATCGACGGCTTGGCGGCCTCGAGGCCCTGCGCCACGACGTCCTCGGTCGGCACGGTGCCGCCGCCGCCGTGGATGAGGTTCCAGGCACCCTCGGGCGCCTCGGCCTCGATCATCGCGATCGCGACGTCGTCACCGACGATGCGGCCTGCGACGACCATGTCGAACGTCGAGCGCACGCGCTCGGAGTAGCGCGGGAACGCGACCCACTGGCCGTCGACGAGCGCGAGGCGCGTCGCGGCGACCGGGCCGGAGAACGGCAGGCCGGACAGCTGGGTCGACATCGACGCCGCGTTGATCGCGAGCACGTCGTACGCGTCGTCCGGGTTGATGGACAGGACCGTCACGACGACCTGGACCTCGTTGCGCAGGCCCTTGACGAACAGCGGGCGCAGCGGGCGGTCGATCAGACGGCAGGCCAGGATCGCCTCGGTCGAGGGGCGGCCCTCGCGACGGAAGAACGAGCCGGGGATCTTGCCGGCGGCGTACTGCCGCTCCTCGACGTCCACCGTCAGCGGGAAGAAGTCGAAGCCCTCACGGGGGTGCTTGCCGGCCGTGGTGGCCGACAGCAGCATCGTGTCGTCGTCGAGGTACGCGACGGCGGCGCCGGCTGCCTGCTTGGCCAGGCGGCCGGTCTCGAAGCGGACGGTGCGGGTGCCGAAGCGACCGTTGTCGATCGTGGCCTCGGCGAACTGGATCTCGGGACCCTCCACGGGTGCCCTCCTTGTTCTCGAAGGCGCCGCCCTGCCCCGCGGCGGTCTTCGACCGTGGTGCCCGGACACGTGTTCCGGGAGCCACTACCGAGGACCGGACGAGCGGGGTCGGCGCGGTGGTTGTGCTGGTCGTGCGGTGGTGCGGGTCGTGCTGTTCCTGCGTCAGCCCCGACTCAGGGACGGGGCCTCACGCAGGACCAGCCCGGACCGACACGGTCCGGGCTGGTGCGGGTCGTTCAGCGCCGCAGGCCGAGGCGCTCGATCAGCGCGCGGTAGCGGTTGATGTCGACCTTCTGCAGGTAGCCGAGCAGCCGGCGACGGCGCCCGACGAGCAGAAGCAGCCCACGGCGGCTGTGGTGGTCGTGCTTGTGAGCCTTGAGGTGCTCGGTCAGGTCCTTGATGCGCTGCGTCAGGACGGCGATCTGGACCTCGGGCGAGCCGGTGTCGCCCTCGTGGGTGGCGTACTCGGCCATGATGGACTGCTTCGTGGCAGTGTCGAGCGACACGGTGCTCCTCAGATTCTCGTTGCGCGGTGCGCCGGGGCATGTCCACCCGGGCTCTCTCGTTCCGCGGCCGGTCGTACGGCGTGCACAAGCCTACCAGTGCGGGAGGGTTCCCCCGGTCACCCTCGCTCGGAGGGCGACGTGAGCGCGGTGCCGAGCACCCGGCGGACGTCCTGGACGTCGCGGGCCATCTGCTCGAGCAGCGCGTCGGCCGAGTCGAAGCGCAGCGTCGGGCGCAGCCGCTCGACCAGCTCGAGCACCACCTCGTCGTCGTACAGGTCGAGGTCCGTGCGGTCCAGGACGTACGCCTCAACGCGGCGGTCGCGCCCGTCGAACGTCGGGTTCGTGCCGATCGACACGGCGGCGGGCAGGAGCCGGTCCTCCGCGGCGACGGGCGTGCCGTCGTGCCGCCGCTCACCCCGACGCAACCAGCCGGCGTACACGCCGTCGGCGGGCACCATGCCGGTCGTCGCGCCCAGGTTGGCCGTCGGGTACCCGAGCTCACGCCCACGGGCGTCGCCGTGCACGACCACGCCGCGCACCCGGTGGTGCCGGCCGAGGACGTCGGACACCGCCCGCACGTCACCCTCGGCGAGGAGCTCACGCACCCACGTCGACGACCACCGCCGGTGCGCCGGCCCGGCGTCCGGGATCCCACCGGGCCGCACGTCCTCGATGACGTCGACCTCGAACCCGTACCGCTCCCCCAGCTCGCGCATGGTGGACAGGTCCCCGGCGTTCTGCCATCCGAAGCGCACGTCACGGCCCACCACGACGGTCCGCGCCCGCAGCGCGCCGACGAGGTACCGCTCGACGAACTCCTGCGGGCTCTGCCGGGCGAAGTCGAGCGTGTACGTCACGAGCAGGACGGCGTCCAGGCCCGTGGCCGCGAGCAGCTCGATCCGGTCCGCGTCACCGAGCAGGAGCGGGGGCGCGTCGTCCGGCCGGTGGACCTGCGCGGGGTGCGGCGTGAACGTCACCGCGACCGCACGCGCGCCCACCGCCCTCGCGTCCTCCACCATGCGCGTCAGCACCGCGACGTGCCCGCGGTGCACGCCGTCGAAGTTGCCGAGCGTCACGACGGACGGCCCCCACCCCGTGGGCACCTGCGACACGTCGGTCCAGACCTGCACACCAGCTCCCGTTCGTCGGCCCGCCCGTCGCGGGGCCCGACGGACAAGCCTGCCACGCCGGACGGGCACGCACGCACGGCGCAGCCCGACCCCGGGATCGCCCCGGGGTCGGGCTGCGCGCGTCAGCGACCGAAGCGCGGTGTCAGGTGCGCGCCGTCCGTGGCCACCGTCCCGGCCGGGTTGGTGAACACCGCCCGGTACTGCGTGCCGTACGCCAGCGGCGTCACCAGGACCCGCAGGGTCGTGCTGTGGGCGAACGGCACCGGGAGCCAGGGCCCGCTGCCCCACCGGAACTGCCAGCGGACCGTCGGCGTGGGGTTGCCCGACGCGCCCGCCGTGAACGACACGAACGTGCCGATGCGGCCCGAGACGTCCGCCGGGTGCTTCACGACCACCGGTGCCTGCTTCTCGACGAGCAGCCGCGCCACGTCCGTGGTCGCCGAGCCCGACGCGTTCGTGAAGACCGCGCGGTACTGCGTCCCGGCCTTCGCGGCCGTGGCCACCACCTGGAGCGTGGCCGCCGTCGCGCCGGGCACGTCACGCCACTTGCCGCCGTCCCGCACCTGCCACTGCACCTGCGGCGCCGGGACGCCGGACGCCGCGGCCGTGAACGTGGCCGTGCCGCCGAGCGCGACCGTCACGTCGACGGGCTGCGTGGTGATCGCCGGTGCGACCGCCACGACGTCACCGTCCTCCTGGTCCGCCGCGAACGACGCGACCCACGAGAGCGACGAGTTCCAGTTGATGGTGATCTCGTTGGACGCCCACGAGCTGATCTCATCGAGGTAGCACGTCGCCGGTGCGCAGTCCTCCGGCAGCGTGGCCTGCATCGTCGGGTCCCACGTGCCGCGCATCGAGTTCGGTCCGCCCGCCAGCGAGCCCGGCGGCGGGTGCGGCAGGGACGGGTCGAGCTGCGCCGCGAACCAGCGCGAGTGCTGGTTCTGCGACGACACGGTGCCCCACCCGGTGACGTAGGACTGGTTGAGCGCGTTGCGCCCGAACAGGTAGTCCAGACCCTCGAGGGTCCCGCGCAGGTACTTCTCGTCACCCGTGAGGTCGTACGCCGTCGCGACCACCACGAGGATGTTCGTCACCGACGAGTTGGATCCCCAGTCGTAGCTGCCGCCCGTCGGGGAGTACACCGACCCCCAGGGCTGCTCCGCCTGCGCGGCGAGGTAGCGGTCCGCACCGGCCACGACGGAGGCGCGCACGTCGTCGCGGTCCGGCAGGGCGTTGGGCACGGTCGCAAGCGTGAGACGGCCGAGAGCCGCCGTGCCGCCCCAGTGGAAGCCCCCGGGCCCGAACACGTCACCCGTGTGGTGCGCGCTGGCCGTGAGGTCCGTCGCGTACCGGTCCTCCCCCGTGCTCACGTACAGCTCGGCCGCGGCCCAGTAGAACTCGTCCGTCACGTCGGAGTCGTCGTACGGTCCGCCGCCGTCGCTGCCCGCCGCAGCGGGCGCGTACACGTCGGGGTGCGCGAGCGCGGCCTCGTACGTGCTGCGAGCGGTCTCCAGCAGCGTCGCCGCGAACTGCTCGTCGTACTCGGCGAACAGGCGGGCCCCCTGCGCGGCGACCGCCGCGACGTTGAGCGTCGCCGCGGTGGACGGCCGGTGCAACGACCGCGCCTGGGGGTCGTCGGCCGGGGCGAGCGGCAGACCCGTCCACCCCTCGTCGTGGATCTTGTGGTGCACCATGCCGGCGTACTCGCCGGACGGCGCGACCATCTTGAGCATCCACTCCAGCTCCCAGCGCGCCTCGTCGAGGACGTCGGGCACGCCGTTGCCGTGCTCGGGGAGGTTGAGCGTGCCGTCGTCCAGCGCACCGGCGCGCGCGCCGGCGGTGGTCAGCGTGCGCTCGTACGTCGAGAGCAGCTGCGCCACGGCGATGCCGCCGTTGACGACGTACTTGCCGTGGTCGCCGGCGTCGTACCAGCCGCCGGTGACGTCGAGCGTGTAGTCGCACGTCCAGCCGTCGTAGTAGTCACGCGGGCCGATGCACGGCACGTCCGTGTCGCCCTGGTTGGGCGCGACGCCGACGTGGCCCGCCTCGCGTGCGTACTCCTCGCCGACGATCGAGGCCTCGATGTCGATGCCGGAGCGTGCGAGGTAGAAGTAGTTCAGCGCGTCGTAGCGCAGCTGGGAGTACAGGCCCTCCGCGATGTCGAACGGGTGGCTCGTCTCGCCGTCGGCGACGAGCGTGAGGCCCGCGCCGGCCGTCTCGACGTCCGAGAAGTCGATGACGTGCACGTTCTCGCCGGACGACGCGTCGGCGCCCACGGGCTGCGACTCACCGGTCGCGACCTCGGCACCCTCGGCGTCGAGGAGCTGCCACGCCACGGCGTCCGTCGCCTCGGTGACGAGCGTCGCCCGCTTGGGACCGAACGGCAGGTAGCCCACCTGGTTGACGCGCACCCGCGGGCCGGTGTCCGGCTCGTACGGCGGCGGCGGCGTGGCGGACGTGGTCAACGAGACCTCCGAGAGGCAGAACGTGTACGCCGCGGACTTGCCGAGGTGGAGGGCGACCTGACCGGGCGCCTCACCGTCGGCGGGGAATGCCAGGCCCGCGGTGAAGGGGTACGACAGTGTGGTCTGCTCGACGCCCAACGGGGCCGCCGACTGCTCGAGGACCATCCGATACGCCCCGCCACCCTCGCCGACGATCACCCGCACGGGGGTCGCCGGCTCGGTCCGCCCGGTCAGGGACAGGACGTAGTTCTGGCCCTCCTCGATCGGCAGACCGGTGAAGGACAGGCCGGCGTCCCAGGGGTTGGCGTTGCCGCCGGGCACCTCGACGCACATCTCCCCGTCCGCGAAGGTCGGCTCGCCGGTGCCGTACAGGCCCCACGGGCCCAGGCCCTCGGCGAACGACGTGTGCGGCAGGAGCTCGCTGTCGCTGCTCAGCGAGACGTCGTCGAGGCAGAAGGTCCACGCCTCGTCGGTGAACCCGCCGAGCTGGAAGGCGATCTGGCCCTCCGGCGACTCGTCGGTCGCGGTCGCGGGGTACGACGCGGACGCGGTGAAGGTCTCCTCGACCGGCGTCGCCTCGGACGTCAGCGCGGGCGTGGTGTCCAGCACGGTCCCGTAGGGAGCACCGTTCTGGCCCACGAGCGCGCGGATCGTCACGTCCGTCGTCGCGCTCGCCGTGTAGGCGAACGTGTAGGTCGCGCCCTCCTCGACGGCCACGCCGTTGAGCACGACGCCCACGCCGTACTGGGCCGAGTCGGCCGGCACGTCGACGCACAACGCACCGCTGCTGGTGTCGATGTCGCCGTCGGTCCCGTACGCGATCCACGCGCCGGGTCCGTCGTCGAAGCCGTCGTCGACCGCGACGGCGGGCAGCAGCCCGACCGCGGCGAGCACGCCCGCGCTGGTGATCGCTGTGGCCGCGCGCAGCGCGCGGCGCGTCCTTCGAGAAACCACGTCGTCTCCCCGTGTGTAGGGAGCGCTCCCAGACCTCGGCGTCGGGGCGCTCGTCGTGCGACCGTCAGGGTAGGTGCGAAGCGGACGAACCGGAAGACCGAGGGCGAAGCCCGCTCGGATCGAATCGTTTCGCAGCCCGGTGACCAGCGGTCACGCCGGGCTGAACACCACCGCGGGCCGCAGGCGCGCGCCGCGGCGTTCGACGACCGCCACGAGGTTGCCGTCGGGCCCGATCCCTGCGACGGGTCCCTCCGGCTCGTCGACCGGGTCGATGCCCTGGCCGTACGACAGCGCGCGGGCGTCCGCCTCGCTGAGCTCCCGCACCGGAAGGACCGCGCGCGCCGCCTCCGCCATCGGCAGGACCGGCACCGCCTCGTCGTCGGGCGTCGTGCCGAGGTCGTCCAACGTGCGCGCCTGCGCGAGGCCGAACCCGCCCACGCGCGACCTGCGCAACGCCGTCAGGTGCCCACCGACGCCGAGGGCAGCCCCGAGGTCCCGCGCGAGGGCGCGGATGTAGGTGCCGGACGAGCACGTGACCTCGACGTCCACGTCGAGCACCGCGACGCCGTCGTCCTGCGCGGCACGCACGTCGAGCACCGCGAACCGCGCGACGTGCACGGGACGCGCCGCGAGCGCGACGTCCTCACCGGCGCGCACGCGCGCGTAGGCGCGCTGACCGTCGACCTTGATCGCCGAGACCGAGCTCGGGACCTGCAGGAGGTCACCCGTCAGCACCGCCACCTGCGCGTCGAGGTCGGCGCGCGTCAGGTGCGCCGCATCCGCCCGTGCGAGCACCTCGCCCTCCGCGTCGTCCGTCGTCGTGGCGACGCCGAGCCGGACGGTCGCGGCGTAGTCCTTGTCCGCACCCGTGACGTAGGTCAGCAGCCGTGTCGCGCGGCCCACGCCGATGACGAGGACCCCCGTGGCCATCGGGTCGAGCGTCCCGGCGTGCCCCACCTTGCGGGTCGACGCGAGCCTGCGCACACGCGCGACCACGTCATGGCTCGTCCAGCCCGCGGGCTTGTCGACCACCAGGAACCCGTCGTCGGCGGTCGGCCGCCGCGGCTCGACCGGACGCGGCTCGGCCGGACGGGAGTCGGCAGCGCGACGGGAGGGCGGGGGCGTGGGGGGCACGCTCCCAGGCTATCGGCCGTGCCCGCACACCCGGGCGCCCGCACACCCCGCCCGCCCGCGGACGGCCCGGGGACACGGGCCGTCGTCGCCGGCGACCTCGGCCGCTGCCACCCGTGACGTAGGTCATGGGCGGACGCCTCGCTCGGTCCCTACCGTGCGAGAGGTGGACGCACACGCGCCGCGGGACGACGAGGTCCCGCAGACCACCTCCGTGCGTCGGCCCTCGCGCCGACGCCGCGCCGCTGCCCCGCTCGCCGCCGGGGCCCTCCTCCTCGCGGGGTGCGCCGCTCCGCCGGGTGACGAGCAGTCGTCGACGGTGCACGGCGGTGAGGCGAGCCTCGTGCTCCCGGACCTCGGCGCGATGTCCGCGCTCGGCGGGGTCCCCGGCCGGACGCTGCTGACGCTCGGGCTCGTCGTGTGCGCGCTCGGGCTGGTCTTCGGCGGCGTCACGCTGGGCCGACTGCGCCGGCTGCCCGTGCACGACTCGATGCGCCAGGTGTCCGAGCTCATCTACGCCACGTGCCGCACCTACCTCGCGCAGCAGGGTCGGTTCCTGCTGATGCTGTGGGCGTTCATCGCCACCGTCATCATCGTCTACTACAAGGCCCTCGTCGGCTTCGGCTGGGGCAAGGTCGGCATCGTCGTCGCCTTCTCCCTGATCGGCATGGCCGGCTCGTTCGCCGTCGCGTGGTTCGGCATCCGCGTCAACACGTTCGCCAACTCGCGGACCGCGTTCGCGTCGCTGTCCGGACGCCCGCTGCCCGTGCACCGCATCCCGTTGCAGTCCGGCATGGCCATCGGCATGGTCCTCATCAGCCTCGAGCTGCTGCTCATGCTGGTGATCCTGCTGTTCCTGCCGCCCACCGTCGCGGGCGCGTGCTTCATCGGGTTCGCCATCGGCGAGTCCCTGGGAGCCGCGGGCCTGCGGATCGCCGGCGGCATCTTCACCAAGATCGCCGACATCGGCTCCGACCTCATGAAGATCGCGTTCCGGATCAAGGAGGACGACGCGCGCAACCCCGGCGTCATCGCCGACTGCGTGGGCGACAACGCGGGGGACTCGGTCGGCCCGTCGGCCGACGGGTTCGAGACGTACGGCGTCACGGGTGTCGCGCTCATCACGTTCGTGCTCCTCGCCGTCCACGACCCGGCGGTCCAGGCCGGGCTGCTCGTGTGGCTGTTCGTCGTGCGCGCCGTCATGGTCGTGGCCTCGGGCGCGTCGTACCTGCTGAACGACCGGTGGACGCAGCGCCGCTACGCCACCGCGGCACGCATGAACTTCGAGACGCCGCTGACGACGCTCGTGTGGCTGACGTCGGTCGTCTGCACCGTCCTGACCTTCGCGACGTCCTGGTACGTCATGTCACCGCTCGACGACGCCGAGGGGCTGTGGTGGAAGCTCGCCGCGATCGTGTCGTGCGGCACCCTGGCCGGCGCGCTCATCCCCGAGCTCGTCAAGGTGTTCACGTCGACGGGCTCGCGGCACGTGCGGGAGGTCGTCACGAGCTCGCGCGAGGGAGGCGCGTCGCTCAACATCCTCTCGGGGCTGGTGGCCGGCAACTTCTCGGCCTACTGGCTCGGCATGGCGATCGTCGCCCTGATGACGGGTGCGTACGGCCTGTCCGAGCTGGGGCTCGGTGAGCTCATGTCGGCACCTGCGGTGTTCGCGTTCGGGCTGGTCGCGTTCGGCTTCCTCGGCATGGGCCCCGTGACGATCGCCGTGGACTCCTACGGCCCGGTCACGGACAACGCGCAGAGCGTGTACGAGCTCTCGACCATCGAGGACCTGCCCGGGATCGAGCCGGAACTGCGCCGCGACTTCGACCTCGCGCCCCAGTGGGACCGTGCCAAGCGGATGCTCGAGGAGAACGACGGCGCCGGCAACACCTTCAAGGCGACCGCCAAGCCCGTGCTCATCGGCACCGCCGTAGTCGGTGCGACGACGATGATCTTCTCGATCATCATGTCGCTCACGGAGGGCCTGACGGTCGACCTCGACCACCTGTCCCTGATGCACCCGCCGTTCCTGCTCGGCCTCGTCACCGGCGGCGCCGTCATCTACTGGTTCACGGGTGCCTCGATCCAGGCCGTAACGACGGGGTCGCACCGTGCGGTCGCGTACATCAAGGACACCATCCGCCTCGACGGCGTCACGCACGCGAGCCCCGAGCAGTCGCGCGAGGTGGTCCGGATCTGCACGCAGTACGCCCAGCGCGGCATGCTCACGATGTTCCTCGGCGTGTTCTTCACGACCCTCGCGTTCGCGTTCGTCGAGCCGTTCTTCTTCATCGGCTACCTCGTCTCGATCGCGGTGTTCGGCCTCTACCAGGCGATCTTCATGGCGAACGCCGGCGGTGCGTGGGACAACGCCAAGAAGATCGTCGAGGTCGACCTCAACGCCAAGGGGACTCCGCTGCACGACGCGTCGATCGTCGGCGACACCGTGGGCGACCCCTACAAGGACACGTCGTCGGTCGCGCTGAACCCCGTCATCAAGTTCACGACGCTGTTCGGCCTGCTCGCCGTCGAGCTCGCGGTCTCGCTCCGCCACCAGGGTCAGGGCACGCTCGTGCTGGTGCTCGCGGTGGTGTTCGCGGCCGTGTCCCTGTGGTGCGTCCACCGCTCGTTCTACGGGATGCGCATCGGCCGCTCGCACGACGGCGGGCCCGCGCCCCTGCCCACCGAGCCGGACGACGACAGCGCACCGGGAGCCTCGCTCCCTCGCGTCACCGCGCCGGGCGGCACGGCCGACGTCTGCGACGACGGCGCCCCCGAGGTCGAGGACGACACGCCCAGCGACGTGCCCGACCAGGCCCCGACGCCCGTACCCGCCCGGTGAGGGGCACGACCATGCAGATCGCGATCGCGTACACCAACCCCGTCGGCCTGCCCGTCCTCGACGAGGACGGGCGGGTCACCGGCCACGACGCGGGGGCCACGCTCGTGCGACGGCTCCTGCGGGTCTTCCCGGACGCCGTGCTCGTGGGGCACGAGGCCCGCAGCGGCCCCGTACCGGTCGTCCCGCTGGCGGACCTCGACACGGACTCGACCGTGGTCCTCAACATGGACGTGCTCGACTCCCCCGACCTGTGGCGCAGGCTGGCCCGCGACGGCGGCGAGCCGAGGATCATGAACTTCCTGTGGTGGAACGTCGGGACCCACCACACCCACCGCGTCGCCCGGTCCTCGCTCGCGCTGTCGTGCGCGCTGTTCCCGACGTTCGCGAACTCCGAGCGCACGGCGTCCGAGATCCGCGAGGTGGTGCGCATGTTCACGGTGCCGCCGCTCGCGGAGCGCGCGGTGATGGCATGGGTCGACCTCGGCATCCGCCTCGAGCACGTGCGACCCCGCACGCCGGCCGACGTCCCCGTGGTGCTGTACCCCGCGATCTACCTGTCGGAACGCAAGCAGCCGCGCCTGTTCGTCGACGTGGTCGAGCAGGTGCGGGCACGCACGCCGCTCATCGTGGAGATGCGGCTGCACGAGCAGCACCTCGTGAGCGAGCTCGCGATGCGGTTCTCACGCCACGACTGGACGTGGGTGGGCCCTCTGACGTCCGACCGCGAGTCGTACTGGCAGGCCCTGTCACGCACGACGGCCTTCCTCGCGACGTCGGTCGACGAGTCCTACGGCTTGGAGTACGTCGAGGCGCTCGTCGCCGGCGCGGTCGGGGTGTTCCCCGACCTCGCGTGGGCGCGGGCCATCCTGCCGACCCGCTACCCGTTCCTGTACGGCGACCCCGCGCAGGCGCAGTCCATGCTGCTGCGAGCGGTCCAGGACACGGACGGCTGCCGCGAGGAGCTCGACGCGTGCGTCGGAGGCTACTTCCAGGGGTGGTTGCGTGGACGGCACGACGACGACGTGTTCGAACGGGCGATCGCCGAGCGCGTGCGCGAGTGGTTCGCCTGAGGCTCGGTCCTGATCCGTCCGAGGCTCAGTCCTGGTCCGTGTCGGCGTCCTCGGGGCGCCGGTACGGGTCGGCGTCACCGGCGTACCGCGCGGCCGCGGCGAGCCGTGCGACCTCCGCGTCACGACGCGCTGCCTCCGCGAGCGCCTCCTCGAGGTGCGCCGCCGTCTCCGGCACCGCGTCGAGGTGGAACGCGAGCGTCGGCGTGAGGCGGATGCCCGTCTGCTTGCCGACCTCGGAGCGGATGAGCCCCTTGGCGCTCTCGAGCGCCTGGGCGGACCCCTGCCGCGCCTCGTCGTCCCCGAGCACCGTGTAGTACACGTCGGCGTGCTGCAGGTCACCGGTGACACGCACGTCCGTCACCGTGACGAACCCGAGCCGGGGGTCCTTCACCTTCGTGTCGATCATCTGCGCGACGACCTGCTGGACCCGCTCCGCCAGCTTGCGTGCCCGCCCTGAGTCGGCCATGGTCCTGCCTTCCTTCCAGCCCTGCGCCCGGGGGCGCGAGGGTCTGACGACTGACGGGGGTGGCCGCAGGGAGCGGCGCGCCGGGCCGTGGCCCGTCGCACCGCTCCCCGAGGCCGCCCGGGGGTGAGCCGATCGACTCACCCCCGGGCAACGGAAGTCACTTCCGCGGCTTCTCCCGCATCTCGAACGTCTCGATGACGTCCTCGACCTGCAGGTCGTTGTACGACCCGAGGCCGATGCCGCACTCGAAGCCCTCGCGGACCTCGGTCGCGTCGTCCTTGAACCGCTTGAGGGACTCGATCGTGAGGTTGTCCGCGACGAGCTTGCCCTTGCGGAGCACGCGCGCCTTGGTGTTCCTGCGGATCTCGCCCGAGCGCACGATCGACCCGGCGATGTTGCCGAACTTCGAGGAGCGGAAGACCTCGCGCACCTCGGCGGAACCGAGCTGCACCTCCTCGTACTCCGGCTTGAGCATGCCCTTGAGGGCCGCCTCGACGTCGTCGATCGCCTGGTAGATGACCGAGTAGAAGCGCACGTCGACGCCCTCGCGGTCCGCCAGCTCCTCGACACGCGGCGCCAGCTTCACGTTGAAGCCGATGATGATCGCGTTGTCGACCGTCGCCAGGTTGACGTCGTTCTGCGTGATCGCACCGACACCGCGGTGGATGACACGCAGGTCGACCTCGTCGCCGACGTCGATCTTGAGCAGCGCGTCCTCGAGCGCCTCGACGGCACCGGACACGTCGCCCTTGAGGACCAGGTTGAGCGTCTCGACCTTGCCCTGCTGCAGCGCCTGCGTGAAGTCCTCGAGGCTGATGCGCTTGCGGCGCTTGGCCAGGAGGGCGGCACGCTCGGCCGCCTCGCGCTTCTCGGCGATCTGCCGAGCGGTGCGCTCGTCGGGCGCGACCAGGAACGTGTCGCCGGCGCGGGGCACCGAGGACAGCCCGAGGACCTGCACCGGACGGGCCGGGCCCGCCTCGGAGACGGTCTCGCCGTGCTCGTCGAGCATGGCGCGCACGCGGCCGTGTGCCGTGCCGGCGACGATCGCGTCACCGACGTGCAGCGTGCCGGACTGGACCAGCACCGTCGCGACGGCACCGCGGCCCTTGTCGAGGTTCGCCTCGATCGCGACACCGCGCGCGTCCTTGTCCGGGTTGGCACGCATGTCGAGGGCGGCGTCCGCGGTGAGCAGCACCGCCTCGAGCAGCTCGTCAATCCCCATGCGCTGCTTGGCGGAGACGTCGACGAACATCGTGTCGCCGCCGTACTCCTCGGCCACGAGGTTGTACTCGGTGAGCTGCTGGCGGATCTTGTCGGGGTTGGCCCCCTCCTTGTCCACCTTGTTGACCGCCACGACGATCGGCACGTTGGCCGACTGCGCGTGGTTGAGCGCCTCGATCGTCTGGGGCATCACGCCGTCGTCCGCCGCGACCACGAGGATCGCGATGTCGGTGACCTGGGCACCACGGGCACGCATGGCGGTGAACGCCTCGTGGCCCGGGGTGTCGATGAACGTGATGGCCCGGTCGACACCCTCGTGCTCCGTGCGGACCTGGTACGCACCGATGTGCTGGGTGATGCCACCGGCCTCGCCCGCGACGACGTCCGTGGAGCGGATGGCGTCGAGGAGCTTGGTCTTGCCGTGGTCGACGTGACCCATGACGGTGACGACGGGCGGACGCGCGACGAGGTCGTCGTCCCCCTCCGCCTCGAGCTCGGCGTCGAGGTCGATGTCGAAGGCCCCGAGCAGCTCGCGGTCCTCCTCCTCGGCCGAGACCATCTCGATGATGTAGCCGAGCTCGGTCGCGAGCGTGCCGAACGTGTCCTCGTCGAGCGACTGCGTCGCCGTGGCCATCTCACCGAGGTGGAACAGCACGGTGACGAGCGACGCGGGGTTCGCGTCGATCTTGTCCGCGAAGTCGTTGAGCGACGAGCCGTGACGCAGGCGGACGACCGTCTTGCCGTTGCCGCGCGGGACGGACACGCCGCCCAGCGACGGCGCCTGCATCTGCTCGAACTCCTGGCGCTTGGCGCGCTTCGACTTCCGTCCGCGGACGGGCCGACCACCGGCGCGACCGAACGCACCCTGCGTGGAGCCGCGACCGGCGCCGCCGGGACGACCGCCACCGCCGGGACGACCGGCGAAGCCGCCGCCGCCCGCACCGGGGCCGGTACCGCCGCCGGGACGACCGGCACCGCCGCCGGCGTAGCCGCCGCGACCTGCGCCGCCGCCGCGACCGGCCGGAGCCGGACGCTCGCCGGGACGACCCACACCGCTCTGCGTGCGGCCGGGCATCATGCCGGGGTTGGGACGCGGCCCACCGGGACGCGGCCCACCAGGGCGCGGCCCACCGGGACGCTCCCCCGCCGCGGCCGCGGGCGCACCCTCGGCCGGTCGACGGTCACCGGGGCGGGGCATGCCCTGCGACGGCGCGAACGGGTTGTTGCCGGGACGCGGGGCGCCGGAGCGCGGGCCGCCGGGACGCTCGCCCTGGCGGGGCATGCCCTGCGCGGGAGCGAACGGGTTGTTGCCCGGACGTGCCGGGGGACGCGGCGCACCGGGACGGGCGCCGCCGCTCTGGCCACCGGCCTGGGGGGGCCGCGGCGCACCGGGACGAGCACTCTGCGCGGCCGGCGCGGGACGCGCGGCCGGGGCAGGTGCCTGCGGGGCAGGTGCCTGCCGGGCGGGTGCCTGCGGGGCGGGCGCCTGCGCTGCGGGTGCCTGCTGGGCAGGTGCCTGCGCTGCGGGTGCCTGCTGGGCAGGTGCCTGCGGTGCGGGTGCCTGCGGAGCAGCGGCCGGCGCCGGAGCGGCGGGGGCCGGAGCCACGGGTCGCGCGGGGGCCGGCGCGGCCGTGCCACCGGGAGCCGCGGGCGCCTTGGGGGCGGCAGGGCGTGCGGGCGCGGCGGACCGGCTGCTGCCGGACCCGCCGACCGGGTACGTGTCGCGCAGCTTGCGCACGACGGGGGGCTCGATCGTCGATGACGCCGAGCGGACGAACTCTCCGAGCTCGTTGAGCTTGGTCATGATGGTCTTGCTGTCGACCCCGAGCTCCTTCGCGAGCTCGTAGACGCGGACCTTGGCCACATCTCTCCTGTCCTGGCCCGCCCTGGACAGGGTCGGACCGTCGTTAGTGCTGGGTACTCATCGCTGGGTACTCATCGGTGCGTGCTCATCGGGTCGCCATCGGCTTCCAACCCGCTTTCCCTGTCGACGGTCGGCACCGGAGTCGGCTCCGGCACCGTGGTGCTGTGCTGTGGCTGGACCTGCGCGGCGAGCCGCGTCACGGCGCGCTCCACGGCCTCGGTCCCCAGGGGGCCCGTGTACCGCAGCGCCCGTCCGAACGCCCGCCGTCGTACGGCGAGCTCGAGGCAACGCTGGTCGGGGTGCAGCCACGCACCCCGGCCCGGCATCCGGCGGCGCTCGTCCACCACGAGCACGGGATCTCCCGCGCCGTCGTCGGACAGCACCACCCTCAGCAGGGCCGACCTGAGGCCGGCCGCTCGGCACCCCACGCACGTGCGGACGGGACCCGGTTCGAGCACCGGAGGCGCGGGATCGGGGGTCCGCCTGATCGGCGAGGAGAGCCGGGCACCCGGCCCAGCCTCGATGAGTCTACCGTGCCTGCTCACCGGACGTGACCGGACGCCCCCGGCCCCGGGTCGCTGCCGCCCTGCGCGGGCGCGGCGGGCGCAGTGCCGGCGGCCGGCTCGGCATCCGACCGGATGTCGATGCGCCAGCCCGTGAGCTTGGCGGCCAGGCGGGCGTTCTGCCCCTCCTTGCCGATGGCGAGCGACAGCTGGTAGTCCGGGACGACGACCCGAGCCGCCCGGGCGACGGGGTCGACGATGGTCACGCTCAGCACACGGGCGGGCGACAGCGCGTGGGCGATCATCTCGGCCGGGTCGTCCGAGTGGTCGACGATGTCGATCTTCTCGCCGTGCAGCTCCGCCATGACGGCACGCACGCGACCGCCCATCGGACCGATGCACGAGCCCTTGGCGTTCACGCCGGCGACGTTGGCACGCACCGCCATCTTGGTGCGGTGCCCCGCCTCGCGAGCCATCGCGGTGATGTCGACGGTCCCGTCGGCGATCTCCGGCACCTCGAGCGCGAACAGCTTGCGCACGAGGTTCGGGTGCGTGCGCGAGAGCGTGATCTGCGGACCGCGCTGACCGCGCGCGACGTCGAGCACGAGGGCCCGCAGCCGCTCGCCGTGCACGTACCGCTCGCCCGGCACCTGCTCGTGCGCGGGCAGGACCGCCTCGACACCCCCGACGTCGACGAGCACGGTCCGCGGGTCGCGACCCTGCTGGATGACACCGCCGAGGACCTCGCCGGCCTTGCTGCGGAAGGCACCGAGGACCTGGTCGTCCTCGGCGTCGCGCAGGCGCTGGACGATGACCTGCCGCGCCGTGGCGGTCGCGATGCGACCGAACCCGGCCGGGGTGTCGTCGTACTCCGGCATCTCGGGTGCGGGCGGCACGACGGCTGCGGCCGGGGCACCGTCGACTGCGGCGTCGCCCTCCGCGGCGTCGTCGCCCGTCGCCTCGTCCGGTGCCGGCTGCTCCGGGGCCGGGTCACGCGCCCACACCGTCACGTGCCCGGTGCGGCGGTCGAGCTCGACCCGGGCACGCGCCTGCGCGCCCGGCGTCCGGTGGTAGGCCGAGAGCAGCGCCTGCTCGATGGCCTCGACGAGTACGTCGAGGCTGATCTCCCGCTCGCGCTCGATGAGTCGCAGCGCTTGCATGTCGATGTCCACGTCAGCCCCTCCCTGCGCCGTCCCGGAGGCCGGCGTCGTCGTCGGCCTCGTCGTCGCGAACCGCGGCGAGGTCCACCTGCACACGTGCGTCGCGCACGTCGTCCCACGTCAACGTCACCGGCGCGCCCTCGACGGGGCGACGGCCCTTGCCGGGCGCCGTGACGGGCACCACGACGAGGTCCGGCGCGTCCCCGTCCGCGACCTGCACCAAGCGGCCCGTGAGGGAGCCGCCGTCCGTGCGCCGCACCACGACCGTGCGGCCGCGTGCCCGCCGCCAGTGGCGCGCCAAGGTCAGGGGACGCTCCGCACCGGGGCTGCCCACCTCCAGCGTGTAGGCACCGGGCAGCGCGTCGGTCGCGTCGAGCGCGTCCGACACGGCCCGGGTGACGTCACCGACACGGTCGAGGTCGAGCGTCCCGTCGTCGTCGTCCGCGAGGTCCACGGTGACGCGCACGACGGTGCTGCGCCCGCTGCCGGCGATCGCGAGGTCGTCGAGCAGCAGGCCCGCACCCGTCACGGCCGCCTCGACGATCTCCCGCACCCGCGGTGCGGTGGATGGCGCGCCCATGACCTGGCCTCCTGTCGACTCTCCTGCACGATGGGGCGCAGGCGGCGACCCTGTGACGTTGTCCCACCAGCGTAACGACTCCCGACCGCCGGTCCGACCCTGCGGCGTGCGCAGCGAGCGGCGTGGCAGGATCGCGCCCGATGCCCAGTCACCTGACCTCGTCGTCCCGTCCCCGTCCAGCGCGGTCGTCCGCGCGACGCTCGCGCGTCCTCACCGCGGTCGTCGCGTGCGCGGTCGTGCTGGCCGGGTGCGGCGTGCGGCTCGAGACGCCGCCGCCCACGGAACCGTCACCGGACGCGATCGAGCAGGTCCGGGGCCGCACGGTGGCCGATGCGCTCGACCTGGCCGACGGTGCGACGGCCGCGGCCGCGGGTCCCGTCGACGACCAGGTGCGCGTGGTGCTCGACGACGTCGCGGCCTTCTCGACCCGCCACGCGGAAGAGCTGGGCGGGGTCTACGACTCCAGGCTGCCGGACCCGTCACCCTCGGCTTCGCCCTCGCCGACGCCGCCGGTGGTGACCGACGTCACGGCACTGCTCGCCGCGCTCGTGGACGACGCCGCGCGTGCCGCGAGCGACGCGGACGCCGTGCCGGACCGCGAGCTCGCGCGGCTCGTCGCGTCGGTCGCGGTGGCCCGCGACTCCCTCGCCGACCGTCTCGCGGCCGTCAGCGGTGTCCCCCGGCCCGCCCCGGCGACGAGTGCCGACGGCGACGCGTCACCGCAGGACGCCACCTCGACGAGCGACCCCGGCGCGCCGTCCGCGACGACCGCGCCGGGCGAGGCCACCTCGCCGGACACCGAGCCGGTTGCAGGCGCGCAGGGTGCGGCGGCGCTCGCCCTCGCGCACGACGAGGCAGCCTGGGCCTTCACCGTCCTGGCGGCCCGCAGCAGCGACGCCGCACGCACCTCGATGCTGGAGGCCGCAGCCCGCCATCGGGCGGCGTCCGACGCCTGGGCGCGCACCGCGGACGTCGCAGGACGACCCGCCGACCCTCGCCGGGCGGCGTACGCCCTGCCCGCAGGGCTCGACGACCCCGCCGTCGCTCAGGCCCTGCCCCGCAGCCTCGAGCAGGCCGTGGCCGACGCGAGCGCCGGTGCGGTGGCGTCCGCCCCGGCGGGTGGCCGCATCGACGCGGTCGACTCGCTGCGCACGGCGACCGCGGCAGCCGTCGCGTGGGGCGCCGCACCCGTCCCCTTCCCGGGCATGCCGGAGCTCGCGACGACCCCCGTCCGCTGACGCGACCGGCTCCGCGCGGCCGGGGCTCCTCGACCCCAGCGGGTCAGCCGGCGACCAGCTCGTCGACGAGCTCCGCCACGCGGTCCGCGGCCGTCGCCACGGGCACCTGCTCGGACGTGCCGCCGACACGGGGACGCACCTCCACGACCCCGTCGGCCAGCCCGCGCCCGACCACGACGACGAGCGGCACACCCAGCAGCTCCGCGTCGGCGAACTTGACGCCGGGCGAGACCTTGGGGCGGTCGTCGTACAGGACCTCGACGCCGCGTGCCGAGAGGGTCGCCGCGAGCGCGTCGGCCGCCTCGAACACGGCGGCGTCCTTGCCCGTGGCGACCACGTGCACGTGCGCGGGCGCGACGTCGGCCGGCCAGGCCAGCCCACGGTCGTCGTGGTTCGCCTCGGCGAGGGCTGCGAGCACGCGCGTGACGCCGATGCCGTACGAGCCCATCGTGACGACCTGCGCCTTGCCGTTGCGGTCCAGGACCGTCAGACCCAGCGCCTGGGCGTACTTGCGGCCGAGCTGGAAGATGTGACCGATCTCGATGCCACGGGCGAGCTCGAGCGGGCCCGTGCCGTCGGGCGCCGGGTCGCCCGCGCGCACCTCGGCGGCCTCGACCGTGCCGTCCGCGGTGAAGTCCCGTCCGGCGACGAGGTCGAACACGTGACGCCCGGGCTCGTTCGCACCCGTGATCCACCGGGTCCCGGGGACGACGCGAGGGTCGAGCAGGTACCGCACGGCGGTGCGCTCGGCACCCTCGGCGACCGGCACGTTCGGCCCCAGGGCCGAGGGGCCGATGTAGCCGCGCACCAGCTCGGGGTGCGCTGCGAAGTCCGCGTCGCCGGCGGGCTCGACCTCGGCGGGTGCGACGGTCGCCTCGAGCCGCTTGAGGTCGACGTCGCGGTCACCGGGCAGCCCGATCACGACGAGCTCGCGCTCCCCGGTCGGCTGCACGAGCGCGAGCACCACGTTCTTCAGCGTGTCCGCGGCCGTCCACGGCCGGTCCGCACGCGGCAGCCGCTCGTTGGCCAACGCCACGAGCGAGTCGATCGTGGGCGTGTCGGGCGTGTCCTCCACGTGGGCCGCGGGCGCGTCGGACCAGTCCAGCGCCTCGGGGACCACGGTCGTCACGGCCTCGACGTTGGCCGCGTACCCGCCGGGCGAGCGCACGAACGTGTCCTCACCGATCGCCGTCGGTGTGAGGAACTCCTCGGACCGGGAGCCGCCCATGGCGCCGGACGTCGCCGCGACGATGACGTACTCCAGCCCGAGGCGTCGGAAGATCCGCTCGTAGGCGTCGCGCTGCGCCTCGTACGACGCCGCGAGGCCCTCGTCGTCGACGTCGAAGGAGTAGGCGTCCTTCATGACGAACTCGCGACCCCGGATGAGCCCGGCACGGGGCCGGGCCTCGTCCCGGTACTTGGTCTGGATCTGGAAGAGGGTCAGCGGGAGGTCCTTGTACGACGAGTACAGGTCCTTCACCAGGAGCGTGAACATCTCCTCGTGCGTGGGAGCGAGGAGGTAGTCACCGCCCTTGCGGTCCTTCAGCCGGAAGATGTTGGGCCCGTACTCCGCCCACCGCCCCGTCGCCTCGTACGGCTCCTTGGGCAGCAGCGCGGGGAAGTGCACCTCCTGCGCCCCGGCCCGCGCCATCTCCTCGCGGACGACGCCCTCGACCTTGCCGAGCACCCGCAGACCCAGCGGCAGCCAGGTGTAGATCCCGGGAGCGGCGCGGCGGATGTACCCGGCGCGCACGAGCAGCCGGTGGCTGGCGACCTCGGCGTCGGCCGGGTCCTCGCGCAGGGTGCGGACGAACAGCGTGGACATGCGCAGGAGCATGCCGACGAGCCTAGTCCGCCCGACCGCCCGTCCCGACACCCGCTCCGCGGGGCGCGGTGCCACGCCCGCGCGGCCGCACGGTCGCGCCGCATCCCTCCGCTCCCCTGTCGGCCGCGAGCACTCGGTGCGAGGATGCGGTCGTGCCGGAGCTGCCCGAGGTGGAGGCGCTCGCGCAGTACCTGCGCGGGCGGACCGTCGGCCGTACCGTGACCCGCGTCGAGGTGGCCGCGATCAGCGCGCTGAAGACGTTCCGGCCGCCGCCGACGGCGCTGCGGGGCGGGACCGTGGCCGACGTCGCACGGCACGGCAAGTGGCTCGACACCGTGGTCGACTCCCCCGCCGACGGGCGGCTGCACCTCGTGTGGCACCTGTCGCGTGCCGGGTGGGTGCGCTGGTACGACGCGCTCCCGGAGCGTCCGGCACGTCCCGGCAAGTCGCCGATCGCGCTCCGCGTCGGGTTCGACGACGGGTCCGGGTTCGACCTCACGGAGGCCGGCACCCGCAAGCGCCTGGCCGTGCACGTGGTGGCGGACCCGTCCGACGTGCCGCAGATCGCCACGCTGGGCGTCGAGCCGTTGTCCGACGACTTCACCCCCGAGCGGCTCGGTGAGCTGCTCGCGGCACGCAACCAGCAGGTCAAGGGGCTGCTGCGCGACCAGGGGACCATCGCCGGCATCGGCAACGCGTACTCCGACGAGATCCTGCTGGTCGCGCGCACCAGCCCGTTCGCCCCCACCCGGTCCTACGACGAGGCCCGCACCCGCACCCTGCACGGCGCGATCCGGGCGGTGCTGACCGAGGCGGTCGCCACCGCGACCGGACGCCCCGCCGCCGAGCTCAAGGACGCCAAGCGCCGCGGCATGCGCGTCCACGGCCGGACGGGCGAGGCGTGCCCGGGCTGGGACGGCACGCCGTGCGGCGACACCGTCCGCGAGGTCTCCTTCGCCGACTCGTCCCTGCAGTACTGCCCGACGTGCCAGACGGGTGGCAAGCCGCTGGCCGACCGGCGGATGTCCCGCCTCCTGCGCTGACCGGAACGCCCCCCGGACCGGCGGCGCGCTCGCTAGCGTGAGCCCATGACCGCGACTGCTCCTCCGTCGCGCGCCGCCCACCCACCGGTCCGCCTCGCGGCGGCCGGCGGGCTCACGACCGCCTGCTCGGTCGGTGGCCTGGCCCTCGTGGGTGCGGGACAGGGCATCGGCGGGTGGGCTCTGATGATCCTGGGTGTCGCCGTCACGGTGGGGGTGCAGCTGAGCCTGCGCACGACCGACGACGTCCGTCCACGCGGCACGCGCGTCGGCCGCGTCGGGACGGTGGTGGCCCTGGTGGCCGTGGTGGTCGTCGCCGCCCTGGGTGCCCGCGCCGCCGTGGTCGCGCACCCCTGGCTCGCCGCGACCATCGCGCTGGCGTCGGGCGCGGCGGCCGCCGGCCTGCTGCGCTGGTGGCAGGTTCGCCCCGGCGCCGAGCGACTCTGACGCGCGACGTCGCCGCCCGTCCCAGGACGGGCCGCCCGCCTCAGAACAGCACGGTCGCGTACGCGCCGACCTCGCGGAACCCGACCGCCTCGTAGGCGCGCACGGCACGCGTGTTGTAGCCGTTGACGTACAGCGAGACCACCGGTGCGATCTCGGCGCGCGTGGCCTGCACCACAGCCGCCATGCCACTCTCGGACAGTCGCTCGCCACGCCGTTCGGGGTCGACCCACACGCCCTGCACCTGCGCCACGCCGCACGCGACGGCAGGCACCTCGGCCTTGAACACGACGCGCGGCCGACGCAGGCCGCCGACGCGGTCCACCAGCACGAACGAGCGGCCGTCGTCGACGAGGCGACGCACCCGGACCTCGTAGGGCCCCCCGGGCCCGCTCGCCGGCGAGTACCCGACCTCCTCGGTGAACATCCGGATGCACGCCGGCAGCACGAGGTCGTACTCCTCCGAGCGCGACCTGCGCACGCGGGGGTCCGCGTTCACGAGCGGTGCGCCGTCCAGCACCATCGACGGCTGGTGCGCGCGCACCTCGCGCTCGACGGGCCACGCACCACGCAGCCGTGACCACAGCCCGAGCACGGGGTCCGCCGGCCCCACGATGGACGAGCACCGGCGCCCTCGTGCCCTGCCGAGCTCCGCGAAGGCCGCCAGCGCGCGGGACGTGACGTCGGCGTCGAGCGTCCCGACGACGGGCACGAGGTTGGCCCCCACCCAGCACACCGCCAGCAGGACGCCGTCCTCCGAGTAGCCCCACAGCTCCCCGCCTGCACGGCGCAGACCGGTCGACGTGGCCTGCTCCAGGCGGCTCGAGGCGAGCACCGAGCCGACGGGGTCGGTCGCACAGACGGCGAGGGCCGCCGGGACGTCGGCGTCGCCCAGGACGACCGCGCCGGTGCGTCCCGAGAGCGTCGTCGCCGGCGGCACCACCATGGGCCGATTGTGCCCTACGTCACACCCACCTGTCGCACGGGCGGCACGCCCGCCCGTCGGCACCACCGGCGGCGCTCAGCCGACGCTGACGACGGGGCTGCCTTCGCCCGACTCGACCGGGTCCATCGTCTCGGCGAGACGCATGGCCTCCTCGATGAGCGTCTCGACGATCATCGACTCGGGCACGGTCTTGATGACCTGGCCCTTGACGAAGATCTGGCCCTTGCCGTTGCCGGACGCCACGCCCAGGTCCGCCTCACGGGCCTCACCGGGACCGTTGACGACGCACCCCATGACGGCGACGCGCAGCGGCACCTCCATGCCCTCGAGGCCCGCGGTGACCTTCTCGGCCAGCGTGTACACGTCGACCTGCGCACGGCCGCAGGACGGGCACGAGACGATCTCGAGCTTGCGGGGCCGCAGGTTCAGGGCCTGCAGGATCTGGATGCCGACCTTGACCTCCTCGACGGGAGGTGCGGACAGCGAGACCCGGATCGTGTCACCGATGCCCTTGCTGAGCAGCGCCCCGAACGCCGTCGCGGACTTGATGGTGCCCTGGAACGCGGGCCCGGCCTCCGTGACGCCGAGGTGCAACGGCCAGTCGCCCCGCTCGGCCAGCATCTCGTAGGCCCGCACCATGACGACGGGGTCGTTGTGCTTGACGCTGATCTTGAAGTCGCGGAAGCCGTGCTCCTCGAACAGCGAGGCCTCCCACACGGCCGACTCGACGAGCGCCTCGGGCGTGGCCTTGCCGTACTTCGCCAGCAGCCGGGGGTCGAGCGAGCCGGCGTTCACACCGATCCGGATGGACACGCCGGCGTCGGTCGCGGCCTGCGCGATCTCCTTGACCTGGTCGTCGAACTTGCGGATGTTGCCCGGGTTCACGCGGACCGCGGCACACCCGGCGTCGATGGCCGCGAAGACGTACTTCGGCTGGAAGTGGATGTCGGCGATGACGGGGATCTGCGACTTGCGCGCGATCGTGGGCAGCGCCTCGGCGTCGTCCTGGGTGGGCACCGCGACGCGCACGATGTCGCACCCGGACGCGGTGAGCTCGGCGATCTGCTGCAGGGTCCGGTTGATGTCGGTCGTCGGGGTCGTCGTCATCGACTGCACCGACACGGGGGCGTCACCGCCCACCTCGACCTTGCCGACGCGGATCTTGCGGGACGCTCGCCGCGGGGCGAGGACGGGTGCGGGCGCCTGCGGCATGCCAAGACTGATCGGGGTGCTCACCTGACCATCATCCCACCCCGGCGGCGTGCGCACGGCGGGTCCCTCGGCCGCCCGTCGCACGCTCACCGAGCCGTCACCGGACGTCCACGAGGAGTCCCGCGCCGTGGCGACGCTCGTCAGCCGATCCGGACCGGGTTCACGATGTCGACGTACACGAGCAGCAGCCCGACGCCGCCCAGCACGACGAACACCGTGTACGCGAGAGGCACGAGCAGCGCCGAGTCGGCGGGCCGCGGCCGCACCGCCCCGCGCAGGCGGGCGAGCTGGCGACGCGCACCCTCCCACAGGGCGGTCACGACGTGGCCGCCGTCCAGCGGCGGCAGCGGCAGCAGGTTGAAGACGAAGAGCGCGAGGTTGAGCATCGCGAGCGTCGACAGCAGGCCGGCGGCCCGCACGGCGACGGCCTCGGTGTCCATCGCGGCGATCTCACCGGCGAACCGCCCGACCCCCACCGGCCCCACGATCGAGGTCTCGTCGCGCTCGCCGCCCGTCACGGTCGTGGACACGAGGTCGGCGATCCGCTGGGGAAGCGTGACGACGACCTGGGCGGTCTGCCACGTCGCCGACGCGGCGACCGAGACCGCCGTGCCGACGGACTGACGCTGGATCACCGTCGCGGGGCCCACGCCGAGGAAACCGACCTCCTGCGTGACCATCTCGCCGGCGTCGTCCACGACCGCCATGCCGTCGGCGTCGGCGACCGGACGCTCGGCGACCACCGGTGTCGCCGTGAGGTCGACCTGCCGGCCGTCGCGCTCCACGACGAGCGTCACGGTGCGGTCGCCGCTCTCGCGGATCAGGCCACTGACCTGGTCCCACGAGGTGACCTCGACGCCGTCGTACGAGACGAGGCGGTCCCCGGGGCGCAGGCCCGCAGCGGCGGCGGGGGCCGGCGGGTCGTCGGCGGTGCAGGCGGTGCCGGCGGGGGCGTCGACCGCCACGATGCACTCCGAGACGCTCGCGACGGTCGTCCCGGCGACCGGCACACCGATGCCGACGTACGCGACGACCAGCAGCACGACCGCGATGAGCAGGTTCATCACCGGCCCACCGAGCATCACCACCAGCTTCTTGGGCGTGGACAGCCGGTAGAAGGCCCGGTGGTCCTCCCCCGGTCGGATCTCGGAGGCGCTCGCCTCGCGCGCATCGGCGGCGAGACGCTGCCACCAGTTGCGCGGCTGGGCCGCGCCGACCGCCTCGTCCGTGGGGTACATGCCGATGAGGCGGACGTACCCGCCCAGCGGGAGCGCCTTGACGCCGTACTCCGTCTCACCCCGGGTGCGGGACCAGAGGGTCGGGCCGAACCCGACCATGTACTGGCTCACGCGCACGCCGAAGCGCTTGGCCGGCACCATGTGGCCCACCTCGTGCAGCGCGATCGAACCGAGCAGCACCACGACGAAGACGAGCACCCCGACGAGGGTCTCCACGACAACCACCTCCCGCGGGCCGGACGGCCCCTGCCTGCTGCACAGGGTACGTGCGCCCGGGACCATCATCCGCCCGCGGCGGCCCCGTCCCGGCGACGTCCCCCGGGCGGCGCAACGATCGGCCGCGTGGGCGTGCCCGGGGCGGCGACCGTCACCTCCAGGAAGACGTCCCGTCGCGCCGGACGTCCGGCCCCCGACCGTCGGTGACCCGACCGCGGACCGGCCGTCGCCCCGGATCGTGACCCGGGACCGCTTGCCCTGACAGCGGCACGGCGCCACGATCGGCTGCATGACGCAGCGCGACCGCCGCACCGTGGCGCCCGTGGCGGGGACACGCGTGTGACGGTCGCGGACGTGTCGCTGTGGTGGGAGCAGGTCGTCGCCGACGACCCCGAGGCCGCGCGTGCGCGACCGCCGCTCGACGGCGACACCACCGCCGACGTCGTCGTCGTGGGCGGCGGGTACACGGGGCTGTGGACGGCGTACTACCTGCTGGAGGCCGACCCGTCGCTGGACGTCCTGGTCGTCGACGCGCACGTGGCGGGCTTCGGCGCCAGCGGCCGCGACGGCGGCTGGTGCTCGTCCCTGTTCCCGGTGGGGCCGGACGCCCTCGCACGTCGCCACGGGGCCGTCGCCGCCCGGGCGATGCGCGCCGCGATGCGCGACACGGTCGTCGAGGTCGGGGGCGTGACCGCCGCCGAGCAGATCGACTGCGACTTCCGGTTCGGCGGCACGGTCACCCTCGCCCGCACGGCACGACAGGTCGAACGGGTCGCGGCGCAGGTTTCCGAGGCGGGCCGCTGGGGCGACGAGGCGCACCTGCTCGACGCCGAGGGCGTCGGCACCCACGTCCGCGCCTCACGCGTGCTCGCGGGCTCCTGGACCCCCGACTGCGCACGCATCCAGCCGGCGCGGCTCGTGCGGGGTCTTGCGCGCGTCGTCGAGCAGCGCGGGGCGCGCATCGCCGAGGCCACGACCGCCCTGCGCCTCTCCCCGCGCGCGGTCGTCACCGACCGCGGCACCGCGCGCTGCCGCTGGGTCGTGCGCGCCACCGAGGCGTGGACGGCCCAGCTGCCCGACTCCCGTCGCGACATCGCCCCCGTGCGCTCCGTCATGATCGCCACCGAGCCGCTGCCCGCCGACGTGTGGGCACAGATCGGTCTCGACCGCGGTCAGACCTTCACCGAGGCCGGCCGCCTCGCCGCCCACGGGCAGCGCACCGCGGACGACCGCATCGCGTTCGGCGGGCGCGGGGCGACGTACCACCTGGGCAACGGCGGCGACCCGTCGTACGACCGCGCAGCGCGGGAGCGCGAGCACCTGCGCCGCGCGCTCGTCGACCTCTTCCCGCAGGTCGCGCCCTTCGCGGTGACGCACGCCTGGGACGGACCGCTCGGCGTACCGCGCGACGGGCAACCGTCGGTCGGCCTCGACCGCGACACCGGGCTCGGCTGGGCCGGGGGCTACGCGGGCGACGGCGTGGGAGCGGCGAACCTCGCGGGGCGGACCCTGGCCGATCTGGTCACGGGCGCCGACACCCCGCTGACACGGCTGCCGTGGGTCGGTCACCGCTCGCCCGCGTGGGGGCCCGAGCCGGTGCGGTGGGCCGCGTTCACCGCCGCCCGGTGGCTGACGACGTGGTCCGACCGTGCCGAGCGCCGGACCGACCGCCGCAGCCGTGCGTGCGACGCCGTCGCGTCCCCCCTCGGCAGCTGACGGCGCCGGGGCAGGACGCTGGGGGGTCAGTCGACCGCGAGCACCTCGTGGGCGCGTGCTCGCGCCCACGACTCGGCGGCGAGCACGGCCTCCAGCGTGAGCCCGTCGGCAGGGGTCCCGTCGTGCTCCGAGAGCACGCGCTCCACGGTGGAGACGATCTGCCCGAAACCGATCCGTCCCGCCAGGAACGCCTCGACGCACTCCTCGTTGGCCGCGTTGTAGACGGCCGGGTGCGTCGCCGACGCCGCGACCGCGGCGCGCGCGAGGCCCACCGCGGGGAACACGTCCTCCGCGAGCGGCTCGAACGTCCACGACGTCGGCCCGGACCAGTCGCACGCGAGGGCTGCGCCCGGGACGCGGTCGGGCCACGCCAGACCGAGCGCGATCGGCAGCCGCATGTCCGGCGGCGACGCCTGCGCGATCGTCGACCCGTCGACGAACTCGACCATCGAGTGCACGACCGACTGCGGGTGCACGACGACCGCGATCCGCTCGGCCGGGACACCGAACAGCAGGTGCGCCTCGATGAGCTCGAGCCCCTTGTTCATGAGGCTCGCCGAGTTGACGGTCACGACCGGCCCCATCGACCAGGTGGGGTGCGCCAGCGCCTGCCGCGGCGTGGCTGCGCGGACCTCGTCGGCGGACCAGCCGCGGAACGGCCCGCCCGAGGCCGTCAGGACCAGGCGCCGGACCTCCTGCTCCCGGCCCGACCGCAGGGCCTGCGCGATCGCCGAGTGCTCGGAGTCCACGGGCACGATCTGGTCGGGCCGCACGGCCGCGGCGTGCACCAGCGCACCGCCGACGACGAGCGACTCCTTGTTCGCGAGCGCCAGGCAGCTGCCGGCACGCAACGCGGCGAGCGTCGGCAGCAGGCCCACGGATCCCGTGATCCCGTTGAGGACGACGTCGGCGCCGGAGCCCGCGAGCTCGGCGGCGGCATCGGGCCCGGCGAGGACGCGGGTAGCGGGCAACGCGTCGCGCACCACCGCCGCCGCCGCGTGGTCGGCCACCGCCACGACGGGCACGGCGTGCGCGCGGGCCTGGGCGACGAGGAGGTCGACGTGGGCACCGCCCGCCGAGAGCCCGGCGACGGTGAAGCTCTCCGGCCGGGACGCCATGATCTCCAGCGCCTGCGTGCCGATCGAGCCGGTGGACCCGAGCACGACGACGGACCGGCTCACCGTCGGCTCCCGCGGTCGGTGCGGTGCGTGCTCACTCGACGCCGAGCAGGACCTCGACCGCGCGCGCGACGAACGCGTCGACGGGTCCCTCCGCGTAGCCGTTGCGACCGTTGCGGCGCCGGAACGTCGTCGCACGCACCTCGGCGGCCGACAGCGGCGCTCCGGTGTCGAAGTAGGCGACGAGCCGGTGGCACAGCTCGTCCACGTCGGCGGGCTCGTACCCGGCCTTGCGCCCCACCGGCGGCGCGAAGCGGTCGCCGTCAGGTCGGCCGAGCCGCCCGTACAGGGTGCGCGCCTGCGCGCCCAGGTGAGCCATCCAGGCGTCCTGCCCGCGCTCGGTGACGAACTGCGCCCGGTGACGCGCGACGAAGGCCGCCTCGAGCCGGTCGAGCGCCGCATCCACCGCCGCGGTGACGTACCCGCCCCGCACCAGGTCGAACGCCACCTGGCGCACGTCCGCGCCGGAGATCGTGCCCGCGGGCCCCTGCTCGTAGACCGAGCGCGCGTGCGAGAAGAACTCGTCGACCTCGTCCGGGTCGTAGCCGCGCCGGAGCCCGGAGACCGTGCGGAACATGCCGTCGCTCACTCGTCCTCCTCCGCCGCGAGCTGACCGCACGCGCCGTCGATGTCGCTGCCACGGGTGTCCCGGATGGTCGTCGGGATGCCGTGCGCGCGCAAGCGTGCCACGAACTCGCGCTCCACCTGCGGATCGCTCGCCGTCCAGCGCGAGCCGGGCGTCGGGTTCAGCGGGATGGGGTTGCAGTGCACCCACCCCGTCCCACCGCGTGCCAGCAGCTTCTCGCCCAGCAGGTCGGCCCGCCACGCGTGGTCGTTCACGTCACGGATCAGCGCGTACTCGATGGACACGCGGCGTCCGGTCGCGTCGAAGTACCGGCGCGCCGAGTCGAGCGCCTCGTCGACGCTCCAGCGCGTGTTGACCGGCACGAGCTCGCTGCGGAGCTCGTCGTCGGGCGCGTGCAGCGACAGCGCGAGGGTCACGGGGATGCCCTCGCCCGCAAGCTTGTCCATGGCCGGGACCAGGCCCACCGTCGACACCGTGACGTTGCGTGCCGACAGGCCGAGCCCGTCCGGCGCGGGCGCCACCAGGCGGCGGACGGTCGCCATGACCGACTTGTAGTTGGCCAGCGGCTCCCCCATGCCCATGAAGACGACGTTGCTCAGGCGGGTCTCGCCGCCGGGGACCTCACCGTCCGCCAGCGCGCGCGCGGCCTGGCGGACCTGCTCGACGATCTCGGCGGTCGACAGGTTGCGCAGCAGGCCCATCTTCCCGGTCGCGCAGAAGGAGCACGCCAGACCGCAGCCCGCCTGTGACGACACGCACAGGGTCGTGCGGTTGGCGTACCTCATGAGGACCGACTCGACCTTGGCACCGTCGAACAGGTGGTACAGCGTCTTGACCGTGGTGCCGTGGTCGGCCGTCAGCGTCCGGCTCGTGGTGAGCAGCTCGGGGAACAGGTCGGCGACGAGCGCGTCGCGGCTGGCCTTCGGCAGGTCGGTCATCGCCTCCGGGTCCGCCGTCAGGTGCGTGAAGTAGTGGGTCGCGAGCTGCTTGGCGCGGAACGGCTTCTCACCGAGCGCCGTGACCGCCTCGACGCGCTCGTCCGGGCTGAGGTCGACGAAGTGGCGCGGCGGCTTGCCGCGTGCACCGCGGGAGGTCGCGGTGAGCTGGAGACGTACGGGGGTGGCGTTCACGGTCAGCGCCTCCTTTCGGGGGTCAGGGCGTTCAGCCGGCAGCCGGCTGCAGGACGGTCAGCAGCACCCACACGGTGGGGGCGGTGAGCAGGAGGGAGTCGAGACGGTCGAGCACGCCGCCGTGGCCGGGGAGCAGACGGCCCATGTCCTTGAGCTCGAGGTCACGCTTGATCAGCGACTCGGCGAGGTCACCGAGCGTCGCGCTCACCACCACGCCGAGGCCGAGCAGGGCACCGACGAGCGGCTCACCGTGGAAGACCGTCTGGATGCCGACGACGCCGACGACGCTCGTGAGCACCAGGGAGCCGAGCAGCCCTTCCCACGACTTCTTCGGGCTCACGGACGGGGCGAGCGGGTGGCGACCGAGCAGCGTCCCGACGACGTAGCCGCCGGTGTCGCACGCGACGGCCAGGAGCACGAAGAGGGCGACACGCGCCGGTCCGTCGGGCTCGGCGAGCAGCAGCATGACGAACCCGCCGAGGAACGGCAGGTAGGCGGCGGCGAACGTCGCGGCCGACGCGTCCCGCAGGGCGGCCTCCCCGCTGCCGTCGAGCACCCGCCACACGACGGCACCCCCGACGGTCAGCAGGAACGCGACGAACAGCGCCTCGGTCCCCGCGACGTACGCGGAGACGAGGATCCCCGCGGAGCCGACGATCAGCGGGACGAGCGGGAGGTGGATCGAACGCCGCGTGAACGCCTGCGCGAGCTCCCACATCGCCGCTGCGATCGCGATCACGGCGAAGGCCGCGAACGCCTCCTTGCGGATGAAGAGCGACGCGCCGACGACGCCGAGCAGCACGACACCGACCGTCACAGCGGCCGGGAGATCCCGGCCCGCGCCGGTCTTGCGGGGTGCGGCGAGCTGAGTCATCAGACCTCGAGAAGCTCGCTCTCCTTGGAGGCGAGCAGCTGGTCGACGACCTCGACGTGCTTCTTCGTCAGCGCCTCGAGCTCCTTCTCGGCGCGGGCGACCTCGTCCTCGCCCGCCTCGCCGTCCTTCGCGATGCGGTCGAGCTCCTCCTTGGCCCGGCGGCGCACGGACCGCATCGAGATGCGCGCGTCCTCCGCCTTGGTCTTGGCGAGCTTGACGAAGTCCTTGCGGCGCTCGGCGGTGAGTGCCGGGAGCACCACGCGCACGACGTTGCCGTCGTTGGTGGGGTTGACGCCCAGGTCGGAGTCGCGCAGCGCCTTCTCGATCGCGGTCGTCGACGACTTGTCGAACGGCGACACCAGGATCGTGCGCGCCTCGACGACGTTGAACGAGGCAAGCTGCTGCAGCGGCGTCGGCGAGCCGTAGTAGTCGACGAACACCTTCGCGAACATCGCGGCGTTCGCGCGGCCCGTGCGGATCGCCGCGAAGTCCTCCTTGGCGACCTCCACGGCCTTGTCCATCTTCTCCTCGGCCTCGAGAAGTGTGTCGTCGATCACCGGTGCTCCTTCGTCTGGTTCGTGGACCTGGGCGTGGCGGACGGCGGGCCGTCCGGCGCGGTGCTCAGCTCGTCGTGACGAGCGTCCCGATCTTCTCACCCTCGAGCGCACGGGTGACGTTGCCGGTCTCCTCGAGTCCGAAGACGCGCATCGGCACGTCGTTGTCGCGGCACAGGCTCAGCGCGGAGGTGTCCATGACCCCGAGCTCCCCGACGATCGCCTCGGTGTACGTCAGGTGGTCGAGCTTGCGCGCGTCCGGGTCGTGCCGCGGGTCGGCCGAGTAGACGCCGTCCACACCGTTCTTGCCCATGAGGACCTCGTGGCAGTGGGTCTCCAGGGCTCGCTGCACGGCGACCGTGTCGGTCGAGAAGTACGGCATCCCCGCACCCGCGCCGAAGATCACGACGCGGCCCTTCTCGAGGTGACGGATGGCTCGCAGCGGGATGTACGGCTCGGCGACCTGTCCCATCGTGATGGCGGTCTGCACGCGCGTGCTCACGCCGGCCTGCTCCAGGAAGTCCTGCAGCGCCAGGCAGTTCATGACCGTGCCGAGCATCCCCATGTAGTCGGCGCGAGCGCGGTCCATACCGCTCACCTGCAGCTCGACGCCGCGGAAGAAGTTGCCTCCGCCGACGACGATCGCGACCTGGACGCCGTTGTTCACGGCCGCGGCGATCTCCTTCGCGATCCGGCGGACCACGGGGACGGCCAGGCCGACGGCTCCGCCGCCGAAGCTCTCGCCGGACAGCTTGAGCAGGACCCGGCGCGCTCCGTCCGGCGTGCCTCGCTGCGACTCCTGCGACGACGGCTGCTCGCTCACGTGTCCTCCACCTCGCTCGTGCGCCGCATGGCGCGTGGCCGCTGGCTCGGTGCGGGTCGCCCGGCGGACCGCGGACGCCCGGTGCGGCAGTGGCCCCGGCCCTCGCGGGCCGGGGCCACCGTCGTCGTCACGCGCTCAGGCTCCCACGCGGTAGCGCACGAAGCCCGTCACGGTCCCGCCGGCCTCGGCGAGGACCTGGGCGACGGTCTTCTTGTTGTCCTTCGCGAACGCCTGGTCCAGCAGGACCGCCTCCTTGAAGAACCCGTTGAGGCGACCCTCGACGATCTTCGGCAGCGCACCCTCGGGCTTGCCCTCGTTGCGCGCCGTCTCCTCGGCGATGCGGCGCTCGTTCTCGACGACGTCCGCAGGCACCTCGTCACGCGACAGGTACGACGGCGAGAACGCTGCGATGTGGGTCGCGATGTCGCGTGCGACCGGGGCACCCGCGCCGTCGGTCGCGACGAGCACGCCGACCTGGGGGGGCAGGTCCTTGCTGACCTTGTGGAGGTAGACCTCGACGTGCTCGCCGGCGAGGCGGGCGACGCGGCGCAGGACGATCTTCTCGCCCAACGTCGCGGCCGTCTCGTCGACGACCGTCTGGACGGGCGTGCCGTCCGACTCGGCGGCGAGCAGCGCGTCGGCGTCGGCGGCACCGCTGGCGACGGCTGCGGCGAGCACGCGGTCGGCGAGCGAGATGAACGTCTGGTTCTTCGCGACGAAGTCCGTCTCGGAGTTCACCTCGACGAGCACGCCGACCTGACCCTCACCGTCGGCGGTCGGGCCGACGTGCGCCGCGACCAGGCCGTCGGAGGCGGAGCGTCCCTCACGCTTGCCGACGCCCTTGAGCCCCTTGACGCGGATGATCTCGAGCGCCTTGTCGGCGTCGCCCTCCGCCTCCTCGAGCGCCTTCTTCACGTCGAGCATGCCGGCGCCGGTCCGCTCCCGCAGCGCCTTGATGTCTGCCAGCGAGTAGTTCGCCATGACTTCCGTCCGTCCTCGAGTTCTCGTCATGCCGACGTCCTCGGCATGCCGGGTGCGGCGCGGTGGTCCGCGCCGCACCCGTGGGGTCGTGCCGGGCGCCCGTCAGGGCGCCGGGCGTCAGGCCTGCTCGGCGTCCTCGGCCGCGGCGGGCTCGGCGACGGCCTCGGCAGGAGCCTCCTCGACGGGGGCGTCCTGCGCGACTGCGGCCTCCTCGCGCGCCTCGGCGGCGGCAGCGGCCTCGACGGCCGGAGCAGCGTCCTGACCAGGCACGACTGCTGCCTCGTCCGGCGTCGGAGTGCCGGGGGCGGCCTCGACGTCGCCGACCTGCTCGGCGGCGGCCTCGACGGCTGCCGGTGCGAGCGCCGGGTCCTGCAGACCGGCCTCGGCACCTGCGAGCAGCTCGCGCTCCCACTCGGCCAGCGGCTCGGCTGCGGCGTCGGTGCCCTGCGCGCCCGCGGCACCACCGGAGTGACGCTTGAGCGTCCCGTCGGCGACGGCGTCCGCGATCACCCGCGTGAGCAGCTGGACGGCACGGATGGCGTCGTCGTTGCCCGGGATCGGGTAGTCGACGACGTCCGGGTCGCAGTTGGTGTCGAGGATCGCGACGACCGGGATGCCGAGCTTGCGCGCCTCGTTGACCGCGAGGTGCTCCTTGTTCGTGTCGACGATCCACACGGCCGAGGGGACCTTGGCCATGTCACGGATGCCGCCGAGCGTCTTCGTGAGCTTGTCCTTCTCGCGACGCAGGACCAGCAGCTCCTTCTTCGTCAGGGACGAGCCCGCGACGTCGTCGAAGTCGACCTGCTCCAGCTCCTTGAGGCGCTGCAGACGCTTGTGGACGGTGGAGAAGTTGGTGAGCATGCCGCCCAGCCAACGCTGGTTGACGTAGGGCATCCCGACGCGGGCGGCCTGCTCGGCGACCGGCTCCTGCGCCTGCTTCTTCGTGCCGACGAAGAGGATCGACCCGCCGTGCGCGACCGTCTGGGAGACGAACTCGTACGCGCGGTCGATGTAGGACAGCGACTGCTGCAGGTCGACGATGTAGATGCCGTTGCGCTCGGTGAAGATGAAGCGCTTCATCTTGGGGTTCCAGCGGCGGGTCTGGTGTCCGAAGTGGACACCGCTCTCGAGCAGCTGGCGCATGGTCACGACGGCCATGGCACGTCCTTCCGGCGCGCACCGCGAGGTGCACGCGCTCCTGCGGACCCCCCGGGCCCGCGATCTCGGTTGTCGGCGCGGCCGGCGGCCGTGCCCCTGGTGCCGCACACCGCCCGCGCCGGGCACGAGGCCCGGACCGCTGCGGACGGTGCCCCGCCGTCGGCGCCGGGCCCGCACGACCTCCACCCACCGGACGGCGGGACGGACGTCGCAGGACGTCGGCGTGGACGACCAGGGTCGTGGCACGCGAATTCGACCGACACACGCCGGTCGTGGGAGCAGTCTAGCCCACCGACGCCCGGCGCCCGGACCGCGCGGACGCACGGTCGCCCGCGGCAGGAGCGCGACCCGACCACAGACCCCCGCCGCTGCACGCCCGTCCCCAGCTCGCCGCGCCCCTCCACCATGCCATCGCGCGCAGCACGACGATCGAGGGGTGCACCCGCCCTCCCGTCCTCTCGCCGGCGCCGCCCGACGTCACGCCCGGTCGGTCGTCGCCTGGACGGTCGGTGTCTGCCTGGGTGCCGCCGCGACGTGGGTCGCCGCGGGCGTCGCGGGACCCGCACCGACGGCTCCCCTGGTCACGACCGTCTACCGCCTCCCGCTCGACGGGCCAGTCCGCGTCCTGCGCCCTTTCGACCCGCCCGCGCAGCCGTGGCTCGCCGGTCATCGCGGGATCGACCTGTCGGCGAGCGACGGCGGTCAGGTGCGCGCGCCGGCAGACGGGGTGGTGACGTTCGCGGGCACGGTCGTCGGCCGTGGCGTCGTGTCGGTCCTGCACCACGACGGGCGCAGGAGCAGCCTCGAGCCGGTCAGCACGACGCTGCCGCCCGGCACGGTCGTCGTCGCGGGTGACCCGCTCGGCACGGTCGCGGGCGACGCGCACGGCGGCGTCCCGGGCGGCCCCGCGCTGCACTGGGGCGTACGCGAGGGCGACGTCTACGTCGACCCGTGGGCACTGCTGCCCGGTCGGGGGCCGGTGGTCCTGCTGCCGGTGCCGTGAGGCGGGGGTCAGGCGTGCTCGGCGTCGCGCAGGCGCGTACGGAGGCGACCCATGGCGGCCGTGTGGATCTGCGAGATGCGCGACTCGGTGACACCGAGGACACGACCGATCTCGGCCAGGGTCATGCTCTCGTAGTAGTAGAGGACGACGACGAGCCGCTCACGCTCCCCCAGGCACTCGATCGCCCGGGACAGCAGGTACTTGGTCTCCTGCGCCTCGACCGAGCCGGCCGGGTCCTCCGCTCGACGGTCACCCAGGGTGTCCGCGAGCGTGGCCGCACCGGGGCGGTCGTCGCTGCCGGCCAGGAGCTCGTCGAGCGCCGCGATGTTGACCGAGGCCAGCTGGGAGTAGACGGCGCGCAGCTCGCTGACGGGCAGCTCGAGCCGATGCGCGACCTCAGCCTCGGTGGGCGCACGGTGCAGCGTCGACTCCAGCTCGCCGTAGGCGCGGTCGACGGCCCGGGCCTTGGTGCGCACCGAGCGCGGGACCCAGTCCATCGCGCGCAGCTCGTCGATGATGGCGCCGCGGATCCGCGACGACGCGTACGACTCGAACTTCACGGCGCGATCCGTGCGGTACTTCTCGATCGCGTCGATCAGACCGAACATGCCGTACGAGACCAGGTCGGCGTGCTCGACCGTCGACGGCAGGCGCATGCCGATGCGGCCGGCGACCGCCGTCACGAGGGGCACGTAGTTCAGGATGAGCTGCTCACGGGCCTGGGCGCAGTGCGTCGTCGTGAAGCGGTCCCACGCCATGTCGACGGGCGACTGCTGCTCGACCACCTCGGGCGCGGGCGCGGCGACCGCAGGCGCGAGGCCCTCGGGGAGCGCCGTGCGCTGCTGCGGGATGACACCGGTCGGCGCGGTCCCCGGGCCGTAGCCGCGCAGCGCCGTGCGCGTGTCGGGGCCACCGAGGACCTCATGCAGTGCCGGCATCGTCGGCTCCGTATCTGTGCTGGTGGTGCGCGTCGTCAGGCAGGGGGAAGGGGCCCCGCCCCGAGTGGTGGTCATGGTCGTCACGCCCGCGGATGGGCGAGCTGGAAGGCGGAGCGCAGACGCTCGGCCGAGACGTGGGTGTAGCGCTGCGTGGTCGACAGGCTCGCGTGCCCGAGGATCTCCTGCACGGTGCGCAGGTCGGACCCGCCCTCGAGCAGGTGCGTGGCCGCGGTGTGACGCAGCGCGTGGGGTGCGACGTCGTCCACACCGACCAGCGCTGCCAGCTCGTGGACCACCGCGCGGACCTGCCGCTGGTCGATCCGCCCGCCGCGACGGCCGAGCAGCAGGGCGCCGCGCGAGCCGTCACGGGCCAGACGCGGTCGTCCCGTGCGCAGCCAGGTGCGCACGGCACGCGACGCGGGGCGCCCGAAGGGCACCACCCGCTCCTTGTCCCCCTTGCCGATCACCCGCAGGGTGAGCTCGTCGAGGTCCAGGTCGTCGACGTCCGCGCCGCACAGCTCACCGACCCGGACGCCCGTCGCGTACAGGAGCTCGACCGCCGCCCAGTCGCGCACGTGGACCGGGTCGCCGTCCGCGGCGCGCTCCCGAGCCGCGTCGAGCAGCCGCGTGACGGGCTCGACGGCCAGGACGGTCGGCAGGGTGCCTGCGGCGCGGGCGGTGCCGAGGCGCAACGTCGGGTTGGCGGCGACGCGGCTCGTGCGGGTGGCCCACGTGAAGAAGGTGCGGGCGGCCGCCGCGCGCCGTGCGAGCGTCGCGCGGCTGAGATCGGCATTCGCCATCGCCGCCAACCATCCGCGAAGAACTGTGATGTCGATCTCGTCCACACGGGTGACGCCATGGCGTACCGCGTGCTCAAGAAGATGCTCCACGTCGCCGACATATGCACGGACGGTGTGCTCCGAGACACCTCGCTGCGCACGCAGGTGCAGGGCGAAGTCACTGCACAGAAGCGCACGGTGGGGCGCCCCCGGAGTGATCTCTGCCATCTGCATCCCCCTAAGGTGACGTGAGACACGCAGTTCGACAAGAGGCGTTCTCGACACCTCTCGAATGCAGTGCACGGATTGGTGGAGGATGTCCGTTCCTCCGGCGCGTAATCCCACGAACGCCGCTTTTTTTCACCCGTCCGCTACCTATGCCCCCCAGACACCACCCAACCGGACGCGACCCGCCGTGCCAGGCCGTCGAGCTCGAGGAGCCCGAGCATCGCACGGGCCTGGTCGAGCGTCGTCCCGGCACGCGCGGCGATCTCCGCCGTGTCGCGCGCGTCACGCCGCGACAGGCCGTCGTGCACACGACGTGCCACCGGGTCCAGGCCGTCGGTCGGCCGGACGTCGCTCCCGGCCGGCACGGGCGTGAGATCGGCGCCCACGTCCCCGGCGAGCTCCACGACCTCGTCCGCGTCCGTGACGCACACGGCGACCCCGTCCCGCAGGAGCCGATGGCACCCCGCCGACGCGGCCGACGTGACCGGCCCGGGAACTGCTCCGACCGGTCGCAGCAGGCGCGCCGCGTGGTGCGCCGTGCTCGCGGCCCCCGAGCGCCACGCGGCCTCCACGACCACGGTCGCACGGGAGGCGGCCGCGATGAGCCTGTTCCGCTGCAGGAACCGCCCGCGGGTGGGCGTCGAGCCGGGCGGCACCTCGCTGATCAGGCTCCCGCCGGCGCGCACCACCTCCTCGAGCAGGTGCGCGTTGCCGACCGGGTACGCACGGTCCACTCCCCCGGCGAGCACGACGTGCGTCGCACCGCCGCCCGCGAGCGCACCTCGGTGGGCCGCGGCGTCGATGCCGTAGGCGCCGCCGGAGACCACCACCCAACCCCGGCGTGCCAGCTCCACGGCGAGGTCGACCGTCACCCGCTCGCCGTAGCTCGTGCTGGCCCGCGCGCCCACGAGCGCCACGGACCGCGAGGCGGTCGGCGGGGCGCCGCGCACCCACAGGGCGAACGGTGCGAGCGCCGAGAGGTCGTCCAGCCCACGTGGCCAGGCGGGATCGCCGGGGACCACGAGGCGCGCGCCGCACCTGCGCGCGGCGGCACGGTCGCGCTCGGGGTCGAGCGACGGCCACCGGGCCGCCCACCGGCGGACCCCGACCTCGACACGTCGCCGCAGCGCGTCGTCCAGCTCACCGGCCGAGCGCTCGAGCCGCGACCAGTCCGGCCGGTCGGTGTCCACGGCGCCCGTGACCCAGGCCAGCGCCACCGCTGCCCCGCACGCCTGGACCAGAGCCCCCGCGACGGCGTCGCCGGGTTCGGCCAGTGCGCTCCAGACAGCCCGGGCGTGGCGGTCGCTGTCGGGTCCGGCCTGGTCGGGCATGCCCTGCGACGCGTGCGTGCCGCTCATGCCCCGTGCCCCCGGGTCCGCAGCACCAGGGCGTGCGCGACGTCGTGGCGGTGAGGGGCGGCTCGGCCGGCGAGGTCCGCCACGGTCCAGGCGACCCGCAGGACCCGGTCGGCACCTCGCAGGCTCAGCGTCCCGCGGTCGACAGCCCGCTCGAGGTCCGCGACGAGGGGACGGTCCGCCCCCAGACGAGCGTGCAGCGCCCGGCCCGGCACCTCGGCGTTGGTGCGCCACCCCGCCTGGTGCCAGCGGTCGCGCTGCGCGGCACGCGCAGTCGCCACCCGTCGTGCGACCGTGGCGGTGTCCTCGCCCGCGACGTCGGCAGCGCGGGCCGCCGGCACCTCGAGCTGCAGGTCCACCCGGTCCAGCAGGGGCCCGGACAGCTTGCCGAAGTACCGTCGGCGCTGCTCGGGCCGGCACGTGCAGGCCAGGCCCTTGCCGACCGCGTGCCCGCACGGGCACGGGTTGGCCGCGAGGACCAGCTGGAACCGCGCCGGGTACCGCGCGGTGCCGGCCGCGCGGTGCAGCACGAGCTCGCCGTGCTCGAGAGGCTGCCGCAGCGTCTGCAGCACGGCCGAGGTGAACTCCGGTGCCTCGTCGAGGAACAGGACCCCGCGGTGCGCGCGGGACGCCGCTCCCGGCCGAGGCAGGCCCGAGCCGCCGCCGACGATGCTCGCGGGCGTCGCGGTGTGGTGCGGGTCCTCGAACGGAGGGCGGCGGACGAGCCCGCCTCCCGGGTCGAACGTGCCCGCGACCGAGTGCACGGCGGTGACCTCCACGGCGTCGGCCTCGTCGAGGTCCGGCAGCAGTCCCGGCAGCCGCGCCGCCAGCATCGTCTTGCCGGCGCCGGGCGGTCCGACCATGAGGAGGTGGTGGCCGCCGGCTGCTGCGACCTCCAGCCCGTACCGCGCCTCGTCCTGGCCGAGCACGTCGCCGAGGTCGGGCTCCCGGCGCGCGGTGACGGCGTGGACCACGTCGCGCACGGGCTCGACGTCGGGCACCTCGATGTCGGCACCGTGGTGGACGGCCACCTGCGCGAGGCTGTCCGCGGCGAGGACCTGCGCGCCGGGGACGAGGCGCGCTTCCTCGACGTTGCCACGCGGGACCACGACCCGCGGGTGCCCGGCCGCGACGGCCGCCGCCACCGACGGCAGCACCCCTCGCACGGGCCGCAGCCGGCCGTCCAGCCCGAGCTCGCCGAGGTGGACCCACCCGGCCACGGACGCGACCTCGACCAGACCGGCACCCGCCAACGTCGCGACGGCGACGGCCAGGTCGAACGACGAGCCGGTCTTGGGCAGGGTCGCCGGTGAGAGGTTGACCGTGATGCGTCGCGTCGGCCACGCCAGCCCGGACGACGTCACCGCAGCCCGCACGCGGTCCCGCGCCTCGGCCAGCGAGGCGTCGGGCAGTCCGACGAGCGTGAAGGCCGGCAGGGACGGCGCCAGGTGGGACTCCACGTCCACGAGGTGACCGACGAGCCCCACGAGCGCGACGGCGCGCGTGCGCCCGAGCACTCAGACCACCCCGACGAGGTGCTCGACCTGCGCCGCGCCTCTGCGCTGCACGAGCACGGCGATGACGTCGACCCGCACCGACCGGGCGCGCACGTCGTGCTCGCTCAACCACCGGGCGGTGAGTCGTCGCAGGCGTGCCAGCTTGCGGTACGTGACCGCCTCCGCCGGGTGCCCGTAGGCCGTCGAGCGGCGCGTCTTCACCTCGACCGCGACGACCTCGTCGCCGTCGAGGGCCACGATGTCGAGCTCACCCTCGGCGCACCGCCAGTTGCGGGCGAGCACCGTCCAACCCGCTTGCGTGACGAATGCCGCCGCCACGTCCTCGCCGTACCGCCCGACCGCGTCCTTCGCCCGCACGTCGACCACCTCCGGCACCGACCCTGCCCGCGCGCGGGCCGGTCGCGGGTGCGCGGCGTGGGATCGGTGGACGGACCCTCCGGGGGCGGGGGCTGTGGTCGGCTCGGTGCCGGCGACGACGTCGGGGCGGGCGACCTGGCGACCGTCAGCGGGTGAAGCCGGGCCCCGTCCCGAGGTCCAGCTCGGCCTTCGCGAGCTCCTCGACGTTGACGTCCTTGAAGGTGACGACCCGGACCGACTTGACGAACCGCGCCGAGCGGTAGACGTCCCAGACCCACGCGTCGACGAGCGACAGCTCGAAGTAGACCTCGCCCGCGGCGGAGCGGACCTGCAGGTCGACGTGGTTCGCGAGGTAGAAGCGTCGTTCCGTCTCGACGACGTACGAGAAGAGCCCGACCACGTCGCGGTACTCGCGGTACAGCGCGAGCTCCATGTCGGTCTCGTAGTTCTCCAGGTCCTCGGCGCTCACCGCACCATCATCCCCCATCGCGCCGTCACGACGGTCCGCGCAGCACCTCGTCCGGCAGCAGCGTGTCGGCGGCCCAGCCGTCACCCGCGGCCGGGACGCTCGGTTCCTGCGTCGTCGGCAGGCGCCAGGACCTGCGGTGCAGCGGGCTCGGCCCGTGCTCGCGGAGCGCAGCGAGGTGCTCGGGTGCTGCGTAGCCCTTGTTCTCCTCCCACCGGTACTGGGGGTGCGCGACGGCGTGCCGCACCATCAGGGCGTCGCGCTCGCACTTCGCCAGCACGCTCGCCGCCGCGACGCTCGCGCACGACCGGTCCGCCTTGACCTTCAGATGCACCACGGGCAGCGAGATCTCCCCCTGCCCGTCGAACAGCTGACCCTGGGTGCCGAACAGGTCCGGCGCCGGCGGTGTGAGCCAGTCGTGCGACCCGTCGAGCACCACCGCGTCGACGTGCTCGACGACGGCGAGGACCGACCGCAACGCACGCGTCCCCGCCAGCCGCAGCGCCGCGATGATGCCGCGCTCGTCGATCTCGTCCGGCGAGGCGTGCCCGACGGCACGGGCCACGCCCCAGCGGTCGAGCGAGGGCAGCAGCGCCTGCCGCGCGGCAGGGCTCAGGAGCTTGGAGTCGGCGACGCCGCGCGGCGCGGACCGGGTGGCGACGTCCACGACGACCACCCCGACCGAGACCGGCCCGGCCAGCGAGCCGCGCCCCACCTCGTCCATCCCGGCGACGTAGCGCAGGCCGGTGCGCAGCAGGGCGCGCTCGTGGCGCAGGTGGGGCGTGGGACGCGATGTCACGCGACGGGTCGCCCGCCCGGGCACCCGGGCGTCCGCCTCGGGAGCTGCGGTCGTCATCCCGCGTCGGGCACGTCCGCGAACGTCGCGGACGGGTTCTTCAGGAGGGTGAAACGGTCGACGGGCCAGACCGTGACGAACGCGACGCCCACGACGTTGGCGACCGGCACCGAGCCACCGCCCGCCGAGCCCTGGTGGCGGCGGGAGTCCGCCGACTGCTGGCGGTTGTCCCCCATCAGCCACAGCGAGTTCTCCGGGACGACGACGTCGAACTGCATCTCGCTCGGCTGCGAGCCGGGCGCCAGGTAGGGCTCGTCGAGCGGGACCCCGTTGACGGTGATGGGCTCCCCGGGGCCCGCGCTCGCGACGCGGTCTCCCGGCAGGCCGATGATGCGCTTCACGAGGTGCTCGCCGGCGTCCTGCGGCAGCAGCCCGATGAACGTCAGCCCCTCGTTGACGGCCTCCGCCATCGCACCCTTCGGCTCCTCGATCACCGGCTGCAACCAGCCGCCGGGATCCTTGAACACGACGATGTCGCCGCGACGCAGGTCGAAGGGGCCGGGAGTCAGCTTGCTGACCAGGATCCGGTCGTTCTCGACGAGCGTCTGCTCCATCGACTGCGACGGGATGAAGAACGCCTGCACGAGGAACGTCTTCACGACGAGCGACAGCACGAGCGCGCTGACCAGGATGATCGCCGTCTCGCGGACCCACGACCATGCCGTGGACGGGCGGCGGCGGACGGCGTTGCGATCGCGGTGCGAGACGGGCGCAGCCTCACCACCGGGGCGCTCGTCGCGCGACCGAGAGGCCCAGTCCTGGCCGGAGCCACCCCCGTGGGCGCCCGTGGGTGTCCACAGCGGGTGCGCGGCGGTCGGTGGTGCGTCGGCGGGGCGGCCCGAGGACGGCGTCGGCCCCGGTCCGTCGGATCGGAACTCGGTCACCGACACACTCTGACACGGACTCGCGCGCCCCGGGGTCCGGGTGCCACCTCGCGAGACCACCAGGACGCCTCCTGGACGCCCGCTGGACGCCCTGCGAGACGACGACGGGCGGGCACCCGAGGGTGCCCGCCCGTCGCGACGTGCCGGGATCGCGGAGTGCTCAGCCCTTCTTGGCCGGAGTGTTCTCGCGCTTCTCCTTGATCTTCGCCTTCTTGCCGCGCAGCGCACGCAGGTAGTACAGCTTCGCGCGCCGCACGTCACCGCGCGTGACGACCTCGATCGTGTCGATCGACGGCGTGTGCAGCGGGAAGGTCCGCTCGACGCCCACGGCGAAGCTGATCTTGCGGATCGTGAAGGTCTCGCGCACACCGGCACCCTGGCGGGCGATGACGACACCCTGGAAGGCCTGGATGCGGGAGCGGTTGCCCTCGACGACCTTCACGTTGACCTTGAGGGTGTCTCCGGGGCGGAAGTCCGGGTGGTCGTGCCGCAGCGATGCTGCGTCGATCGCGTCGAGCGTCTGCATGTCGTGTCGCTTCCCCGCCCTGCCGCAGGTCAGGAACGTGATCGACGGGCGCGCGCGTTGCCTGGGCAGGGCACGCGCCCGTGGTTCGGGTCTGTCGGTGCGGACCGGGTTCCCGGCCGACGGCCGGTCCGGTCCGCGCGTCACGAGCGCTCTCCCCTGCGGCAGAGAGGCGGCGGACGCACACCGAGCAGACAGTCTGCCACAGCGGCCCGTCGGGTCCCAATCCCGGCCGTCCCGCCGTCAGCGCGCGCGACGACGCAGGTCGGGACCGCGCGGCCCGTGGCGTCAGGTGCCGACGGGCTCCTGCCGCGGCTCCCCACCGGCGCGCGGGTGCAGCCGGCCGTCGGTGAGGACCCACCCGCACTCGGCGAGGACCTCGAGGTCGTGCCGGTCCCACCGCGCCGCGTCGAGACCCGCGAGGATGTCCGGGCGGCGGGCTGCGGTGCGGCGCAGCGCCTCGTCACGGCGCCACCGCGCGATGCGGGCGTGGTGCCCGGACAGCAGCACGTCGGGGACGTCGTGCCCCTGCCACGACGGCGGCTTGGTGTAGACGGGGTACTCCAGCAGCCCCGCCGCCCCGTGCGACTCCTCGACGAGCGACTCCGGGTTGCCGACGACCCCGGGGAGCAGCCGCGCGACCGCCTCGACGACCACGAGCGCGGCGACCTCGCCGCCGTTCAGGACGTAGTCGCCCAGCGACACCTCCGTGACCCGCGTCCGCGCCGAGTAGTGCTCCACGACGCGGGCGTCGATCCCCTCGTACCGGCCGCACGCGACGACCAGGTGCTGCTCGGTGGCCCACGCCTCGGCCGTGCGCTGCGTGAAGGGCGTGCCGGCGGGCGACGGCACGAGCAGGTGCGCGTCGGGCGTCAGGACGTCGTCGAGCGCACGGCCCCACACGTCGGGCCGCATGACCATGCCGGCGCCACCGCCGAAGGGGGTGTCGTCGACCGTCCGGTGCCGGTCGTCCGTCCACGTCCGCAGGTCGTGGACCCGCAGGTCGAGGAGCCCGGCCGTGCGGGCCTTGCCGACGAGCGACAGCTCGAGCGGTGCCAGGTACTCGGGGAAGATCGAGACGACGTCGATGCGCACGGCTCAGGCCTCGTCGGGCGCGGTGCCGCGGGTCTCGTCGCTCACCACGAGGTTCGCGGCGTCGGCCGCGAGCAGCCCTCCCGGCGGGTCGAGCGCGACGCGGCCGCCCGCGACGTCGACGACCGGGACGATCGCCTCGACGAACGGGACCAGGGTGCGGGCACCGTCGGGCTCGCGCAGGACGAGGACGTCGTGCGCGGGCAGGTGCTCGAGTCCCACCACCTCGCCGAGGACACGCCCGTCGGCGACGTGCTCCGCGCGCAGCCCGACGAGCTCGTGCGGGTACCACCCGTCGTCGTCGTGCGGCTCGTCGTCGGAGTCGACCACGAGCGCCACCCCGCGCAGCCCCTCGGCGGCGCTGCGGTCGTCCGCGCCCTCGAACGTGGCGTACCAGCGCCCCTGCGCGTCGCGCACCTGCGCGACGACGAGCGGGCCGGCGGCAGCCGGCTCCGTGGCGAACGTCGCGCCGACGACCAGCCGGTCCTCGGGCGCGTCGGTCCGCACGTCCAGCGCCACCTCCCCGCGCAAACCGTGGGGACGCCCGATCCGGGCGACGGTCAGCAGCATGTCACTCCCTCCCCCGACGTGTCGGGGACGACGACGGCCCGGTCCCTCGTCGAGGGACCGGGCCGTCGGTGTCTGCAGTCAGCGCCGGTCGACGTCGACCACGTCGACGCGCACGGCACCGTCGGGCGACAGCGCGCCAACCACCGTGCGCAGCGCGCGAGCGGTCCGGCCACCACGCCCGATGACGCGGCCGAGGTCCTCGGGGTGCACACGCACCTCGAGCATCTCCCCACGGCGCAGCGACGAGGAACGCACGTGCACGTCGTCCGGGTGGTCGACGATGCCGCGCACCAGGTGCTCGAGCGCGTCGGCGAGCATCAGGCCTGCTCGTCCTCGGCGGGAGCCGCCTGCTCGGCGGGCTCCGCGGCGGCAGCCTTCTTCTCCGACGCCTTCGCCTTGACCTTCTCGGCGTCCAGCGCGGCAGCCTCGACGGCGGCCTTCGGGTCGACCTTCGGCTGCTTGACGCGCAGGGTGCCCTCGGCGCCCGGCAGGCCCTTGAACTTCTGCCAGTCACCGGTGATCTTGAGCAGCACCTGCACCTGCTCGGTCGGCTGGGCGCCGACGCCCAGCCAGTACTGCGCCCGCTCCGAGGTGATCTCGATGAGCGACGGCTCCTCGGTCGGGTGGTACTTGCCGATCTCCTCGATCACACGACCGTCGCGCTTGGTGCGCGAGTCGGCGACGACGATGCGGTAGTACGGCGCGCGGATCTTGCCCAGGCGCTTGAGACGGATCTTCGTTGCCACGAGGTGGTGTTCTCCTGATGTCTGCTGGGGTGGCCAGGCGGTGCGACCCGTGGGGGTGGGCGCGCCGGTCCGGCCGGAGGACACGGGCACCGAGCAGGTAGAGGGGCTGCGCGGACCGAGTACAGCCGACCATTCTGCCAGACGTGGCGTACTCGCCCAAACGGCGGGGCGCGGGTGCCTCAGCGGACCCGGACGCCCCGCAGCACGACGGCCCGCGGGTCTGCCAGTGCGCCGACGTCGACACGGGGATCGGTGCCGTACACGACGACGTCCGCGCTCTCGCCCTCCGCGATGCCGGGGACGCCCAGCCACGCGCGGGCGCGCCAGGACGCGGCGGCCACGACGTCGTGCGCGGGGATCCCCGCCCGGACCATCTCGGCCGCCTCGTCCGCGACGCGGCCGTGCGGGATCGTCCCGCCCGCGTCGGTCCCGACGAGCACCGGCACGCCGGCGTCGTGCAGGTCGCGCACGTGGTCGTAGCGTCGGGCGTGCATCGCGCGCATGCGCGCGGCGAAGCGCGGGTAGCGGGCTTCGCCCTGCGCCGCGATGGCCTCGAACTGCCCCACCTGCAGCAGCGTCGCGGTCACCGGGATGCCCGCGTCCGCGATGCGGGAGATCTGCTCGGGCGTGGCGCCGGTCGCGTGCTCGAGCCCGTCGACGCCCGCGTCGAGCAGCGCGTCCAGGGCCTCGTGGCTGAACGTGTGGGCGGTGACCCGTGCGCCCGCGGTGTGCGCCGCGGCCACCGCCTCGGTCAGGACGTCGGCGGGCCACAGCGGACGCAGGTCGCCGTCCGGCCCGAGGTCGCGGTCGATCCAGTCGGCGACGAGCTTGACCCAGCCGTCGCCCCGCGCCGCCTCCTCGCGCACGGCCTGCGGCAGCTGCGCGGGGTCGGTGAGCTCGCGGCCGTAGTGGCGCAGGTAGCGCTTGGTCAGCGCCAGGTGGTGACCGGCACGCAGCAGCCGCGGCAGGTCGGCGCGGCCGTCGACCCAGCGGGTGTCGGCCGGTGAGCCTGCGTCGCGCACGAGCAGCACGCCCGAGTCCCGGTCGGCCCGCGCCTGCGCCTCGGCCGTCGCGTCGTCCACCGGGCCGTCGGACGCCAGCCCGATGTGGCAGTGCACGTCCACGAGCCCCGGCAGGACCCAGCCCTCGAGCACGGTCTCCGCCGGCTCCACCGGCTGCTCGAGGGTGAGCCGGTCCCCGACGACCCAGGCCTCGCCGACCTCGTGCTCGTCACCCAGGACGACGGTGCCGCGCAGGTGGGTGATCACGGGCGTCAGCGACCCTTGAAGAGGTCACCCAGACCCGCGGGGAGCTCGGCGGGGTCGAAGCTCGCCGCCTCCGGTGCGGCGTCACGGCCGGCGAGGCCGAACGCCGAGCCCGCAGGTGCGGCCGGCGCCTCGCCCGCCGCGCGCGCGGCGGCGGCGCGCTCCTGCTCGGCACGCTTCGCGGGATTGCCGGACCGCGCACCCTTGGCACGCTTGGGCTGCGGCGCCTGGCGGCCGCGGGACTTCTTGCCCCCCATGCCGGGCAGGTTGCCCATGCCGGGCATCCCCCCGGGCATGCCGCCGCCCTTGGCCATCTGGCGCATCATCTTCTTCGCGCCGTCGAACCGCTCGAGCAGCTGGTTGATCTCGCTCGTGGTGGTGCCCGACCCGCGCGCGATGCGGGCACGGCGCGAGCCGTTGATGATCTTCGGGTTCTGCCGCTCGCCGGGGGTCATCGAGCGGATGATCGCCTCGATCCGGTCGACCTCGCGCTCGTCGAAGTTCTCGAGGGCCTCGCGCATCTGCCCCATGCCCGGCAGCATGCCGAACATCTTCTTGATCGAGCCCATGTTCTTGAGCTGCTGCATCTGCACGAGGAAGTCCTCGAGCGTGAAGTCCTCGCCGGCCACGAGCTTGCCGGCCATCTTCTCGGCCTGCTCGGCGTCGAACGCCTTCTCGGCCTGCTCGATGAGGGTGAGCACGTCACCCATGTCGAGGATGCGCGACGCCATGCGGTCGGGGTGGAAGACCTCGAAGTCGGTGAGCTTCTCACCCGTCGAGGCGAACATGATCGGGCGTCCCGTGACGCTCGCGATCGACAGCGCCGCACCACCTCGCGCGTCGCCGTCGAGCTTCGAGAGCACCACACCGGTGAACCCGACGCCGTCGGCGAACGCCTGCGCGGTGGTCACGGCGTCCTGGCCGATCATCGCGTCGACGACGAACAGGACCTCGTCGGGGTCGACGGCGTCGCGGATGTCGGACGCCTGCGCCATGAGCTCGGCGTCGACGCCCAGGCGTCCCGCGGTGTCGACGATGACGACGTCGTACTGCTTCTGGCGTGCCGTCTCCAGGCCCGCGCGCGCGACCGCCACGGGGTCGGCACCCGCCGGCAGGACGTCGTCGGCGCCCTGGTTGCCCGGGTGCGGTGCGTGGACGGGGACCCCGGCGCGCTCACCGACGACCTGCAGCTGCGTCACCGCGTTGGGGCGCTGGAGGTCCGCCGCGACGAGCAGCGGCGTGTGCCCCTGCTCGCGCAGCCACAGCGCCAGCTTGCCCGCGAGCGTCGTCTTGCCGGCACCCTGCAGGCCGGCGAGCATGATGACCGTCGGCGGCTGCTTGGCGAACGAGAGGGTGCGCGTCTGCCCCCCGAGGATCGCGACGAGCTCGTCGTTGACCACCTTGACGACCTGCTGCGCGGGGTTCAGCGCCCCCGACACCTCGGACGAGAGCGCGCGCTCGCGCACCGCCCCGGTGAACTGGCGGACGACGGGGACGGCGACGTCGGCGTCGAGCAGCGCGCGCCGGATCTCACGGATCGTCGCGTCGATGTCCGCCTCGGACAGGCGTCCCTTGGCACGGAGGTTCTTGAACGTCGACGTGAGACGGTCGGAGAGGGTGGCGAACAACCTGGGCCTCGCGGTGGTCGGCGGTACGGCTACGGACGTCCCAGGGTACCCGCCAGCGCACGCGCGGCCCGGGCGGTGAGGTCGTCGACGAGGGTCGCGCGCCACGTGGTCCACGCGGCGGGGCCTGCCGCCGACGCATCGGCCTCCGTGAGCGCCCGCAGCAGCGCCAGCAGGTCCGCCCGGTGGTCCACGGCGTCGAGCAGCCGCTCGACCGTCGCGGGGTCGTCGTGGTCCGCCGTCGTCGCCAGCTCGGCGAGCGTCAGGTGCTCGCGCACCAGGCGGGTCACGTCGGCCCCGACCTCCGGGCCGAACCCCATGCGGGCGATGATCGGGCCGGCGAGCCGAGCGCCCTCGACGGAGTGGTCACCCGCGCCCGCGCGCTTGCCGATGTCGTGGAGCAGCGCGGCGAGCAGCAGGGTGTCGGGAGCGTCCACCGCCCGCCGGTCCCGGCCCGCTCGGGCCACGGTCTCCACGAGGTGCCGGTCGACCGTGTGGCGGTGGATGGCCGAGCGCTGCGGCCGGTTGCGGACACCGGCCCACTCCGGGATCCACGTCGTGGCGACGCCCGCGAGGTCGAGGGCCTCCCACACCGGCACCTGCGCCGGCCCGGAGCCGAGCAGGTGCAGGAGCTGCTGGCGGGCCGCGCGCGGCCACGGCGTCGGCAGCGGCGGGGTCGCCTCGAGGCTCGCGACGGTCACCGGTGAGAGCACGAGCCCGGTGCGGGTGGCCGTCGCAGCGGCGCGCAGCGACAGCACGGGGTCCTCCGCCGGTCGCGCGTCGACGGCGAGGACGATCTCGCCGTCGTGCTCCACGAGGCCCTCGGCGATGGTCCGCAGCCGGGGCGGTGTGCGCCGGCCCCGCACCAGCATCGGTGCGCGCGCCGGACGCTGCAGCGCCTGCCGCGCGTTGCGCGCGGTCGTGTCCAGCGCGTAGGAGATGACACGCCCGGCCTCCGCGATGGAGGCCAGCAGGTCGTCGCGGTCGTCGAAGCCGACGAGCGCCGCGACCTCGTCCTGGTCCGCCTGCAGCAGCCGGTTGCTGTGCCGGCGCGTCACGACCTGGACCGCGTCGCGCACGTCCAGCAGGTGCGTGTACGCGTGGTCGACCGCACCGTGCGGCCGGTCGGTGAGCCACGTGGCGGCCAGCGCCGACAGGACGACGGCGTCGCGGATCCCGCCGCGTGCCTCCTTGAGGTCGGGCTCGATGAGGTAGGCCAGCTCGCCGTGCCGGTCGGCGCGCTGACGCGTCGAGGCGAGCAGCTCCGGCAGGCGCCGACGCGCGGCCGACCGCCAGTCGGCGAGCAGCGCGGACGTGGCGCGCGCGATCACGACGCCGTCACCGGCGACGGGCTGCAGCTCCAGCAGCCCGACGGCCGCCGGCAGGTCCTTGGACGCCACCTGGCGGCACTGCGCGAGCGAACGGACCGAGTGGTCGAGGTCGAGCCCCGCGTCCCAGATCGGGTACCACAGGCGCTCGGCGAGCCGTGCGAGGTCGTCCGCCGAGTGGCCCCTCCCTTCGTGGACGAGCAGCAGGTCGAGGTCGGAGACGGGGCTCGCGTCGCCGCGACCCACGCTCCCGACGACGCCGAGCGCGACGCCCTGCACGTCGCGGCCCTCCGTCGCCTCGGTCCAGAGCAGCGCGAGCGCGCCGACCACCAGGTCCGCCACGGCGCGGCGTCGTGCCACGCCGTCACTGGCTGGTGTCATCATCCGTGCGGCCAGGTCGAGCCTGGCAGCGCGCAGGTCCCGCACCCCGACGGGGTGCGGGACCTGCGGCTGCTGCGGCGACCCGGCCGCGCCCCCCGCGGGCGGCCGTGCGATCGTCATCTGTGTGCTGCGACCGTCCGTCTAGAGGGCGTCGTCGCCGTGCTCACCGGTGCGGACGCGAGCCACGTCCTCGACCGGCACGACCCAGACCTTGCCGTCACCGATCTTGCCGGTCTGCGCCGCCTGCACGACGACCTCGGTGACACCGGCGACGTCCTCGTCCGCGACGAGCACGTCGATCCGCACCTTCGGGACCAGGTCCACCGTGTACTCCGCACCACGGTAGACCTCGGTGTGCCCCTTCTGGCGGCCGTAGCCGCTGGCCTCGCTGACCGTGAGTCCGCGGACCCCGGCGGCCTCGAGGGCCGACTTGACGTCATCCAACCTGTGCGGCTGGATGACCGCCGTCACGAGCTTCGTCATCACTTCACCTCCGACACGACACGGGCGCCGCCCAGGTTCTCGTACGCGGTCTCGCCGTGCACCGCGAGGTCGATGCCGCCGACCTCGACGTCCTGCGAGACGCGCCACCCGAGCGTGGCCTTGAGGATGAGACCGATCACCAGCGTCACCAGGCCGGAGAACACGATCGCGACGAGTGCGATCACGATCTGGATGACGAGCTGGTTGGCGCCACCACCGAAGAACAGACCCGTGTCGGCGGCGAGGAAGCCGATCATCACGGTGCCGACGAGACCGCCGACGAGGTGGACACCGACGACGTCGAGCGAGTCGTCGTAGCCGAACTTGTACTTCAGACCCACGGCCAGGGCGCAGAGCACACCGGCCACGACGCCCAGGATGATGGACGTCACGGGCCGCAGCGCGCCGGCGGCCGGCGTGATGGCGACCAGACCGGCGACGATGCCCGAGGCGGCACCGAGCGACGTGGCGTGGCCGTCACGGAACTTCTCCGTCAGGAGCCAGGCGAGCATCGCCGCGGCGGTGCAGGTCGTCGTGTTGACCCACGCCATGCCCGCGGTCTCGTTGGCGCCGAAGGCGGAGCCGGCGTTGAAGCCGAACCAGCCGAACCACAGGAGCGCCGCACCGAGCATCACGAACGGCAGGTTGTGCGGGCGCATCGCCTCGGTGCCGAAACCCTTGCGCTTGCCGACGATGAGCGCGAGCACGAGCGCGGCGACACCGGCGTTGATGTGCACGACCGTGCCACCGGCGAAGTCGATCGGAGCGGTGTTGGCCGCGCCGTCCGTCGTCCCGAACAAGGCGGCCGCGATGGAGCCCTCGGCACCGGACAGCTGCCCGCCGCCCCAGACCATGTGCGCCATCGGGAAGTACCCGACGGTGACCCACACGGCCACGAAGGCGAGCCACGTGCCGAACTTCGTGCGGTCGGCGAGCGCACCGCTGATGAGCGCGACGGTGATGATCGCGAACGTCACCTGGAAGGCGACGTCGATGACCTGCGGGTAGTTGCCGAGCCCGACGACCGGGTCACCGGCCTCGTCGAACAACGTGCCGCTGAGGCCGAACTGGTCGAACGGGTTGCCGAAGACGCCGGCGACGCTCGAGCCGTACGACATCGACCAGCCCCACAGCACGTAGATCACGCCGACGACGCCGATCGCGCCGAACGACATCATCATCATGTTCAGGACCGACTTGCCCCTGACCATGCCCCCGTAGAAGAACGCCAGTCCTGGCGTCATGAGGAGCACGAGAGATGCTGACGTCAGCATCCAGGCTGCGGCTCCGGTGTCCCACTCCATGTCTGCACTCCCCTCGCCAGCCGGGCGGCCGGACTGCGACAACTGTGGAGCGGAGCGGTTTCGCGGGACCGGCGCGGGCGTTACGGGCGTGTGACAGCCACCGGTGCCGCGTAAACGTTGGGTTTCGTGCTGGGCGGTCGTCCAGGCTCTGGGACGGTTCGTCCCGGTAGCCAGGACCACGTCAGGACTGCAGGAGCCCGTCGACGAACGCCTCGGGGTCGAACGGCGCGAGGTCGTCAGGTCCCTCCCCGAGCCCCACGAGCTTGACCGGCACGCCCAGCTCGCGCTGCACGGCGACCACGATGCCGCCCTTGGCGGTGCCGTCGAGCTTCGTCAGGACGATGCCGGTGACACCCGCGACCTCGCCGAACACGCGGGCCTGGTTGAGCCCGTTCTGGCCGGTGGTCGCGTCGAGGACGAGGAGGACCTCCGACAGCGGTGCCGTGCGCGTGATGACGCGGGTGATCTTGCCGAGCTCGTCCATGAGGCCCGCCTTGTTCTGCAGGCGACCTGCCGTGTCGACCAGGACGACGTCGGCGCCGTCCGCGACACCGGTGCGCACGGCGTCGAACGCGACTGCTGCGGGGTCGGCGCCGTCCCGGTCCGACCGCACGGTCGGGACACCGACGCGCGAGCCCCACGTCTGCAGCTGGTCGGCCGCGGCCGCACGGAACGTGTCGGCCGCGCCGAGCACGACGCTGCGGCCGTCCGCCACCAGGACGCGGGCGAGCTTGCCGACGGTCGTCGTCTTCCCGGTCCCGTTGACGCCGACGACCAGCACGACGGCCGGGACCTTGCGCCCGTCCTCATCCGTGGTGGGCGCGGTCCCCAGCGACCGGTCGAGACCGGGGTCGACGAGTGCGAGCAGCTGCTCACGCAGCACGGCGCGCGCCTCCTCGCCGTCGCGCAGGCCGTCGACGCGCACCCGGGTGCGCAGGGCGTCGATCAGCTCGTCGGTCGGGCCCGCCCCGACGTCCGCGAGCAGCAGGGTCTCCTCGAGCTCGTCCCAGTCGTCCTCGGTGAGGTGGTCGCGCGACAGGACGCCGAGCAGCCGGGTCCCGAGCGGGGAGCCGGAGCGCGCGAGCCGCTCCCGGAGCCGACGCAGACGACCGGCCGTGGGCGCCGGGACCTCCAGGGCGGGGGTCGCGATGTCCTCGGGGACCAGGAGGTCCTCGGGTGCGGCGGTCGCCGTGGGGGCGTCGGGCTCGGCGACGTCCGGCTCGGCGACGGGCGCCGCGGCCGGGCGGTCCACGACGGCCGTGCCGGTCGACGCGCCGGCAGGCTGGTCACCGGGGGGCGGCGCCGGGGCGTCGGTGCGGCGCCGGCGCACGGACACCGCGGCTGCGGCGCCCGCGACCAGCACGGGGACGCCGATGAGGTAGGGCAGGAAGTCGTTGAGGTCCACGCGGACAGTCTGTCGGGCGCAGGGACCTCGCGGCGACCCGGGGCGTCAGCAGTGCGTCAGCGGGTCCTGCTGTGCGCGTCCACGACGTCGCGACGGGGACGCACTGCCGCAGCGGCGCGCTCGCGGGCCACGCGCAGGTCCTCGACCAGCTCGTCCGGGTGCAGGTAGCCGTCGCCCTCCGACGCGGTCGCGCGCAGGAAGTCGGCCAGCGAGAGGTCGACCGGTGCCGCGGTGGCCGCGCGGGCTGCCGCCGCCTGGTCGCGGTCGGGGTTGCGGCGCGCGCGCACACCACGGCGGAAGGTGGTCAGCGGGTTGTCGGCGCCGGTGCTCGCCGAGACGACGAGGAACACCGCCGCAGCGGTCAGCAGAGCAACGAGAGTCCAGATCACGACGGCCACGTGACCAGTGTCCGGGCCGTTGCGCCGGCGGGCTGCTCGACGCACGCACCCCGGCGGAACCCGCCCACAACCTTCACACGACGGCACCTGCGCCGGTGCGGCGCGCGCGCCCCGCGCCGCTCAGGCGGGGACGTCCTCCACCATGCGCTGGCTGATGACGGTCGTGACGCCGTCACCGCGCATCGTCACGCCGTAGAGCGCGTCCGCGATCTCCATGGTCCGCTTCTGGTGCGTCACCACGATGAGCTGCGAGTCCTCCTGCAGCTCACGGAAGATGCCGAGCAGACGCCCCAGGTTGGCGTCGTCGAGCGCGGCCTCGACCTCGTCCATGACGTAGAACGGGCTGGGACGCGCCTTGAAGATCGCGACGAGCAGCGCCACCGCGGTGAGCGAGCGCTCGCCGCCGGAGAGCAGCGACAGGCGCTTGACCTTCTTGCCCGCGGGACGCGCCTCGACCTCGATGCCGGTCGTCAGCATGTCGTCGGGGTCGGTGAGCACGAGGCGGCCCTCACCCCCGGGGAACAGCCGCGGGAAGACCACGTCGAACGCCGCCGCGGTGTCGCGGTACGCGTCGGTGAACACCTGCTCGACCCGCTGGTCGATGTCCTTGACGATCTCCAGCAGGTCCGCGCGGGACTTCTTGAGGTCGGCGAGCTGCTCCACGAGGAACTGGTGCCGCTCCTCGAGCGCGGCGAACTCCTCGAGCGCGAGCGGGTTGACCTTGCCGAGCAGCGCGAGCGCACGCTCGGCGGCGCGCAGCCGCTTCTCCTGCTCCGCCCGGACGTACGGCACCGCGGTCGGCGCGTCGTCGTCGGGCTCCGTCCCGGGCGGCAGCACCACGGGCACGTCGCGGTGCGGCCCGTACTCGTCGAGCAGCACCTGCGGGTCGAGGCCGAGCTCCTCGACGGCGCGCGTCTCGAGCTGCTCGATGCGCAGGCGCTGCTCGGCGCGCGCGACCTCGTCCTTGTGCGCGACGTCCGTCAGCTCGGCCAGGTCCCGCGCGAGCCCGTCGACGCGCGTGCGGACGTCGGCCAGGGCCGCGTCCCGCTCGGCTCGCGCGGCCTCGGCGGCGTCCCGCTCGTCCGACGCGCGGCGCAGCGCACGGTCGAGCAGACCCCCGGTGTGGACCGCGGCCGCGTGGACCGCCCGCGCCACCCCGGCCTGCCGCGCGCGCTCCTGCTGCCGGCGTGCGGCCTTGTCGCGGGCCGCACGCTCCGACGCCGCCGCGCGCTCGAGCGACTCCGCGCGGCCGGCCAGCGCGCGGGCCCGCTCCTCGCCCGTGCGCAGGGTCAGCCGCGACTCGGTCTCCCGGCCACGGGCGGCGGTGGCCTCCCCCGCGGTGGCGTCGCGCCGTGCCGTGGCCTGCGCGATGGCCGCCTCGGCGTCCTCCGGGGCCTCCTCGGCGGCTGCGAGCCTCGCGGTGAGCTCGGCGAGCGTCGCGTGGTCCGCCACGAGCGTGGTGCTCGCCGCGTCCAGCGAGCGCTGCACGCGCTCGGCCTCGGCGCGCGCCGCCCGCGACGCCGACCCGAGGTGCCCGAGCTGCTCCGCGACGGCGGCGAGCGCCGCGTCGGACTCGTTGAGGCGTTCGAGGGTCGCGTCCACGGCGCCCTGTGCGGCGGTACGTGCCTCACGCGCGGTCGCCAGCTCGAAGCGCAGCCGCTCGGCCGCAGCGGTCGCGGTCTGCGCGGCGGCGCGGGCCGTGTCGAGGGCACCCTGCAGGTGCAGCGCGCTCGGCGCGGAGACGGATCCGCCCGAGGCGCGGAAGCGCGAGAGCACGTCGCCCGTGCGGGTCGCGACGACGAGGTCCGGGTGCGCCGCCACCAGGGGACGCGCGGCGGCCAGGTCGTCCACGACGACGACGTCGGCGAGCAGCGCCCGCACCGCGTCGAGGACGGCCGCGGGAGCCTGCACGAGGTCGACGGCGCGCTCGGCGCCCGCCGGGAGGTCGACGGCGCGGACCTCCCCTGCCCCGGCGACCATGAGCGTCGCGCGGCCCGCGTCCTCCGTGCGCAGGTGCCGGATCGCGTCGACCGCCGCGTCGACCGACTCGACCGCCACGGCGTCGGCCACCGCACCGAGCGCCGCGACGATCGCCTCCTCGTCGCGCGCGTCCACGCTGAGCAGGGCCGCGACGGAGCCCACGACGCCGGGCAGGCCGTCCGCCGCGAGGAGCGCACCCGCACCGTCCTTGCGGCTCAGCGACATCTCGAGCGTCTCCGCACGCGACGACTGCTGGTCCCGCTCCCGCTCGGCGGTGCGCAGCTCCTCCTCGAGGGCCGTGACCCGCGCGGTGGCGACGTCCAGCGCCTCGGCGGCGGCCTCGTGCTCCGCGTCGAGCCCCTCCTCGCCCTCCTCGACGCCGGCGACCTGCGACTCGAGCGCGGCGAACTGCGTGGTGGCGTCGCGTGCGCGCTCCTCGGCGGCGGCCAGGCTCGCGCGCAGGCGTCCGATCTCAGCCTCGGTGGCCTCGACGCGGCTGCGTCGCGCCGCGACCTGCCCCGCGAGCCGGGCGACGCCCTCACGCCGGTCGGCCGCCCCGCGCTGCAGGTCCGCCAGCGCACGCTCGGCCGCCGTGGCGGCCGCCTCCGCCTCCTGACGTGCGGTCGCGGCGGCCGCGACGGCGGCGCGCGCGAGGTCGACCTCGGCCGCCAGCTCCGCCTCCGCGTGCCGGACACGCTCGGCCTGCGCCTCCAGGTCGGCCGGGTCCTGCCCGCCGGTGCGCTCGCTCGACGCGGTCCCGAGCAGGCGCGCGCGGTCGGCCGCGAGGGACGCGGTGCCGCGGACGCGCTCGCGCAGCGCGGACAGCCGGTACCAGACCTCGCCTGCCTCGCTCACGGCGGGTGCCGCCTCGGCGGCCTCCCGCTCGAGGGCCCCGAGCCGGGCACGCGCCTCCGCGAGCTGCGCCTCGACCTGCGCTCGTCGCTCGAGCACCGCGGACTCGTCGGCGATCTCCTGCTCGAGCCGCGCCCGCAGCTGCGCGAGGTCGTCGGCCAGCAGCCGGGCGCGCGAGTCACGCAGGTCCGACTGGACGACGGCGGCCTTGCGCGCGACCTCCGCCTGCCGGCCCAGCGGCCCGAGCTGACGGCGGATCTCGGCCGTCAGGTCACCCAGACGCGTCAGGTTGCCCTGCATCGCGTCGAGCTTGCGCAGCGCCTTCTCCTTGCGCTTGCGGTGCTTGAGGACGCCAGCGGCCTCCTCGATGAAGCCGCGCCGCTCCTCGGGGGTCGCCCGCAGCACCGCGTCGAGCTGGCCCTGCCCCACGATGACGTGCATCTCGCGGCCCAGGCCGGAGTCCGACAGCAGGTCCTGGATGTCGAGCAGGCGGCAGCTGCGGCCGTTGATCGCGTACTCCGAGCCGCCGTTGCGGAACAGGGTCCGCGAGATCGTGACCTCGGAGTACTCGATCGGCAGCGCACCGTCGGAGTTGTCGATCGTCAGCGCGACCTCGGCCCGGCCGAGCGGCGGGCGCCCGGACGTGCCGGCGAAGATGACGTCCTCCATCTTGCCGCCGCGCAGCGACTTGGCGCCCTGCTCCCCCATGACCCAGGCGAGCGCGTCCACGACGTTGGACTTGCCGGAGCCGTTGGGCCCGACGACGCACGTGATCCCCGGCTCGAAGTTCAGCGTCGTCGCGGAGGCGAACGACTTGAACCCGCGCAGGGTCAGGGTCTTGAGGTGCACGTAGGGCAGCCTAGGCAACGCACGGCGCCCGGCCGCGCACGCTCCGACGCCCGGGCGTGTGCGCCGCGGCGGGAACGAGCGCGGCCGACGCCGCGCGCACCCTGCGTGAGGGGTGTCAGAGCGCCGGGAACCAGAGCGCGATCTCGCGCGCGGCCGACTCCTCGCCGTCGGAGCCGTGGACGATGTTCTCGATGAGCTTCGTGCCCCAGTCACGGGCCAGGTCGCCCCGGATGGTGCCGGGGGCCGCGACCGTCGGGTCGGTCGCACCGGCCAGCGAGCGGAACCCCTCGATGACGCGGTGGCCCTCGACCACGGCGGCGAGCACGGGGCCGGACCGCATGAAGTCGACGAGGGCACCGACGAACGGCTTGCCGGCGTGCTCGGCGTAGTGCTCGACCAGCAGGCTCTCGTCCGCGTGGCGCAGCTCGACCGCGACGAGCGTGTAGCCCTTCGCCTCGATGCGGCGCAGCACCTCACCGACGTGGCCGCGGCGCACACCGTCGGGCTTGACGAGGACGAGGGTGCGCTGGGGGGCGGGTGCGTCAGTCATGGCGGTCACCTTAACGGCGGACCGGGCGCGCACGGCGACCGCGTCCGGCGGGCTGTGCGTCAGGCGGGTGCGGGCCCCTCCGGGTGGGCCGCGTCCCACGCGGCCCGCTCGCGGTCGATCCGTGCGCCCAGCCGCAACGACACGACCCACAGCACGACGAACACCGCGCCGACGCCGTACATCATCGGCACGAGGACACCGAACCCGAGCACGGCGAGCTGCGCGAACGACCCGGCGACGTAGCCGCCGGGGCGGCCGACGTAGCCGGACAGCAGCACGAGGATCACGAAGGTCACGCCGCCGAGCGTCCACACGGTCGCGGGCGGCGCGACCCGCAGGCCGTACGCGACGAGCGTCGCGAAGCCGACCACGAAGGCCTCCAGCAGCAGCGTCATCTGCGTGAACTGCGGCTTCGCCGGGCGCTTGCGCCGCGTCGGGGCGGGCTGCTGGGTGGTCATCCCACCAGGCTAGCCGCGCGGCGCGGTCGACTCGTCGACGTGCCGCCGGCGTCACACCTCGCCGAAGCCCGCCTCCACGTCGGCGACGAGGCGAGCGACCGCCTCGGCGGCCTGCGGGCCCTGCGCGCGGATCGTCAGGACGTCGTCCTTCACCGCACCCAGCTTCATCAGGTCCAGCACGCTCGCCGCGTTCATGCCGTTGACCTGGACCTTGGCGTCGAGGTGGGCCAGCATGCGGACGATCAGCGCGGCAGGGCGAGCGTGCAGGCCGAGCGGGTTGCGCAGCACCGCGGTCGCCTGCACCGATCCGTCCGGCGCGGTCTGCGGCGCCGTCACGGCGGGTGTGCCGGGGACGGCACCGCTCGCCGCGGGCGCACCCGACGACGACGAGCCGTCACGAGCCGGGCGCGCGGGTCCGAACGTTCCCGCCGCCGCCTGGGCGGAGTCCAGGACCGTCGCCAGGTCCGCCTTGCCGTGCGCCGTCACGGCCGCCGCGACGGCGCCCTCGACGAACGGCGCGTCCGCGAGGCGCACGCGCGCGGCGACGTCCTCGTCCATCAGCTCCAGCACCGACTCCGCCGTCAGCACCGCCGACCCGAGGTCCGCGACGACCACGGCCGAGCGTCCGTCGTCGGTCGCGTCACGCAGCGCGGCGTCCACCCGGTCGAAGCTCGTCCCCAGCCCGCCGTCGTCCGTGCCGCCCGCCGCGACGAGGCGCACACCGGGCGCCATCTGGGCCGCGACCTCGACCGCGCCCTCCGCGAGCGCACGCGAGTGCGACACCAGCACGAGCGCCACCGGCGCCCAACGATCCGTCACCGGGTCCTGCCTCCCCCGCGGCGTCCGCGCCGCACCGTGGTGCCGCACCGTGGTCGGTGCGGTCGTCGTCGGTCAGTCCGCCGCCGCGGCCGCCTGCGCCGCCGCGAGCAGGATGAGCTCGCTCGAGCGGGCGCCCGGATCGAGGTGCCCCGCCGAGCGTTCGCCCAGGTAGCTGGCACGGCCCTTGGTCGCGACGAGCGGCACGGTCGACTCCGCGCCGTCGTGCGCCCCGCGGGCCGCCGCGGCGAGCACGGCCGAGGGCGGCGCGCCGTGGTCGGCCGCGTCGACGGCGGCCGCGACCGCCGGCGTCCACGCGTCGACCATCGTCTTCTCCCCCGCGCCGGCGCGTCCGCGCGTGACGATCCCGTCCAGCGCGGCCTCGAGGAGCGCGACGACGCCGTCGGGACCCAGCTCGGTCGCGGTGCCCGACTTCGACGCCCGCAGGTAGGCGGTGCCGTACAGGGGGCCCGCCGCGCCGCCGACCGTGGACATCAGCGTCGTGGCGACCAGCCGCAGGACGTCGCCGACGGTCGCGGGCGGCGTCTCGAGCCCGTCGAGCTTGGCGACGACCGCGCGGAACCCCCGGTCGAGGTTCTCGCCGTGGTCACCGTCGCCGATCTGCCGGTCGAGCTCCACGAGCTCGTCCCGGTGCTCGGCGACCGTCGCCGCGCTACGGCGTACCCAGTCGACGGCCCATGCCGCGTCCAGCGTCATCCGCCCCGCCTCTCCGAGTCCCCACCCGTATCGGTCACCAGCGCAGCGCCGACGTGTGCACGGGTGCGTCCCACAGGGCGGTCAGCTCGTCGTCCAGACGGAGGACGGTGACCGACGCGCCCTGCATCTCCAGCGATGTCACGTAGTTGCCGACGAGCGAGCGGGCCACCTCGACCCCGCGCTCGGAGAGCAACGCGCGTGCCCGACGATAGACGACGTACAGCTCGGACGCGGGCGTGCCGCCCATGCCGTTGACGAGCAGCAGCACCCGCTCGCCGCTGGCGAGCCCCAGGTCCTCGACGACCGGCGTCAGGAGCTTCTCGGTGAGCACGTCGGCACTCTCCAGCCCGACGCGGTGGCGCCCCGGCTCGCCGTGGATCCCGATGCCGATCTCGATCTCGTCGTCGGGCAGGTCGAAGCTGGGGCCTCCGACGTGGGGCACGGTGCACGCGGTGAGCGCCAGGCCCATCGTGCGGACGTTGTCCACCACGCGCTGCGCGACGGCGGCGACCGCGTCCAGGTCGTCGCCGCGCTCGGCGGCCGCCCCCGCGATCTTCTCCACCGCCACCGTGCCGGCCACGCCGCGCCGCCCGGCGGTGTAGAGGGAGTCCTCGACGGCCACGTCGTCGTTCACGACCACCTGGCGCACCGTGATCCCGTCGGCGTCGGCGAGCTCCGCGGCGGTCTCGAAGTTCAGCACGTCGCCCGTGTAGTTCTTGACGATCGTCAGGACGCCCGCGCCGGCGTCGGCCGCGGCGATCGCGGGCAGGATCTGGTCCGGCGTGGGCGAGGTGAAGACCGCGCCGGGGACGGCTGCGTCGAGCATCCCGACGCCGACGAAGCCCGCGTGCAGCGGCTCGTGGCCGCTGCCGCCCCCGGAGACGAGGCCCACCTTGCCGGGCGCGGTGCCGCCGGCGCGGGTGACGAACAACGGGTCGACGTGCACCCGCACCACGTCGGCGTGCGCGAGACCGAACCCCTCGACCGACTCGGCGACGACATGCTGCGGGTCGTTGATGAGCTTCTTCACGCTCGACTCCCTCGACGTGCCGGCGGTGGTCGCTCCACTCCACCCCGGAGCAGGACGGACGTCAAGGCGAGACGCGTCTCACTCACGTCCCAGCAGCACCCGGGCCTCGGCGACGAGCAGGACGGAGCCCGTCACCAGCACACCGGCGCCCCGCTCCTCCTCGCTCTCGGCACGCTGGACCGCGACGTCGATCGCGTCCGGCAGGCGGGCCGCCACGTGCACGCGGTCCTCGCCGAACACGTCGATCGCGATCTCGGCCAGGTCGTCCGCGTCGAGCGCGCGCGGCGTCGACGCCTGGGTCACGACGACCTCGGCGAGCAGCGGCTCGAGCGCCGCGAGGATGCCCTCGGGGTCCTTGTCCGCCATGACCCCGACGACGCCGACCAGCCGCGTGAAGTCGAACGCCTCGGTCACCGCGTCGGCCAGCGCCTCGGCACCCGCGGGGTTGTGCGCGGCGTCGACCAGGACGGTCGGGCTCGACCGGACGACCTCGAGGCGTCCCGGGGACGTCACGCCGGCGAACGCGGCCTCGACGACCGACCCGTCGAGCGCGGCGCCACCGGTGAGCAGCGCCTCCGTCGCGACGAGCGCCAGCAGCGCGTTGTGCGCCTGGTGCTCGCCGTACAGCGGCAGGAACACGTCGGTGTACACGCCGCCCAGACCGCGCAGCGCGACGAGCTGGCCGCCGACGGCGACCTGCCGCTCGACGACCGCGACGTCGACGTCCTCGCGCACGACGCGCGCGCCGCGCTCGGCCGCCGCCGCCAGGACGACGCCCTCGACGTCGTCGGTCTGCTGCGCGAGCACGAGCGTCGCGCCGTCCTTGACGATGCCGGACTTCTCCGACGCGATCTCCACCAGGGTGTTCCCCAGGTAGCGCTCGTGGTCCATCGCGACGGGCGTCATGACGGCGACCTCGGCGTCGATCACGTTGGTCGCGTCCCAGCGCCCGCCCATGCCGACCTCGACGACCGCGACCTCGACGGGAGCGTCGGCGAACGCGGCGTACGCCATGACGACGAACACCTCGAAGAACGACAGCCGGGGCTCACCGCGCCCGGCCGCGTCCGTGTCCACCATGTGCACGTAGGGCGCGACGTCCTGCCAGACCTCGACGAAGCGCTCGTCGCTGATCGGCTCGCCGTCGATGCTGATGCGCTCGTTGGCGCGCGTGAGGTGCGGGCTGGTGAAGCGGCCCGTACGCAGCCCGTGCTCGCGCAGCAGTGCCTCGACCATGCGGGCGGTCGAGGTCTTGCCGTTCGTGCCGGTCACGTGCAGCGAGCGGAACGCGCGCTGCGGGTCGCCGAGCAGCTCGAGCACCGCGCGGACGCGGCCCAGCTCGGGGTCGATGTCGTGCTCGGGAGCACGCGCGAGGATGCTGCGGTACACCTCGTCCGCGGCCCGGCGCGCCGCCCGGGCGGCCTCGTCCTTCAGGTGGTCCGCGCCACCGCGCTCGCGGCTCACGCGTCGGCCCGCACGACGCTCACGGCGACCTCGGCCACGTCGGCGGCCTCGATCGTGACGGACGACGCGAGCGTCTCGGCGGCGACGAAGTCGCGGTGCGCCTCGACGTCCGCGACGTGCGCCGTCGGGACCCTGAGCGTGAGGTCCACGCGGTCCGCGACGTGCAGGCCCGCGGCCTTGCGTGCGTCCTGCACCGCGCGCACGACGTCGCGGGCGTAGCCCTCGGCCCGCAGCGCGTCGTCCAGCGACAGGTCGAGGACGACGACCACACCGCCGCTCAGGACGGCGGCGGCGACGTCGGCACCAGCACCCTCGCCGACGACCGTCGTCAGCTCGTACTCGGCCGGCTCCAGCGCGACGTCCCCGGCGTCGGTCGTGACGACGACGGTCTCGCCGTCGACCCGCCACGCACCGGAACGGGCGCCCTTGATGACCTGCTGGACGGCGCGACCCAGGCGGGGGCCGGCCGCCCGCGCGTTGACCGCGAGCCGCTGCGTGATGCCGAACCGCTCGGCGGTCGCGGCGTCCGCCTCGACGACGTCGACGTGCTTGACGTTGAGCTCGGCGGCCAGCAGGTCGGTGTACGGCGCGAGCGCGGCGGGGTCGGCCACGGCCACGGTGAGCCGGCGCAGCGGCTGGCGCACGCGCACCTGGTGCGCCTTGCGCAGGCCGAGCGCCGCCGAGACCACGGCGCGGACCTCGTCCATCGCGGCGACCAGCGCGTCGTCCCGGACGAGCGCGTCGACGGCCGGCCAGTCGGTGAGGTGCACGCTGCGTCCGCCCGTCAGGCCGCGCCACACCTCCTCGGTGACCAGCGGCGCGAGCGGCGCCATGGCGCGCGTGAGCTCCTCGAGCGCGGTCCACAGGGTGTCGAACGCGTCGGCGTCCTCCGACCAGAACCGGTCGCGCTGCGTGCGCACGTACCAGTTGGTGAGCAGGTCGAGGTGCTCGCGGACGGCCTCGCACGCGGCGGGGATGTCGTACGCGTCGAGCTGGGCGGTCATCGTGGCGGTGAGCTCACCCGTCCGCGCGAGCAGGTACCGGTCCATCGGGGCCAGCCCGGCGGCGCGCTCGGCCGTGACGCGCTGCGCGGTGTACCCGCGTCCCTCGTCCGCGGCACCCGCGTACAGCGTGAAGAAGTAGTACGTGCTCCACAGCGGCAGCAGCACCTGGCGCACGCCGTCGCGGATCCCCTCCTCGGTGACGACGAGGTTGCCGCCCCGCAGGATCATCGAGGACATGAGCGACCAGCGCACGGCGTCGGACCCGTACTTGTCCCACATCACGACGGGGTCGGGGAAGTTGCGCAGCGACTTGCTGGCCTTGCGGCCGTCGTCGCCCAGCACGATGCCGTGGCACATGACGTTGCGGAACGCGGCGCGGTCGAAGATCGCCGTGGCCAGCACGTGCAGCGTGTAGAACCAGCCACGTGTCTGGCCGATGTACTCGACGATGAAGTCGCCCGGGTAGTGGTGCTCGAACCACTCGCGGTTCTCGAACGGGTAGTGCACCTGCGCGAACGGCATGGAGCCGGAGTCGAACCACACGTCGAGCACGTCGGGGATGCGGCGCATGGTCGAGCGGCCCGTCGGGTCGTCCGGGTTGGGTCGCGTCAGGTCGTCGATGAAGGGCCGGTGCAGGTCGGGCTCGCCGGCCTCGTTGGTGGGCACGCGGCCGAAGTCGGCCTCGAGCTCGGCGAAGGAGCCGTAGACGTCGATCCGCGGGTACGCCGGGTCGTCGCTCACCCACACGGGGATCGGCGTGCCCCAGTAGCGGTTGCGGCTGATCGACCAGTCGCGCGCGTTCTCGAGCCACTTGCCGAACTGGCCCTCCTTGATGTGCCCGGGGATCCACTCGATGCCCTGGTTGAGCTCGACCATGCGGTCCCGGAACTGCGTGACCCGGACGAACCACGAGGACACGGCCTTGTAGATCAGCGGGTTCCGGCAGCGCCAGCAGTGCGGGTAGGAGTGCTCGTACGTCTCGTGGCGCACGAGCGCGGCCCGGTGGGCGGCGTCGACGCGCGCGAGCGGCCCGGTGCCGTTCTTGAGGTCGGCGATGACCTGCTTGTTGGCGTCGAAGACCTGCACGTCCGCGTAGTCGGTGACCTGGGAGGTGAAACGGCCCTTGGAGTCGACGGGCACGACCGGCGTGATGCCCGCGGCGTCGCACGCGGCCATGTCGTCCTCGCCGAAGGCGGGGGCCAGGTGCACGACGCCCGTGCCGTCCTCGGTCGTGACGAAGTCCGCCGCGAGCACCTGGTGGGCGTTCTCGTGCCCCGCGAAGTAGTCGAAGGGCGGCGTGTAGCGCCGGCCGACGAGGTCGGCACCCGTCAGTCGCGCGACGACCGTCGGCTCGTCACCCAGCTCGCGGGCGTAGGCGCCCAGACGCGCGGCGGCGAGCACGACCCGCTCACCCGGGTGGGCCTCGCCGAACGGCGAGCCGGCCGCGGGCTCGACGACGACGTACTCGACGTCGGGGCCGACCGCGACCGCCAGGTTGGACGGCAGCGTCCAGGGCGTCGTCGTCCAGATCAGCAGCAGCTCACCGCTGTCGAGCCGGAACCCGACCGTGAGCGCGGGGTCCTGACGCGACGCGTACACGTCGTCGTCCATCCGCAGCTCGTGGTTGCTCAGCGGCGTCTCGTCACGCCAGCAGTACGGCAGGACGCGGTAGCCCTCGTAGGCCAGGCCCTTGTCGTAGAGCTGCTTGAACGCCCAGATCACCGACTCCATGAAGGACGGGTCGAGCGTCTTGTAGTCGTTCTCGAAGTCGACCCAGCGCGCCTGCCGCTCGACGTACTGCTGCCACTCCTTGGTGTACGTCAGCACGGAGCGGCGGCAGGCCTCGTTGAACGCCGCGATGCCCATCTCGTCGATCTGGGACTTGTCCGTGATCCCCAGGACCCGCTCGGCCTCCAGCTCGGCCGGCAGGCCGTGCGTGTCCCAGCCGAACCGGCGCTCGACGTGCCGCCCGCGCATGGTCTGGTAGCGCGGCACGACGTCCTTGGCGTAGCCGGTCAGCAGGTGGCCGTAGTGCGGCATGCCGTTGGCGAACGGCGGGCCGTCGTAGAAGACGTACTCGTTCTCGCCGTTCTCGCCGGTCGGCCGCAGCGCGACCGAGGCGCGGAACGTGTCGTCCGCCTCCCAGTACCGCAGCACGTCCTGCTCGAGGTCGGGCAGGTCGGGGCTCGGCGGGACGGTCGCGGGAGTGCCGGCGGACGTGCCGTCGGAGGTGCGGTGCAGCGGGTACGCCACGGTCGGTGCTCCTGGTCTCGCGCACCCGGTGGGGTGCGTACGGCCACGAGGACGACGACACCCGGACCACCCGGGCACCACCGCGGTGCCACCTCGCTTGCCGGGGACGGGTCCCCGACCTCTCGCCTGCGGCTGTGACGGGCCTGCCCCGTCCGGTTCTACTGAGGACCCGCGCCCTGCGACGCGCGTCCCGTTCTTCCGGAGGCTCACCGGTGATGGCCGGGTCGATGCCTGTGGAGGCAGTCTATCGGCGTGTGCCGCGTGAGCGCACCGTGGTCGTCAGACGACCGCCGCGAGCTCGGTGCGGTCGGCGGTCGCCGCGACGAGCACGGACCGCAGCACCCGGAACCCGCACGTGAGCCCGACCCCGCCCGCCAGGCACGCGAGCAGCGCGAGCAGGACACCGGGGCCCCCGACGCCCACCACGAAGAGCAGGTGCACGACCGGTGCGGCGGCGAGCACCGTCGCCAGCACCACCGCCCCCGTGGCGACGTCGACGCCACGCAGCGCGCGCGGGGTGAGGATCTCGTCACGATCGACGCGGGTCACGAGCCACCAGGCGGCGCCGAGCAGAACCTGCAGGCACGCGACCGAGGCGATCCCCGACGCGGCGTACGGCAGCACGAGCCCCGCCGTCTCGGTGTACCCGCCGCCGGCCTCGTCGGCGATCAGCGGCAGGAGGGCCTGCAGCAGCAGCGACCCCAGCAGCAGGGCCACGAGGACGATGCGCAGTGAGTGACGAAGCGTCGGCGTCATCTATCGATGATCAATAGATTCCTCTCGACTGTCAAGAGCCTGCGCAGCGATTGGCCCGACGCGCACACCACAAGGCACCATCGCCGCATGACCACCGCCCGGCCCGTGGCCCTGCTCGACCTCGACGGCACCCTCATGGACTCCGCGTCCGGCATCGTCGCGGCCGTCCGCTCCGCGTACGAGGGGGTCGGGCTCCCCGCGCCGAGCGAGGCGGTGATGCGCTCGTTCGCAGGTCCGCCCATCGCCTGGTCGTTCACCACGCACGGCGTGCCGGCCGACCTGCTCGACGCGGCGATCGCCGGGTACGGCGACCACTTCAGCCGGGAGGGGGTGTGGGACACGCGCGTCTTCGACGGCATCCCCGACGCGCTGGCGGCGCTGCGGGACGCCGGTGTGCTGCTCGTCGTCGCCACGGCCAAGCCGTTCCGCTGGGCGCTGCCGATCTGCGAGGAGGTCGGGCTGTCGCCGCTGCTCGACCACGTCGTGGGGGCGCCCGACGACGAGTCCGAGACCAAGGGCCAGATCATCGGTCGCGCGCTCGACTGGGTGCGCGGCACCGTCGGGGACGCACCCGTGCGCGCGGTCATGCTCGGCGACCGCGAGCACGACGTGCACGGCGCCGCCGACCACGGCCTGCCGTGCCTCGGGGCGCTGTGGGGCTACGGCGGCGAGGACGAGCTGCGCGCCGCCGGTGCGGTGGACGTGCTCGCCACGCCCGCCGACGTCCCCGCCGCCGTGCTCGCGCGCGTGAGCGGCTGACGGCTGCCTCCTGGGAGGATGGTCGGGATGACTCCCGCACCTCTGGTCCTGCTCGACCTCGACGGCACCCTGACCGACTCCTACCCCGGCATCGCCGCGAGCGCGCGCGTCGCGTTCACCACGCTGGGTCTCCCCGTGCCGGACGACACCGCGCTGCGCCGCTTCGTCGGCCCGCCGCTCGCCGACTCGTTCCCGCTGTTCGGGGTGGCGGACGACCGGGTCGCGGACGCGATCGCCGCGTACCGCGGCTACTTCCGCGACGCCGGCATGTGGGAGAACAGCGTCTACGCGGGCATCCCGGAGCAGCTGGCCGCGCTGCGTGACGCGGGTGTGCGGCTCGCGGTCGCCACCAGCAAGCCCGAGGTCTTCGCCGCGCCGATCTGCGAGCGCTTCGGCCTCGCACCGTTCCTCGACGGCGTGTTCGGTGCGCCGCTCGACCACGTCGCGTCGTCGAAGGCCACGGTCGTCGCCGCCGCGCTCGACGCGCTGCGACCCGCCGGCGCGGTGCTCATGGTCGGCGACCGCGAGCACGACGTGCACGGGGCTCGCGCCAACGGCGTCGACTGCCTGGGCGTCGCGTGGGGCTACGCACAGCCGGGCGAGCTGCGCGACGCAGGGGCGGTGGGTGTCGTCGACGACGTCGACGAGCTGGCGGCCGCCGTGCTGCGGGCGCTCGCCCCCACCACAGCGGCCCGTGATGCCGTCAGCGTGCCGCCTCGACCGGGGGCAGTGCCGACCACGGGAACGTGATCCAGCGGTCGGTGCGGCGCCACACGTAGTCCGGGTCGACGACCGAGCGGGTCTTGGCGTACAGCACGGCGGTGCGCACCTCGGAGCAGTCCTGCGCCAGCAGCCGCTGCACGAGCGCGAGCGTCTCCCCGGAGTCGGCGACGTCGTCGACGACGAGCGCGCGCAGGCCACGGACCGCCTCGGTGTCGAGCAGCGGCGGCAGCAGCAGCGGCTCGGGCAGCGTGCTGCCCACACCGGTGTAGAACTCGACGTTCATCGTCCCGACGGCCTTGGTGCCCAGGGCGTACGCGATCGCGCCGCCCGGGGGCAGCCCGCCGCGCGCGACCGACACCACGACGTCGGGCACGAAGCCCGAGTCGACGACGGCCTGCGCGACCTCGCGCGCCGCGCTGCCGAAGGTCTCCCAGTCGAGGACCTCACGGTCGGCCGTCGCGTCGCTCGCGCCCTGCGTCGTCGTCATGGCCCCATCGTCGCCCACCGCGCGCCCGCTCCTGTCACGTGCCTCACACGCCGCCCCGCCCTGCGCGCCGTCACCTGCGCGTCCGCAGGGCAGGGCGTGCGGTGGGACGGTCGCCCCGACGCGGGCGGCGACGCGGTGTGACAGCGTGGTTCCGTGAGCACCACCGGCCCCGACGCGGGATCCCTGTTCCCCGGCAAGAACTTCATCAGCACCGTCCTCGAGGCGCTGGAGACGAAGACGGCGATGTCCGGGACGCTCGGCCGCCGCTACTTCATGCGGGCTGCGATGGCGGGGATCATGATCGGCGTCCTGTACGCCGCGCACTACGCCGTGATCACCGCGTTCGCCCAGATCGACGTGGGGGGCTCGACGCTGGAGCCCTTGGGACGCATCGCCGGGGCGCTCACGTTCGGGTGGGCGCTGGTGTTCATCTACTACTCCCGGTCCGAGCTGCTGACGTCGAACATGATGATCGTCTCGATCGGCGCCTACCACCGCCGCACCACGTGGGGCCGCGCGGCACGCATGCTGGGGCTGTGCTACCTCGGCAACTTCGTCGGCGGCCTGCTCGTCGCGGCGTTCCTGAGGTTCTCGACGCTCGCCGACGGTGCCGTGTTCGACCGGATGGTCGCCTCCGCCGACCACAAGCTGGCGTTCGTCGCGGACGGGCCGACCGGCTGGGTCGACCTGCTGATCCGGGCCGTCCTGTGCAACTTCTGCATCAACCTCGCGATGCTGCTGGTCTACAACGGCCTCATCAGCAACGACGTGGCCAAGTCGTCCGTCATGATCGTCGCCGTCTTCATCTTCGCGTTCCTCGGCCTCGAGCACTCGGTCGCCAACACCGTGCTGTTCTCGGTCGTCGGGCTGCAGGAGGGCATCGACCTGGGCCTCGTCGCCGGCAACATCGTGCTCGCGCTCCTCGGCAACTTCATCGGTGGTGGCCTGCTCATCGGCTGGTACTACGCGTACGTCAACGACGACACCCGCTGGCTGCGCGACAACCCGGCAGACCAGGCCGGCACCGGCGGGTCGGCAGACCTCAGCTGAGGCTCGGCACGTCGCAGGAGTAGCGCGCGGGCTTGCCCCCGCCGAGGTCCGCCACGTCGTGCAGGACCTCGAGCTCCACGTGCCGGTCCAGCCACGCGTGCACCGCGCGGGCAGCCGCCTGCGCCGCCGGGGCGTCGGGGGCGACGGCCCGCAGCCGCACGTGCCCGTCGCGGTCCTGGTGCAGGTGCCACGCCACCAGCCCGGCCGTCTGCAGCACCTGCGTGGCGTCGATCGACGGCCGCGCGAGCCCCGCCGAGTCCACGAAGAGCACCGCCGCGCGCCCCTCGAGCCCGACGAGCACCGGCCGACCGTCCGACGCCCTCGCGAGGGCGGCGTGGTCGCCCGTGCGATAGCGCAGCAGCGGCAGGTACGGGTTCTCGTCCACCGTCACCACGACCTCGCCGCGCTGCCCCTCGGGCACGGGCTGCCCGGTCGCGTCGAGCACCTCGACGTGCACGCGCCGGTCGACGAGCACGTGGCCCTGACCGGGGCCGGTCGCGACCGCCACCGGGCCGGTCTCCCGCAAGCCGTACAGGTCGACCAGCGGCGCACCCCACACGTCGCGCACCCGCCGGTGGATCGCCGGCGTCACGTGCGTCGCGCCGTTGACGACCGCCACGGGCCGCACCGCCAGGCCCGCCTCGGCGAGGTCCAGCAGGTGCGTCAACGGGATCGTGCTCGTGCTCACCACCTGGGGGTCGTGCTCCTCGAACCACCGCTCCCGGTCGCCCGGGTCACGCCACGCGCTCGCGTCGAGGTTCACCCGTGCCATGAGCGGCACCGGCGCACCGGCGGGGCGCGGGAACGCCGACATCGCCGACACGTACGTGAACGCGGCGCGCTGGTCGACGAGGTTCACCAGGCCGAGGCGCGTCGCGTCCGACGCCCACGTGACGCCCGCGTGCTCGACGAGGGCGTGCACGAGCAGCAGGTCCGCCGCCACGGACCGCGGGTGCAGCGGCACCAGCAGCGCCGCGCCGGTGCTGCCCGAGCTCGTGCCGTGCAGCACGCGGTCCAGCGGGACGTCGAGCGGCACGTGCGCCGCGAGCGCCGTGACCAGGTCCCGTCGCGTCACGGTCGGCAGGTCGGCCAGGGGGGTCCCCGGGCCGGAGCGTCCGTCGCGTGCCGCGGCGCGGTACCGCGGCACGGTGCGGTGCGCCCGATCGACGAGCGCCGCGACCCAGGCGGGCGGCGTCCCACCGGCGCTCGCGGCGGCAGGCTGACCGCCCGCGAGCGCCGCGAGGTCCGCCTCGTCCAGGCGGTCGCCCGTCTCGTGCACCCAGACGGGCGCCGCCGGGTGCGCACGCGCGGCGGCGACCCGAGCGAGGTCCGCGGCGCCCAGCGTCGGCCAGCGCTCGACGTCGTCGAGCGCCACGGCCCCCATGGGGGCGTACTCGGCCGGTGGGCCGATCGGGTCGGTCGTGCCCGGGTCAGTAGTTGGCATACTGCGCCGCCGCCTCCTTCGCGCGCTGCTCCTCGAGCGCCTGCGCGAGCTCCGCCGCCCGCTGCGCCTCCGCGGCGAGCTCGGCGGCCACCGCCCGGCGGTGGCGGGTGCTCACGACGCGCCACGCGTCCCCCGCGACCGCGGGGGCCTCACCGGCGGGCAGGACGCCGAGGATCGCGAGCGCGGCGCGCGCCAGCTCCTCGCGCGCCACCTCGTCGTCCGTCCAGGCCGCCGGGTCGCGCAGCCCACCGAGCTCGTCGGCCACCGCGAGCGCCGCCGCGACCACCAGCCGGCTGACGCCGCCGCACCGTGCCGCCACGTCACGCACGCCGCCGTGCTGGGCGACGGCCGGGTCGAGCGCCACCCAGCCCGTGAGCAGCGCGAGCACGACCCGGTCCCCGCCCTCGGTGCCCAACCGCTGGTCGAGCGAGCGCAGCTCCGTGGCCTCGGCCACGCGCCCGTCCAGCACGACCGCCAGGTCCGCCAGCGCGGCACCCGGGTGCACGCCGGGGTCGCGCAGGGCCGCGGGGGCCGTCGCGAGGCGGCGCGTGACGCTGACCAGCTCCGGCCCGGGGCGTCGCTCCCCCGGCACCAGCGGGCGCGGCATCCGCGCGTCGTCGTCCCTCATCGCCCCTCCCCCCACGTGGTCCGCGCGAACCGCCGCGCGAACTCCACGAGCGCCTCGTCCCCGGTGACGCTGTGCACGTCGTACCCGTCGGGCAGCCCCGGTCGCAGCCGGTCCAGCCAGTCCGGGGGCACGTCGAGCACGAGCGTGCCCCCGCCTCCTGCCGCCTGCAGCGCCTGCACCGCGACGCCCGCCTCGCCCGGGGCGGGCCGGTCGGCGGCCATCGTCTGCACCCCCGCGTCGGAGATGACGGCGATGTGGGTGGTGCGGGTCGCCGTGGGGCGCCGCCCGTCGGCGCCGAGGTGCGTGCGGCGCAGCACGCCGAGCGGGAAGGACGTCCCGCCGCCGAAGTACGCGACGACGGCGCGCAGCGCGGCGTCGGCGTCCCGGGTGAAGCCGTCGGTCCCGGCCACCTGCCGCGGACCGGACCACGTCGTGGCCTGGACGCGCGCACCGGCCCGCACGGCCGACAGCACGAGCACGGCACCCGCCAGCGCGATCCACGAGAACCGGCGCGGATCGGCCATCGACCCCGAGGAGTCGAGGTACAGGTCGAGGTCGACCGGCACGCGGCCCGGCTCCTGCGGCTCGTCGTCCATGACGTGCCGCCGCACGGTCGTCAGCCCGGGCACCACGACGGGCGACGCGCTCACGGTGCCCACCCAGTCGACGTCCGCGACGTCCTCACCCAGCGCCCAGGGCTCGAGGCCGCCGAGCAAGGGGTCGGGGGGCAGCGGGCGGACCGCCCGGCGGAACGGCACGACGTACGGCGCGGCGCGCTCGCGGTACCAGGCCACCGCGACGTCCTCCAGCGTCGTCGACGCCCCGAGCGCCGTGAGCGTCGCGTGCAGCTCGGGCGGCAGGATCCCGCTGGCGTGCGCGCCCGTCCCGCTGGTGGACGTGGCATCGGGCGGTGCCTGCGGACCGGGCGCCGCGGGCGCGGGCGCCGCGTCACCCACGACGGCCGGGTCGAGCGCCGGGTGCACGATGCCCGCGGCGAGCCCGGCGTCGGCGACGCCGTACGGCAGGCCCTCCAGGGCACCCTCGTCGCCGCACGCGAGCGAGCGGGCCGCACCCGCGACCGCACCCCCCGGCGCCATGTCCGCGAGCTCCTGCTCGAGTGACGTCCGCAGGAGCGCCGCGAACCCTCCCGCGCCGGTCGCCGGGTCCCGGGCGTAGGCCCGGACCAGGCGCGAGCACAGCCAGGCCGCGTCGTCACGGACCGGCACGTCCCGCCCGCACAGCTCGTGCCGCGGCAGGCCCCACAGCAGCTCGTTCGTGCGCAGCACCAGCGCCATGAGGGGGTCGCTCGGCGGACCGAGCGCGCGCCACACCGCGACCAGGTCCGCCCCGCCGGTGCGCTGGAGCCGGTCGTTGATGAGCAGGTCGCACCACAGGTTCGCGACCAGGGGGACGAGGTCGTCGCGGTCGACGAGCCCCGCGCGCACCCGTGCGGCGATCCGCACGCGCGTGCGGGCGTCGACGGGCGCCAGGACGTGGTGGCCCACCTCGTGCGCGAGGACCGCCACCGCGTGCTCCTCGAGGCCGACCCGCACGACGTGCGCGAGGTCGACGTGGACCTCGACGTCGCGGCTGTCGTACCAGGCGAACGACGGCACCTCGGCCACAGGGCGGGTGTGCAGGCGGGGTGCGTGCATGCGCGTCGTCGCACCCCAGGCCGCGAGCGCCTGCGGCCACGCCTCGCCCCAGCGCGCCACGAGGGCGTCGACGTCGTGACCCGGGGCCGCGGGGACGCTCACGCCGCCCGCCCCAGCCGGACCACGTCGAGCGCGTAGGAGTGCACCCTCGCGACCAGCACCACGCCCTGGTCACCGGGGACCACGCCCGTGACCTCGTCGACCCACGGGACGGGCAGGGTGCGGGCGTCCGCACGCTCCGGCGGGGTCACCTCACCGTGGTCCGCGAGGCCGACGACGGCCGAGCCGTGCACGTCGGCCACCACCGCGCCGACCGCGCCGTCCACCACCGCGAGCCACCCGGTGGGACCTCCCGCGGCGACCCGGGGCACCTGCACCCACGGCCCACCCCAGCCCACGAACCCGCCCACGCGCTGCACGACGCCCGGCTCGTCCGACCGGCCCGGCCACCACCACCGGTCCGACCGGTGTCGCTCGAGCGTCGCGGTGACGGTGGCGGACGGCACGTCGAGGAGCGCGGCCACGACGGAGGGCGGCAGGGAGCTCGCGGCGTCGAGCGCCGCGTCCCGGTAGCGGGCGAGACCGCAGCGCCACGCGGCGACCAGGAGCGCCGGGCGGACGTCGGCCGCCCGCTCCGGTGCGTCCGCGGCGGCCACGCGCGCGACCCACGGGTCGAGGAGCCCCGCGCGGGCGATACCGCGCGACGCCGCGAGCACCGCCGGCACGACGTCGTCGGGCCACGCCCGGAGCCACGAGGACATGCGCGGCAGCACCCGCAGCACCACCGTGCGCGGCACCGCCTCGGCGTGCCAGCGGCCGCGCGCGACCAGGTCGAGCGTCGCGCGCACGATCGTCAGACCGGCCCGCGGGTCGTCGCCCACCGCCGCGAGCACGGGCTCCAGGTCCGTCAGCGCGGCCCGCGCCGTCGCCGCGTCGACACCCCACGCCGCGGCCTCCCGCAACCACGGGTCGACCGTCGTCGCGTGCGCCCGCACCAGCGCCGCCACGCCCGGGGCGGACGACGTCACACGGACTCCCAGCGCAGCCAGCGCAGGTAGGAGGAGTACCGCTGGTGCGCGTACTTCAGGGCCAGCGCGTCGTCGTACATGTCGCCGTGGAGCTTGGTGCGCTGCCAGCCCGACAGGATGCGCTCGATCGTCGCCAGGCGCGCCAGGACCGTCTGCTCGTCGAGCCCCTCCAGGCCCGCGGCCAGCTCGGACAGCACGTCACCGACCGGGTCGTCGTCGTCGAGGCCCGCCGCGTCGTACTGCAGGCAGGCGGTGTCGAAGATCTCCCGCAGCCACGACACGCGGTCGGTGCGCAGCGCCTCGCGCTCGGGGTCGTCGAACGCCGGGGCGTCGAGGTCGGGCTGCAGCTTGTCGTGCAGCACGAACGGCAGGACGGCCCGCAGGTCGTCGAGCTCGACCTGCGCGTCCCCGCGGAAGTACGCCATCGCCTTCGCGTAGAGCACGAGGGACTGCAGCGCGCGCACCGACAGGCCGTTCAGCGTCTGGGCGCCCACGTCGTCGCGCCGGTCCCTCCCGTCGTCGGCGACGAGGAGCGTGTGCGGGTCGACGCCCGCCAGGCGGGCCGTGTCCTTGGTGCGGTACTCGAGCTGCCGGCCCGCGCGCTCGAGCAGCTCGAGCTGCGCGGCGAAGAACTCCAGGCGACGACGCACCGCCTGCGGCACCGGCACGGCGATGACTTCCCGGTGCAGCCGGTCGTGCTCGTCGGCGTCGAAGACGATGCCCGGCGGCACGTTCTCCTCGGGACGCAGCCCGCGCTCTGCCCGCTCCACGAGGTCGCCGAGGAAGCGGGAGTTGAACGCCAGCGCCTTGACGACGACGTCGATGCGGTCCCGCAGCGCGTCGACCACCTGGAACGTCCCGCCGCCCGCGTCGTCGTTCGCCGTCAGGTACCACGCCGAGGCACCCGTCTCGAAGAACTGGTCGAACACCTCGACGTACCCGTCCGCGAGCACCGTCAGCAGGGCCGACTGCGTGCGCGTGGGGATGCGGTTGTACTCGTCGACGATCTTCACGCGCATCCCGAGCCACGACCGCCACGCGACGTCCACGTCCGCGAGCCGCTCGGCGTTGACCAGGTCGCGGGGCAGGGGCGTCCCGAACATGTCCTGCACCGTCAGCTGCGGGTGGCCGTGCTGCATCGCGCGGCGCACGTCGCGCACCGGGTACCCGGCGATCACGCCCATGAGGACGGCCGACGCGGTCTTCCCCCGACCCGGCCCGCCGACGAGCAGGCAGCGCCCCCGCACCGCGAACGTCAGCAGCGGCAGCAGCACGAACGACGAGTACGACTGGTCGGTCGGCAGGTGGACCGCCGCCTGCGAGTCGCCCAGGCGGTACGTCGTGCGCGCCTGCCCGGGTGCCGAGAACTCGACGTCGTAGTGCGGGCTGATGACCGCGTGGTTGACCATCCAGAAGTACGCCTGGCGCAGCTTCTCGTCGAGGCGGGGGACGTCGGCCTCGGGCGCGGTGTGCTCGTCGGCGAACAGGTGGGCGGCATCCAGCTCGACCTGCGTCGCGCCTGCCGCGCCGGCGCGCGTGGGTGCCTGGGAGACCTGCTGCAGGTCGTGCTCGTTCACGCCGAGAGTGTGGCACGGTCGCCGTTGGCCTCGGGCAGCGGCGCGGCGAGGTCACGCGGCCGGCCCAGCAGCTCGTCGACCAGCGCGACCGCGGCGTCGAACCGCTCGGTGCGCGAGCCCCGCAGCTCGACCCACGGCACGCCGTCGGCGTCGCGGCGGCGCGTCAGCTCCTCGCGGAACCGCTGCTGCATCGCGTGCCGCACGTGCTCGCCGTCGCGCCACCCGTCCTGCACGAACGGGATCTCGTCGCCCGTCAGCAGGTACAGGTCCGGGACCCGGGGCTCGGCGAGCGCCGCGACGCCCGGCGAGGGCCGCCCGACGTAGCGCTCGTGCCACAGGACGGTCGCGGTCACGTCGGTGTCGCAGACCAGCAGCGGGCGCGGTGTGCGCCGGGCCGCGTCGTCCTCGCGGCGCGCCTGCTCGCGGGCCACCAGGTCGAACTCGGCGGTGTGCCACGGCGCGTCCAGGCCGCCGTCGCGCAGCGTCGTCCACTCACGCCCGAACTCGGGCACGGCCGGCAGCCCGTAGTGCGCGGTGAGGGCCCGCGCGAGCGTGGTGGTGCCGGTGGACTCCGCCCCGGTGACGACGACACGACGCACGAACCAGGCCCGGAAGCTCGCGGGCAGCGCCCACCAGTAGCGCGCGGGGTCGGCGCGCACGGCGGTGCCCGACACCGGGAGCCCTGCACGCCCGGGGTCGACGCGGTGCCACTGCGCGCCGAGGCGTCGCGCGAGCTCCCCGCCGTAGGAGTCCGACGTGACGACCAGGTCGACGGGCGCGTCGAGCAGCCCACGGATCACCGCGACGTGCGCGTCCCACGCCGCGGGGTCGGCGTAGTCGACCGGGTGGTCGTCGAGCCCGTGCACGACGTGGGCGGTCGGCAGCTCCTCGCGCAGCCACGACGCGCGCAGCGCACCGGGCAGCGACTCGGCGCTCGACGCCAGGACCTGCACGGTCACGCGGTCGCACCGGGCCTGTGCCGCGCGCACGAGCGCGAGGTGCCCGGCGTGCGGCGGGTAGAACTTGCCGATGACCAGCCCGTGCCTCACGCGGCGACCTGCGTGGGTGCGGGCGCCGCGGGCGTCGCGGCGGGCAGGTCGCGCGACCACTGCCGCCACCCGTGCACGCACAGCCCGATGAAGAGCAGGTACAGCCCGGCGGTGAGGTGCAGCCCCAGGCTGACGTACAGGACGACCAGCAGGACGTCCGTGACGATCCACACCGCCCACGACCCCAGCCACTTGCGGCCGAGCATGACCTGGGCGACGAGGCTCAGCGACGTCGTGGCCGCGTCGGCCCACGGCTGCACCGACTCCGCGGTGCGGGCCAGCAGGGCCGCGACCGCGACCGTCGTCACCACGACGGCGACCAGCGCGACGGGCCACACCCACCGCGGGGTGCGGCGCACCGTCAGGCGCTCCGCGTCCGCACCGCCGCGCACCCACCAGTACCAGCCGAGCGCCGCCAGCACGAGGTACACGACCTGCAGCGCGGCGTTGGCGAGGATCCCGGACTGCCAGAACACCACGGCGAACACCACGTTGTTCGCGATCCCCACCGGGAAGTTGGCGACGTGCTGGCGCGTGGCGAGCCACACGCACAGCGCACCGGTGACGAACCCGACGACCTCGAACCAGTTCACGGGAGGTCACCGTAGTGCTGCGGGCCTCGGTCGCTGGTCAGGTGCTGCGCAGCGAGTCCTGCCACTGTGCGTGCAGGGTCGCGAAGCGGCCGCCGGCGGCGACGAGGTCGTCGGGGCTGCCGTCCTCCACGACCCGGCCGCCGTCGACGACGAGCACGCGGTCGGCGTGCATGACCGTCGACAGGCGGTGCGCGATGACGACGGCCGTGCGTCCGGTCAGCAGGGTGCGCAGACCCTCCTGGACGAGCTGCTCGCCGGGGATGTCCAGCGAGCTCGTCGCCTCGTCGAGCACGAGGACCGCCGGGTCGGCGAGGAAGGCACGGGCGAACGACACGAGCTGACGCTGGCCGGCGGACAGCCGGACGCCGCGCGTGTCGACGTCGGTGTCGTACCCGTCCGGGAGGGATGCCAGCAGGTCGTGGACGCCCACCGCGCGTGCGGCCTGCTCGATCTGCGCCTGGGTGGCGTCCGGACGTCCGAGCGCGATGTTGGCGGCCACGGACCCGGAGAACAGGTAGGCCTCCTGGGTGACCATCACCATCGCGGTGCGCAGGTCGTGCGGGTCGACGTCGCGCAGGTCGATCCCGTCGAGGCGCACCGCTCCGGCTCGGGGGTCGTAGAACCGCGCGAGGAGCTTGGCGACCGTGGACTTGCCCGCCCCCGTCTCGCCGACGAGCGCGACCGTCTGCCCCGAGGGCACGTGCAGGTCGAGCAGCGGCAGGACGGTGGGACCGTCCCCGTACCCGAACTCGACGCCCTCGAAGCGCACGTCACCGCGCGGCTCGCGCAGCCGCACGGGGTGCGCGGGGTCGGCCACCGTGGGCTCCTGCGCGAGCAGCCCCGAGAGCTTCTCGAGCGCCGCGGTCGCGGACTGGAAGGAGTTGTAGAACATGCCGATCTGGGCGAGCGGCGCGAAGAACCGCCGCGCGTACAGCACCGCGGCGACCAGCACGCCGACGTCGAGCGCACCGTCGAGCACCCGCAGGCCCCCGACCAGCAGGACGGCCGCCACGGTGACGTTGCCGATGAGCACCAGACCGGTGTCGAAGACCCCGTTGACCCGGATCGCCTCGGCGTTCGCCGCGCGGTACTCCTCGGCCTCGACGTCGTAGACCTGCGCGACCTGCTGCTCGCGACGGAACGCCTGCACGGCGCGGATCCCGGTCATCGTCTCGACGAACCGGACGATGACGCGCGCGACCGCGGTACGTGACCTGCGGTACTGCGCCTGCGAGTGCACCTGGAACCACCGGGTCAGGACCACGCCGGGCACCACGGCGACCAGCAGCACGAGTCCGGAGCGCCAGTCCAGGAGCGTCAGCCCCACCGCGGTGAAGACCATCGCCAGGCCGCTCGCAGCGAGCGTCGTGACGCCACCGTCGAGCAGCTCGCGCAGCGCGTCGAGGTCGGACGTCTGCCGCGAGATGATCCGGCCCGAGGTGTACCGCTCGTGGAACTCCAGGCTGAGCCGCTGGGTGTGCCGGAAGACGCGACGGCGCAGGTCCAGCAGCACCGCCTGGCTGACCGTCGCGGCCAGGCGCACCGTCGCGGCGGTGAACAGGCCCGCGACCAGCGCCGTCACGGCGTAGCCGCCGGCGACGAGGAGCAGCGGCCCGGCGTCCCCCGCGCGCAGGGCCGGGATACCCCGGTCGATGCCGACCGCGACCAGCGCCGGCCCGGCGACGAGCGCGAGCTGGGCGACGACCACGACGAGCGCGGTGAGCGCGGCACGGCGCGTGACGGGGCGCAGGAGCGAGGCGAGGAGTCCCAGCGAGCGGCGGCGGACCTCCCGGGGACCGGCGTCGCCGTGCTCGTCGGACGGCGGGCCCGGGACGCCGCCCCGCGCGGTCGTCGCGGTCACCGGTGCGCCTCCGCGACGTCGCGCGACGCGCTGCCGTCCGGTCCGGGCGCGGCGCCGGCCGGCGCGCCGTCGCCGTCGGCCTCCGCCGTGAGGACGTAGCGGTAGTGCGGGTGCGTCGCGAGCAGGTCCGCGTGCCGGCCGACGCCCGTGATGCGACCGTCCTCGAGCACGGCGACACGGTCGGCGAGCGCGACCGTCGAGGTGCGGTGCGCGACCACGAGCGTCGTCGTCGTGGCGAGCACGCGGCGCAACCCTGCGGTCACTGCCGCCTCGGTCGCGACGTCGAGCGCCGACAGGGGGTCGTCGAGCACCAGGACGCGCGGGCGGCCGACGATCGCCCGCGCCAGGGCGACACGCTGCCGCTGGCCACCGGACAGGCTCATGCCCTCCTCCCCGATCATGGTGTCGACACCGTGCGGCAGCCGGTCGACAAAACCGGCGCTGGCCACGTCGAGCGCGGTCCGCAGGACCTCGGCGGTCTCGGCTTCGCTCATCGCGGCGAGCCGCTCGGCGGGCACCCCCATGAGGACGTTGTCCCGCACGGACGCCGAGAAGAGGATCGGGTCCTCGAACGCGACGGCCACCGCACCACGCAGGTCGTGACGGGTCACGTCGCGCACGTCCACGCCGTCGACGAGCACCGCGCCGCCCGTCACGTCGTACAGCCGCGGCACCAGCTGCAGGAGCGTGGTCTTGCCGCTGCCCGTCAGGCCGACGAGCGCCATCGTCTCCCCCGGCTCGAGCGCCAGGTCGACGCCGCGCAGCACCTCGCGTGAGCCCGCGCCGTGCGCGAACCGGACGTCCCGCAGCTCGACGCGCGTGCCGCCCGGCGGCGCCACCGGCAGCGGGACGGGACGCTCCGGGTCGGCGAGCGTGGGCGTGGTGTCCATGACCTCGAGGAACCTGTCGGTCCCGGCACGCGCGTCGAGCGTCATGGCCAGCAGCATCCCGAGGCTCTCCACGGGCCGCGTCATGACGGCGGCCGTCGCGAAGAACGCGACCAGGGCACCCACGCTCACCCGGTCGGTCGCGGCGAGCCACACGCCCACGCCGAGCGCGACGGCGAGCGTCGTCTCGGGGATCCACGCGAGCGCGAACGACATCCGCGACTGCGCGCGCGCCTTGTCGAGCTCGGTGCCCCGCAGGTCGTCCGCCTGCTGGACGAAGTCGTCGAGCGCGTCGTCGCCCCGCCCGAACGCCTTGAGCACGCGGATGCCGTGCACGGACTCCTCGACGCGCGTCGCGAGGTCCCCGGCCTGGTCACGCGCACGCCGCGCGACGACCTTGTAGTGCTGCCGGAACCGGAACCCGAGCCAGATCACGGGGCCCGCGCCCAGCAGGTACACGACGCCCAGCAGCGGGCTGGTCACGATCATCAGCACCCCGCCGACCAGCACGGTCGTCGAGGACACGACGAGCTGCACGAGCCCGAACACCATCCAGCGGCGCACGGTGTGCAGGTCCCCCATGGACCGCTGCAGGAGCTGCCCGCCGGACCACCGGTCGTGCGTCGCGACGGGCAGGTCCAGCAGGTGGCGGAACAGGTCCGTGCGCATGGTCCGCTCGACGCCCGTGCCGGGGGTCGCGATCAGCGCGCGGCGCGCCCACACCAGCACCGCCTCGAGCACGCCCAGCAGCAGCACGAGCAGCGCCGCCTGCACGACCGCGACGCGTGAGCCGTCCGTCAGCAGCGGGCCGTTGACGACACCGCGCAGCACCTGCGGCACGGACAGCGCGATGAGGCTCGCCAGCAGCGTCGCGCTGCCACCGGCGACCACGCGGGGCAGCGCCGGGCGGGCCCAGCGCACGAGACGCAGGAGGGCACGCGTCGTGGAGGTCTCGACGGGGGGCACCTGGTCAGCGTAGATCGCGGTGCCGACACCGCACCTCGGCCTCTCGCGGACGCCGTCCCGAGCGCCGCCGACCGTCAGACCCCTGTGCGGGCGGTCGTCGTGTTGTTCGCCTGCGCCCGTGGCCGCACGACCAGGAGGTCGACGTTCACGTGAGCCGGGCGCGACAGCGTCCAGGCGATCGTGTCCGCGACGTCGTCGGCGACCAGCGGCTGGTAGCCCTCGTAGACCTTGGCCGCCCGCTCGGCGTCGCCCGCGAACCGCACGAGCGAGAACTCCTCGGTCGCGACGGCGCCGGGCGCGATCTCGATGACGCGGATCGGCTCCCCCACCAGCTCCCAGCGCAGCGTCGTGGCCAGCATGCGCTCGGCGTGCTTGACGCCCGTGTAGCCGGCGCCGCCCGGGTAGGCGCCGTGGGCCGCCGTCGAGGTCACGACGAGCACGTCACCCGCACCGCTCGCGCGCAGCAGCGGCAGCGCGCCCTTCGTCACCCGCAGCGTGCCGAGGACGTTGAGCTCGTACATCGTGCGCCAGCCGTCGAGGTCGGCGTCCTCGACGGTGTCCTGCCCGAGCGCGCCGCCCGCGTTGTTGACGACCGCGTCCAGGCCGCCGGTCTCCTGCACGTGCGCGAGCAGCGCGGCGACGTCGTCGTCCTGGGTGACGTCGGCGACCACCGTGTCGGCACCGGTCTCCTGCGCGAGCGCGGCGAGCCGGTCCCCGCGGCGCGCGGTCGCGACGACGTCCCAGCCGTCGGCGCGCAGGCGGCGCACGGTCGCAGCCCCGATCCCGGACGACGCGCCGGTGACGAGAGCGCGGCGAGGACGGTCGGTCGACGAGGTCATGCGGGTCTCCTGCGGTCAGGGTGCGGGTGTCGCACGAGCATCGCACGGGGGCCGGGGTCGGATCGGGCTCTCACGCCGACGGGCCCCATCGGGCACACCGAGAAGCGGTTGGTGTACCAACCGAATGGTTTCGTCCGTCGCGGCGACAGCACCCACGGGCCCAGAGTGTGGATCGATATCACCGCGTCGAGGGGAACGATCGCCATGACGAGAACGCGCAGCAGGACGGCAGCATGGATGGGAGCGGTCGCGCTGGTCGCGGCGGGGGCCGTCGCCGCCGTCAGCACGCCGGCCCAGGCCGTCCAGACCATCACCAACGTCGCGTACGCCCCGGCGGAGCCGGCGGGCAGCCGCGGGCACCTCCTGGACCTCTACGTCCCCGACGGCGCGGGGCCCTGGCCGCTCGTCGTGTGGTCGACGGGCTCCGCGTGGACGTCCGACGACGGCAAGTCCGGAGCGAGCGCGATCGCCCAGCAGCTCAACCCGCGCGGCATCGCCGTGGCAGGCGTCAGCGTGCGCTCCAGCTCGCAGGCGAAGTTCCCCGCGCAGGTGCACGACGTCAAGGCGGCGATCCGCTTCCTGCGCAGCAACGCGACGCAGTACCGGCTGGACCCCGCGCGGTTCGCCAGCATGGGCGACTCCTCGGGCGGCTGGGTCGCCGCGATGGCCGCCGTCTCCAACGGCGACGCCTTCCTCGAGGGCCGCGTCGGCACCACGGGCGTCTCCAGCGACGTCCAGGCGGGAGTGGACTTCTTCGGTCCCACCGACTTCTCGCGGATGAAGGAGCAGGACCCCGGCGGGTTCATCGACCACGACAGCATCAACGCGCCCGAGGGGCAGCTGCTCGGCTGCGCGACGCCCACCTGCCCCGACAAGGTGCGGCAGGCCAACCCGCTGACGTACGTGGACCGGGCCGACCCGCCGATGATGCTGCTGCACGGTCGTAGCGACAACGTCGTGCCCCACGCCCAGACGGAGATCTTCTACGACGCGCTCAAGGCGGCCTGCGTCGACACCCAGTTCTTCTCCGTGCCGGGCGCCGGCCACAGCCACGCGGACGTCACGAGCGCGTCGCGCTACGGCCAGCAGACGGTCCGCACGGTCGAGGGGTGCCGGGAGACCGTCACCCAGGGCAGCCCCAACCCGAGCTGGGACACGATCGCCGCGTTCCTCAAGGACGCGTGGGCCCAGGTCGACCCCGGTCCCACGACGACGCCGACGCCCACCGTGTCGCCGACCCCGACGGTCACGCCGACGCCGTCGGTCAGCCCCACGCCGTCCGTCACGCCGACGCCGTCGGTCACCCCGACCCCGTCCGTGACCCCCACGCCCACCCCGGGCCCGGGCAGCGGGTGCACCGCCTCGTACCGGCTGGCCAACAGCTGGCCCAACGGGTTCGTCGCCGACGTGACGGTCAGGGCCGCCAGCAGCGCGATCAACGGCTGGCGCGTCACCGTGACGCTGCCGTCCGGTGCCACGGCGACGCAGGTGTGGAACGGGCAGTCGACGGGCGGCTCCGCGCTCACCGTGACGAACGCGCCCTGGAACGGGAACGTGAGCGCGGGCGGGAGCACGACGTTCGGGTTCCAGGGCACCGGGAACGGTGCCGGCGCGACCGTGACGTGCGCGGCCGCCTGAGGCCCCTGAGCGACCGGTAGGCAGCAGGAGACGAGCGGTGGGCCTGGATCGTCAGGCCCGCCGCTCGTCGCTGTGCGCTTGCACGTCGCGGGGGTCGAGCGCCTAGGGTGGCTCGTCGGAACCTGACCGTCGCTCTGGTCGGGTCGCACCGCCCCCTGCTGGGACGGTCCTCCGCGGCGCGACGTGCGCCCGTCCCCTTCCCTCCCGTGCCCGACGGCGTGCACGGCAGCGACCTCCGGAGAGACCATGCCTCGCGCCCGCCGTCAGACCACCCGCGTCACCGCGACCCCCACACGCACCTCGACGGGACGGCGGTCGGCGCTGGTCGCCGCGGCCGCCTCCTGCACCCTCCTGCTCGCGTCGTGCGCGACGGACGCGCCTGGCGCCGGCCCCGCGGCCAGCGCCTCCTCCGGCCCGGCCAGCTACTCCCCCGTCACGCTCGACAACTGCGGCACCGAGGTCACGTTCGACGCACCGCCGCAGCGCGTCGTGGCCATCAAGTCCTCGACGACGGAGATGCTGCTCGCCCTCGGCCTGGCCGACGCCCTGGTGGGCACCGCCTTCGCGGACGGCCCCGTGCCGGAGCGCTGGGCCGACGACGCGGCGGACGTGCCGGTGCTGTCCGAGAAGGTCCCGGGTCAGGAGGCCCTGCTGGAGGTCGAGCCCGACCTCGTCTACGCGGGTTGGGAGTCGAACCTCAGTGCCGACGGCGCGGGCGAGCGGTCGGCCCTCGGCGCCCTCGGCATCGCGACCTACGTCTCCCCCAGCGCGTGCAAGGCGCCGGGCTACCAGCCCGACCCGCTGACGTTCGACGACGTGCTGGCCGAGATCCGCGAGGTCGGCGACGTCTTCGGGGTCCCGGACGCCGCAGCCGAGATGGTGGCGGAGCAGCGCGCGACGCTCGACGCGATCGAGCCGGCCGACGGGCAGACGGCCGTGTGGTGGTCGTCCGGCACCGACACGCCGTACGTCGGCGCCGGCATCGGGGCGCCCCAGATGCTGCTGGAGACCGCCGGGCTGACCAACGTCTTCGCCGACGTGCACGACACCTGGACGTCGGTCGGGTGGGAGCAGGTCGTCGCCGCCGACCCCGACGTGCTCGTCCTCGTGGACTCGGCGTGGAACTCGGCGCAGAAGAAGAAGGACTTCCTCGCGGCGCACCCCGCCGCGTCCCAGCTGACCGCCGTGCGTGAGCAGCGGTACGTCGTGGTGCCGTTCGCCGCGAGCGAGGCGGGCGTCCGCAACGCGCAGGCCGCGGCGGACCTCGCCGAGGCCGCGCGGGCCCTCGACGCCGACTCCCCCGCCCCCGACGCGACGGCTGCGGGCTGACCTGCGCCGATGCCCACACACAGCACACGACCGGCCGGGCCGGCACCCCGCGACGCGACGTCCGCCGACGTCCCGGGCGCCGGGCCGCGGGGCCCGCTGCGCCCACCCCTGGCGGTCCTGGTGGGCGTCGGCGCGGTCGCGCTCGTCGTCACGCTGCTCGTCGCGGTGACGATCGGCCCGGCCGACCTGGCCGTCGGGGAGGTCGTGCGCTCGGTCCTGGCGCACCTGGGGCTGCGCTCTCCGGACGTGCCGCGCCTGCACGACGCGATCGTGTGGGACCTGCGGCTGCCTCGCGTCCTGACCGCCGCGGCGGTCGGTGCGGGGCTCGCGGTGGCCGGCGCCGTGATGCAGTCCATGACGCGCAACCCGCTCGCCGACCCGTACCTGCTCGGCCTGTCCTCCGGTGCGTCGCTGGGCGCCGTCGCGGTCCTGGTCCTCGGTGTCGGCCTGCTGCTGCCGGTCGCCGCGTTCGCGGGAGCCCTGGCGGCGCTGGTGGCGACGCTCACGCTGGCCCGTACGGGCGGGACGCTGACGCCGACGCGCGCCGTGCTCGCGGGACTCGCGATCTCGCAGCTCGCCGCCGCGGCCACGTCGTTCGTCATCTTCTGGACCGCGACCGGTGACTCGTACCGCGAGATCCTGTCGTGGCTCATGGGGTCGTTGGCCGGTGCCACGTGGACGTCGGTCGCGATCGCGGCCGGCGCCCTGGTCGTCGTCGGGACGACCGTGCTGCTGACCGCGGGGCGGCTCGACGCGTTCACCTTCGGGGACACGGCCGCTGCCGCCCTGGGTGTGGACGTGAACCGCACGCGCTGGGCGATGATGACGCTCGTGGCCCTGCTCACCGGCGCGATGGTCGCGGTCTCGGGGGCGATCGGGTTCGTCGGGCTGGTGCTGCCGCACGCCGTGTCGGTGGTGACCGGCCCGGCCCACCGCCGGCTGCTGCCCGTCGCGGGGCTCGCAGGCGCGGTGCTGCTGGTGTGGGCCGACACCCTCGCGCGGACGGTGTTCGACCCGCGCGAGCTGCCCGTGGGGATCGTCACCGCACTCATCGGGGTCCCGGTGTTCGCCGTCCTGCTCCGCCGGGGGCGAGGTGCCGCGTGGAGCTGACGATCGCCGGCGTCGGCACGCGGCTCGGGGGGCGGTGGGTCGTCGACGGCGTGGACGCGACCCCGCCGCCCGGTGCGCTGACGGGCCTCCTCGGGCCGAACGGCGCGGGCAAGACGACGCTGCTGCGTCTGGTGGCGGGCCTGCTGGAGCCGCAGGCCGGTGCCGTGCTCGTCAGCGACCCCGGCGCGCGCGACCCCGGACCGACGGTGCCGGTGCACACCATGGCCCGGCGGGTCCGCGCGCGGCACGTCGCGCTGCTGGAGCAGTCGTCCGACGCGGCCGTGCCCCTGAGCGTGCGCGAGGTGGTCGCGCTCGGTCGTATCCCGTACCGCACCCTCTGGGGCACCGACACGGACGCGGGTGCGGTCGACCGGGTGCTGGCGGCGGCGTCGGCCGCGCACCTGGCGGAGCGCCCGTGGGCGACCCTCTCGGGTGGCGAGCGGCAGCGCGTCCACATCGCCCGCGCCCTCGCGCAGGAGCCGTCGCTGCTGCTGCTCGACGAGCCGACGAACCACCTCGACGTCAGCGCGCAGCTCGCGCTCCTGGGGTTCGTCCGCGGGCTCGGGGTGACGACCGTGGCCGCGCTGCACGACCTCAACCTGGCGGCGGCGTACTGCGAGCACGTGCTCGTGCTGTCCGCGGGACGGCTCGCCGCCGCCGGGCCGCCGGCCGAGGTGCTGACGCCCGCGCTGATGCGCGAGGTGTACGGCGTGGACGCGCACGTCCTCACGCACCCGGTGACGGGCCGTCCCGTGATCGCGTACAGCCCCGCCGGGACGGCGGCACCCTGAGGGTCAGGCTGCCGTCCGGGAGCGTGGTCGACGCGGCTCACCCGCGGGCTGCTCGCGTTGCTGCGCAACCGGCTGACGCCTCCCGCACCGGGCGGCCCGGGACCGCGCTCACGGGCCGGTCGCCCGACGGGGGCGGACGGACCGGGTGAAGTGCAGCGTGCAGTGCACCACATCCGGTCCGCTCCGGTGGCGTCGGGCATAACTTCCGGGCGGGGGGGCTATCGCTCCGACCTGTACCCAGGCAGCGAAGGAGCGCCACATGAGGACCACAACGGTCGCACGAACACACACGGGCCGACGGACGGCAGCCGCTGTCACTCTCGCCGCCGCGGTGGCCCTCGCCGTCGCCCTGGCGCCGAGCGCTCAGGCGGCCCCGGTCCCGGTTCCGCTGGCCACGGCGGACGGCTTCGCGATCCTCGCGGGCGCCGGCATCACGAACACGGGGTCGACGACCGTCGCCGGTGACATCGGCACGTCGCCGACGCCGTCCATCACGGGCGCGGGCTCCATCACGCAGACCGGCGCGACCCACGCGGCCGACGGGGTCGCCGACCAGGCCAAGACGGACCTCGTCACCGCCTACGACCAGGCTGCGGGCCAGGGGCCGGTCCTCGCGGTGCCCGTCGAGCTCGGGGGTCTGACGCTGACGTCGGGCGTGTACTCCTCGGGCGGCGCGCTGGGTCTCACCGGCACGTTGACCCTCGACGGCGGCGGCGACCCGAACGCCGTCTTCGTCTTCCAGACCCCGTCGACGCTGATCACGGCGACCGACAGCACCGTCGCCCTCGTCAACGGCGCACAGGCCTGCAACGTGTACTGGCAGGTCGGCAGCTCGGCCACGCTGGGCGTGCGGACGCAGTTCACCGGGACTGTCATGGCCCTGACGTCGATCACCCTCACGACGGGGGCGACGGTCGACGGTCGTGTCCTGGCGCGCGACGGCGCCGTGACGCTGGACTCCAACACGATCATCCGCCCGTCGTGCGCGACGCCGACGCCGAGCGCCTCGCCCAGCGCGACCGCGAGCCCCGGCGCGACCGCCGGACCGGTCCCGGGCGACGGCGCGAGCGCTGCCCCGGGCACGGGGTCGGGAGCCGGCACGGGCACCGGCACGGGTGCCGGGAGCGGCCCGCAGGTCCCGCGCGTGCCGGTCGGCGGGGTGGAGACGGGCGACGGCAGCAGCGTCGGGTCGTCGGTCGGCGCTCCGGTGGCTCTCGCCCTCGTGGGGGGTGTCGCACTGGTCGCCGGCGTCCTACGACAGCGCGCGCGTCGTCCGTCCCCGGTGGCGTGACGCAGCCGGCTGCAGCATGAGGTGGTGGCGTACCGCGACGGGCACGACGGTGCTCGTCGTCGCCCTGACCGCCTGCAGCACCGCGCCCGCCGTCGCACCGGCGCCGACGTCCTCGGCCGTCGCCGCGCGGCCCACGCCGTCCGCGGAGGCGTCGACGGTCGGGTCGGAGCGGCCACCGGTGATGGCGGCCTCCGTCCCCGTCCGGGTGGAGATCCCCGCGATCGGTGTCGACTCCGAGCTGATGCGGCTGGGCCTGCAGGACGACGGCACGATGGAGGTGCCACCGGCAGGGTTCCCCGCGGGCTGGTACGACGGCGCGCCGACCCCCGGTGAGCTCGGTCCGGCGGTCATCGCCGGTCACGTCGACTGGACCACCGGACCCGGGGTCTTCTACGACCTCGCGAAGGTGTCCGTCGGCGACGAGGTCCGGGTGGGACGCGCCGACGGGACGACGCCCGTGTTCGTCGTGACCGCGGTGCAGGAGCACCCGAAGGACGAGTTCCCGACGGCGGCCGTGTACGGCGACATCGAGCACGCGGGGCTGCGCCTGATCACCTGCGGCGGCGAGTGGGACCGGTCGGTGCGCCACTACACGGCGAACGTCGTGGTCTTCGCGGAGCTCGCGCACCCGGGCTGACGGGCCGGCCCGTTCCCCGCGGGTGCGCCGCCCACCGGCGAGGTTCCCGGTGGGCGGCTGCGCGTGTCGCCGGTCCGTCCTCGGTGTCGACGGTGAGGGGCGGGCGCCCCCGTGCTCAGCCGCGCAGGCCGGCGGCGAGCTGGGCGTCGGCGTCCTCAAGGGTCGCGGCCGCGGCGCGCAGGTACTCGCCCAGCGACGTCAGCGCGGAGACGGTGTCGGTCGCCCCCTGGGTGAACTGGCGGTACGACTCGCCGAACGCGACCGACGCCTGGTCGGTGACGAAGCCTGACGACACGAGCGACTCGATGAACGCCCGCAGCTCACCCAGGCGGTTCGTGATCTCGTCCTGCCCGGCGGTCAGGCGCGTCGCCGCGTCCCGCATCTCCTGGTAGCTGACGTCGATGTTCGCCATGTGGCACTCCCCTGCTGCTCGTGGCGGCGGGGTCCGTCCCCGCCGTGGTGCCGCGCACCGGCGCTGACGCTAGCGAGTTTCGTCCTGGGTCGTCCTGCTTTGTCCACAGGCTCCGCCGCGACGGACCGTCAGTCGGAGACGGGAAGCTGCACGCGTCTCAGACGCCCCTGCTCCACCAGCACACCGCGCCCCGGCGGGAACTCGGCACGCCCCATCCGGGGGAACGCCGTGCGGAACAGCGCGTCACCGTCCATGTGGTCCGGCTGCAGCACGAGGCCGCGGCGCCCGTTGCGCACCTCGGCGACGAGCGGCCACGACGAGCCCCACGTGCTCGTCTCGGACTCCGCGAGCACGAAGTGGTCGTTGCGGCGTGCGGTGCGGACCGCCTCGGTGAGCGCCTGCTCCGCGGGCCCCCCGAGCAGGTCGGCGATCGCCTCGACGACGAGCACGACGGGGGCGCCGTCGGCCGGCGCCGCGGTGAGCTGCGGCAGCAGGTCGCGCGCCAGGGTCGCGATCTCGTCGGGCGTGCCCGCGGTGCCGGTCCAGTCGACGCGCTCGCGCACCGGGGAGCGCCGCGCGCCCACGTAGTACAGGGACGCAGCGGGCATCGCGCGCCGCAGTGCGTCGCCGAAGGAGACGAGCGCGGTCGTCCGGCCGGACCCGGGCATCCCGGCGAGCAGGAACGTGCCGCGCGGGGCGAAGCCGCAGGGGGCGAGCGTGTCGTCGGCGACGCCGAGCACGGGAAGGCCGTCGACGGTGGCCGGCAGGCTCGACGCCACGACGACCGTCGGCAGCCGACGCACCGGCGGCGTCTGCGGCACGCCGGCCGCACGCAGCCGCCGCGCGACGGCGGTGATCGCCATCGCCTGCTCGGCCGGTGCGGTCCTGCCCCCGGGGACGGCGACCTGCAGCTCGTCGCCCTCGCCGGCGAAGACCCCGCGACCCGGCGGGGACTGCGGACCGAGCACGTCCTTAGGAACGTCGAGGACGCTGTACGCGCTCTCGTCCGCCTGCCGCAGCACGAGGCGCCGCGCGACGCTGCCCGCGAGCGACGTGGGCAGCGCGCCGGGCCGCTCGGCCGACATCGCGACGTGCACGCCCAGCGGCCGCCCCTCGGCGACGAGCCGCTGGAGCACCGACCACGCGCCGGTCCGGCCGGCGTCGGCCTCGTGCGCCTCGCGGAACGCGGCCAGCCCGTCGATCAGGAGCAGCAACCGCGGCTCGTCCTGCCGTCCGCTCAGCGCGCGGTAGTCCGTCAGGGAACCGGCGCGCACGGCCGCGTAGCGGGTGGCGCGGTCGTCGAGCGCGGCGCGCAAGGTACGCATCAGGCGTTGCAGCCGCTCGGTGTCCGAGCCGTCGACGACCGAGCCGACGACGGGCAGCTCCTCGAGCATCGCCAGGCCGCCCGACCCCAGGTCCAGGCCGTGGACCTGGACCGGGCCCCCCGCCCCGAGAACACCGAGCGCCGCACTGACCGCCAGCGTGCGCAGCGCGGTGGACTTGCCCGACCCGCTCGTGCCGAGGACGACCAACGACCCCTCGGCGTCGGGGTCCCACACCCACGGGTGCTGCTCCTGACGCGCGGGCCGGTCCACGACACCCAGGACGACACCGGGCCGCGCCGGGTCGACGACGTCCTCGAGCGCCCGCACGGACGCGAGCTCGGGCAGCCACGGGCGTCGCGGCGGGGGGATCGCCGCGGCGCGTGCCGCCGCCCGCAGCGTGCGGACGGTCCGCTCGAGGTCGGTCGGTCCCTCGTCGTCCGGCAGCGGGGCGTCGACCGGCGCCGGGAGGTCCCAGGGCTCGCCCGGACCGAACTCCAGGCTCTCGAGCGCGACGGCGGCGCGTGGCGGCGTCGCGCTCGACCGCCCACCCGCGTACCCGGCCTGGAAGAGCGCCAACCGCCCGGGACCGGTCCGTACCGCACCGCGGCCGGGGACCGCCGGGTCGAAGCCTGCTGCGAGCGGCGTGCCGAGGACGTCCGTCGAGTCCGCCTCGTCGGCCATCCGCAGCGCGATGCGCAGGTTCGTGTTGGCGCGCAGGTTGTCCTTGATGACGCCCGCCGGCCGCTGCGTGGCCAGGACGAGGTGCAGGCCGAGGGACCGGCCCCGCTGCGCGACGTCGACGACGCCGTCGACGAACTCGGGCACGTCGGCCGCGAGCGCCGCGAACTCGTCCACGACGATGACGAGCGACGGTGGTGTCTGGGGGTCGCCCGTGCGCTCCAGCGTGAGCAGGTCCTTGACGCCCTTGCGCTGCAGCAGGTGCTCGCGCCGGCGCACCTCGGCGCGCAAGGAGACGAGCGCCCGCCGCACGAGGTGCGGCGACAGGTCGGTGACGAGGCCCACGGCGTGCGGCAGCTCCACGCACTCGCCGAAGGCCGCGCCGCCCTTGTAGTCGACGAAGAGGAACGTGACCCGGTCCGGGCTGTGCGCCGTGGCCAGGCCCAGGACCCACGACTGCAGGAACTCGCTCTTGCCCGACCCCGTCGTCCCGCCGACGAGCGCGTGCGGCCCCTGCGTGCGCAGGTCGAGCACGAACTGGCCGGTCGCGCCCTGCCCGACGACGGCCCGCAGGCCCGCGTCCCCCCGGCGCCGCACGGCGGCTCCGGTGCGCGCCAGGACCGAGCCCGTCTCGTGCCAGCGCTCGACCACCGCCCCGGGGTCGTCGGCGACCTCCGGCCCGAGCAGGCTCAGCTGCCCGACGGAGCGCGGCAGGTCCGACTCGTCGACGACGGGCGTCCCGTCGTCCACGACGGCAGCGAGCCGACGTGCGAGGTCCGTCGCCGCGGGGACGTCGACGCGCTCGCACGTGACGGCGTCCCACCGGCCGTCACGCGTCCTGCCCACCCGTCCCCCCGTGTCGTCGACCGCGAGGAAGGCGCGGCACGCGGCGGGCAGCCCGTCGACCTGCGCCGCGCACCACAGCACGTGCACGCCGACGCCCGGGCCGTCCTCGGCGAGCCGGACCAGCCGCCCGCGCTCGGCCTGCGCGTCGTCCTCGACGACGAGGAGCACGGCGGGCTCGGCCGCCCCGCCGTGCCGCCCGAGGGCCTGCCGCGCCGCGACCAGCTCCTCGAGCGCCGTGACGACCCGGGTGGACGTCATGGGGTCGGCCGCCAGGTGCGGACCCGTCAGCGGGCTGTGCGGGGAGGCGACGTGCGGCAACCACTTGAGCCAGTCCCACCGGTCCCGGCTGGACGACGACGCCACGCCCGTGACGACGAGCTCGGACGGCGCGTGCAGGCAGACCAGCTGAGCGACGAGGGCCCGCGCGACGTCGTCCACCTGCGCCCGCGGACCGGCGACACCCACCGCACCGACGTCACGCAGCGCGACGTCGACGGGCACACCGTCCACGTGGGCGAACCGGTCGCGCAGCTCTTCCACCAGCGCCCAGTGCTCGGCGCTCGCTCGTCCGCGGGGCGGGAGCCGCAGCGTCGTGCGGGACGCCGACGTGCCGACACCCAGCCGCAGGGTCAGGAAGGCGGGCTCGCCGGGGCGCCGCGACCACAGGACGGGGCCGAGGTCACGAGCAGCGCGGACGGCCTGCCCCGTCGAGGGCAGCTCGCCCAGGCGCGCGAGCCGCTCCTCCTGCAGCCCCGCCGTCAGGTCCGCGTCGAGCGCGTCCAGCGACGTCCGGAACGCCGCGGTCTCCTCCTTGAGCCGCCGCCGCTCGGTGAACCGCTTGTCGACCCAGCCCGCGACGAGCAGCAGAGGGCTCAGGGCGAGGAACACGAGCGTCGTGGGGCGGGGCATGATCGCGTAGAGCACCGCGCCCATCACGACCGGCGCAGCCAGCGCCACCGCGGGGAAGCGTCCGGGCCGTGCCGGCTCGGGTGGTGCGGGCGCCTCCACGGTCCGCTCGGGGTGCACCGGCACGACCCGGGGAGACCGGTTGAACGCCACGACGGCGGACCCGTCGCCGGAGCCGTCCGCGGGCCGCACGCGCGTGAGCGTGAGGATGGTCTCGCCGAGCACCACGTAGTCCCGCGGCCCCACGGCCGCGCGCTCGACCCGGCCCCACCCGATGACGACCCCGTTCGACGACCCGTCGTCGACCACCTCGACCGCGTCACCGACCACCACCCGCGCGTGCGTCGTGGAGACCGTAGCGTCGGTGAGCCGCACGTCGCTGTGCCGTCCGCGGCCGACCGTCGTCGTGCCGCGCGGCAGGTGGACCTCCAGGCCGGCGTCCGGGCCGCTGACCACCGTCAGACGGGCGTGCGCGTCCTGCGGCGCGACGCCCGTGCCGGACGGCTCGTCGACGACCGGCGTCAGGCCGACCGTCGAGCCCGCACGCAGGCCCGCCTCGGCGAGGCCGGCACGGGACGCCAGGGTGCGCGGCGCCCCACCGTCCGGTGGGGAGAGCGCCAGCGTGACCGGACCGGAGACGACCCGTCCGGCAACGGCCTCCGCCCGCACGAACGTGTCGGCGACGTCGGCGACGGTCGCGCCCGCGTCCGCGGTCACGACGACGTCCACCTCGACGGTGCGGTCCGCCACCGGGCGTCGGTACGTCAGTCGGGTCCGCACGTCGCTCCCTCGCTCGTCCGTCGGTGCTCGTCGACCGGAGGACGTCGGAGCGCGCCGAGGGTAGCGAGAAACGACGGCCGGGTGTCCGGTTCGTCCACATCCCTCCCCGGCGACCCTTGTGCGCACGCGCCCGTGCCTCGACGATGGCCCGGTGGCCCGCTCGACTGCCGACCTCGCCGCCTGGGACCGGTCCGCGCGGACGTACGCCTCGACCGTGGGCGGTCCCGACGACTCGTTCCGGCGCAGGTTCGAGCCGTTCCTCGACCGGTGGCTGCCGCCGGGCACCCCCGACGTGCTCGACCTCGGGTGCGGCCACGGGTGGCTCGCGGCGTCGCTCGCCGGCCGCGGCGCGCGCGTCGTCGGCGTGGACGGCAGCGCCGAGCTCGTCGCCCGCGCGCGGGCCGACCACCCGGGCGTGCGGTTCGAGGTGGCCGACCTGACCGCGGGTCTCCCGGACGGCCTGCCGGACCGCGTGGACGTGGCCGTGAGCCACATGGTGCTCATGGACCTGCCGGAGCTCGACCGGCTGCTCGCCGACGTCGCCGCCCGGCTCACCGAGGACGGCGTGCTCGTCGCGTCGATCCTGCATCCCGCGTTCTTCCGCCAGCAGCCGGTGTACGACGCGGAGCGCCACCGCCGCGTCACCGGCTACCTCGGGCACGAGGAGTGGTGGATCGACGACTTCGGCGGGCACCGTCACTACCACCGGCCCCTCGCCTGGTACGTCCACCGCCTGCGCGACGCCGGCCTGGCGGTCGTGGACCTGGACGAGCCGCCGTCCCTCCCCCACCACCGCGCCCCGCGGGACGCGTGGACCGACGACGAGCGCTGGTTCGCCACGATCCCCACCATGCTGTCGTTCGCGGCACGTCGGCTCTGAGCGCGGGCCCCTACGATCCAGTGATGCAGCCGCTGTCGACGACGACCATCACCCGATCGTTCCAGTGGGGCATCGTGATCGTGAGCGACCCCGAGGGCGAGATCCCTGACGTCGATCCGGACGCCGCGACCACGGCGGCGAGCGGGGCGCTGGTCGCCCTGGTGCGGCACGAGGCCGACGTGCCGTCGTTCGACGACGACTTCGAGCTGGCGATGGTCGAGATCACGGTCAGGTTGCTCGCCGAGGAGGCCGACCTCGGCGACCGCCGCGCGCTCTTCGACGGCGCGCTCGACACCCCGGCCGGGACCCTCTCGGTCGGTGACGCGAACGACGAGGTGCTCGTCTCGACACATCACGGCCGCACCCGCGTCGTCGTCAGCGTCCCCGGTGACTGGCCCGTGGACGACCACCACCACGAGTCGCTGCAGATCGATCTCGTCCCGGTGACCGCCTCGTAGCCCGACCGTCCGCGCGGCCCGCAGAGGCAGATCGGCTCCCGTCGCGAGTCGTCCCTCATCGAGGGCTGCCAGAATCGCACCATGACGCTCTGGCTCACGGGTGATCTGACCGCAGACCGGCTCCTCACGGAGGATCCGTTGGCACTTCTCCTGGGGATGCTCCTCGAGCAGAGAGGAGTGAGGCACATGGCCCCTTAGGATGGACGCCAGGGAAGATGTGGCGGATTGCGACGCGCTCCATGAAAGTGTCCTGAAGCGGGTGGCTGAGAACTCTGACACCAGCTTCGTGCCGCTGATCAGCCAATCGAGAAGTTGAGAATCTTCATACTGACCAACTCTCGAAACAGCTCAATGCCTTTGTCGCTCAACTTGTCTTTCTCGAACTCGATGTAGCCGATACTGCTAAAGTTCGAAGGCAGATCAATGCCTCGTTCCTTGAAGATTACAATGCGCTCGCCATATAGCACTGAGGCGGCACCCAGCTCGTGGGACACGTTCTCGCTTGGCCGCCAAACGGAGTTTCCCTCCGCGTCGAAATATTCCTTGTCGGCGGTAAAGACTAGGATCGCAGCACCGCACTCTCGCATGGTTTCTGCAACCTTCAGCGGGATAGGACGGGCGGTGTTCGCCGAATCCACGGCTTCCTTGTGCGGAATTCCGTACTCATTGAGGATCTTGACAAGCTGCTCCATCGGCTTCCTGTTGCCACCATGGCCAACGAAGATCGCGTTCTTGCTAGGCTCGCGACCAGAGATGGACTGCGGCGGCGCATCAACGACATCCTCGAACTCCTCCTCGCCGCCGGTATAGAGCCCGTCATCTATTGCGCTTGGCGAAGAAGCCGAGGTCCCCTCGCCAACGGCCGCCGAGGTGACAGGGCCCCCGGGAACGCCGCCGTTCGATGGGCCAGCGATGTCGATGTACTCCTTGTCCTTGATGGACTTGAGCAGGCCGACATATCGCGCGTTCTCGATGAGAAGATCGTAGACGTCGCCAGTACGGTCACGCGGGACAGCGAAGGTGGCCAACACGTTCTCTGCGATACTTTTCGGCGGAAGCGGGGACCCGTTGTACTTGGAGTAGAACTGGTTCGCCACGGTCGGCTTCAGGGCCGCCTCACGCAATGCCCTCGTGTCGTCATCAACTTCTGTCGGGGTGACGACACGAGCACCGAGCGCTGTAAGGGAGATCTCTGGGGCGTTAGGTCCACCCTCAGTGAGGCCATAGCCGATCGCCGCGCCACACTCGACGCGGAAGCCTCCCGATGAGGGCTGGACCATTAGCGCGGCTGCCACGTCAAAGGGGCGAGTCGGGTGCGAAGCGTAGTTCTCGGCGATTGCTCGCGGCACCCGCAGCGCCTTCTCGAGGCTGATAGCCGGGATATCGGCCTGGCTGATGCGCGAGCGCTTCGCCTTCCCCGGCTCTGCGGCGGGCTTCGACTCCTCACTCATGCGCTTGACCATACAGTCCATGCATGCCACTACCGCGGCGTGCAAACGGGTGAAAATCTGAGCCTTTCGCATCCGACACGGGACTCGATCTCCCCACCTCGATGGGCGAGCCCGAGTCCTTCACGTCGCGGGACAGGGCCGGAGACACCCTCGGTCCTTGCTCCGCCGCACCTGCGGCTGCCTCGTAGACCGGATGAGACGATGGATTCATGACCCTGTGGATCACGGGCGATGCAGGCGCGGATCGCCTACTCGAGGACGACCCGTTCGCCCTGCTGGTCGGCATGCTCCTCGAGCAGCAGGTCCGCTAGCCACCAGGTATCGCCGCAGCTCAACGCGCTACGGGCGTTCCGTGTGGACCGGCGAGTGACGATCCCACTGCGGCAACCGGACGTAGCTCAGGTCTACGTGCCGCAGCGCAATAAGGCGCGCCGACTGGTCGATCACGTCAGGCGATACGGGTGGCGCACTACGAGGGTGACCCTCGGCCCACTCCCGCTCCTGACGAGCTCTCTTCACCTCACGCTCAAGCCTGCGCAGCGCCGATCTGGAGTGCTGGCGCTCGCGGGGTTGGTGAGACGGTCGAGTCGAGCCAGCAGCTTCTTGCGCTGCAGCGGGCCAGCCTTCATATAGACCCGCTCGATCTCTCGGGGTGCGGGGACCGCACGCACGTCGAGCGCTTCCAGCAGGGCATGCCGAACCAGGTCTTCGACTTCCGCCCGCGTCTCCGCCTCGACGTACCGTTGACTCAGGCCGCACACGTCCACTCTCCAGACCGCCACAAGAGGATGCTGCTCGTAGTCTGTCGACTCATAGAGTGCGCCGGTCGACTATCGCGATGTGGCGGCGCATAGCGAGGACCTCAGCACCCGACTGCGGCTCCTGGGCGACGCCGTGCGGGAACAGCGAACGGCTAGGGGAATCTCCCAGGAGCACTTCGCTGACCGCTCAGGCCTGCACCGGACCTACGTTGGCGCAGTCAAGGGAGGCGAACGCAGCATCAGCCTCGGAAGCCTCTACAGCCTCACCGACGCCCTCGGGGTGAACGCGAGCTCGCTCGTGCCTCATTGAAACCTCGGGCCACTACCCCGGGTGCTCCACGGCTCGACACGGCGGAACCGTGCGGCACTCAGACGCCTGCTTCGACGCCCATCTTGTGCTTAAGTACCTCGACTCGAAGGTTCAGCGCCTCCAGGGTTGGCGACTCCATCACACCCTCGATGAGCCCAGCAAGAACGATCTGGGTGGCACGCTGGCGATAACCTCGACCCTGCGCGTATAACAGCGGCGCAAGAAGCCCTGCCAGCCAGAACCAGGGCGACCAGGAGATCGCGAGCGCTGCCGTCAAGATCGCGAGCGGCAGCGGCACGGCAGTGCGCAGATCAGCCTCAGCCGAGAGCCGATCCCACTCGTCGTAAAGTTCCTTGCTCTTGACCTGAAGCCTCACAACGAGCCCCGGAGCCTCTTGGTCGATGCGCCAGAGTGTCGCCTCAAGCAAATCGGAACGCACATCTGCATCAGACATCCCGGGCTCTGCCGGGTTGCGGACAACCTCACGGAACGCTTCGTGCTCCTCCTCCGCGATCACGCGCAGGACGGTCGGATGGATCTGAGCGATATCTCGCTCTACTCGCACCCGCAGATGCGAGCCCACGGAACCCGACACCTTGCGCGCCATTTGCTCTTCGCGCCACCTGCTTGCGAGGAGTGGGTTCATCCCGTTGGCCGCGAAGCGCAGCGCTTCAAGCGGTCGATCATCGTTGGAGTACTTGATGTACAGCCAAGCGGCAACCCGCTGTGCGCCGACGACGAAGAACTCAGCCATTTTTGGGGCGCCGTTGACCAGGATCGAACCGAGCAGATAGCAGACGAAACCCCCCGCGGCGAGACTGACACTTGGGCCGAGCACATCAACTGTCCGATACAAGAACTCTGGGAGCCCTGTCGCGGCGGGCGCGGCGGGAAAAAACTTGCCAAAGCTGAACCACCAGGCCGCCGCGAGAATGACGCCGACCGCAAGCGGAGCACGAACCTCCCGCGCGCCGGTTACAAGACTGCCGATCATGACCGGAGGCTACCTCCCGCAACCACCCAGCGAGCGAGTTCGACCGCAGACCCGAGGCTGCCATTGCTGCGGCAGAATGGGCGCATGACGCTGTGGATGACGGGCGACCAGACTGCCGACCGCCTGCTCAACGACGACCCGTTCGCACTCCTGATCGGCATGCTCCTCGACCAGCAGGTGCCCATGGAGACCGCCTTCGTGGGGCCCGCGAAGATCGCCGACCGCATGGGCGGCCTGGACGTGCACCGCATCGCCGATGCGGACCCCGAGCAGTTCGCCGCGCTGTGCGCCACGCCGCCGGCGGTGCACCGCTACCCCGGGTCGATGGCGGGTCGGATCCAGGCCGTCGCACGTGCCGTCGTCGACGAGTACGACGGTGACGTCACGCGGATCTGGACGGACGGCGATCCTGACGGACCGACCGTCCTGCGGCGCCTCAAGGCGCTGCCCGGATTCGGCGACCAGAAGGCCCGCATCTTCCTCGCGCTGCTCGGCAAGCAGCGCGGCGTGCAGCCCGCGGGCTGGCGTGAGGCGGCCGGTGCCTACGGCGACGACGCGTTCCGGTCGATCGCGGACGTCCGCGACGCCGCGTCGCTGGGCAAGGTCCGCGAGACCAAGCGCGCCGCGAAGGCCGCCGCCAAGGCGGCCCGCTGACCTGCTCCTCCGCGGTCGCCCGGTTCCGTCCCACGACTGACAGCAGAACCATCCGCGAGACCGACGCGCCACCACCGGCGTGACCGCCACGATGGGCGGCATGACGACGACGCCCCCCTCCTCGTTGCCGCACGCCGCGCTCGTCCCCCTGCCGAGGCCCCCGCACGCACCGGTCGTGCCCGTCCCGGTCGAGCGCCGCGCGGTGGCACCCGACGTCGCGCGGGGCCTCGCGCTGCTCGGCATCGCGGTCGCCAACGCGGTCGTGCACCTCTCGGGCGGCGTGGTCGGCCTGGGCATGCGGCCGGTCGACTCGTCCGGGCTCGACCGCGCCGTCGACGGTGTGGTCTCCCTGCTGATCGACCGCCGCACCATGCCGATGTTCGCGCTGCTGTACGGGTACGGGATCGGGGTCGTCGTGCGTCGGCGGGCCGCGGCGTGGGTGCCGTGGCCGGCGTGCCGTGCCGACCTGCTGCGCCGCGCGGCCGTGCTCGTCGCGTTCGGCGCCGCGCACCTCGTCCTGCTCTTCGAGGGGGACATCCTCGGCGCGTACGGCGTGGCGGGTCTGGTGGCGGTCCTGTTCGTGCGCGCCTCGGACCGCACCCTGCTGGTGACGGCCGCGCTGCTCCTGGCCGTCAGCGGGTTCCTCGGCGGCGCGCTGGGCGGCGCCGTGGTCTTCAAGGATGCCTTCGACATGGGCCCCCTGACCGTCCCGTCCGTCGAGTCACCCCTGCTGGCGATGGGGGCGCGCGCGCTGTCCGGCTTCGTCGGCGCGCCGCTCGGTGCCGTCATCGCGCTGCCGCTCGTCCTGGTCGGGCTGTGGGGTGCCCGGCGCGAGGTCCTCGAGCGCCCCGCGGACCACGTCCGCCTGCTGCGCCGCACGGCCGTCGTGGGCCTGACGGTCAGCGTCCTCGGTGCCGTGCCGTTCGCGACGGCCGTCGCGCGGCTGCGGGACCCGTCGGCGCTCGACGCGTTCGGCTCGGCGATGCTGCACGAGCTCACGGGCGCCGCAGGCGGGGTCGCGTTCGCCGCGCTGGTCGCCTGGGCCGTCGCCGCCCGCGGCACGACGCTCGCGACCCTCGGACCGGTGGGCCGCGCCCTGCGTGCCGTCGGCACGCGGTCGCTGACCTGCTACCTGCTGCAGTCGGTGCTGTTCGTCCTGCCGCTCGCCCCGTGGGCGGGCGGGCTCGGCGTCCACCTCGGCTCGGCGCAGGTGGTCGCGTGGGCCGTCGGGGTGTGGCTGGTCACGGTCGCGGTCGCGGTGGCGCTGGAGGCGGCCGGGCGCAGCGGCCCCGCGGAGTCGCTCTACCGGCGGCTCGTGTACCGGCGGGCAGCGGCCTGAGGCGTCGGTGTCGCGCGCGGAGGGCCGGCCCAGCGGTGTCAGGACCGCTCCGGGTCCTCCTGCTGGTCGACGACGCCGAGCAGCCACCCCGGTCCGACGACCGCCGCATCGCCGAGGCGGGCGCGCAGCCCGCGGTCGGCGGTGACGACCAGGGCCCGGGCGCCGGCCGCCCGCGCCCGGACGACGACCTCCGCGTCACCGTCGCGCGGCGCGAGGTGGACGGCGAGTCCGGGCGCACCGGGATCGGTCGCCGTCCGCGCCTGCCCCTCGAGGACGACGTCGACGTGCCGCACCCGCACGCCGGTGCCGTCCGGCAGCGAGGTCGTCACGTCGACGAGGGCACCGAGGCGCCCGAGCAGCCGGGTGGCCGCGCCGGCGCGGTCCCGCCACCACCCGTCGGGCCGTGAGCCCACCACGTTGGCGGCGTCGACGACCAGCACCACGTCCCGCGGCGCCGGGGCGGCCCGTGCCGTCGCAGGACGCGGTCCCGGCTCGGCCACGCTCAGCGCCCGGGACGCTCGAGCGCGTCCTTCCACCCCTGCGCGTACGCCTCGGCGGACCCCTGGTGGAACATGTCGTCGGGGCCCGTGCGCACCAGCACGCGCGCCCCGGGTCCGTCGTCGTCCGTCACGACGTGACCGACCCCGCGCACGACGGCCACCGGACGCCCCGACGCCTTGCCCTTGACCAGCTCGGCAGCGCTCGCGATCTCGTCGGCGACGGCCGCCACGGTCATCGTCAGTGGCCGCCCGAACGTGTCGACCTGGCCGCGCAGGTCGTCGAGGACCTCGACGCCGGCAGCGCCGATCGCGAGGTCCGTGACCCCCTGGCGCCACGGGCGTCCCGCGGTGTCGGTGACGATGACCCCGACCCGCACGCCGAACGCGGCGGCCAGCCCGGCACGCAGGGCCCGCGCCGACCGGTCGGGGTCGAGCGGGAGCAGCAGCACCGTGCCCTCGGGGGTGTTCGACGCGTCCACGCCGGCGGCGGCCATCACCAGGCCCAGGTGGTTCTCGACGATGCGCGTGACCCCGCCGGGGTGCTCGCGCGTTGCGACCACACGCACGGTCTGTTCGGTGATCGCCCGCTCACGGTCGTCGGCGGCGACCACGCGCCCCTCGGCCTTCGACACGACCTTGCTCGTGACGACGACCACGTCCCCGTCGGTGAGCGCGTGCCCCGGGTCGGCGGCGGCGTCCGCCCGCAGGGCCGCGACGAGCAGCGCGACCAGGTCGTCGCCCGGGACGACCTCGCGGATGCCGTCGGGCGCCCAGACGCGCAGCTCGCCCACGGTCACCGCGCGAGCTTGGGCAGCACGTCGCGGCCGAAGACCTCGATCCACTCGCGCTGGTTGCGGCCGACGTTGTGCAGGTAGATCCGGTCGAACCCGAGGTCGACGTACTTCTGGATCTCCGCGCGGTGCACGTCCGGGTCCGACGAGATGACCATGCGGCCCTCGAAGTCCTCGGGGCGCACGAGCTTGGCCATCTGCTCGAAGTCGAACGGCGAGCGGATGTCGGCCTTGGGGAACTTCATGCCGCCGTTGGGCCACTCGTGCATCGCGTTCGCGAGCGCCTCCTCGTCGGTCGGCGCCCACGACAGGTGCAGCTGCAGCACCTTGGGCATCGCGTCGGGGTCCTTGCCGGCCTCGCGCGCGCCCTCGGCGAACTTGCCGAACAGTCCGCTGATCTTCTCGAGCGGCGCGCCGACCGTGATGATGCCGTCCGCGTGCCGCCCGGTGCGCTTGGCCGTGACGGGGCCCGCCGTCGCCACGAGGATCTCGGGCGCCACCTCCGGCATCGTCCACAGGCGCGTCGACTCGAGCTTGTAGAAGGTGCCCGAGTGCTTGACGTCCTTGCCTGCCAGGGAGGCCGAGAACAGCTTGTTGATGATGTCGATGGCCTCGAACATGCGGTTGATGCGCTCGGGCGCCTCGGGCCAGTAGCCGGCCACGACGTGCTCGTTGAGCGCCTCGCCCGAGCCCAGGCCCAGCCAGTGCCGTCCGGGGTACATCGCGGCGAGCGTCGCCGAGGCCTGCGCGACCATCGCCGGGTGCCAGCGGAACGTCGGCGCGGTGACGCCCGGCCCCATGTCCCCGGTGGTGCGCTCGCCGACGGCCGTGAGCACGTTCCACACGAACGAGGACTGCCCCTGCGCGGGCACCCACGGTGCGAAGTGGTCCGCGGCCATGACGCCGGAGAACCCGTGCTGCTCGGCGTACGCCGAGAGCTCCACGGCCTCGCGAGGGTGGAACTGCTCCAGCATGGCCGCGTACCCGACCGTCAGACCTGCCACGTGATGTGCCTCCCCGAGTGCTCGTCCTTGCCGACCGAGCCTAGCCCCGCGCCTGCGCAGGGCGCCCGGCCGGGCGTCAGCGCACGACGAGCGCGGGGTGCCGCGGGTCGTCGACGCGCGCGACGACGTCGGCGACGTCCTGCGGGCCGACCTCCTGCTCGTAGCGCGTGAACGCGGGCAGCTGCCACGCACGGTCGGGCCCGAGCCGGCGCGCGAGCGTCGCGGGGCGCACGGCCAGGTGCACCGTGAGCTCGGCGTCGAACCACCGCCCCAGCAGCAGCTCGCCGTCGAGGAGGAGCACCGCGCCCTCGTCCTCCCGCACCCGCTCGGCACGGGTCGCGCGGTCGCGCGCGGCGTCGCGCAGCGTCGGCAGGTACGTACCGTCGACGACGAACGGGTCGAGGACCTCGCGCGCGAGCGCACGCGCGTCGAGCCGGTCCTCGAGGTACGCGTCCGGGTCGTGCCGCCCGTGCTCGAGGCGCAGGGACGCGGGCCGCAGGAAGTCGTCGGCGTGCACGCGCGCGACCGGGCGTCCCGCGGCGCGCAGGGGCTCGACGAGCGCGTCGGCGAGCGCGTCGGGCCGCAGGGCCGCGGCGCCGTCGACGAGCACACGGCACCGGCCCGGGTGCGCGAGCACGAGCTCGACGACGTGCGCGACGAGGGCGGCGGGGGTCGTCGGTCGCACGTGCACGGTGCCCACCTCATCACGAGCCCTTTCACGACCCTGCGTCGGACCGACGGGCGCGGGCTCCCCCGCGCCCGTCGGCGCGTCACGGGTGCAGCAGCACCGAGCCAGCCTTGCGACCGGTCTCCACGTACACGTGCGCGGCCGCGGCCTCCGCGAGCGGGTAGCTGCGGTCCACGACGGCCCGCACGTGGCCGTCGCGCAGCATGCCGACGAGCACCTGCATGTCGGCGCGCTGGTCGGGCGCCGGTCGCAGACCCGTGAAGGCGACGGCTGCCGTCCGTCCGCGCTCCCACCTGCGGGTCGCGGTGCGCACCAGGACGCCGACCGACGGGACCGTCGTGAGGTAGCTCCCGCGCTCGGTGAGCAGGTGCCGGCACGCGCGGGGCGAGCTGGTGCCCACGGCGTCGAGCACGACGTCGTAGCTGCCGGTGAGGCGCTCGAGCGGGGTCCTGGAGCGGTCGACGACGTCGACCGCCCCGAGGTCGGCGACGAGACCCGCGTGCGCGGGCCCGCAGACCCCGGTCACGGCGGCACCGAGGTGGGTGGCCAGCTGGACCACGGACGCGCCGACGGCCCCTGCTGCCCCGTTGACGAGCACCCGCATGCCCGGGCGGGCACGGACGTGGTCCCGGACGAACGGCAACGCCGTCAGGCCGCCCTCGACGACGGCCACGGCGTCGTCGTCCGTGACGTCGTCGGGCAGTGCCACGACGTTCCCTGCGGGGACCCTCACCCGCTCGGCGTAGCCGCCCATCGCGAGGCCGGTCCGGGCGACGACGCGGTCCCCGACGCGCCAGGGAGCGGCGTCGACACCGACCGTCGTGACGACGCCCACGAGGGTTCCGCCGAGCACGCGGCGACGGGGCCTCAGAAGTCCGGACGCCAGCCGCGCGAAGGCGGGGTCGGCGGCCCGGAACGCCGTCTCGGCACGGGTGACGGCGACGGTCCGCACCGAGATGACGACGTCCTGCGGCCCGGGCACGGGGACGGGCAGGCGCGTGGCCTGCAGGACGTCGGGTGGTCCGTAGCGGTCGGCGACGACGGCGGTCATGGTCGCGGTCGGGTGGTCGGTGGTGGTGCGCACGGCAACCTCCTGGTGGTGGGCGTCAGCCCTCGTCGTCGGGGTAGGCGAAGACCTCGTCGAGCGGCACCCCGAGCGCCCTCGCGATCTGGAAGGCGGTCTCCAGGGACGGCGAGTACCGCCCCTGCTCGATCGCGATGACGGTCTGGCGGGTGACGCCCAGGCGGGCCGCGAGGTCGGCCTGCGTCATGTCGTCGCGCGCCGCTCGAAGTGCCCGGATGCGGTTGGTGACCCGGGTGGGTCGCCCGCCCACGTCAGAACCCCCGGCGGTAGACGACGACCTTGACGACACTGGCCACGATCGCCCCGAGCACGTACGCGAGGTACATCGCGTTGGCGACCCAGAAGTGGTCGCTCTCGGCGAGCGTGAGGCAGAACGGCAGCACCATGGCGACGGCGAGGACGAAGCCTCCGACGTACTCCCCGCGCCGGTCGATCTCGCGGTCGCGCATGTCGGGCCGCTGCGTCTCGCTCGGCCGGACGACCTCGACCAGGATGCGGACGACCATCCTCAGCAGCACCGAGACGCCGATGCTCCACAGCAGCACGGGCACGTACCGGACGTCGGTCACCGGCCCGCCGCCGGTGCGCTGCAGCACGACCGCGACGTAGCCGCCCCAGACCACCAGCGCCACGAGCCCGTAGACCCACGCGCCCTTCTCCTCGTACGTCATGCCGACTCCCGTGTGATGTCAAGAATGTTTGACATGCTCAGGGTGCCGGAGGGGGTGCTGGATGTCAAGAATGTTTGACATGCGCAGCGGTCGCGACGCGCGCGACGGCGTCCGACCCGTCAGGCGGGCTCAGCCGCGGGCTCGGGGACGACCTCGACCGCCGGGGGCGGCGCCGCGCCCCGGCGCACGTCGCGGTCCGCGCCCGCACGCACCAGCGCGACCCCTGCGACGACGAGCACGGCACCCAGCCCCTGCACGACGAGCGGCTGCTCCCCGAGCAGCACCCACGCGAGGAGCACCGACAGCAGGACCTCGGACAGGGCCAGGAACGACGCCAGCCGCTCCCCCAGCAGCCGCACCGAGACCGCCGACACCCCGTACGCGAACGCGGTCGGCACGGCGCCGACGACGAGCAGCGGCACCGCCCAGTGCACCTGCGCGCCGAGCACGTCGACCCGGACGTCGGGGGCCTCGACGGGCAGCACGCCGACCGCCGCGAGCGACCCCACGACGACCGCGCCCACGAGCATCGCGGCGCCTGCGAGGCTCACGGGCGGCAGCGCGATGGGTCGTGCCGTCAGGGCGAAGTACCCGGCGTTGCCGATCGCGGCACCGCACGCGAAGACCAGACCGAGCGGGTCGAGCTGCAGGCTGCCGGTGACGTCCAGCACGAGCACGAGGCCACCCATGGCCAGGGCCGCCCCGACGAGGGTGGCACGGGCCGGCACGCGTCCGGTCCGTGCCCAGCCCCAGAGGAGCAGGAGCAGCGGACCGGTGTACTCGACGAGCAGGGCGACGGCCACGGGCAGCCGGTCGACCGCGAAGAAGTACAGCGTCGAGGCCCCGGCGACGCCGAGGATGCCGAGCCCGACGACGGTGGCCCAGTCGGTGCGCAGCGTCGACCAGCGCCCGCGCAGCGCCCACGCCGCGGGCCCGGCGAGCAGGAGCGCGCCGATCGCCAGGCGCACGACGATGGCCGCCCCGGGGCTCCAGCCGGCGGCGAGCAGCGGCTTGACGACCGGCCCGCTCGTGGCGAACGCGAGCGCGGCGACGAGCCCCGCGACGATCCCGGCGCTGCGCGCACCCGACCCCTGCACCTTGTCTCCTCCGGCGGAACCGATGTCAGGAGTCAATGCCTCCTATGCTCGTGACGCTAGCCCGCTGCCGCGACAGGAGTCAATGTGGTTTTCGCTCGTGACACCGAGATGAATCTGCTCGCAGCCGCCGAGCTGGTGAACACCGCGCGCCGCCGCGACGGCCACGACGCCCTGAGCACGGTCGCAGACCTCGACGCGTACTTCACGCGCTGGGGCTACACCGGCCGGCACGACCGCGACGACGCGGAGGTCGCGCACGTGCGCGCGGCCCGCGACCGCATCGCCCGGCTGTGGGACGTCGAGCGCGACGAGGCCGCCGAGCTCGTCAACGCGATGCTGCGCGAGGCCGACGCGGTCCCGCACCTCGTCCGGCACGACGCGGTGGACTGGCACCTGCACGCCACGGTCCCGGGCGCCGCGCTCGCGAGCGTCATCGTCGTCGAGACCGCGATGGGCGTCGTCGACGTCGTCCGGTCCGACGAGTACGCGCGCATGAGGCGGTGCGCGGGCGCGGGTTGCCGTGCGGTGCTGGTGGACCTCTCGCGCAACCGCTCGCGACGGTTCTGCGACGTCAACGCGTGCGGCAACCGCGCGCACGTCGCCGCCTACCGCGCCCGCCGCGCGGCCCACGGATAGCGCCGCCCGGACCGCTCGCGCGTGCACTCGCGGGGGTGTCGATCTGGGAGGATGGGTGACCATGAGCGACCACACCCCCCGCACCGATACCCCGACGAGCGCCACCGCCGCCCGCCAGGTACCGGACAAGGTGACGGTCGACGGGCTGGAGGACCGCTGGTCGCGCACGTGGGCCGAGCAGGACACGTACACGTTCGACCGCACGGCCGAGCGCGAGCAGGTCTACTCGATCGACACCCCGCCCCCGACGGTGTCCGGCTCGCTGCACGTCGGCCACGTGTTCTCGTACACCCACACCGACGTCGTCGCGCGCTTCCAGCGCATGCGCGGCCGCGAGGTCATGTACCCGATGGGCTGGGACGACAACGGGCTGCCGACCGAGCGTCGCGTGCAGAACTACTACGGCGTGCGCTGCGACCCGTCGCTCCCCTACGTCGAGGGCTTCGTGCCGCCGCACAACGGCACCGACGGCAAGGCCGTCAAGCCCGGCGACCAGGTGCCGGTGTCGCGCCGCAACTTCATCGAGCTGTGCGAGCGGCTGTCGGCCGAGGACGAGCTCCAGTTCGAGGCGCTGTGGCGCCGCCTGGGCCTCTCCGTCGACTGGTCGATGACGTACCAGACCATCGGCGCGAAGGCCCGCGCGGTGTCGCAGCGCGCGTTCCTGCGCAACCTCGGCCGCGGCGAGGCGTACCAGGCCGAGGCGCCCGGTCTGTGGGACGTGACGTTCCAGACCGCCGTCGCGCAGGCCGAGCTCGAGGCCCGCGACTACCCCGGCGCGTTCCACAAGGTCGCCTTCCACCGCCCGGACGGCGAGCAGGTCGTCATCGAGACGACGCGCCCGGAGCTGCTGCCCGCGTGCGTCGCGCTCATCGCGCACCCCGACGACGAGCGCTACCAGCACCTGTTCGGCACGACGGTGACGAGCCCCCTGTTCGGCGTCGAGCTGCCCGTGCTCGCGCACCCCGCCGCCGAGCCCGACAAGGGCGCGGGCATCGCGATGTGCTGCACCTTCGGTGACCTGACCGACGTGCAGTGGTGGCGCGAGCTGCGCCTGCCGACGCGCTCGGTCATGGGGCGCGACGGCCGCATCCTGCGGGACACGCCGGAGTGGCTGACGTCCGACGCGGGGCGCGCGCTCTACGGCGACATCGCCGGCAAGACGACCTTCAGCGCGCGCGAGGCCGTCGTGGCAGGGCTGCGCGAGTCCGGCGACCTGCTGGGCGAGCCGGTCCCGACGCAGCGCAAGGCCAACTTCTACGAGAAGGGCGACAAGCCCCTCGAGATCGTCACGAGCCGCCAGTGGTACATCCGCAACGGCGGTCGCGACGAGCACCTGCGCGACGAGCTGCTCGCCCGCGGCCAGGAGCTTGCGTTCCACCCCGAGTTCATGCGCGTGCGGTACGACAACTGGGTCGGCGGCCTCAACGGCGACTGGCTGGTCTCGCGCCAGCGCTTCTTCGGCGTGCCGATCCCGGTCTGGTACCCGCTGGACGGGCAGGGCGAGCCGCGGTACGACTCCCCGCTCGTGCCGGACGAGGCCGCGCTGCCGGTCGACCCGTCGAGCGACGTCCCGGCCGGCTACACCGCCGACCAGCGCGGCGTGCCCGGCGGGTTCGTCGGCGACCCCGACATCATGGACACGTGGGCGACGAGCTCGCTGACCCCGCAGATCGTGTGCGGCTGGCTCGACGACCCCGACCTGTTCGCGCGGACGTTCCCGATGGACCTGCGCCCGCAGGGGCAGGACATCATCCGCACCTGGCTGTTCTCGTCGGTGGTGCGCGCGCACCTGGAGTCGGGCTCGCTGCCGTGGAAGCACGCGGCGATCAGCGGCTGGATCCTCGACCCCGACCGCAAGAAGATGAGCAAGTCGAAGGGCAACGTCGTCACGCCCATGGGCCTGCTCGAGGAGCACGGCTCGGACGCGGTGCGCTACTGGGCCGCCAGCGCCCGGCTGGGCACCGACGCGGCGTTCGAGGTCGGCCAGATGAAGATCGGCCGCCGCCTGGCGATCAAGGTCCTCAACGCGAGCAAGTTCGTGCTGTCGTTCGGGCCCGCGGACGAGCCGGTGTCGCTCGACGCCACGCTCGTGACCGAGCCGCTGGACCGGGCGATGCTCGCCGGCCTCGCGACCGTCGTCGACCAGGCGACCGCCGCCCTGGAGGGCTACGACCACACGCGCGCCCTGGAGCTCACGGAGACGTTCTTCTGGACGTTCTGCGACGACTACCTCGAGCTGGTCAAGGACCGTGCGTACGGTGCGGGCGCCTCGGACGCGGAGGTCACGCCCGCGACGGCCTCGGCACGCGCGGCGCTCGGCCTGGCCCTCGACACGCTGCTGCGCCTGTTCGCGCCCGTGCTGCCGTACGCGACCGAGGAGGTCTGGTCGTGGTGGCGCGAGGGCACGGTGCACCGCGCGCCGTGGCCGACGAGCGACGCGCTGCGCGCCGCGGCCGGCGACGCCGATCCGGGCCTCGTCGCCGGTGCGGGCGCCGCGCTCGCCGCACTGCGCAAGGTGAAGTCCGAGGCGAAGGTGTCCATGCGCACGCCCGTCGAGCACGCCGTCCTCGAGGTGCCGGACGCCCTGCGCGCCGGTGTCGAGGCCGCGCTCGACGACGTCCGCAACGCGGGCCGCGCGACCGGGACGCTGGAGATCGCGACCGGCACCGGGGACACGGTCGTCGCCCGGGACGCGCGCCTCGGGGAGGCCGTCGCCCGGTGACCCACCGCCGGGCGATCGGGCCGCGTCGAGCAGGGCGCGGCCCCGCCCGGGCGTGCGCGAGCACGCCGTGGGAGGGTCGGGACAGAGGTCCCGGGCACCCCCGCAACGGATAGGAATGATGTGTGGCGTATAGTTATGCGCGCACCGCTCCGCTCGGAAGGACCACCCATGCGCCACCCCCTGCCCGTCAGCGCCCTGGCCGCTGCCGCACTGCTCGCCCTGACCGCCTGCTCCAGCGGGAACGACACGGCGGGTGACGACGGCGAGCTCGCGCTCGTGAACGACGGCACCCTGACCGTCTGCACGAACCCGCCGTTCGAGCCGTTCGAGTACGAGGAGGACGGCGAGATCGTCGGCCTCGACATGGCCATCACCGGCGAGATCGCGGCCGACCTGGGCGTCGAGCTGCGACCGCTCAACACGGGCTTCGACGCGATCGAGTCCGGTGCGGCCCTCAACGCCCGCCAGTGCGACATCGCGGCGTCGGCGCTCACCATCACCGAGGCCCGCGAGAAGAACGTCGACTTCACCGACGCGTACTTCGACGCGGACCAGGGCGTGCTGGTCGCCTCCGGGTCGACCGTGGCGGACGAGGCGGGCCTGCAGGGCACGAAGATCGGCGTCCAGCAGGCCACGACCGGCGCCACGTGGGTCGACGAGCAGGGCCTCGAGGGCGTCCAGTTCGAGGACCTCGGGCTGCAGATCCAGTCGCTGCGCAACGGCCAGGTCGACGTGGTCATGAACGACGTCACCGTGCTGGAGCCGTACGCGGGCGACGGGCTCGAGATCGCCTTCGTCGTGCCGACCGGTGAGCAGTACGGCCTCGCCGTCCGCACCGGCAACACCGCACTCCTCGACGCCGCGAACGCGACGCTCGAGCGGATCACGCAGGACGGCACGTACGACGAGCTCGTGGCCGAGTACTTCGGCGCGGGCGAGCCGACGGCCGAGCCCACGGACTGATGTCGGTCGACCTCTCGGCGGCCGCCGGCCGGGCTCGCATGAGCCCGCGCCGGCGGGCCCGGCTGTCGCGCGGCGTCCAGTACGTCGTGCTGCTCGCCGTCCTCGCGCTGCTGCTCTCGACGGCGGACTGGAGCACGGTCGGCCAGACGATCTTCAACCCGGCCGCGGCCGGCGAGATGCTCGACCGGCTCCCCCGCGCGTTCCTCAACACGGTGACGTACACGCTCGCCGCGTTCGCGGTCGGCCTGAGCCTCGGCACGGTGCTCGCCCTGATGCGCCTGTCGTCGGTCGCGCCGTACCGCTGGATCTCCACGACGTACGTCGAGTTCTTCCGCGGCATCCCCGCCCTGCTCGTCGTGATCGCCGTCGGGTACGCCGTGCCGATCGCCTTCGGCATCGCCCTGACGTCGATCATCGCCATCGCCGCCATCGCGCTGGGCTCGGTGTCCGCCGCCTACATCTCCGAGACCCTCCGCGCGGGCATCCAGGCCGTCCCCCGCGGACAGGTCGAGGCGGCACGGTCCCTGGGGATGTCGCACACCCGCACCATGGTCCAGGTCGTGCTCCCCCAGGCGTTCCGCACGGTGATGCCGCCGCTGACCAACGAGGTCCTGCTCCTGACGAAGGACACCTCGCTGCTGTTCGTGCTCGGCCAGACGCCCGCGTACTTCGAGCTGACCAAGGTCGGGCGTGACGCGCTGTCGACGGCGTCGGGCGGTCTCACGGGCCTCTTCGTCGTCGGCGCCTGCTACCTCGTCATCACCATCCCGCTCGGCATCGTCGCCCGACGGCTCGAGCGGCGCACAGGAGGACGCGCATGACCGCCGACCCCGCACGGCCCGTCGTCCGGGTCCGGGACCTGCACAAGTCGTTCGGCGAGCACGAGGTGCTCCGGGGCATCGACCTCGACGTCCAGGCCGGTGAGGTCGTCTGCGTGATCGGCCCGTCGGGGTCGGGCAAGTCGACGCTGCTGCGCTGCGTGAACCTGCTCGAGCAGCCCACGTCGGGCAGCATCGAGCTGCTGGGCGCCGAGGTCACGGACCCCGACGTCGACATCGACCGCGTCCGCACGCACGTCGGCATGGTCTTCCAGCAGTTCAACCTGTTCAGCCACCGGACCGTGCTCGAGAACTGCACCATGGCGCAGCGCACCGTGCTGCGCCGCTCGCGTGCGGAGGCGGAGCGCGTCGCGCTCGCGAACCTCGAGCGCGTCGGCCTCGCCGAGCGGCCGGACGCGATGCCCGCGCAGCTCTCGGGCGGGCAGCAGCAGCGCGTCGCGATCGCCCGCGCGCTGTCGATGGACCCGCAGCTCATGCTCTTCGACGAGCCGACGTCCGCCCTCGACCCCGAGCTCGTCGGCGACGTCCTCGGCGTCATGCGGGACCTCGCGGACGGCGGCATGACGATGCTCGTCGTCACCCACGAGATGGCCTTCGCCCGCGAGGTCGGCGACCGCGTCGTCTTCATGGACGACGGCACGGTCGTCGAGACCGGACCTGCCGACCAGGTCATCGGCGCACCCCGCGAGGAGCGCACCCGCACCTTCCTGCAGCGGGTGCTCGATCCCACACACCAGTCCCCCACGAGGTGAACGTCACGGCACTACTGTCGTGACGTCCCCCTGTACAGGAGTCACGCCACATGTCCGAGTTCACGTCCCCCGCCCTCGTCGCGCCCGACCCCTCGGCGTCGATCTGCACCATGCTGGCCGCCCGGCTCGCACGCGACCCCGACGGCGTCCTGGCCGAGCGCCAGGCCGGCCTCGGCGGGACGTGGCAGCCCGTGACGGTCGCCGCCTTCGTGGCCGAGGTGCGCGCGATCGCCAAGGGCCTGGTCGCGGCCGGCGTCGAGCCCGGCGACCGGGTCGCGATCATGTCCCGCACCCGCTACGAGTGGACGCTCGTCGACTTCGCGATCTGGACCGCCGGTGCCATCGGCGTGCCGGTCTACGAGACGTCGTCGGCCGAGCAGGTGCGCTGGATCGCGTCGGACTCCGGGGTCCGGATGGCCGTCGTCGAGACGCCCGCGCACGCCGCCGTCATCGAGCAGGTGCGCAAGGACCTGCCGGGGCTCACCGAGGTCCTGGTGATCGACGAGGGCGCGCTCACCGCACTCGCGGCGCGGGGAACCGCCGTGCCGGACTCCGAGATCGACCGGCGCAGCACCATGGCCCGGGGTGACGACCTCGCCACGGTGATCTACACGTCCGGCACGACCGGCCGCCCGAAGGGCGTCGAGCTCACGCACGGCAACTTCGTCGCGCTGTCCCGCAACGGCGCGGTGGGGCTGGCGGAGGTCGTGTCGAAGCCGACCTCGCGCACGCTGCTGTTCATGCCGCTCGCGCACGTCTTCGCGCGCTTCATCCAGGTGGTCTGCATCGAGTCCGGCGCCGTCATGGGGCACGCCCCCGACACGCGCAACCTCCTGCCGGACCTCGCGTCGTTCAAGCCCACCTACCTGCTCGCGGTCCCGCGGGTGTTCGAGAAGGTCTACAACTCCGCGGAGCAGAAGGCCGGGTCGGGCACCAAGCTGCGGATGTTCCGGTGGGCCGCCAAGGTGGCGATCGCGTACTCCCGCGCCCTCGAGACCCCCGACGGCCCGAGTGCGGCCCTGAAGACGCAGCACGGCGTCGCGGACCGGCTCGTGCACCGCAAGCTGCGTGCCGCCCTCGGCGGCCGCACGGAGTACGCCGTCTCCGGCGGCGCCCCGCTCGGCGAGCGTCTCGGGCACTACTACCGCGGCATCGGCGTGCACGTGCTCGAGGGCTACGGCCTGACGGAGACCTCCGCCGCCACCGCGGTCAACCGGCCCGGCCTGACGAAGATCGGGACGGTCGGCCCTCCCATGCCGGGCACGTCCCTGCGGGTCGACGACGAGGGCCACATCTGGGTCGCCGGGCCGCACGTCTTCCGCGGCTACCGGCACATGCCCGAGGAGACGGCGCAGACGCTGGTCGACGGCTGGCTGCGCACCGGGGACATCGGCACGCTCGACGACGACGGGTACCTGCGCATCACCGGCCGGAGCAAGGAGATCATCGTCACCGCCGGCGGCAAGAACGTGGCGCCGGCCCTCCTGGAGGACCGGCTGCGCGGTCACCCCATCGTCAGCCAGGTCGTCGTCGTGGGAGACCAGCGGCCGTTCATCGGCGCCCTCGTCACGCTCGACGCGGAGATGCTGCCCGGCTGGCTCGCGATGCACGGCCTGCCCCCCATGGACGTCACGGCGGCGGCCGAGCACCCCCAGGTGCTCGAGGCGCTGGACCGCGCCGTGGACCGCGCGAACGAGGCGGTGTCCCGCGCGGAGTCGATCCGCAAGATCTCCGTGCTGACCACCGACTTCACCGAGGCGAACGGCTACCTGACGCCGTCGATGAAGGTCAAGCGGGCGGCGGTCCTCAAGGACTTCGCGCAGCAGGTCGACGCGCTGTACGTGGACACGCGCCCCGGCGCCTGAGCACCGGGGCGCGTCCCACGACGCGTCGGGCGGCCTCAGAGACCGGCGCGCAGGCGACGGTAGTCGCCCGACTGCGACGGCACCGACTCGCTCGGTGTCGACTCGTCGGCCCACCGCAGGGTCGCCCCGATACCGTCGAGGAGCTCGTCGTCGTCATCGTCGACGAACGTCACGCCGGCGTCCTGACCGACCACCGCACGCATCACCGCCACGTCCGCCGGCATCTGGCGCACCTCGCCGTCGACCACGCCGATCGACGCCAGGTCCGACCTCGACGACGCCACCTGCAGCTCACCCGGGCCGACCCACAGGGTCCGGCCCGCGAGACTGCCGGCGCCGACGATCAGCTCGTCGACCTGCCCACGTCGCAGCACGTCGACCACGTCGTCGAACCCGGTGACCGCGCCCTCGCCCCGGCCGCGCGCCTCGCGGAACCGCTCGACGTGCGCGGAGCGGCGCTTCGTGCGGTGCTCGGCCACGACCTCGGCGACCCGCGCGTGGAACGCTGCCTCGTGGATGCCCTCGCCACGGCCGCCACCGGGCACCTCCACCACCAGCTCGCGTGCGTGCTGCCCCAGGGCGTCGCGCACCAGCGGCACCATACGCACGTCTCCCGTCAGCACGACCAGGTCGGGGCGCTTGTCACGCACCCGCTTGTCGAGGGCCGCGGCGACGACCTCGGCGTTGCGCTGCCAGGAGTCCTCGGCCCGGGTCTGTCCGCGCCGCTCGAGGCCGGCCTCGCGGACCTTGCGCACCTCGTCGTGCCCGCCGTCGACGGTCTCCGTCACCGGGCCGTGGTTCTCGCCGTCGTCCACCTCGCTCCACCGCAGGTCCGCCCCCGTGCGGTCGACCGCCACCACCAGCACACCGACGCTCTCCTCGCTCGCGCGCACGACCGGCGCCAGCGCCGGGACCGGGCCGTACGAGCCGCTCGAGGTCGCGGGGGCCGCCTGCAGCACCCGGTCCACCACGACGCCGTTCGCGTCGGCGATCAGGGCGCGCCCGTGGGCGTTCCGCCGCCCGTCCGGCTGGGCGATGCGCTCGCCGAGCTCGTCCAGGATCGCGGCGGGCGCGCCGTCCCGCTCGAGATCCCGCCGCACGGAGCGCCACCGGTCCACGGGTCCCGACTCGCCGGCCACCTCCGCGGGCGACGCGTCGAGGTGGACGGTGACGAACGGGGCCGGTCGGCCGAGCAGCGGCTTGAGCCAGTGCAGGTGCATAGGGGTCTTCTCCTCCTGCGTGCACGTCCCCGGCGACGCCACAGCCGGTGCCTGACCGGGGCTGACCCCTCTACCTTGGGTCACCGGTACACCCCGCGCCAACTCCCGCACAGGGTGAGGTGGAGCCGGACGAGCGTCCGTCAGGCGCGCTGCGCGTGGTCGTGCGCGATCGCCTCGTGGTGGCGGATCACCTCGCCGACGATGAACTCGAGGAACTTCTCGGCGAAGACCGGGTCGAGGTCCGCCTCGTGGGCGAGCTCGCGCAGCCGGGCGACCTGCTGCGCCTCGCGGCCCGGGTCCGACGCGGGCAGACCCAGCTCGGCCTTGAGCACGCCGACGCGCTGCGTGGCCTTGAACCGCTCGGCGAGGATGTGGATCAGCGCGGCGTCGATGTTGTCGATGCTGCCGCGCAGGCGTGCCAGCTCGGCCGGCACGACGCGCCCGGGTGCGTTCACGCGCTCTTCTCGCGGGGAGCGCGCTTGTCGCGCGAGGTGTCGCGAGGGACCAGCGTCGGGTTGACGTTGTCGAGGACGACGTCCTTCGTGATGACGACGCGTGCGACGTCGTCACGCGACGGGACCTCGAACATCACCTGCTGGAGCACCTCCTCGAGGATCGCCCGCAGGCCGCGCGCACCGGTGCCGCGCAGCAGCGCCTGCTCCGCGACGGCCTCGATGGCGTCGTCCTCGAACTCCAGGTCGACGCCGTCGATCTGGAACATCCGCTGGTACTGCTTCACGAGCGCGTTGCGCGGCTCCGTGAGGATCCGCACCAGCGCCACCCGGTCCAGCGGGGACACGGTCGTGATGATCGGGACACGGCCGATGAACTCGGGGATCAGGCCGAACTTCAGCAGGTCCTCCGGCATGACCTCGCCGTACACGTCCACGTCGTCGGCCGAGTGGATCGGGGAACCGAACCCGATGCCGCGGCGCCCGGCGCGGGACGTGATGATCTCGTCCAGCCCCGCGAACGCGCCCGCGACGATGAACAGGACGTTCGTCGTGTCGATCTGGATGAACTCCTGGTGCGGGTGCTTGCGCCCGCCCTGCGGCGGCACCGACGCCGTCGTGCCCTCGAGGATCTTCAGCAGCGCCTGCTGGACGCCCTCGCCGGACACGTCCCGCGTGATCGACGGGTTCTCGCTCTTGCGCGCGATCTTGTCGATCTCGTCGATGTAGATGATGCCCGCTTCGGCCTTCTTGACGTCGTAGTCGGCAGCCTGGATGAGCTTGAGGAGGATGTTCTCCACGTCCTCGCCGACGTAGCCCGCCTCGGTGAGGGCCGTGGCGTCCGCGATCGCGAAGGGGACGTTGAGCATCTTGGCGAGCGTCTGCGCGAGGTACGTCTTGCCGCAGCCCGTGGGGCCGATCAGCAGGATGTTCGACTTGGCGATCTCCACCGGCTCCTCACCGGTGGTCGCCCGGGCGCCCTCACCGGCCTGGATGCGCTTGTAGTGGTTGTAGACCGCGACCGCGAGGGAGCGCTTGGCGGGCTCCTGGCCGACGATGTACTGCTCGAGGAACTCGAAGATCTCCTTCGGCTTCGGCAGCTCCACCATGCCGACCTCGGTGGCCTCGGCGAGCTCCTCCTCGATGATCTCGTTGCACAGGTCGATGCACTCGTCGCAGATGTACACCCCTGGGCCTGCGATGAGCTTCTTGACCTGCTTCTGGGACTTGCCGCAGAACGAGCACTTGAGAAGGTCCGCACCGTCCCCGATACGCGCCATGTGCGTCCCCTTCCCTCGTGTCGCCCTCCGCCGTACCGGCGGTGCGCCGTCGTCGTGACCTCACGGTCCGTGAGTCACGTTCCCCCATTGCACACCACGCACGGCCCCCTGTCAGCCGAACCCGGCGGGTGGGTCGCGGCGTGTCGGGCGCGACGCGCCGTCCGATGCGTCCCGGTTCGCACGGATGGCCCAACCTGACGAGGCCGTGCCGCCCCGGCCCGGCCACGGCGGGCCGGACCGGGGGTCACGACGTCAGGCGGGCTGGACCACCGTGGGGTGAACGCCCTTGCGGCTCTCGAGGACCTGGTCGACGATCCCGTAGTCCTTGGCCTGGGCCGCGGTGAGGATCTTGTCGCGCTCGATGTCCGCACGGACCTGCTCGATCGGCCGGCCGGTGTGCTGCGCGAGCGCCTGCTCGAGCCACTCGCGGATGCGGATGAGCTCGTTGGCCTGGATCTCGATGTCCGACGCCTGCGCGTAGCCGCCACCCTCCATCGCGGGCTGGTGGATCAGCACGCGGGCGTTGGGCAGTGCGAGGCGCTTGCCGGGCGAGCCGGCGGCCAGCAGGATGGCCGCGGCCGAGGCCGCCTGCCCGAGGCAGACGGTCTGGATGTGCGGCTTGATGTACTGCATCGTGTCGTAGATCGCCGTCAGCGCGGTGAACGAGCCGCCGGGCGAGTTGATGTACAGCGTGATGTCGCGGTCGGGGTCCGTGGACTCCAGCACGAGCAGCTGCGCCATGACGTCGTCCGCGGACGCGTCGTCGACCTGCACGCCGAGGAAGATGATGCGGTCCTCGAACAGCTTGGTGTACGGGTCCTGACGCTTGAAGCCGTAGGCGGTGCGCTCCTCGAACTGCGGGAGCACGTACCGGCCCATGGGTGAGGCGGGCGCCGTGCCGCCGGCCAGGTGGCCGGCTCGGGCGATGAACTGGGACTCCATGCTCACGAAGGTTCTCCTCGCTGATGCGTTCGCGGTGGCCGTCAGGACTGCGTCCCGCCGCCACCGGCGACGGAGTGGGAGCTGGAGACGACGTGGTCGATGAACCCGTACTCCAGGGCCTCCGGCGCGGTGAACCAGCGGTCACGGTCCGAGTCGGCGTTGATCTGCTCGACGCTCTTGCCCGTCTGCTCGGCGATCAGCTCGGCGAGCACCTTCTTCATGTGCAGGATGAGCTGGGCGTTGATGCGGACGTCCGTCGCGGTGCCACCGATGCCGCCGGACGGCTGGTGCATCATCACGCGGGCGTGGGGCGTGGCGTACCGCTTGCCCTTGGTGCCCGAGGAGAGCAGGAACTGCCCCATCGACGCCGCCATGCCCATCGCGATCGTCGCGACGTCGGGCTTGATGTACTGCATGGTGTCGTAGATCGCCATGCCGGCCGTGATCGACCCGCCGGGCGAGTTGATGTAGAGCCAGATGTCCTTGTCGGGGTCCTCTGCCGCCAGCAGCATCATCTGCGCGCAGATGGCGTTGGCGTTCTCGTCCCGGACCTCCGACCCGAGCCAGATGATCCGCTCGCGGAGCAGTCGGTTGTAGATGGAATCGTTGAGGCCGAGGCCCGGAGTATCTGACCGGGCCAGGGACGGCACCTGCTCGTTCACGAAGGCTCCCTCGTCTGGCTGCGTGCTGCCTGCGCGGTGGCCGGCCCCCCGTGTCGGGAGCTGCGGCCGGTCGCGCGTTGCAGCGACCCTAACGCCCGGCCGCGCCCGCTCACGTCCCGCCGACGCGCCGTTTCGCTGACGGCGCAGCGGCTGCGCCCGGACGGCCGCGGCCGCGGACGACGACGGCCCCGCCGCACCCGGGAAGGGCGGCGGGGCCGTCAGCGACGACGCCGGGTGGCGCGTCGTGCGGTCCTGGTGGTGCGGGCCGCTCAGGCCTTCTCGTCCGCGCTGTCCTCGCCGAACGCGACGGCGGAGAAGTCGGTCGCCGCGTCGGTCGGGGCGGACGCCTCGGCCTGCTCGACCTCGGCGTCCTCCTCCTCCGTGCCGATGAACTCGGACAGGTCGACAGCCTTGCCCGAGCCGTCGACGACGGAGACGGAGCGCAGCGACACGGCCAGCGCCTTGGAACGGGCGACCTCGGCGACCATGGCCGGGATCTGACCCTGCTGGTCCAGCGTCGTGATGAACGTGTTGGGGTCCATGCCGTACTGGCGCGACGCGCTGACGAGGTAGTCGAGCAGCTCGCTCTGGCTGACCTTGATGTCGAGCTGCTCGGCGAGCGTGTCGAGCAGGATCTGGTTGCGCAGCGCGGTCTGCGCCTGCTCCGTCACCTCGGCACGGTGCTCGTCGTCCTCCAGGCGACCCTCGGACTCGAGGTGGCGGTGCACCTCGGCCTCGACGACACCGCTCGGCACCGGGATCTCGGTCTCGGTCGTGAGCTTCTCGACCAGCAGGTCGCGCGCCTGGACGGCCTGGTTGGAGGCCTTGATGCGCCCCGCCTGGACCCGCAGGTCGGCCTTGAGCTCGTCGATCGTGTCGAACTCGCTCGCGAGCTGCGCGAACTCGTCGTCCGCGTCGGGCAGCTGGCGCTCCTTGACGGCCGTGGCCGTGACGGTGACGTTGGCCGTCTCGCCCTTGCGGTCGCCGCCGACGAGGACGGTCTCGAACGTGGTGGTCTCGCCCGACGACAGCCCGGTGAGCGCCTCGTCGAGGCCCTCGAGCATGTTGCCCGAGCCGATCTGGTAGCTCGTGCCCGAGACCTGGTCGACCTGCTCGTCACCGATGGTGGCGGCGAGGTCGATGACGACGAAGTCGCCCGCCTCGGCGGGACGGTCGACGCCGACCAGCGAGCCGAACCGCTCGCGGAGCGCGTCGAGACGCGCGTCGACGTCCTCGTCCGAGACCTCGACGTCGTCGACGGTGAGGCTCAGGGAGTCGAGCGCGGGCAGCGTGATCTCGGGGCGCACCTCGACCTCGGCGGTGAAGTGCAGCTCGCCCTCGTCGCCGGCCTCGGCGGGCACGAGGCCGGGGACCTTCGTGACCTCGACCTCGGGCTGGCCCATGGGACGCAGCTTGTTCTCGCGCACGGCCTCGGCGTAGAAGGACGACAGGCCCTCGTTGACCGCGTGCTCGATGACCGCGGGGCGACCGACGCGCTGGTCGATGATGCGCGGCGGCACCTTGCCCTTGCGGAACCCGGGCACCGTCACCTGCTCGGCGATGTGCTGGTAGGCGTGATCGATGCTCGGCTTGAGCTCGTCGTACGTCACCTCGACGGACAGCTTGACCTTGGTCGGGTCCAGGGTCTCGACGGCGCTCTTCACTTCGATGGTCTCCACTTGGTCATGGCCGGGCGCCGGAGGATCCGACGAGATGGCTCGCTTCGCTCTGCACGCGCTGGGAGGCGCTGCGCACGCTGCGGCCCGGGCGACGTCGTGACCCCACCAGGACGAGTCCCGGGGAGGCGACGTGCGAGCACCCGACGGCGTACGCGCGACCCTCGATGGTACGTCACGAGCGCGACCGGCCGCCAAAGCGGCGGTGGGGACGACACACCCCGCAGAACCGGTAGCCTTGCTGCGCCGCCGGGTCTGCGCCCGGCACGCGCGGACGTAGCTCAATGGTAGAGCCCCAGTCTTCCAAACTGGCTACGCGGGTTCGATTCCCGTCGTCCGCTCCGAGAGCGTGCGAGGTCACGCTGCCAATCTGCGGACCCTAGCGTCCTTTCGGCGCGCGAGTCGTGCTCGTCTTCGGCGAGGAGGGCTCGCCCTCCGCTCGCTCCTCAGCGACGAGCCCTGCCGCGCGGTCTCGGGCACGGTGAACCGACCTGGCCACCTGCCCCGCCCACACCTTGCTGATCCGAGCGATCCTCCGGTCATGCGTTGACCCGTGGCCACCGTGGCGGGAGGATCGAAGGGCATCAGCAAACTGGACCTCGGTGAGCAAGCAGATGAGGGTCGGCTGGTACGTCCGGTCCGATGACGGGAGTGAGACGAGCAGAGTGAGCAACTGAACTTTCGGCACATCGGACGCAACGATCCTGACTCGGTCGGTCTCGGCAGGCCGTGACGGTCTCGACGGTTTGTACGGGTTCGCCCGGCATCGACGAGCTCCGAACGGACATCTGACGGTTCTCGAACGCAGAACGGTTCCGAGTGGACGAGGAGTCGTAGGAACAGACAGGTGAAGTCTCGGCCGGCCGTGCAGCGTGAGGCCGGAGTCAACGAGGCGGGCGTCCGAGATCCGATCCGGGTGCTGTCACAGGAAGACCTCTTCGGGTCGCCAGGCGAGGGTCTGGCGGCCCGGACGCCTGCTCGGCCCGATCTCGAGCTCGGGCAGTCAGGGAGCCAGACCCACCGCCGCATGGAACGCCAGCTGTGGCGCGTCGCGGTCGAGCAGCGACGGCAGGACGGCGAGCCGGAGCACGACGCGGCCGGCGCCGACCGGGTCTCGGAGCAGCCCGGCGGCCGCCGCGCTGTCCCACACCAGGTCGAACCCGTTCTCACGACGCCGCAGCTCGACGGTTCCCGGCAGGACGACAGAGCGGAAGGCACCGGCGAGCTCTGCGTCGGGCAGATCGGCGGACACGACCACGGCCGCCTGCACGGCAGCCGCCGGAGGGTCGGACGTCAGCACGTACGGGGCGCGGAGCGTCAGCTGTCCCGCCCACACGCCGAGCGGGACGGTGTTCTCCGGCCGCAGCTCGATCTGCCGCCGTCGCCCCACCATGACGGCGCCCGCGACGGTGCCGCGGCCACCGACCACTCGGCACAGGAGATCCAGGCCGCCCTGCACCGTCTGGTCGTCGACGTTCCCGAACGCGGCGCACGGGGTCCAGTCGACGCCTGACGCGAGGGCGAGGTGTGCGCCGAAGACGATGCGCTGCGCCTCGGCTGACGGCTCGTCCAGCAGCGTTGCAGAGACGCGCTGCGTGTCGAGCTTCCGCTCGGTGCCCAGGATCCACTGGACCTGCGCCACGCCGACCGCGTCGGTCCGGACGACAGCGCGGACGGTGCGCGTGCCGCCGGGCCACGGTGTCAGCTCCTCGACCTGGACGGTGGCGTGCAGCGAGCCGCCGCCCAGCTCGTCCAGCGCCGACCCGTCCAGCATGCGCCCCTCGACCTCGAACGCGACGCGCTGCCCGGCCGCCGGATGGCTGCCGGCGGTCACCCTCGCCCGCAGCGCCAGCCCGAGCGTCTCCCCAGGGCGGCCCAGCTGTCCGTCGCCACCGGCGTCCACCAGCACGAGCTCGTCGCGTGCGGTCGCCGTGAACGTGACCGGCTGGTGCACGGACGTCCCGCCCGACGACACCAGGACCGCGGTGACCTGCTGAGCCGCCGCAGGGTCGAACCGGTCTCCGGGCGGCGGGACGGCGGGCGCCGGCCCGAGGCGCCACCAGGCGTTCACCAGGCCGTCGACGCCGGTCGTGGTCGTCACCGCGGTGGCCACCTGGTCGCCGGGTACGACCCCGGTGGGGTCGGGCGCGCTGAGGGACAGGGCGCCGCCACCGGAGGTGACCGTCAGCGTCACGGTGCGATCGGGAGCAGACGTCAGTCCCCGGCTCACGCCGACGACGAGCGGCGCAGGGAGCCAGCCGTCCGACCGTGTCTCCTGACCGTCGCCGGACCGGGCGGTGAACTGGACGTCGTCGACGAGGGGCCCGAACAGGTCGCGGCAGTCGGACACCACCCTCCACCCGCCCGCCTCGAGCACGGCGATCCCCAGCTTGACGTAGTGGTGCACCGGACCGGACGGGAGTACCGGGACCGGGACGCCACCGACCGGCTGCGGCCACTCCAGGTGCCAGTCCCCCGTGCCCGGCAGGATCGCGGTGCGCGCCGGGACCACCCAGTGGTCGCCGGTGCGCAGGCGACCCACCGTGCCGAGCCGCACCTGCAGCCCGGCGTCCAGGTCGGTCCAGTCGGCCGTCCCCAACGGCACCGGTGCGGTGCCGTCCCAGCGGCGGACCTTGGGGTGCCCGCCGGTCGCGACGACGGCAGCCAGCTCGGCCGCGAGCGCCGCGGCGCCCGCCGGTGTCGCGTCGTCCGCCGACCGCAGCCGCAGCGTCGTCCCACCGAGGACGTCGTCGACCAGCGCCAGCAGCCCCGGCGTCCCGGCCCGGTCGATCGCGTCCGTCGTCACCGTGACCAGGTCGCCCCGGCCGAACCCGTCCGCGCCACCCGGCCCGAGCCGGTCCACCTGCAGGTCCAGACGGTCGGGGACGCCGATCAGCGACGCGAGGGTGCTGGCGTTGTCCCGGCTCCACAGCACGGTCGGCGTCGCCCCGGTGAGGGCACCGGTCACCGGGTCGACGGTCGGGGTGTGCACCTCCAGGCGGTACGTCCGGTTCTCGAGGCCGCGGTACCCGGCGCTCTCGGGCACCAGGCACAGGGACGGGTCCGCCGACGCCGCATCCAGCTGCACCTCGAGCGTCCCTGTGCTTCCCGCGACCAGCGCGTCCCACTCCGGCAGCACGGAGTCGCAGTCCGGGTTCGCGGGCGCCGTCACGCGCAGCGCCCGGACCGCGTGCGTGAGCCGGGTCCGCACCGTGGTGTCGGGGCCGCCCAGGGCGACCTCGCGCAGCCGTGGCACCTCGACCGCCGTGACGGTGTGCTCCCAGGCGTCGAGCAGGACCGTCACCGTCGCACCGACGTCCTCGGGCAGCCCGCTCACCAGCACCGGGTCGGTGGCGTCGACACGCAGCCCGTCGACGTAGTACCGGCCCGCGCCCACACTCAGGCCCGGCGCCGCGCCGGGGGCGGCAGGCGGGACCGCCACGACCTCGAACCCGGGGTCGGCGAGGGGGGCACCGCCGCGCCCGATCACGTCGACGCGCGCCTCGCGCAGGTCGTGGAGCGCGATGTCGACCTGCTCGTTCCAGTCGGCGTCGAGCTGGACGCGCCCCTGCTGCTGGCGGACCGCCGTGAAGCCGCTCACCGCGTCGAACGTCGATCGGGTGATGTCGCCGTCCATGGATCTGTTCCTCACCGGTCGAAGACGGCTCCGGCCTCCAGGCCGAAGCGCAGGTACTGCTGGAGGGCGGCCGTCAGGTTCGACATCCGCAGCGCGTGGCCGAGGTGGTGCCACACTCCCGGCTCGGAGCCGTCCGCGGCTGCCGTGCGCAACCGTGACGGGCACCCGGGTGAGAGGAGGAAGAAGCCAGGGTGACCGATCGAGGTCCCGTCGTAGACCGGTCGGACCCGGGCGACGACGTCGGCACGTGTGGCCGGGTCGGTGAGGCCCACGAGGGACTCGTCGGGCTCGCACCGGTGCCGTCGCGGGCCTGCCGCCTGCGGTGCGACGTAGCTGAACCGCAGGCATCCCTCCTGCCGGACCGCGATCTCCAGCGCCCTGGCAGGCCTGCGGGCGCCCTCGTCGAGCACACACTCGCTCGCCCAGAGCGTCCGGGCCCGGATGCCGCCGACGACGGTGCAGCCGTCGAGCACGACCGCCGTACCCGGCAGGTCCACGGCGCGGGTGGCCGGGTCGTCGGCTAGGTCGGGGTCCTCGACATCGGTGCGGACGACGCTGTTCGTCGCGCGCAGCGAGGTCACGGCACCTGCCGCCACAGCCGGACCCACGATGCTGCGATCGACGACGATCTCCAGCCGCTCGTTCCGGTCGTCACCCGCGACAGCCACGGCGACGCCGTCGGTCACGGTGCACGAGGCCAGGTCCAGCCGCTCCAGGTCACCCTCGACCACCCGCACGGCGCCCTCGACGAGCAGGCCGTTCAGCAGCAGGCCGCCGGGGCGTGGGGCGCCGTCCTGGACGGTCCCGTGCACCAGGAGGTCCCCGATCACGTGGGGTCGGACACCCGCCGGCACGAGGTCGCCCACGGCACGCGCGGGGACGCCGTCCTCGTCGCGCACGGGCCACAGGCCGGCGACGACATGCAGCCGGGCACCGTCCGGGAGGTCGACGGCAACCGCCGGCGCCGCGTAGCTGCGACTGTCGAGCAGGACCACGAGCCCCGTCATGCCGCTGCGGTCGGCCGCGGGGACGCCCGCGACCGCGGCGTTCCACGCGAGCACCGCCTCGTCCAGGTCGCCGACCACCGTCTCGGCCCCGACCGGGACCTCGTCGCGGCCGACACCGGCCTGCCACGTCACGACGCCGTCGTCCCGCTGGGTGAGCCAGGAGGTCGTCCGGTCGTAGGGTCCCGCACCCAGCCGCCCGGGCGAGCCCGTCGCGTGGTCGACGAGCACCTCGACCTCGGTGCCCGGGGGCGCCTGCAGGTCCTCGTCGGCGAGGACCACAGCACCGACCACGGGGTCCACCGCGGCGGTGCCGGCCGGGGGGCGTCGTGCGGACAGCGCTCCCGCGTCGTCCACGAGCGAGCACACAGCCGTCACGAGCGTCCGCACGTCGCCGCCGACGCTCACCCGCGCCTCCACCAGCGGGTCGGTGGCCGAGCGCAGGCGGTCCAGCTCGAGCCGCGTGAGCGGGTGGGGGACGTGCTCCGGTCCGGCGAGCACCGTGGGGTCCTGCTCCGGGACCGGGAGGTTGAACAGCGGCACCGGAGCACCGAGAGCGTCGACCTGGAACCACCCAGGCACGCCCCCGAGCGGGCGGGCCTGGGTACCCGTGTGCTCCACCGCCTGCGTCCGCCACAGGTGCAGCGCCACGTTGGGCAGGTTCGGCCGGGCCAACCCGTCGGACATGGGACGCACGTCCGCCGTGCGGGCCACCTGCTCGAACGGACCACCGATCCGCTCGCACCTCGCCGGGTCGCGCAGGTCCGCGGTCCCGTACGGCGCCGGCAGGACGTCCGCACCGCGCAGGTGGTTCACCTGGGCGGTCACCGACGTGCGGGCGAACATCTCGACCGCTCGGCACGGGTACCCCGTCACGTCTCGGGCGAGCGCCTCGGTCGCTGCTGCCGTCCCCTTGCGACGACGTCGGGCGAGCGTGTTCGCCACGTACCCGCGCAGCGTGAAGTCGCGGGACCCGGCGTCGTCGACACCGGTGAGGCTGCGCACCCCCTGCACTCCCAGCGTCGCGCCGAGGTACGGGACCAGCCACTCCTCGCAGGTCTCGACGAACCAGTTGTCGTAGGTGGTCTCCAGGTCGGTCTCGATCCGCACCAGCTCCTGCTCCAGGACGGTCATGAGCGCGCGCAACGCGCCGCCGGACGCGTCGTCCCGCACGCGCAGGAACGCGGGCAGCAGCGCGTAGAGCCGTTCGGACGGGACGCTCACGTGTCCTCCAGGGCATGCAGCCGGCAGTCGATCAGCTCCGGACCGAGCACGAGCAGCTCCGCACGCGTCGGCGCGGTGCCGTCCCACCGGGGCGGCGCCGCGACCAGGACCCCGCCCTGAGGGACCCGCCCGTCTGCTCCGCGCAGCACGTCGAGGTCGACGGCGCGCACACCGGGCACCGTGTGGCAGACCGCGACGACCTCCGAGGTGGCGACCGGCTGGGAGAACTGCCGGCCGGCGAAGGAGAAGGCGCCGACGAGCGCGGACCGGACGGCGTCGAGCACGGTCGCGACCTCGTGCGCAGGGTCGACCAGCACGCCGAGCTCGACCTCGAAGCGGACCTCGGCGTGCGGGCTGACCGTGACGTGGTGGGCAGGGTCGGCGCGGAGCACGATCGCGGCCTCCAACGCGGCGACCGTCGGGTCGCCGGGTGCCGGGGAGCGTCCGTCGGCGGTGCCGACCGTCAGGTGCACGAACCCGCGGCGCCCGTCCCAGAGCGGGACGGCGCGTGCCTTCCCGATCCCGGGGAAGGAGGCCGTGAAGTCCTCGTAGTCCTGCACCGAGACCAGCCGGTCCATGGTCAGCACCGTGCGGGGCGCCAGCCGCCGGACGTCGTCGGGCGAGTCGGGCTCGGCGGCGCCCAGCGCGCCCGCCGGGTTGGTCACGCCGACCAGACCCGGCGGCCGGCTCTGCAGCAGGGTGAGGCGTCCCGCAAGCACCGCGCCCACGAGCCCCAGCCCCGTGCGGGAGGTCGCCCGGACGTTCTCGGTACCGGACGGTGGGCGGGCGCCGTGGACGCCGTCGCCGAACTCCACCACCATCATGCCGTCCGGGTCGGCCGTCAGCGTGTACACCCGGTCGGCCGGACCGGCGGTGAACAGGGACGCCACCCGTTGCCAGAGCAGGCCGTTGACCCGGACCTCCAGCTCCGGCTCCGCCCCGTTCGGTGGACGCGCGACCCAGGTGAGCGGCGCACGCCTCAGCCGATGCCGTTGCCCCGCCACAGCCGCGTCGGCGCTGCCGAGCACCTCGTCCGCGACCGTGGCGCCGTGCGTGGCGACGGCCACGTTCCCGTGGATCGTGACGCTCGAACGGACCAGCTCCGGCAGCTCGTCGGCCAGGGTCAGCACCGCGGTCGGCGCGGTGCCGTCGTAGTCGGCCACCGACGTCGAGACCACGACGGTCTCGCCGGTGCCGGGCGCGATCCCTTCGACCAGGACCGCCCGCCCGATCGGGAGCGGGGTGCCCGGTGGCAGGGGCAGGTGCACGATCGCGCCCGAGATCGAGGTCGGATCCTCCTCCTCGGCGACCGGCAGCGGACGGCTGCCGAGGAGCACGGTGGTGCTGCGACGGCGGAACTCGTCCAGGCGCTCGGGGGTGTCCAGGTACACCCGGCTGACCCGCCCGGTCAGCGAGAACTCCGTGCGCGACGCCGGCCGGGTCGCGGTCACCCGGTAGAGCTCGGCCTCCGTCGGGCCCTCCAGGCACAGCCAGCCTCCCGCGACCACCGCGGGGTACTCACGGTCGAGGTCGAGCACATGGGCGCCCAGCGCGGTCCGGGTGGTGTCCTCGTCGAGGGCGAACATCTGCCACTGGCTGCGGTTGCGGACCAGCTCGGCGTTGCCCCGGACGTCCGCCGACATCATCCGCACGTCCGGCGCGTTCCACCCGAACAGGCTGCCGCGCTCGTCGAACGTCATGACCTCGACGGCCTGCTCCGCGGGCGGCGTCCTGCCGTCCCCGAGTCCCCGGTTGAGGGTCACCACGGTGACGCCGGCGAGGGCGTCGGGGCGGACGTCGGTGACCCGGCGCAGGTCCCACCGCTCCGGCACGTCGAGCGTGCCGGTCACCACGTCGCGGCGTTCGGCGCCGACGACGACCACCGGGGACCCGCGGCTCAGGCGGGTGGCCACCCCGGCCAGCACCAGCTCGGTCGTGCCGGCGGTCACCGCGTGCGCCCGGGTCCGCTGCGGGTGCAGCTGGTTCCACTCCGCCCGGGCCACCAGCTCCTCGGAGGTCTCGAAGGTCACCGGGACCTCCCCGACAGCACCCGGGACGCTCTGCACGGGGTGCCCGGCACGCACGACCACGTCGGCGTCGTGGTGGGCGTCGACGGTGAAGGCCAGACGGGTGGACGCCGCCACGCCAGGTGCCGGGCGGTAGCCGATCCCGGTCGCGAGCTCGGTGACGGACCGCGGCTGTGCGGCCGTGGGCAGGTACCCCTCGTTGAGGATGCGCTCGCCGTAGAACGTCAGCACGTCGCACACGCAGGCGAAGGCGTCGATCAACGCGATGGTGGGGTCGTCGGTGGCGCGGGTGGTGAGCGCCGCGAGGGGGCGCACCGCGTCCGGCGGTCCGTCCGGTGGCACCGTGACGGCGGGCAGCGACCGGACCATCCGGGCCCGGAACGTCGACCACGTGCCGACGCGGTACGTGAGGTCGGTCCGGCCGGGCGGGTTCGCGCGGCCGCGGGCCGTCGGCGCGCCACCCGCGCCGGTCACCGCCCACCTCGCACGTCGAAGGCGATCCGGCCGCGGTCCGGCACGGACGGGTCGCTGTCGCACCGGGCGATCTCGAGCGCGGAGACGGCGATCCGGCCCTCGTCGAACTCGGCGCCCTGCACCGCGCCCCAGCGCGTGAACCGGCTGGTCGGCCGGACTCCCACGTCGGAGGCCACCGTGTCGACGGACGCGACACCGGGCACCGCGACCGCCCGGTCGACGACCTGGCTGAGCCACACGCTGTCGCCGAACGAGAACCGGTCGGGGTGGAAGAACCCCAGGCGACCGTCCGGCAGCACCCCGGTGGAGAACTCCCGGGCGAGGTCACGCTGGACGTCCTCACCGAACGCCGTGGGGGTCAGCCGGACGGCGAGCACGATGTCGAGCGGCACGTAGGTGGGCGCCACGACGTCCAGGTCGTAGCCGGCCAGCCGGAACCGCTCGAGCCAGCCGGCCAGCTCCGTCCGCAGGTCGTCGAACTCCGTGCCGGCGACCGGGTCCACCGTCACGTAGACGGTGTGCCAGCTGCCGGTCCACCGGCGGACGGCGACGGCACGCTGCACGCCGGGATGGCGCTGGGCCACCTCGACCCAGTCGGCCTCGGTGACCGCCCGCTGCTGCACCGCGAAGGCCACCGGTGCGAACCGGCGGACGTCGCCGAGACTCTCGGGCTCCACCCCGCCGACCGCAGGCAGAGGGTTGCCCACCGCGACGACCGCCGCGCTGAGTGCTGCGCCGACGGTGCCCGGGTCGGCGACCAGGTGCGCGATGGCGCCGGCACCGACCCGACCGGCCGCCGGTCGGCCCACGCGGTAGTCCGCGTCGAACCCGAGCAGGTCGCGCGGGCGACGACCCAGGACGTCGTCCCCGAAGCGGATCCCTGTCCGGCGGTCCTCCTCGGGCTCCACCACGAAGGACCGGGCGGACGACGTCGCGCCGAGCAGGTCCCGCTGGACCGGGGTCCACACCTCCCCCTCCCCCTGGAGCGTCACCACCGGGAAGGCCTCCGCCGGCGTCTGCTGGACGCTGCGCGTCGCGGAGGTCCCGTCGGGCGGCGGCCCGCACGCCCAGACGAGATCGGTACGGCTCAGCGCGGCCCGCAGCCCGGAGCCCCAGGCGGTGATCTCCAGCGGCTCCCCGCGGACCCACAGCCCGTGGTCGACGAGGACCAGGTTGCCGTCGACCGCGGCGACCGGGGACGTCTCGACCCGGACGTCGAGGTCGAAGGGCAACGCGTCGTCGTCGTCCCAGCGCAGGTTCCGAGCGGTCCCGCCGGCGAGCAGCGGGTCGGTGACCGGGGGCCCGACGTCCGTCAGGCGCACGACGTGCCGCAGCTCCGGGTCTGCGTCCTGCGGCAGGAGCGTCACCGGGGACCGGGTCTGGGTCAGCGCCACGAGGTCCCCTGGCGCGAGCATCAGGCGGCCGTCGTCCACGACCCAGAGGTCGGTCGCGCCCGCGGGGAGGCGGCAGCTGTTCTCTCCCCAGGTGTGGATAGCGATCTCCTGGTGGGCGTCGCTGAACGTGCTCGGCGCTTCGAGGACGTGGAAGCCCTGCGGTGCGGACGTGAGCGCGTCGGGCAGGTCGGCGAGCCGCACCGTGGCGCCCTGGTCGGGCAGACGCGTCAGCAGCAGGGCGCCCGGGCGCAGCTGCGTCCCGGTGGCCGACCTGCCGGCGGCGAGCCGCAGCTGGACGAAGGCCCGCGTGTTGCAGCCCTCGTGGACCGGGTAGTCCAGCAGCCGGGCGTGCCGACGGACCGCCGGCCGGGTCCGTGCGGTGCCGAGGTAGGCCTCGGTGGCGACGGCGTCCCCGAACCAGGCTGCCTGGTCGGCGGCGTAGGCCAGGACCTCGACGAGGGTGGTGCGCAGCTCGGCAGGCTCGCCGTCCCCGGCCGCGGGATCCAGCAGGGCGAGCCGGTCGAGCATGAGGCGCCTGAAGCTGGGGAAGTCGCGGCTCAGGTAGTCCAGGTCGGGCTCGTCGACAGGCGGGCCGCCCAGCTCGTCGGCGGGGGCGCAGTCGAACGGGGACGGGCACTCGACCTTGAACGAGAAGTCGATCTCCGACAGCACGGGGTCGAACCCGGCAGGCGGCTGCGTCCCCTCCTGCAGCGACAGGCGGTACGTCGAGAAGTCCCCGTACTGCTCGAGCATGACGGCCAGCCAGGCGTCCGGGTCCGGGTCCGCCGCATGCTCCGTCTGCAGCGCCGCGAGGTAGGCCCGCTGCGCAGGTCCGAGGTCGTCGTCGACCACGTCCACGTCCAGCGTGCTCAGCTGGGCAGCCCAGCGCACCGCCGGGTCGAGCACGCGGACACCGCCGGTGACGCGGACGGCCGACGCGGTCAGTCCGGCCACGTCGTTCCCGCTGAGCAGGGCCAGCAGCAGCACCCGCTGGCGCAGGGAGGCGGGGACCCCGGGACCGTCGACGACGACCAGGTGGTCGATCGCGTTGACGGCCGCCGGGTCGCCGGCGGCGACGAGAGCCCGCAACCGCTGCAGCCTGGCGGGCGCGGCGCACAGGTACGACGTCGGCATCAGCGTTCCAGCCGTACGGTCGCGGCGTCGTCGGCGCCGGTCGAGCGCAACCGGTAGGAGACGGTCACCTCCAGCCCGCCGTCGAACGCGACGACCGTGACCTCCTGCACCTCGATCCATGCCGCGAGCGACTCCTGGAGCGCGCCGGTGACGAGCGCCTGCGCGGCGGCGGCAGCCTGGTCACCGGCGGGAGCGAACACGAGCTGGTGGATGCCGGTGCCGAACCGGGGACGCATGACGCGTTCGCCCGGCGCGGTCATCAGCACCTGCTCGACCAGCGCACGGGCGTGCGCGGGGGCGTCGGCCGGCGTCGCTGTGCGGCCGGTCGGGTCGATGCGGTACGGGAAGTCGATCGCCATCACGTGCCCTGGACGCGCGGCTGGGTGGTGGACACGATCGGCGGGCCCTGCGGTGCCTGCTCGGGGCTGTTGGCCAGCCCGACGGACGTGGCCAGCAGCAGCGGAACGCCACCGACCATGACGCGGACCGCACCCACCGTCCAGCGGACGGTGGTGCACGGCGACGGCTTGGTCGGCGGGATGGTGAACGCGCAACCCACCACGGAGCCCTGGTCGGCCTGGACCAGGGCCGGAGAACCAGCGATCAGCACCCGGCTCTGCGACGGCATGTGCGTGACCTGCCCGGCGTGCGGGCAGGTCACGACGCTGGCGGCGGTCAGGGCGGGGAACACCTAGATCACCTGCAGCGCGCCGTCGTTGACGTTGACCATGACCACGTCGAGCATGATCTTGGCCTTCCCCACCGTGATCTCGATGCCGTCGATCCCGCAGCTGATCGTGCACGGGACGGCGACCGCGGGCGGTCCGACGGTGATCGTGACCCCACCGATGCCCGGGGTGTCGTCCAGCGTCAGGCGTGCCGCCAGGGTGCTGATGGTGCGGACCGTGGGCAGCAGCGCCTCGGTGGGGATCTGGTTCGTGGTCCAGAAGCAGCCGCTCCAGATGGGTCGCCCCGGGTCCCCGGCCTCGAACTCCACCCACACGTTGCTGCCGGGCATCGGCATCATGTAGAAGCCCTCACCCAAGCCGGCGAACGGCACGCACGGCATGGCCCACGCCAGAGGGTTCGCCTCGAGGACGGTCGGGCAGGCGACCTGCAGACGGCCCATACGGTTGGGGTCGATGTTGTTGGTCACCAGGCCCCGGTACTTGCCGAAGTGCTTCTTCACACCAGAGCCACCTTCCTCGAGAGCGCGACGGTGCCTTCACGCTCCAGGGTGAAGGACTGCTTCCAGCTGCCGGGCGTCAGGGTGCTGGTGACGGACTGGACGTACCAGGTGCCGTCCATGGTCAGCCCGACCCCGCGCACGTCGACCAGGCCACGGGCTGTGAGCACCGACCCGTACGACGCCACGTCGACCTCCCCGGACGCGGTCACGGACCCCTTGGCCGAGCGGAACACCTCGCCGGTCGCCCGCCACAGCGCCGCCAGCACGTCGCCGGACTCGTCGTCCTCCATCCGCTTCACCCCGACGAACGGCACGTTGCCCACCCACGAGGGCACCGTGGCCATCGGCTGCCCGGTGAACGGCAGACCCACGACGGGGACCGGGGCGTTGGTGCGCGACTCCTGCACCAGCCCGTACACCATCTTCGGCTTCGTCCCGTCGTGCTGGAAGCTGATGCTCCCCAGGTTCCCGGCCGAACCCATCCGCCAGGTGAGCGCGCGCTGCGGGATCCCGGCCCGGATCGGCGGACCCCAGTACACCGTGCTCATCCCGCGCTGCGGCCCGGGGGTCAGGTAGCACGTGTACCCCCACCGCTGAGCCAGGTCGTTGAGGATCCCAAGGAAGGTGCCGTTGTGGTGCGGGATCTTCTCGGTGGGCAGCGGCATGATCAGCGCCGGCTCCGGGACGACCACCGGGACCGCGCCGAACCCGATCAGGGGAGCCAGGCACAGCCCGGCGATGAGCGCGTCCGACATGCCCGGGAAGGGAAGACTGACCTCCACCAGGTCCAGCAGCACGGTGAGGTCCTCGCCGGTCACGGTGAGCCTGCCGCTGTTGGCGTCGGCGCCCGGGGCCAGCGTGTGCGTCGTGATGATGCCGTCCATGAGGACGTGCGGTGCGCCGTTCAGCGTCGCGGTCAGCTGCACGCGGTTGCCGATCCTGAACGTCTGGTCCAGCAGCCCGGGGACGTCGTCCCGGCCGGTCTCGGCGTCCCGGCCGGCGACCAGGGTGATCTGGAAGCCGCTGCGGGCACCGTCCTGCGTCACCACCGAGACCTGCTGCACGCAGCCGAGCAGGTGGGGCGCCAGCGGCTGCGGCACCACGGGACCGACCCAGATGCCCAGCCGGGCGCCGCTGATCATGTGGGGTCCGTGACCAGCAGCATCGAGCCGGGGACGAGCAGGTCGTCGGGGCGCAACGCCCCGTTCGCGTCGCACACGCGCCAGTAGGCCAGCGGGTCACCCAGCACCCGCGTCGCCAGCTGGTCCAGCCGGTCCCCCTCCGCGACCGGCACCCGGGCGACCGGACGCAGGTCCTCCGGCCTGGGCAGGAAGCGGCGCTCGACGTACGCGATCTGACGGCCGGTCGCCGTCGTCCTCGACAGGACCGGGAGCGTCGCGTACCGGCTGTCGACGTCGAACATGGCCGTCAGAGCAGCCGGGCACCGCTGCCCAGCACACCGTCGAGAGAGCTGGACACCGCGCCTGCCGCCCGGGTCTCCGCCCCGACCTGGTTGGCCAACGTCAGCGCGTGCGCCGGATGACCCGCGGGGAGGTCGGCGTAGCTCAGCACCCGCAGCGCGATGGTGACCCGGGCGAGCGTCGGGTTCAGCGACGCGTCGTGCGCCTCCTCGCTGATCGCGAGCTCCGCCACGGCGACCGGCAGCACCCGCTTGCCGCCCCAGACGAACAACGTCACCGGTCCGGGCGGCGGCAGGATCTCCAGGCTCCCCGACGCCGCCAGCGCGAGGTTGGTCAGGACGTCCGACGACCGCGGTGTGACGATCCCCTGCAGAGCGGCGAGCGACGGGGCGACGCCGTCCTGGCCCTTGCCCTCCTCCAGCGCGTCCGCGGCGTCGAGGATCAGCTCCAGCCGGATCGTCTCGCGCGGTGGCCCGGTCAGCTGCCCGGCCTCCGGGCCGCCGGTGGCGCCCTGCACCTCGAACGAGCGGGTGAGCGTGTGCGGGTTGTACTGGAAGGCGACGACCGTGGGCGCGGAGGTGTCAGGATCCACCGAGACCAGCGCACCCCGCAGGGTCCTCGGGGATCCGGGAAATGCCGTCATCGACGTCCTCCCCCCGCTGCTCGTCCAACGTAGCAGAGCGGTACCTGAGGCGATCAAGGGGGTCGTTCGCGGATTCCCTGCGGCTCCCGCTCAGGTGCGCAGCCGGCGCTGGAGCTCGAGGAGCGAGCGCACAGCCCGCGCGTCGCCCTCGGCCCGGGCCGTCGCCAGAGCGTCGGCCGCGAGCTCCCGTCCGACGCGGGACGCAGCCTTGCGGACCTCGGGTGACCGGTGCGCGAGCAGGTCGTCGAGCCTGTCCCACTGCCCCTGACCTACCTCGGCACGGATGAGTACGTCCGCCAGCTCCGGATCGACCCGTGCCCCGTCGGCGAGCTTGCGCAGATCTTCCAGCACCGGTCCCAGGTCCTGCCCGCCCTCGGCCGCCGCGACCAGCGCGGAGCGCGCGGCGGCTCGATCTACCGCGGCTCCGGACCCGGCGAGCGCGACGAGTCCGCGCAGGCCGGGGCCAAGGGCCAGCCCGCGACGAGCTGCGGCCTTGGCGACGGATGCCCAGTGCTCGGCCGACCGCGTCTCGAGCAACGGCGCGACGGTCCGCTCGAACTGCTCGGGAGATGCCCGTTCTGCGAGCGGGTGGAGAGCCTCCCATGCCCAGGTCAGCCGTCGCTCGTCGGCGCCCCGGGCAGCGCCCGTCAGCCCGGGTAGGGCCGCGTCGATGTTGACACCAGCGCCGGCGAGGTCCCGGAGCAGGCCGCCCGCGACGACGACCGCGTCCTGGTCGCCGGTCTCTACCAAGGCGCCGAGTGCGGCGCAAACGTCTCGCGCACCGGCATCCGACGACGCGATCGCTCGCTCGCTCAGCGCTCGAGCCCGGTCGCGGTCGCCGGACCGGACCGCATCCACCACCTCTTCCGCGACGGACATGCACCCAGTGTGCCGCGATCCTTCGGATCAGAACCGTGCAAGCTTGCGGGCCTTGGCCACGGAGATCGGGCGCCAGGCTCCCGAGCCACCCACGGTCCGGTCCCACATCGACCAGCCACCGGTCGCCGGGTCACGGTGGAGGATGCGCGGCTTGAGGATCACGGCAGATCCTCCCGGCCGCTGGACGATCACAGGGCTCGCCAGCGGCCCGCTGGGTACCACCGCGCTGCTCGGCCCGCCGGTGATCACCGTGACGTGCCGCCCCGCGGACTGCTGCGCCCGGATCTGGGTCGTGCGGTACTGGACCGGCTTCGTCGTGGACTTGACCTCGACGAGCGCCTTCCGGGTCAGCGCGTCGGGCCGCGTCGTCACGCCGTCGTGGGTAAACGTCTTCGGGGCAGCGTTCACATTGTTGTTCGGCACCCTCAGGTCGCTGAGCGCGGCGTTCTCGTGCGCCGATCCTCGCCGGCTGTTCGCACGGAGACGGTTGCCCGACACGCGGTTCTCCGCGCGGCTCTGGGCGCCCCTGAACCTGCGGATCGCGTCGGGATCCAGATCGCCGGCCTTCTGCGCCTTCCCGGCTCGGTGCCGGTCGAAGCGGAGGCGGTCCGCCTTCGCCGGGCTGTGCGGCTCGAGCTTGTCGATCCGCTTGCGGTACCACGCCCGCTGCGCGAAGGTGAGTCCGTCCTCGCCGAGCTCCTCCCCGACCGACGCCACCGGCCGTCCCCGGCGCTTCTTCTTCGGGGCGGCGGGAGCCGAACCGTCGTAGGTGTCGAACTCCTTCTCGCTGGCGATCAGATACAGGTGCCGCCGGCGCCCGACCCGGGGGCGGGCACGGAAGCCCTTGATCCACCGGTATTGGAACCGCAGCGCCTGCAGCGCCAGGAGCACGCCCGCCACCGAGAACCCACGGCCCTCCATCGTGTCGGAGACGACCTTGGCCTCCACCATCGCAGCCGTCAGGGCGGCCTGCGTGTGCCCTCCACCCCCGTGGCTCGTTGGCTTGGCACCGCGCCGACCGAGGCGCGACAGACGGCCCTTGATCCGTCGCCCGATGCCGCGCATCCAGGCCACCACGTCGTCGAGCCACCGTCCGACGAGCTCCACGATCTCGGTGACGGCCGCGCGGACCTTCTTGATCACCTCCAGCAGAGGCTCGATGAACCGGCGGACCTTCCCGATGATCGAGGCCAGCTTCGAGGTTGCCCGGGCGCCCTGGATGGCGGCCTTCGCCGCCGAGATCGCGGCGGACGCGCCGGCGGTGAGTGCGGCGAGCACGGCCTCGACGAGCAGCTGGGACACGAGGCTGCCGACGACCTTGCCCAGCTCGTAGTCGACGCCCGGCTTGTTGATCGCGGCCAGGAGCGCCCCCGCCGCCGACTCTGTCAGCCGACCGATCGCGGACCGGAGCGCCGCCCTTGCCCCGTCGACCAGACCGCGCACGTCCTCCTCGCTGAGGCCCTCGCCGACGATGCGGGAAAGAACCCCTCGCAGGTCCCCGAGGGCGGCCGGCGCCTCGGGTGGCCGTTCGACGCCGGTCAGGGCAGTCGGGTGGTCGGTCGCCCCGACGGGGTCCGGCTCCCCAGCGGTGGGCTCGGGGCCGGAATCGTCCGGTGTCTGCCCGGCGAAAGCCAGGGCGTCGCCTGCGGGTGAAAGCGCGGCCGCCTGACCCTCGGCGACGTCCGCCGGACCGGTGAAAGCCTCGTCCGCCTCGATCCCCGCCATGCTCGCGGCCTGCTCCGGGGTCAGGTCCAGCTGGGCGGTGTCGTCGATCTCGAGCACGGGGTCCGCGTCGACGCCCGGCACCCACACCCCGTCGACCGGGTCCTCGGGGACGTCGGCGGCGTCCGCGTCGTACTCCGCCTGCACGGCTGGTGCGACCCGGCGACGGAGCGCCCGCGGCTCGCGAGCCGCGCGCGCCACGCGCCGCCCGACGCTGGGTGCGGTGGCCCCGCGCCGGATCGCTTCGCGTGGCCCCACCTCGGCTGCGGCGGGCTCGGCGTCCGCGGCAGCCGGCTCGGCGCCGTCCGGCTCCGGCTGCAGCGCGCCGCTGAGCATCCCCGCTCCCCAGGCCATCACGCGGAACGGGAGGGTGGCCAGCCACAGGGCGGCCTGGAGCAGGAAGACCACCGTCCCGCCGGTCGCGGCCCACAGACCCTCGACGATCCCGACGGCGAACCCGGCGGCGAACATGGCGTTGCCGGCGTAGAGGCTGGCCAGCAGGTTGACGGCCCCGATCTTCTGGGGGTTCGGCGCCGCGCGCAGGCCGATCAGGAAGTGCAGGAGTCCTTGGTGGGCGATCGCCAGGCCCAGGTCCGCCGGCTCCGGGATGAAGGACACGAACCGGATCGCGACCTCCAGCAGGAAGTTCAGGAGCGGGGCCTTGTAGCACTCGGGCAGGACGTACAGCCACAGGTTGCCGGCGAGGAACGCGACGACGCCGATGGGGAACGTGAGCAGCGCGAACACCAGGCCGACAGCCACGTCGAGCAGCATCCGGACGTGTGCGCGCAGGTGGCGCAGCTCGACGGCGAGGTAGCGCAGCGTGGCGACGGCGCAGGCCCGGAAGGCGGCCAGCAGGCGGCGCAGCGGTGAGGTGACGCGTTCGAGCGCGGCGACGACCGCGTCGAGCAGCGCCAGGCCCGGCCGCCAGGCGAGCACCGAGCTCACCACGCCGAGCACGGCGGACCCCCACGCGTCGATGGCGCCGACCGCCACCACCAGGACGCTCGACGCGGCGCCGAGCACGGCGTCCACGATCGGCAGCACGGTCCGGGACAGGGTCTGCGCCGCCGCGGCGAACCAGTCCGCCGCACCCTGGCTGACCTGGTCCCAGAGCTTCCCCAGAGCCGCCCAGACCTCCGGCAGCCGGCCCAGCGCCTGCAGGAACGGCGCCAGCGGACTGGAGTCCCGCAGCCATCGCCACGCCGCCCGCAGCGCGTCCAGCACGGGCCGGGCGGCGTCGGTGATCGCCTGCCACAGCGCGTTGATGCCCTGCCGCAGCGCCTCGACCGGACCGATCGCCGGGTCGATTCCCAAGGCCGTCGCGATGTGCAGCCACGCCGTCGCCCCGATCTCGCCGAGGTCGTCGAGGACCTCGCTCACGGCCGGCTGGATGTCCTGCCACCACTGGTAGACCGGCGCGGCCACCCACCGGACGACGGCGAAGAAGTCGCTCAGACCGTTGATCTGGTCCTCGACGCCCTCGGCGGCCTGCCGCTGCAGGAACTGCTGGAGCTGGACGGCCATGGGGGACGCCAGCACCCGGTCCACGAAGCCCATGGCGTCCTGCAGGCTCTGCTGGAACGCCGCGCAGTCCAGCGCCTGCTGCTCCGGGCTCGCCTCGGGGCGTGCGGCGCACATCGACTCGACCTCGAGGTCGGCCAGCATCGCGTCCAGTGCCGCGAGGCCCGTCGCCTCCATCGCTCGCTCGACCCAGCCGTCCAGTGCCGCGGCGGTGCGGTCGACCGGCCCGGCCAGCCCCTCGTCCAGCAGCGACGCCAGGAGCGGGAACCGGGCGCGCAGGAAGGCCATCAGGCCGTTCGCCAGCAGGTCGTCGACCGCTGCGCCGACCGCGCGGACGCCCGCACCCACCTCGTCGAGAAGACCGGTGACGGCCGTCGTGACGTCGGCGACGACGGCGTCGATGGACCGGTGGAGCCCGGCTGCCCAGGCGTCGATCTCACCTTGGACGCCGTCGAGGAACGTGTGGATCGACGTGCGGTACCGCTGCGCCAGCTCACCGAGCTCACCCGGGAGGTTGGCGGCGAGGACGTCGACCGCCGCGTGCAGCAGGCGGAAGGTGGTCGCGACCGCCTGCCGGGCGGCTTCCACCACGGCGTGGGCCAGTCGCGCCGCCGCGTCGAGCAGGGCGGTGATGGCCCGCCGGCACGCCGCCAGGAAGCTGTCGACCCACGCGACCAGACGCCCCACCTGCTCGCGGACCCAGTCCAGCCCGCGCTGGAACCATCCACGGTCGGCGGTCGCGGCCACCCGCGTCCGGGCCCGGCCGCGCGCGTCCTCCCACTGCCGGTCACCCTCCGCCTGGGCGTCGGTCGTGATCCGGGCGGCGCGGGCGAGCCCGTCGCGCTCGGTGCGGTCCGCATCCGCGGCGGCGCGCGTCGTGAGCTCGTCGACCCCCTGCTCGCGCTGGGCCAGCAGCGTCTCGCCCTCGCCCTGCCACGCGGTCCGCCGCTGCTGGACACCGGCCGTGGCACCGTCGCGGAGCCGGTCACGGTCCCGCCCGGCCGCCACGCACGCGTCGCGCACCTGGGTGTCGGCGGCGTCCAGTCGCTGCGCCACCTGCGCCCGCGCGTCCGGGTCGGACGGGACGGACTGCTCCACGGCCGCCAGCGGGCCGTCCTGGACGAGGACGACCTCATGGAGGGGGACGGCGCCGGCGTTCGCCGGCGTGGCCACCCGGTCCAGACGCGCAGGGTCCACCGCACCGACCACGTCGACGGTGGGCACCGGCAGACTCTCGAGCCGCAGGTCCAGACCCGCCGTCGGGTCCCGCTCCGGCTCGAGCCGGCGCTCGCCGAACCCCTCGTCCGTCGCGGTGCGGTGCTGCTGCTGGGCGGCGGCGGCACGCTCCCGGTACATGGCCGCGCTCGCGGACGGCACGGTGCCATCGGGCGTGGGAGGAGCGTCGGCACCAGGGCCGCCGCGGGTCTCGGGTGCGGACGCCGTCGTCGCGGGGGACTCGGTGCTCGTGATGCGCTGCTCGAGCTGCCTCTGGTGGCCGGCCCGCTCGCGCTGCTCGTCGGCCGAGAGCCCAGCGGTGTCCGGCGGGGGTGCACGCGCAGGAGCGGTGCCCACCTGGGCGCGGGCAGCCTCACGGGCGCGCGCCACGGCGGTGGTGTCGGGTTCTGGCGCGCGAGGTGCCGGGACGTCCGGCACCGGTGTCGGTCGGGCGGTGCCGGACGGGGGACCCCGGGCCGGTGGGCTGGCAGCCCGGTCCGCGGCGACGGGTGTCCGCTGGGTGGGGACCACGTCGGCACACGGGCGGATCTCGTGCCCACCGGCGGTCGCTGCGGCGCCGTCCCACGTCGCCTGAGCACGGGCGACCACCTGGGCGAGCCGCTCGCGCCGGTCACGACCGGACCGCGCGGCGGTCGCGCGCCCGCCTGCCGGACCGGTCCGGCCCCGGTCGACCGCCGGCGTCCGGCCGTCGTCCTCTGCGGGTTCGGCCGGTCCGTCCGCCGACGCCGACGACTCACCGGAGGACGCGGGCGCGGCCTCGGGCCCGTCCGCCGACGCCGACGGCTCACCCGGGGACCCGGGCGCTGTCTCGGCGGCCTCGCCCGGCCGGCCCTCCTCCGTGCCCTGCGCGTCGGACTGCTCCGCCGCAGGAGCCTCCCCGGCGGACGTCGCGCGCGACGTGGACACGTCCGGGTCCGCCTCGGGCGGGGCCACCAGGTCCTCGGCGCGCGCCGTCTCCGCGGCCCCGACCACCCCCCACGGCTGCGGTTCCGTGGCCACCTCGGGGTCCGGGAGCGGGAGCACGGCGCGGCGCAGCGCCAGGGCACCGGGCGACAACCGGGCCCGCAGGCGGACGAGCCCGGTGGCGTGCGCGGCCTGCTCGGCCTCGCGCTCGGCGGGGTGGTCCGCGGCGATCGGCGCCGGTGTGGACAGGACTGCCGGACCGCCCGCGCTGCCCGCGCCGGCCTGGACCACATGGGCCACCTCGTGCGCGACCGTCTGCGCGTCCGCGCCGGGGCCGAGCAGCACGGTGCTCCCCGACGCTGCGGCGCGCGCACCGAGAGCGTGGAGCAGCGAGCGGGCAACGGTGCCGTCGAACACCCGGACGGCAGACAGCGACGCACCGAACCGGCGTTCGAGGTCGGCGCGCCCGGGCAGGGCCCGCGCCGGCTCGCGCGCCGCTGCGGCCCAGCGCTCGCCCAGACCGACCGGCGCAGACGGCCTCGGCTGCGCGGGTCGACGCGGCTCAGGGACCGGGCGGGCGTGGGTCATGGCAGCCGCCGGTGCACAGCACGGGCGAGCTCGACGCCGAACAGCACGGGGTTCCCGTCCGGGCGGGCCCGCAACCGCGGCGACGACCCACCTCCGTCCGGACCGGCCTCGACCAGCCGGGTCAGCTCGCGCTCGAACGCCGCCACGACCGACCGGCGGCGCCCCGGCGGCACGTCGGTCAGGTCGAGCTCCCCGATCTCGATCACGACGTCCGCCTGCGGGTCGGCGACCCGCGACGCACGGGAGGTCAGCGCCATCCGCGCACCTCCGCCGGGGTCAGCGACCGCCCGAGCTTGGCGTACTCGAGCTCGGCCGCGACGCGCAGCACCTCCATCGTCACGGGTCCTCCCGCATCGGCGGCGAGGAACGCCGCGTTGCGCGCGATGCTGCGGATGTTGCCGCCGGCGACCGCCAGGCGTGCGAGCAGCTGCGGCTGCAGGCCGTCGACGGGCGTCCGTGCGGGGAACGCGTGCCGCCAGATCTCCTCGCGCAGCGCCGGCTCAGGGAACGGGAACTCGACGACGAACGGGATCCGGCGCAGGAACGCCTCGTCGAGGTGGTCGCGGTGGTTCGTGGTCAGGATGGCCAGACCGCCGTAGGACTCCATGCGCTGCAGCAGGTAGCTGACCTCGATGTTGGCGTGCCGGTCGTGGCTGTCCCGGACCTCCGTGCGTTTGCCGAACAGTGCGTCGGCCTCGTCGAACAGCAGCACGGCGCCCGCCGACTCGGCGACGTCGAACACCCGGCGCAGGTTCTTCTCCGTCTCGCCGATGTACTTGCTCACGACCGCGGACAGGTCGATGCGGAACAGGTCGAGCCGCAGCTCGCCCGCCAGCACCTCGGCCGCCATCGTCTTGCCGGTACCGCTCGGCCCGGCGAAGACGGCCGAGGTCCCCAGGCCGCGAGCGCCCGGGCGGTCGCCTGCGAAACCCCACTCGTGGTCGACGACGGCCTTGGCGCGGACCTGACCCGCCAGGGCCTGCAGCGCGACCCGGCTCTGCTCGGGCAGCACGAGGTCCGTCCAGGACGCGACGCAGTCCAGCCGTTGCGCCAGGTCCTCGAGCTGGGGGTGCGCCTGCTCGCGGGACGCAGCCCAGAGCAGCTCGCCGAGATCGGCTTCCGGCTGGTCGGCCAGAGCGGCGCGCGCTGCCGTCACGGTGTCGTCCAGCGCCACGGCGCCGAGGGGGAACCGGGTGACGATCTGCGCCAGCCGATCGGGCTCGGGCAGGCTGCCCAGGGCCGTGCGCCACTGCACGAGCCGCTCGGCATGCGAGGGGCGCGCGACGCGCAAGCGGGTCACGGCCTCCCCCGGCCGAGGGTCGGAGCCGTAGCTGACGACGGCGCCCGGCGCCCGGGAGACCAGGTCGGTCACCGCGGCGCGAGCCGACGGGTCCCCGGCCTGGAGCTCGACCGCGAGGGCGAGCGGCTGCAAGCGCGACTCCCGCCCCCACAGCACCACGAGCTCGTCCAACGCGTCCGGGTCGGCGGGCACCTCGGCCGACGACAGGCTGAGGACCTGCCGGCCGCGCCCGGCAGCCGCAGCCACCGCGAGCCCGTCGCTGGCGACGTCGCACCACAGGTGCACGGGCCCGGCGCGCCCGGCGCGCCCGGCGCTCGAGCGTCCCGACCAGAGCTCGACGAGCGCCCGGGCGACCTCGGCGTGCCCGGCGGTCAGGACACCGGTCCGGGGCACCACGTGCGCCCGACGTGCGAGCGCCGGCTCGAGGTACGCGTGCCCCATGAGCGCGTGCAGCACCCGCTCGGTCAGCAGGAGGGACCGGTCGGTCAGGACGTCGCCCGGCCCGAGCTCGACCAGCCGGTGCGCCCGCAGCGGTGAGGTGGGCAGCAACGCGTGCCAGTCCGCACCGGGCAGGATCGAGAGGGCCAGCCCGACCGTCGGCCAGGGCCGTGCGTCGCTGCCGTTGAGCGTGGCGAGCTCCAGCTCGACGCCCGGCTGCAGCTCGACGAGCGCGCCGAGCAGGAGGACCCCGCGCTCGAACGCCGTCAGCCCGAAGGCGGACGACACGGCGTCCAGCGACCCACCCGGAACGGGCTCGAGCAGCATGCCGCTCTCCGGGCGGTCACCACGCAGCAGCTTCTGCACGGCGTCCATCTGGGCGTCGAGCTCGTCCCGGGAGGTCTCGGTCGTCATGGCGTCAGGGCACCGTGACGGTGGGGCCGGTGATCGCCCCGGTGGCCGGGTCGACGTCGAGGAGGCTGAGGGCGCCGCCGATCGACAGCCGCACGAGGTGGGGACCGGACGGCAGGCCGCGGGTGGTCACCTCGACCACGCCGCCGACCACGGCGCCGTCGGACCACTCGGTGCGGGTGTCCCCCGGCCCGTTGAGCACCACGGTGAACGGCTCGTCCGCCGCCGGCACGGGTGTGACGGTCAGACGCAGGACCCGGGCGCCGGCACCCGGAGCGGCCCGGCTCGACGGGTTCGCCGGCTCGATGACGGGGACGAGGGCGACGGGGAACAGCCCGGACTCCGCAGCCGGGCGGGTGCTGCCGTCCGGCAGGGTCACCTCGTGCCGCACCTGGACGCCGGTGAGGCCCGGTCGCAGCGTGCCGCCGTCGACCGGGAGGCGGATCTCCGTGTCGCCCGCCGAAGGCGCAGGCAGCGCCCGCCCTCCGACGAGCACGGTGGTCCGGTCCCCGCGCAGGGACGTGCCCGTGACGACGAGATGCTCGCCGAACCGGACCACCGGCTGCGGGCGCGCGTCCGACCGCACGGCGCTGACCTGCGGCCGGCGCAGGGGGTACACGGTGAGGACGGGCTCCCTCGTCACGGGCAGGGACGCACCGGTCGTCACCTGGGCGTCGAGCATCACGACGGCGGCACGGTAGGCCACCGTGAGCCGCGGTGCGGAGCGCGTGTTCATGCCCCAGAGCCGAGAGAGGTCCTCCAGGTCCAGCGGAACCATCGAGAGCCGGACGGACTCGACCTGGTTCGCCAGGTCCGAGCCGGCGAGGGCGTGGCCTGCCGGCAGGGCGGTCAGGAAGTCGGCGATCTCCGCCGGGGAGAGTCGCGGGACCTGGTTCAGGCTGCCGAGCACGAGACCTGCGAGGCGCTCCACGTCCTGGGCGGCCGGGGCACCGACGAAGCTGAGCGCGTACATGAGGTCGACCGCGAGGCGCGGTGCCTGGAGCACCGAGCCGTCCGTGTCGCGTTCCGGCATCCACTCGTTGCGCAGGTCGCCGTCGGGCATCACCTGGTACAGGTGGATGTACACGCCGGCGACCGCGTCCGGCTCCGGCGGTGCGGTGACGACGGTGAATCCCGCGAGCTCGGCGGCGTCGATGAGCCCCTGCACCCGGGCACGCAGCACCGCGCTCACGGTCGCGACCGCCAGGGAGTTGCTCATCCGGACCCCCGCGTCCGGCTGGCGAGGTACTCCGCGAGCTCGCTGCCCCGAGCCGCGGCCGCCGACCCGGCGGAGGCCTGCGGCACCGACGACGAGCCGGCGCGGGCGGCTGGGGCGATCGGCGCGTCCGCCCGCACGACGATCCGGTCGATCCTGACGTGCACGGTCCTGCGCGCCGGGTCTCGACCGTCCGCACGGCGCGCGTCCGCCGCCGGTGCGGCCGAGGTCGGCGGGTGCAGCGGAACCGGTGCTGCAGCGGGCGCGGTCGTGCTGCGGTCCGGGCGTTCCGTCGGGGCCGGCACCGGCGGTGCCGGCCGTGCGACCGCAGGCGGGGCGGGCGGCCGTGCGGTCGCTGCCGGCGGGGGCGCTGCTGGTCGGCCCACCACGGTGGTGTGCACCTCGATCGGCACGGGCGACACCGGCGCGGCTGCGGGCTTCGGGGACGGCGTGGACGACGGCGGCGGGATGCGCACCGGGGACGCCGACGCGTCGACGGGCTCCCGAGCGGGTGCGGACGGCTGGCGCGCTGCGGTCACGGGCTGCGCGGGCTGCGGGGCACCCGGCGGCGACGACTGCTCGACGTGCTGGACGTGGAGGGTGACCGGCGCCGGGTCGTGCTGCCGCTCGGTCGCCACGGGAGCCGGCGGCGCCGCGTCGACAGGCGGCGAGGGGAGCGCCCACACGACGTCAGCGGGCCGCACGAGGGGATCGGCACCCGACGCACCGTCGGCGCGTGCGCCGTCTCCCGTCCCGGGGTCCAGCCGCGCCAGCAGGGCTCGCAGGTAGCTCACGACCAGCCCGCCAGGTCCAGGTAGCTGCGGCGGCGGGTGGCCGGCAGCGAGAGGATGTCCCGCTCCGACCAGCCGTAGGTGCGGGCCAGCGCATCGACCTCCTGCAGCAGCCGCCGCGCGTTGACCTCGATCTCGCGCCACAGGAACGCCCCGACGTCGAACCGGGACGGCCAGGCGTGGCTGCACGCGGCGCAGCGCAGCTCGAGGGTGAGGTCTGCTGCCGGGTCGAGCCGAGCCAGCTCGGCGTCCAGGGCCTCGACCACCGGGGACGGGAGGTCCTGCACGGCACACCGGATCCCGGCTCGCTCCACCGACACCACCGCGGCCTCGAGCAGGACCGCGGCCCGCAGGTCGTGGTCCGCCTGGGAGGCGACGCGCAGGTCCCGGCTACCCGGCAACCGGAACCGGACGTCCCAGTCCTCGACCCACAGCTCGTGGACCGCCGACCCGGCAGCCACGTCGTCCGCCACGGCCGTCCCCCCGGGAACCAGGTCGCGGACGTCCAGGGCGAACTCCAGCCCGTCCCCGCACCGAGGGCACGCCACGTAGCAGTCCGCGACGGCGCCGAAGGTCTGTCGACGCACCTCCAGCAGAGCGAGGTCGCGGACACCGAGGGGCGCCGCCGCCAGGTCCTCCACCGGCAGGCTGTCTGCCGCGGACCAGACGAGGAGGGCCCGGGTGAGCGCGTCGACACCGCGGCCCTGCTCCCAGACCGCGAGCAGCTGCTCCCCCGCCAGGCCCGCCGTCACGCCAGGTCACTCCGGGACCGTGAAGCTGGGCTCGGTCGGTTCGAGCACGGCGACGTCGCGCAGCCAGCCCTCGTTCTCCAGCTTGATGGACTGGATCGCGACGGCGTTGCCGCTCGCGTCCAGCTCGGGGAAGGCCTGGTACTCGCTCACCCAGCACCGGTAGAGGTTGTAGGCGATGACCAGCTGGCCCGCCTCGTTGTACATCTCGATGGTGATGTCCTTGCGGAAGTCCTTCAGCGACACCTCGGCACCGAGGGCCGCCTCGTAGTTCCACACCTTGTTGGCCCACTGCTCGAACTCGCGGTCGTGGGTGACGCCACGCTCGAGGGTCACCGCCTCGAACTTCGACTGCCCCGGTGAGCGGAAGACTGTGCTGACGTCACCGCCCGCGCGCACGTCGATGACCTCGGTGGTGCGCTTGAGCGCACCGACCTTGCTCACTCCGGCCACGTACCGGCCGTCCCACTTCACCCGGAACTTGAAGTTCTTGTACGGGTCGAATCGGTTGGTGTTGACGGTGAACTGGACCATGGGATCCTCACTGGCCGGCCTGGGCGGCTTGCTGCTGGAGCCTGATGATGACGAACTCGGCGGGCCTGAGCGGCGCGAAGCCGATCAGGACGTTGACGACACCGCGCTGGATGTCACCGTCGGTGGTGGTCTCGTCGTCGCACTTGACCAGGTACGCCTCCTGCGCCGACGCACCCGCGAACGCCCCCTGACGGAACAGCCCGTGCATGAAGGAGCCCATGCTCATCCGGAGCTGCGACCACAGCGCATGGCCGTTCGGCTCGAAGACGGCCCACCGGCTGCCGCGCATCAGGCTCTCCTCCAGGTACAGGGCGAGCCGCCGGACGGGCACGTACTTCCAGTCCGACGCCTGCACGTCGGCTCCGTTGAGGGTGCGGGCGCCCCACACGACCCGGCCGTAGACCGGGAAGGCGCGCAGCACGTTGACGCCCAGCCGGTTCAGCTCGCCGTGCTCGGTGTCCCCGACCCGCACCGCCAGCTCGGGGACACCGCGCAACGTCGCGTCGATCCCCGCGGGCGCCTTCCAGACTCCCCGCTGCGCGTCGGTCCGCGCGAGCACGCCGGCCACCACGCCGCAGGGTGGGAACTCGGCGAGCCTGCTCTCCTGCAACGGGTCGGGCACCCGCACGCGCGGGAAGTACAACGCGGCGTTGTCGCTGCGCGTCGCGAACGTGGCAGCGTCGGTCACGGCCGCCGCCGGGGTGGCCCACTCCACCGGCGGGTCGAGCAGGAGGAACGCGCGGCGACGCTCGGCGAGGGCCACCGCCTGCGACCAGAGCGCGAGGTGACCGGCGTCCTGCGTCGACCAGGACTCGAGCGGCACGCACAGCAGGTTGACGATGTCGGCCTCGAGCAGTGCCTGCATCCCGGTGCGACCGTCGGCGCTCCCCGACAGGTCCTCCGTGAGTCGCGGCGGTCCCCCGTCCAGCCCGCCGACGAGCGGCACCGCGCCCTCGGCTGTCACCGGCGTCGTCGCGACGCGTGTCGCGACGAGCACGGCGAGCTGGGACGAGCGAGCGAGGACGCCGCCGAGCCATCGAGGGGCGAGCGGGTCCGCCGACACGCTGTAGTGCACCTCGGAGGTCAGGACCCGGCCCGTGTCGTCGGTCTCGGTGAGCGTGAGGTGGAACGTGCCCGGCTCCGCCTCGACGGAGCCGACCTGCGCCCGGAGCCCGTTGCCCCAGGTGCCGGGCGACGCAGCCTCCAGGTCGAGGACCGTCGATGCCAGGGTGAGCACGTGGGCGTCGTCGACGCTCGTGCTGCGCGCCGTGCCGTTCGGCGGCGTCGCGGCGGGAGCGGTGCCGACCACCTCGGCGAGGGCGAGACCCGTTCCCGTGCGCGCCGCTGCGATGGTCGCGGCGTAGTCGTCGTCCACGTCGAGCCCGACGATGTCCACCCGTGCCTCGTTGCCGTCGGGGCTCAGGACCGCGTCGCCGCCGTCCACGGCAGCCAGCTCGAGGTGGAAGGTGCCGGCAGCCGCATCCGAGGAGGACACGACCGCGCGCAACCGGGCGAACCCGGGCAGCGCGCGTGCCGCCGCCGTCGCGCGGAGCACCAGGCCCAGGCCGATCGTTGCCTGGGCGGCGACGGCCCGCTCACCCAGCGTGAGGACGTGCACCCCCGCGGCGGTCCGTGTCGTGCGGTAGCTGCCCTCGGGTGGCACACCGGTCGACGGGTCACCCACGAGCTCCACCAGAGCGGTGCCTGCGACCACGATGCCACCGATGGTGCCGGACGGGTCGGCGGCGAGGTCCACGGTGTCACTTCCGCTGACGTCGTTCCCGTTGTCCGTCAGCACTGTGCCGGCCGCGTCCTGGGCAGCGACCGTCAGGGTGAACGTGCGTGCCCCGGCGTCGGCGTCGGCGACAGTGACGCCCAGGTGGTCGAACCCGGCCAACCCCTCGGCGGCGGGTGTGGCGCGCAGCACCATGGCGTCAGCGTTGACCACCCGGACGACGAGCGCCTGGCTCCCACCGTTGAGGAAGAAGTGGCGCACCACCTGCCCCATGACGCTCCGGCTCCACAGCGGCCCGAACGTCGCCTCGTACTGCGTCCAGCTGCTGATCGAGGTAGCAGCGTCGACCGGGCCCCGACGCGCGGTGCCGACGAAGGCGGTGACCGACGTCGACACCCCGGTGACTGCGCGGCTCCCGCTGGGCAGCTCGAGCGTGTAGACGCCCGGGGCCGTCGTCAGCATGCTCATGCGCTGTTCCCTTCAGGACGACGACCCTGGACGGTGGTCCGGCTCAGGTGGCCGACTGGCCAGCCATCTGCTGGAACGTAAGGATCACGAACTCGGCCGGCCGCAGCGGCGCGAAGCCGACGACCACGTTGACCACCCCGACGGCGGCGTCCGCAGGGGTCGTCGTCGTGGCGTCGCACCGGACCAGGTACGCCTCGCTCGGCGTGGTGCCGAAGAAGGCCCCCTTGCGGAAGAGGTCCTGCATGAACCCGGTCACGGACGCCCGCAGCTGGCCCCACAGCGCGTGGTCGTTGGGCTCGAACACCGCCCACCGCAGGCCGCGGACCAGCGACTCCTCGATGTGCAGGGCCGTCCGCCGTACCGGGAGGTACTTCCACTCGGAGGCCATGACGTCGGCACCCCGACCGGTGCGGGCGCCCCAGACGACCGGACCGACGACGCTCAGCTCGCGCAGCGCGTTGACGCCACGCGGGTTGAGCAGGCCGCTGTCGTCGTCGGTCAAGGTGCGCTCGAGGCCGGCGAGCCCGCGCAGGGTGGCCTCGGTGCCGGCGGCCGCCTTCCAGAACCCGCGAGCGGCGTCGGTCCGGGCGATCACGCCCGCCACGGCTCCCGAAGGTGCGAACGGCCGGCTCGCGTTCTGCTGCAGCGGATCGGCCGCCATCACGCGAGGGAACGTGAACACCGAGTTGTTGCTGCGGAACGCGTCCATCCCGCCCACGAGATCCGCGGCGTCCGCCGTCCTCGTCCAGCTGTCAGGCGGGTCCACGAGAAGCACCGCACGGCGGCGCTCGCAGAAGGCCAGCGCGGCGGCCCACGTCGCTGCGCTCGTCGGCCGGTCCCGCGCGATGGGCGGCACGCTCATCAGGTTGACCAAGTCCGCCTGGTCGAGCCGGCCGATCGCCGCCTCGAAGGCCGCGTCCGTGGCCTGCGCGACGGAGCCGTCGGAGCCACCTCCGAAGGGCAGCCTCGCCCCGGCCGCCGGTCGAGCAGCCGGGACAGCTGTGGCACGGATGAGCGCAGACTGCTGCGCGAGCACCGTGTGGACGTAGCGGGGGGACAACGGGTCGACCGACACATGCGTGAAGAACTCGCGGGCGACCACCGCCTGTTCGTAGCCTCGAAGGACCTCCACCGCCGGGTCGATCTCCTCGACAGTGAGGTGGAACGCGTCTGGCCCCGACACCGCCGTGACACTGCCGGCGACACCGTGGTCGACGCTGACCCGGAGCCGGTCGCCCCAGGAGCCGGGGTCGGCGGCGGCGAGCCGCAGTCCACCGGCCCCGCCTAGGCCGTGGGTCGCGGTCGCAGCTCCAGCGGCGACGCGTGAGACGAGGACGCGACCTCCACCGTTGACGAAGAAGTGATGGACGGCATAGCCGAGCTCGGACTCCGCCCACAAGCCGCCGCAGCGGCGCTCGAAGTCCGGCCAGCTCGCGCAGTCCAACGGCACGTCGACCGACCCACGCCGCGTGCGTCCGACCATGGCGGTGATCGACGTCGCGACGCCCGTGAGGGTACGGGTCCCGCTCGGGACCTCCTCGACGAAGACGCCCGGAGTCGCCGTGCTGACCGGCATCCTCGCCCCCTGGCTCGGTGATCACGGCAGTCACATCTGAGGCGCCGGGCGTAGGCCCACGCGCACTACGTCACCGCGCCAGCGACCGTGATCGTCGACCCGGTGAAGTCCCGAAATCCAAGTCGCGTGACGTCGGCAAAGGAGCCGGTACGTGAGGTGTGCCGCCCGAGCGGAACGGGCGGCGGCATGGTCTGAAACTAGCCCCGTGGCAGTGCCGAGAACAACCCCTTGACGAGTCGCGCACCCTCCTCATTGCCCGGCCTGCCCGCGACCGTGTTCGCGGTTTACGGCTCACGGTCATGGAACCGCGGCGGCGCCCGGATCGCCGCGTCGAGCGCCGCCGCCCTCATCGCACCGCGCTCGCTTGCCTCTCTCCCGTCCCCGTACTGGCGACCTGATCGGCGACGCAGATGGGGCCACAACGCATCGCTCGTGCCGGCTCAGCGGGGAGCAGAGTCCACCGACCTGACCAGCTACGACGACAGACTCGCAGCGATCGTGGGCGTGCCCGTCGGATCCGAGTCAGTTCCCGACTGGCGATGGAACGGGGCATCACTCCAGGTCAGCGCGCTGCAGAGTGCAGTCTTCCAAACTGGCTACGCGGGTTCGATTCCCGTCGTCCGCTCCGAGGGTGAACGCACCTCAGCCGGCGGCGCGCCGGACCAGGCCGGCGATCGTCGCCGCCACCTCCTCGGTCATCCACGTCAGCGCGTACGACGTCGGCCACATCGCGCCGTCGTCGAGCGCCGCCGGGTCCTCGAACCCGAGCGTCGCGTACCGGGATCCGAACTTGTCCGCCGGCTTGAGGAAGCACACGACCTTGCCGTCCCTCGCGTACGCGGGCATGCCGTACCAGGTGCGCGGCGTGAGGTGGGGGGCGACCTCCTGCACGATGGCGTGCACGCGCTCGGCGATCGCGCGGTCCCCGTCCGGCATCGCGGCGATCGCGGCGACGACGGCCGCCTCGAGCTGGGCCGCCTTGGTGGCCTTGCCCCCGCGCACCGACTGGGCCTTGAGCTCGGCGGCACGCTCCTTCATGGCGGCGCGCTCGGCTGCCGTGAACGTGCCCTCGGTGGACTGCGTGCTCGACGTGCTCATCGCCCTCTCCCGTCGTCCGGTGCTCGTGGGGACGACTCCGACGCTAGGAGCCGCGGCGGCGGCGGCGCTTCTCGGATCCTGACCGATGCGGGGGCGTCGTGGCGGGACGCGGACGGCCGCCACGTGCTCGGCCACCACCGGCTCGAGCGCCTCGTCCCCGCGCGCGTCCCTGCACGCGTGTGCGGCACTGAGGACTGACCTCGGCGCGCGGCACCGGTGCCGGCGACCACCTGGACGCGCTGGGTCGGGGTGGTCGGATTCGAACCGGCGACCTTCCGCTCCCAAAGCGGACGCGCTACCAACCTGCGCCACACCCCGTGCACCCTGGTCGCTGCTGCGGCCAGGGCACGCGCTCACCCTACCCGCGCACCCTCGCCGCGATGCCCGCGCCGCCCGCCGACCGGCACCGGGTGTGCGACGACATCACGTGTCGAAGGCGGCGACGTGCACGGCGGCGTCCGGCCCGGTGCCGGTGACGTCCACATCGAGGACGTGCCACGCGCCGGGCGCCTCCGGGTCGCGGAACACCTGCACGCACCGGTCGACGACCCCGGCGCAGGTGTCCCCCAGCACCGCTCCGGGCCGCACGTCCGCGAGCCACGCGTCCACCGCGTCGAAGGCCGCCGTCGTCTGCGCCTCGTAGAGCGTGTCGATCCCGGTCGTGCGGCGGCACAGCGCGTTCCCGGGCAGCTCGGTGGTGGTCGCGAGGAAGTCGAGCATCAGCGCGCAGTCCACCTCCTCGCCCGTCCGGGAACCGCGGGCGTCCGTGTCGCGAGCGCCCGTGTCGCGGTCGTCCGCGACGCGGGCGGCCCCGCCCGCCTGCGCTGCGCAGGCAGACAGGCTCAGGACGACCACCAGGCCGATGACGGCGAGCGGGGCCGGGGGACGACGCGGGAGCACGTCGACGACCGTAGCGGGGCAGGTCAGCGCTGACGTCCCCCGCCGGGTGGACCCGTCGTCGGCCGTCCGGCGGGGCGACGTCCTGCTGTCCGCATCGCGGGACCGCCGTCTCACGGGAACCTTTGCGCCCGCTACCGTGTTGACGCTAGCGTCGGCTCGACCACGGGCCGACGTCCGTGCCCCGGGCCGGCCCACGGCCCCTGGACGAGGAGAGCGATGCGCGTGCACACCGCCGCCGTTGCCCACGTCCTGCGCGCCTGCGTGGCGTGCACCTGTTGTCGGTGTCGGTAGAGCGCTGGCCGCTCCCGCACGCCTGACGTGCACGCACCCCTGGGGTGCACCCTCGCCCAGCGCTCGCCCCGGAGGACCCGCTGCGGCGCGCCTCCCCCGGCCCCACCCGCGTCGCCCCGGCGCACCCTCGCACATCCCCCGCACCGCCGGCCCTGACGGGCACGGCTCGACCGAAGAGGAACCATGGCCCGCATCTACGACGACGCCACCGCGCTGATCGGCAACACCCCCCTCGTCCGCATCAACAAGATCACCGACGGCGCGCCCGCCCAGGTCGTCGGCAAGCTGGAGTTCTACAACCCCGCCAGCTCGGTCAAGGACCGCATCGGCGTCGCGATCATCGACGCGGCCGAGAAGTCCGGTGACCTGCAGCCCGGCGGCACGATCGTCGAGGCCACGAGCGGCAACACCGGCATCGCACTGGCGTTCGTCGGCGCGGCCCGCGGCTACAAGGTCGTCCTGACGATGCCGGAGACGATGTCGAAGGAGCGGCGCGCGCTGCTCCGGGCCTTCGGCGCCGAGCTCATCCTCACCCCCGGCTCCGAGGGCATGAAGGGCGCGGTCAACCGTGCCAACGAGATCGTCGCCGAGCGCCCGGGCGCGGTCCTCGCCCGGCAGTTCGCGAACGAGGCCAACCCCGAGATCCACCGCCGCACGACGGCCGAGGAGATCTGGGCGGACACCGACGGCGAGATCGACATCCTCGTCGCGGGCATCGGCACGGGCGGGACCATCACCGGTGTGGGCCAGGTGCTCAAGGAGCGCAAGCCCGGCATCCAGATCGTGGCCGTCGAGCCGGCCGAGTCCCCGATCCTCAACGGCGGCGCGCCCGGCCCGCACAAGATCCAGGGCATCGGTGCCAACTTCGTGCCCGAGATCCTCGACACCACGGTCTACGACGAGGTCATCGACGTCGACGCCGAGACGGCCATCTCGGTCGCCCGGCGCGCCGCGCGCGAGGAGGGCCTGCTCGTCGGGATCTCGTCCGGCGCCGCCCTGCACGCTGCGACCCTGCTGGCGCAGCGCCCGGAGAACGCGGGCAAGCTGATCGTCGTGATCATCCCGTCGTTCGGGGAGCGCTACCTGTCCTCGGTGCTCTACGCCGACCTGCTCGACTGAGCGCCGAGCCCGGCCGTCGTCCTCACCGACGACGGCCGGGCTAGCAGCGTCCGCCCACCGGCGGACACCCCACCCGTGACCCGGAGCCCCGCCATGCGTCCCCTGCACCGCTTCCTGCGCACGCTGCGCGACGACCTCGACGCGGCGCACCAGCACGACCCGGCGGCGCGCTCGCTGCTCGAGGTCGCGCTGGCCTACCCCGGGGTGCACGCGATCTGGGTCTACCGCCTCGCCCACCACATGTGGGCCGTCCCATTCCTGCGGCTGCCGGCCCGGCTCGTCTCGCAGGCGGCGCGCGCCGCGACGGGCGTCGAGATCCATCCCGGGGCGCGACTCGGCCAGCGGCTGTTCATCGACCACGGCATGGGCGTGGTGATCGGCGAGACGGCAGAGGTCGGGGACGACGTGGTCCTGTTCCACGGCGCCACGCTGGGCGGCCGCTCGATGAAGCGCGGCAAGCGGCACCCCACGCTCGGTGACCGCGTCGTGGTGGGCGCGGGAGCGAAGATCCTCGGCCCGGTGTGGTTGGGCCACGACGTGCAGGTCGGCGCCAACGCCGTCGTCATCACCGACGTGCCCGCCGGCGCCATCGCCGTGGGTGTGCCCGCCAAGATCCGCCGGCGCGGCACCGATGTCCCGTTCGACGTCGAGGTCGACGACCCCGCCATCTACATCTGACGGGGCGGGCCGCACGTAGGGTGCTCCCGTCGCGCCCGCGACCGTGACCGCCCTCGGCGAGGAGACCTCTGCGATGACCGCGCCCCGCCCGACCCCCCCGCACCGGCTCGCGACCACGGTGACGACCCTGGTCGCGCCCCTCCTGGTGCTCGCGGTGACGGTCGGCGTCGCGCTATCGTGGACGCCCCGCCTGCCCGACCCGCTCGCGGTGCACTGGGACGCCGCGATGCGCCCGGACGGCTTCGGCTCGCTCAAGGACGCCGTCGCGATCCCCCTGCTGTTCGTGCCGCTCTTCGCGCTCGGCATGTGGGCCCTCGCGTTCTGGACGGGACGGGACGACTCCGTCCGCCGGCTCTCCGCAGGGTTCGCGACCGGTCTGGCGGTGCTGGTATCCGTCGTGGTGCTCGGGTCGCTGTCCGTGCAGCTGGACCTCGCCGACGCGGCCGACGCGCCGGGGATCGGGCACGTCACCGTGTGGGCGTTCGGCGGCGGGATCGTCGCCGGCGTCCTCGCCGCGCTGGTCGTGCCGCGCGGCCGGCCGATCCCGAGCGACGCGCCGGTCGACCCGTCCGCGCCCCGCACGGCGCTCGCACCCGACGAGCCCGCCGCCTGGAGCCGATCGGTCACCAGCCAGGCCGGCGCGTGGGTCGGTGCCGTGGCGGTGCTCGTCAACGTCGTGCTGGCACTCGTGCTCCGGACGCCCGCGATGCTGCTCGTCGGGGCAGGGATCGCGCTGCTGCTGGTCTCCACGCTGGCGCTGCACGTGAGCGTCGACGACCGCGGGCTGGTCGCCCGCTCGCCCTTGGGGTGGCCGGCCGTCCGCGTCCCCCTCGACGAGGTCGTCGCCGCGCGCGCCACGCAGGTCGACCCGTTCGGCGAGTTCGGTGGCTGGGGCTACCGCGTGGGTGCCGGCGGGCGGGCCGGGTTCGTGCTGCGCAAGGGCGAGGCGATCCAGGTGGAGCGGACGGGCGGGCGCGTCACGGTCGTGACGGTCGACGACGCGGCGACGGCGGCCGCGCTCCTCAACACCCTCGCGGACCGGGCGCGCGGTACGACGACCGCCCGGTAACGTCGCCCGGGCGCCCGGGCGGGCGCACGTCGACGGCGACGAGAAGGAGCACCGCATGCGCCTCGGGTACCACACGGGCTACTGGTCGGCGGGTCCCCCGCCGGGCGCGGCGCAGGCGGTCCGTGCGGCCGACGAGCTCGGCCTCGACTCCGTCTGGACGGCCGAGGCGTACGGCTCCGACGCGCTCACGCCGCTCGCGTGGTGGGGTGCCGGCACGCGCCGCGTGCGCCTGGGCACCGCTATCGCGCAGATCTCGGCGCGCACCCCGACGGCGGCCGCGATGGCGGCACTCACGCTCGACCACCTGTCGGGCGGACGTTTCGTCCTCGGCCTCGGGGCGTCCGGGCCGCAGGTCGTCGAGGGCTGGTACGGGCAGCCCTACCCGCGGCCGCTCGCTCGCACGCGCGAATACGTCGACGTCGTGCGACAGGTCCTCGCGCGCGAGGCGCCGGTGACGTACGACGGCACCTTCTACCGCCTGCCCCTGCCCGCCGACGAGGGCGCCGGCCTGGGCAAGGCGCTGCGCTCGACCGTCCACCCGCTGCGCGCCGACCTGCCGATCCACCTGGCCGCCGAGGGACCGCGCAACATCGCGATGACCGCCGAGATCGCCGACGGCTGGCTCCCGCTGTTCTACTCCCCCCGCATGGACGCCACGTACCGCGAGCTGCTCGCCGAGGGGTTCGCGCGTCGCTCCCCGGACCGCCGGCCGCCCGAGGAGTTCGAGGTCGTCGCCACGGTGCCCGTGGTCCTCGGCGAGGACGTCGAGCAGGCCGCCGACGTGGTGCGCCCCTTCATCGCGCTCTACGCCGGCGGGATGGGCGCCAAGGGCGCCAACTTCCACCGCGACGTCCTCGACCGGCTCGGCTACACCGAGGCGTGCGACGAGATCCAGGCGCACTACCTCGCCGGGGACCGGGCGCGGGCGGCCGCGGCGGTGCCGACCGAGCTGGTGCGCGACATCGCGCTCGTGGGCACCGAGGACGACGTGCGCGCCCAGCTCCCCGTGTGGCGCGCCACGGCCGTCACGACCGTGCTCGCCCAGGCCGACCCGCGCGCCCTGGCCCGGATCGCGGCCCTGTGGCGTGATGCTGGTCACGACGACGGACCCACGGACCGTCCCGCCTCGGAACCGGCCTAGCCTGAGTCGGACGACGCGCCGGCCGGGGGCACGTCGGATCGCGCAGGGCACGTCCGCAAGGGGTCGCAGTGGCAGTCGTCGAGCACGTCGCGACGCGTCCGGCGACCCCCTCCGCAGACGCACCGCCCCCTGCCGGCCGGCTCCCCCACCTGCGGGGCCTCGACGGCGTCCGGGCGCTCGCCGTCCTCGCGGTGCTGCTGTACCACCTGCGCGTCCCGTGGGCCCGCGGCGGGTTCCTCGGTGTCGACGTCTTCTTCGTGCTGTCCGGCTACCTCGTCGCGACCCTCGTGCTGGACGAGGTCGAGGCGACGGGGCGCTTTCGCACCGGGCGGTTCCTCGCGCGGCGCGTGCGCCGGCTCGTCCCCGCCCTGCTCGTGGTGCTCGCCGGCACGGCGGCCGCCGGGCTCGTCGCGCGTGACGCGCTCACGTCACTGCGTGGGGACCTCCTCGCGGCGCTGACGTACACGTCCAACTGGTGGCAGGTGGTCGCCGACCGTTCGTACTTCGAGCTGACGGGGCGCCCACCGCTGCTGCAGCACCTGTGGTCGCTGGCCGTGGAGGCGCAGTTCTACCTCGTCGTCCCGCTCGTGGCACTGCTCGCGCTGCGCGCGGGCCGGGCCCGCGTCGGGCAGGTCGCCGCCGCCCTGGCCGTCGCGTCGACCGTCGCGATGGGCGTCCTGGCGACGCGTGCCGGCATGCCGGTGCCGCAGGACCCCACGCGCGTGTACGTCGGCACGGACACGCACGCCATGGGTCTGCTGCTGGGCGTGGCCGCGGCGACCGTCTGGCAGCCGTGGCGCACCTGGCGGGCCGCCGGGTCGTGGGTCACCGAGCGCGGTGACGCGGTCCGACGGTTCGAGGCGGGGATCGCCGACGTGCTCGGCGTCGTGGCGCTCGCAGGGGTGGTCGCCTGCGTCGCGCTGGTCGACGAGTACTCCGTGGGCCTGTACCGGGGCGGGTTTCTGGCGTTCGCGGGACTGACCATGGTGCTGGTCGGCGCCGCCTCCGACCCCGCGGGGCTGCTGGGGCGGGCGCTCGCACGGCAGCCGCTGCGGTGGCTGGGCGAGCGCTCGTACGGGATCTACCTGTGGCACTGGCCCGTGCTGATGCTGACGCGCCCCGACCAGGACGTCACGCTGCCGGACTGGGCCGCGCCGCTCGTACGTGTGGGGCTGACGCTGCTGCTGGCCGAGGCGTCGTACCGGTGGGTCGAGACGCCGGTCCGGCGCGGCGCCCTGCGGCGCGTGGTAGGCCGCCTGCGGACGCCGGGACCCGGGCGGCTCAGGCGCGCGGTGGTCACCGGCACGGTGACCACCGCGGTCGTCGCGACGGTGGTCGCACTCGCGGTGGGGGTGGTCCGGACCCCGGCGGCGGACGCCCCGGGTGCGAGCGCCTCGGCAGTGCCCGACGTGATCGGCTCCGTCGTCCCGGAGCAGGACCGAGCACCGAGCGCCGCACCCACGCCCGACCCGGCGCCGGTCGAGGAGGTCGGCACGGTCACCGCCTTCGGGGACTCCGTCATGCTCGGCGCCGCGGCGGACCTGGCCGCACACGGCGTCGCGGTGGACGCGGTCGTGTCGCGGCAGTTCGGCGAGATGGTCGACCTCGTGCTGGGCGCGAGGGCGGCGGGGTCGCTCGGCCACACCGTCGTGGTGCACGGCGGCACCAACGGGCCGGTGGCGGAGGAGGACCTGCGGCGCCTGCTCGAGGGAACGGCCGGCCACCGCGTGTTCGTCGTCAACGTGCGCGTCCCGCGGCCGTGGGAGCAGTACGACAACGAGCTGTTCGCGCGCGTGGTGCCCGACTACCCGCACGCGCGCCTGCTCGACTGGAAGTCGAACGGCGAGGCCAACCTCTCGTGGTTCTACGACGACGGCATCCACCTGCGTCAGGGCGGCGGACGCGAGGGCTACGCCGCGTGGATCGCGCAGGAGATCCAGCCCGCCGGGTGACCGCCAGGTGGCGAGCGTTGCCGCGGGGCGGCGCGTGCCGCTACAGTCTGCTCGAAACGTGGTCACCGAGTCTCACATCGTGAGAATCGCCCGGTGATCGCCCCGACGCCGGCAGGAGGCCCGCGATGATCGTCGCCCGCTCCGCCCGCGTCACCCCCTCCCTCATGTGCCGCTGTTGCCCGTGCTGCCCCATGCAGCCCCGCACCGGCACCTGCTGACCCCAGCAACCCGCCGACCCTCCCGGGTCGCCCCGCCGGTGCCCGCCCTCGTGGCCGCCCGGCCCCCGCCGGACGCCCGCGCCCGAACCCCACGGACGTCCCCCATGAGCCTGACCTCCGCCGCCGAGCGCCGCGCGCACACCGTGACGCTCGACGCCGTGCGCCGCACGTTCCCCACACCGTCGGGGACGCGCACCGTCCTGCACGCCGTCGACCTCGAGCTGCGCGCCGGCGAGATCGTCGCGCTCGTCGGCCCGTCCGGCTGCGGCAAGTCGACCCTGCTGCGGCAGGTCAGCGGCCTCGACACCCCCGACTCCGGACGCATCCTGCTCGACGGCACACCGCTGGCCGGTGTCGACCGCCGCACCGCGGTCGCCTTCCAGGAGCCGCGCCTGCTGCCCTGGCGCACGCTGACCGGCAACGTCGCGCTCGGCCTGCCACGCGGCACCGACACGCAGACCGGCCGCGCACGCGTCGCCGAGCTGCTGCGGCTCGTCGGCCTCGAGGAGTCCGCCGGCCTGCGGCCCCGCCAGGTCTCCGGCGGCATGGCGCAGCGGGCGTCGCTCGCCCGGGCCCTCGCCCGCAACCCCGGCGTGCTCCTGCTCGACGAGCCGTTCGGCGCCCTGGACGCCCTGACGCGCCTGCGCATGCAGGACCTGCTGCTCGACGTCCACGCCGCCGAGCCGACGACCGTGCTGCTGGTGACGCACGACGTCGAGGAGGCGCTCTACCTCGCCGACCGCGTGCTGCTGCTGCGCAACCTCGCGCGCTGCCCCGAGGGCACGCCGACCGTCGCGCGCGTCATCGACGTGCCGGGCGCCCGCCCGCGGGACCGCGCGGACCACCAGCTCGCGGAGCTGCGGGCCGAGCTGCTCGAGGGCCTCGGCGTCGCCACGCACCACCCCGCGCCGCTCGACCCTGACCTCCACCACTCCATCTGATCCTGCCCTGCCCACCGGCGCGCCCCCGCGCCGGCCCCACCCGGGCCGACCGGCCCCTCCCCCGAGATGAGAGAACCGACGATGACCATCCGTACCGCCGTCTCCGCCACCGCACTGGCCCTCGTGACCACCCTGGCGCTGACCGGCTGCGTCGCCGGTGAGAACGCCGAGCCGGAGGCCGCCGCGCCGTCCGGCGCCGCCGACGCCGGGTGGAGCGCCGACACGCTCGACATCGACTTCGCGACCTACAACCCCCTGAGCCTGGTCATCAAGGACCAGGGCTGGCTCGAGGAGACGCTCGGCGACGACGTCACCGTGAACTGGCTGCAGTCGGCCGGCTCCAACAAGGCCAACGAGGCCCTGCGCGCCGGCGCCGTGGACGTGGGCTCGACCGCCGGCTCGGCGGCGCTGCTCGCCCGCTCCAACGGCTCGCCCATCCGCACCATCGGCATCTACTCGCAGCCCGAGTGGGCCGCGATCGTCGTGCCCGCGGGCTCGGACGTCACGTCGGTGGCCGACCTGGCGGGGAAGTCCGTGGCCGCAACCAAGGGCACCGACCCCTACTTCTTCCTCCTGCAGACGCTCGAGGAGGCCGGTGTGCCGCTCGACCAGGTCGAGGTGCAGAACCTGCAGCACGCCGACGGCCGGACGGCCCTCGAGCAGGGCTCGGTCGCCGCGTGGTCCGGCCTGGACCCGATCATGGCCGCGAGCGAGGCGGAGTCGGGCACGAAGCTGATCTACCGCAACATCGACTTCAACACGTACGGGTTCCTCAACGCCACCGAGGACTTCCTCACCGAGAGCCCCGACCTCGCGCAGGTCGTCGTCGACGCCTACGAGAAGGCGCGCGCGTGGGCGCAGGAGAACCCGGAGGAGGTCGTCGCGATCCTCGCGGAGGTCGCCGGGATCGACCCGGCCGTGGCCGAGAAGGTCATCGTCGAGCGCACCAACCTCGGCGTCGACCCGGTGCCCGGTGACGCGCAGCGCAAGGTGCTCGAGGTCGTCGGGCCGATCTTCGTCGAGTCCGGTGACGTCGCGGACCAGGCCACGATCGACAAGGCGCTCGACGAGCTGTTCGAGCCGGCGTTCGCCGAGAAGGCCGACGCCGCGAACCTCGCGGACTGACGCACCGGTGCCCCGCCGCGGCGACGTGGCGGGGCACCGCCCCACCCTTCCTCCTCCTCTCCCCCAGGAGCGCTCCATGACCGTGCTCGGCACTCCCGGCACCGGACCCGTCACCGACACCGAGGGGCGCCCGCTGCGAGCGCTCAACCCGCACGACAGCGGGCCCGCACGGCCGACGTCGGCGTCGTTCTGGTCGCGGCGCGGCACACGCGTCGTCGGCGGCGCGCTGCTCCCGCTGCTCGTGCTCGCCGTGTGGCAGTACGTCACGACCAGCGGCCTCGTGGCGCCGTACCAGCTGCCCAGCCCCGCGTCGGTGTGGAACGCAGCCGTGGACCTCTGGCAGCGCGGCGACCTGCAGACGCACGTCGCCATCTCCGTCCAGCGCGTGTTCGTCGGCTTCGCGATAGGCGCCGCGGTCGCGCTGGTCGTCGCCGCGTTCGTCGGCCTGTCGCGGGCCGGTGACGTGCTGCTCGCACCGACGCTCGCCGCCGTCCGCGCGGTCCCGTCGCTCGCGTGGATCCCGCTGCTGATCCTGTGGCTGAAGATCGGCGAGGAGTCGAAGATCACGCTCATCGCGATCGGCGCGTTCTTCCCGGTCTACACGACCGTCGCGGCCGCGCTGAGGCACGTCGACCCCCAGCTCGTGGAGGCCGGTCGCGCCTTCGGGCTGCGCGGCGTGCGGCTGTTCCAGTCCGTGCAGCTGCCCGCAGTGCTCCCCGCCGTCATGTCCGGCCTACGCCTCGGCCTCGCGCAGGCGTGGCTGTTCCTGGTCGCCGCCGAGCTCATCGCGTCGTCCATGGGGCTGGGCTTCCTGCTGATCGACTCCCAGAACAACGGCCGGGTCGACCGGATCCTGCTCGCCATCGTGCTGCTCGCGCTCATCGGCAAGCTCACCGACTCCATCGTCGCGATCGTCGAGAAGCAGCTCCTGCGGAGGTTCGCGTGACCACCCTGACCGCGCTGCAGACCGAGACGCGCACCTACCCCGCGCCGGCGCACCTGGCCGCGACGTCCAACGTCCGGCCCGAGGACTGGGCCCGCGCCGAGGCCGACCCCGTCGCGTTCTGGGAGGAGGCCGCGCGCCGCCTGCAGTGGGACACGCCCTGGCATACCGCGCACACGTGGTCCCCGCCCGTCCCCGTCGCGGGGGGCGAGGCCGACGAGCTCACCGTCCCCGAGGCCCGCTGGTTCGTCGGCGGGCGGCTCAACGTCGCCGTGAACTGCGTGGACCGGCACGTCGCGGCGGGTCGCGGCGGCAAGGTCGCGCTGCACGTCGAGGGCGAGCGCGGCGACCGCCGCTCGATCACCTACGCGCAGCTGCAGCGCGAGGTCGCGCAGGCCGCGCACGCGCTCACCGAGCTCGGCGTGGGGCCTGGCGACCGCGTGGTCGTGTACCTGCCGGTGATCGCGGAGACCGTCGTCGTGACGCTCGCGATCGCGCGCATCGGCGCCGTGCACTCGCTGGTCTTCGGCGGGTTCTCGGGCGAGGCCGTGCGGTTCCGTGTCGAGGACACGCAGGCCAAGGTGCTGGTGACGAGCGACGGCCAGTTCCGCCGCGGGCAGGCCGTCGAGGTCAAGTCGGCGGCCGACGAGGCCGTCGCGGGGCTCGACCACGTCGAGCACGTGCTCGTCGTGCGTCGCACCGGCCAGGACGTCGCGTGGACGCCGGGGCGCGACGTCTGGTGGCACGAGGTCGTCGACCGGCAGCCCGACGTCCACGAGGCGCGGGCGTTCGACGCCGAGCACCCGCTGTTCGTCATCTACACCTCCGGCACGACGGGCAGGCCCAAGGGGCTCGTGCACACGTCCGGCGGGTACCTCACGCACGCCGCGTGGTCCCACTGGGCGGTCTTCGACGCCAAGGACGACGACGTGCACTGGTGCACCGCGGACCTCGCGTGGGTCACGGCGCACACGTACGAGATCTACGGCCCGCTGGCCAACGGCCTCACGCAGGTGATCTACGAGGGCACGCCCGACACGCCGCACCGCGAGCGCCACCTCGAGGTGATCGAGCGCTACGGCGTCACCACCTACTACACGGCCCCCACGCTCATCCGGACGTTCATGACGTGGTTCGGCGACGCGCTGCCCGGCGGGCACGACCTGTCGAGCATCCGGCTGCTCGGGACGGTCGGCGAGGCCATCAACCCCGAGGCGTGGGTGTGGTTCCGCCGCACGTTCGGCCGCGACGAGGTGCCGATCGTCGACACGTGGTGGCAGTCGGAGACCGGCGCGGCGATGATCGCGCCCGTCCCGGGGGTCACGACCCTCAAGCCGGGCTCGGCGACGCGTCCGCTGCCGGGGATCGCGGCCAAGGTCGTGGGCGAGGACGGCGTCGAGGTGCTGCCCGGACAGGGCGGCTTCCTGGTCGTCGAGCGCCCGTGGCCGGGCATGGCGCGCACCGTGTGGCGCGACCCGCAGCGGTACCTGGAGGCGTACTGGCGGCGGTTCGCCGGCCACGGCCCGCACGGCGGGTACTTCCTCGCGGGCGACGGCGCGTCGTACGACGAGGACCGGGACATCTGGCTCCTGGGCCGCATCGACGACGTCATCAACGTCTCCGGGCACCGCCTGTCGACCATCGAGGTCGAGTCGGCGCTCGTCGCGCACCCCGCCGTGGGCGAGGCCGGCGTGGCGGGCGTCACGGACCCGGTGACCGGCCAGAGCATCGCGGCGTTCGTCGTCCCCAGCACGCCGCCCGGGCCGGTCGAGGACGTCGAGGCGTGGCTGGCCGCGACGCATCGCCTGCGCGAGGACCTGCGGGCGCACGTGGCACGCGAGATCGGCCCCGTCGCGCGGCCGCGCCACGTGCTGGTCGTCCCCGAGGTCCCCAAGACCCGCTCGGGCAAGATCATGCGCAGGCTGCTCGCGCAGCTCGTCGAGGGCACGACGCTCGGCGACACGACCTCTCTGCAGAACCCGTGGGCGGTCGACCAGATCGGCACGCTGGTCGCCGCGGGCCTGCCCCGCTGACCACCCCGGCGTCCCGGCGCCGCACCCGTCCCCCGTCCCCTCCCCGACAGGAGCACCGTGAGCGAGCACCGCTTCGGCTTCCGCACCCGCGCCCTGCACGCCGGCGGCATCCCCGACGCCACCACGGGCGCACGCGCCGTGCCGATCTACCAGACGACGTCGTTCGTCTTCGACGACACCACCGACGCCGCGAACCTGTTCGCGCTGCAGAAGTACGGCAACATCTACTCCCGGATCGGCAACCCCACCGTGGCGGCGTTCGAGGAGCGCATCGCGTCGCTCGAGGGCGGCATCGGTGCGGTCGCCACCGCGTCCGGCATGGCCGCCGAGTTCCTCGTGTTCGCCGCGCTGGCCGGCGCGGGCGACCACATCGTCGCCTCGGCCCAGCTGTACGGCGGCACGGTCACGCAGCTCGACGTCACGCTGCGCCGGTTCGGTGTCGAGACGACGTTCGTCCCCGGCACCGACCCCGCCGACTACGCCGCGGCGATCCGTCCGGAGACGAAGGCCGTCTACACCGAGGTGATCGCCAACCCGTCCGGCGAGATCGCCGACCTCGCGGGGCTGGCCGAGGTCGCGCACGCCGCCGGCGTGCCGCTCGTGGTCGACTCGACGCTGTCCACCCCGTACCTGGTGCGGCCCATCGAGCACGGCGCGGACATCGTGATCCACTCCGCGACCAAGTTCCTCGGCGGGCACGGCACCACGCTCGGCGGCGTGATCGTGGAGTCCGGCCGGTTCGACTGGGGCAACGGGCGCTTCCCCACGATGACCGAGCCCGTCGCGTCGTACGGCGGCGTGCGCTGGTGGGAGAACTTCGGCGAGTACGGGTTCCTCACCAAGCTGCGCTCCGAGCAGCTGCGCGACATCGGCCCGGCCCTGTCCCCGCAGTCGGCGTTCCAGCTGCTGCAGGGCGTCGAGACGCTGCCGCAGCGCATCGACGCGCACCTCGCCAACGCGCGCGAGGTCGCGACGTGGCTGGAGTCGGACCCGCGGATCGCGTCGGTGCTCTGGGCGGGCCTCGAGTCGCACCCCCACCACGAACGCGCCCTGCGGTACCTGCCGCTGGGGCCCGGGTCGGTCATGGCGTTCCGGCTCGCCGCCACCCCGGAGCTCACGGGACGCGAGATCGGGCGCCACTTCATCGAGTCGCTGCAACTCGCGAGCCACCTGGCCAACGTCGGTGACGCCCGCACGCTCGTCATCCACCCCGGTTCGACGACGCACCAGCAGCTGTCCGCGGAGCAGCTCGCCGCCGCGGGCGTGCCCGAGGACCTGGTGCGCATCAGCGTCGGCATCGAGGACGCCGCCGACATCCTGTGGGACCTCGACCAGGCGCTGACCGCCGCCACCGGCACGACACGAGAGGACGCCCGATGAGCGCACGCACCTGGCAGGGGCCGAGCGCCCCGGAGCGGCTGTCGATCCTGCGCGCGACGCGCTCGATCGCGATCGTCGGGGCGTCGAGCAACCCGGCCCGCGCGTCGTACTTCGTGGCGACGTACCTGCTGTCCAGCTCGCCGTACGACGTGTACTTCGTCAACCCGCGCGCCGACGAGATCCTCGGCCGGCCCGTCTACCCGTCGCTCGACGCGCTGCCGGTCGTCCCGGACCTCGTCGACGTGTTCCGCCGCCACGACGACCTGCCGACCGTGCTCGACGAGACGCTCGCGGTGGGCGCGAGGACCCTGTGGCTGCAGCTCGGGTCCTGGCACGAGGACGTCGCGCGGCGCGGGGAAGCCGGGGGCCTCGACGTCGTCATGGACCGCTGCGTGAAGATCGAGCACGCGCGGTTCCACGGCGGCCTGCACCTGGCCGGGTTCGACACGGGGGTCATCTCGTCACGGCGCGCGCTCGGCTGAGCGTGGCGCCGGCTGCTCAGTCCTCGGGGAACCAGACCGCCTCGCGCACCCGCACGCGCTCGCCGTCGTCGGTCAGCGGCGTGCCCTCGGCCCGCAGGTGGGCGAGCGCGCGGCCCTCGTGGCACGCGGGCGGGCGGCCCGCGGCGGTGACGACGCGCCACCACGGCACGTCACCGCCGTGGGCCATCGCGCGTCCGACCTGACGCGGTCCACCGCGCGGTGGGCGGCCGACGGCGGCCGCACGGTCGACGAGCACCTCCGCGATGAGCCCGTACGTCATGACCCTGCCGGCGGGGATCCGGGCGACGAGGTCGTGCACCTCGTCGACGTAGTCCGTCCGCTCGTCCGGCACCGTCAGCGCCGCCGCACGACGACGACCGCACGGTCGTCGTCCTCCGCCGCCCGCACACCCGCGAGGACCTCGTGGGCGCTGCCGGGCCGTGCGGCGACCATCGTCTCGACGACCCCGAGCAGCCGGTCGATGCCCTGGTCGACGTCACGCCCGGGCGCCTCCACGAGGCCGTCGGTGTACAGGACGACCGCGTCGCCGGCGAGCAGGACGCCGCCGAGGACCCCGGGGGTCATGTCGTCGACCACACCGAGCGCGATGCCGCCCGGGGGGTCGAGGACCTCGATGCGCCCCGAGCCCGCGTGCAGCAGCGCCGGCGGCGGGTGCCCGGCGATCGCGACGCGGAACGCGCCCGTCGTCAGGTCGATCGTCAGGTGCGCGGCCGTCGCGAACCCCTCGTCCCACCCCTGGCTCAGCAGGTACCGGTTGGCCGCCGGCAGGAAGCTCTCGAACGGGAGCGCACCGAGCAGCCCACCGAGCGCCCCCTGCAGCTGCAGGGCGCGCACCCCGGCGGCCTGGCCCTTGCCGGACACGTCCACGAGCACCACCTCGAACGAGGACCCGGCCCGGTGCGCGACGACGAAGTCGCCCGAGAAGGCCGCGGCGTGCGCCGAGCGCACCTCGGCGTCCACCTGCCACACGGCGGGCAGGTCCGGCAGCCGGCCGCCGGCCGCGAGCCGGTCGCGCAGGTCCACGAGCATGAGCGCACCCGGGGCGCCCTGCAGGCCGAGCCGTTCCCGCTCGACGCCGAAGGTGACCACGGCACCGCAGGCGAGCACCAGCACCGCGATCTCGCCGGCGTTCACGACGGCGGCGACCGCGAGCCCCGCCGTGAGCAGCACGACGAACGAGACGAGCACCAGCAGCCACCGCCACCGCAGGACGAACGCGCCGACGAGCAGCACCAGGAGCAGCCCGGAGGCCGCGAACCACTCGGGGCGCCAGTGCACCGCGCCGGCGTAGACCACCGCGAGCAGGCAGAGCGCGATCCCGACGAGCGGCTGCGGCCCGACGGCCCAGCCCGCCAGCACCCGCGACACCCACCCCGTGGGGGCGCCGGGCCGGGAGCTGGTCACGGTCCGAGCCTAGAGGTCCGGTCCGGCGAACCGGGGAAAGGCCGTGCGTCGCCGCACGCCGCAGCGGCAGGATGACCCGATGACCACGCTGCCTGCCGGGTACCGCACCGCCGTCGTCCCGCCCGAGCGCGTCGACGAGTTCCGCACCGTCGACCAGCTCGCGTTCGCGACCTCCCCGGATCCGGAGGTCGAGCGGCTCCTGCCCTTCCCGATCCCGCTCGACCGCCTCATGGCCGTCGAGGGCCCGGACGGCCAGTACGCGGCCGTGCACGGCTCCTACGAGTTCGCGATGCCGGTCCCGGGCGGGCAGGTCGCGTGCTCGGGCCTCACGTGGGTCGCGGTCCGCCCCGACCACCGCCGCCGGGGCCTGCTGCGGTCGATGATCAGCACCCACGTCGAGCGGTCGCTCGAGCGCGGTGAGCCGGTCTCCGCGCTCTTCGCCGCCGAGTCGTCGATCTACGGGCGGTTCGGCTACGGCAGCGCGGCCGACGACGTGCGGCTGACCCTGCCGCGCGGTGCCGCGCTTCGCCCCGTCGCCGGCTCGCAGGACCTCACGGTGCGGCTCGAGCGCGTCGACCCGGCGCAGCACGCGGGGCTCGTCGAGGAGCTGCACGTGCAGGCGGGGCGTGGTCGGCCCGGGTGGATGCCGCGGGCGACGCCCGCGCTGCAGGCGCGCAGCGTGGGTGACCCGCCCAGCTGGCGGCACGGCTTCGAGCCCCTGCTGCTGGCGACCGTCCGCGCCGGCGACGACGTCCGCGGCCTGGCGGTGCTCGCGCGCAAGGACTCCTGGGGCGAGGGCGGACCGGACTTCACCGTGAAGGTCCGTCAGGCCTCCGCGGTGGACGCGGCCGCGACGCACCGGCTGTGGTCCTTCCTGCTGGACCTCGACCTGACCGCCACCGTCGAGACGCCCCTGCTCCCCGTCGACGACCCGCTGCTCCAGCTGCTCGTCGACACCCGCCCGACGCGGCGCCGCCTCAACGACAACATGTGGGTCCGTCTGCTCGACCTGCCGACGGCCCTCGCCGCCCGCACGTACGCCGGGCCCGCCGACGTGGTCCTCGAGGTCACCGACACGCTGCTGCCCGCGAACGCGGGCCGGTGGCGGCTCGTCGTGGACGCCGCGGGCGACGCCGAGGTCACCCGGACCGACGCCGAGGCCGAGGTCCGCCTCGACGTGCGCGAGCTCGGTGCGCTGTACCTCGGCGGCCGCTCGGCGACGGCGCTGGGCACGGCGGGGCTCGTGCTCGGCGAGGACCGTGACCTGGCCCGGCTCACGACGACGTTCGGTTCGCCGCTGGCCCCCGTCTGCCCCTGGATCTTCTGAGGTCCGCGGGCGGGGTCGGGTGGCGGCGTACCGGACGCCGCCACCCGGACGCGCTCAGGCGCGCGCGGCCTCGTAGGCGGCGAGCTGCTCGATCCGGCGGGCGTGGCGCGGGTTGCCGCTGAAGGGCTCGGCGACGAACGCGTCGACCAGCTCGAGCGCCTCGTCGACCGAGTGCTGCCGCGCGCCGATCGCGACGACGTTGGCGTCGTTGTGCTGGCGGCCCAGGCGCGCGGTGTCCAGGTTCCACGCGAGCGCCGCGCGCACGCCGGTCACCTTGTTCGCGGCGATCTGCTCGCCGTTGCCCGAGCCGCCGATGACGACGCCCAGCGAGCCGGGGTCGGCGACGACGGCCTCGCCGGCGGAGAAGCAGAACGCCGGGTAGTCGTCCTGGTCGTCGTACTCGAAGGCACCGTGGTCGACGACCTCGTGGTCGGCGGCACGCAGGTGCTCGACGAGCGCGACCTTCAGCTCGTACCCGGCATGGTCGGCGGCGACGTGGATGCGCATGTGCACATCCTGCCGCAGGCCGGGCCCCCGGATGTCACCGGCAGTTCGTAGGCTGTCGCCATGACGCGCAGCGGAATCCCCCTGGACGACCTCGACCCGGCCGCCCGACCCCAGGACGACCTCGACGCCTTCGTCAACGGACGGTGGATCGCGTCGTACGAGATCCCGCCCGACCGTGCGATGGACGGCCCGTTCCGAGCGCTGTACGACGAGGCCGAGCGCCAGGTGCTGGCCATCATCACCGACGCGGCCGCCGCTGCCGGCGAGGGCGACGCCACGGGTGTCGAGGCCAAGATCGGCGCGCTGTACGCGAGCTTCATGGACACCGACGCGGTGTCCGCCGCGGGCGTCGAGCCGCTGCGGGAGGACCTCGCCCTCGTCGACGGCGCGACGACGCCTGCCGACCTGACGGTGGCGCTGGGCACGCTGCAGCGCACGGGCGCCGTGTCGGCCGTCGACCTGTACGTGGACAACGACGCCAAGGACCCCGACACGTACGTCGTCCACCTGGTGCAGGGCGGTCTCGGCCTGCCCGACGAGGCGTACTACCGCGAGGAGCAGCACGCCGCGGTGCGCGAGAAGTACCTGCCGCACGTCGCCCGCATGCTGCGGCTCGCGGCGCCGGTGTCCGAGGTCGTCGCGGCCGGCGACCCCGAGGACCTCGCGGCGCGCGTCGTCGCGCTCGAGTCGCGGCTGGCGGGCCACCACTGGGACGTCGTCAAGGACCGCGACGCCGAGCTGACGTACAACGCGCTCACGCTGGCCGAGCTCGCCGAGCGCGCCCCGACGTTCGACTGGCGCGCGTGGGTGGCGGCCCTCGGTGCGCCGCAGGACGCGCTCGACCGGCTGGTGGTGCGCGAGCCGTCGTTCGCCGAGGGCTTCGCGAGCCTGTGGGCCGAGGTGCCGCTGGCCGACTGGAAGGCCTGGGCCACGTACCACGCGGTGTCGGCGCGCGCCGCGTACCTGACGGACGAGCTGGTCGAGGCCAACTTCGACTTCTACGGCCGCACGCTGTCCGGCTCGCCGCAGGTCCGCGAGCGCTGGAAGCGGGGCGTCTCCCTGGTGCAGGGCGCACTCGGGGAGGCCGTCGGGAAGGTCTACGTCGAGCGCCACTTCCCGCCGTCGCACAAGGAGCGCATGGACACGCTCGTGGCGCACCTCGTCGAGGCCTACCGGGAGTCGATCACGTCGCTCGAGTGGATGGGTGAGGACACCCGCCGTCGCGCGCTGGAGAAGCTCGAGAAGTTCACACCGAAGATCGGGTACCCCGTGCGGTGGCGCGACTACTCCGCGCTCGAGGTGCGCGCCGACGACCTGCTGGGCAACGTGCGGCGGTCCCACGCGTTCGAGCTCGACCGCGAGCTGCACAAGATCGGCCGGCCGATCGACCGCGACGAGTGGTTCATGACGCCGCAGACCGTCAACGCGTACTACAACCCCGGCATGAACGAGATCGTCTTCCCGGCCGCCATCCTGCAGCCGCCGTTCTTCGACGCCGACGCGGACGACGCGGTGAACTACGGCGGCATCGGCGCCGTCATCGGCCACGAGATCGGCCACGGGTTCGACGACCAGGGGTCGAAGTACGACGGCGACGGCCGGCTGGTCGACTGGTGGACGGCCGAGGACCGCGCCGAGTTCGAGCGCCGGACCAAGTCGCTGGTCGACCAGTACGCGCAGTTCTCGCCGCGCCAGCTCGGCGGCAGCCACCACGTCAACGGCGAGCTGACGATCGGGGAGAACATCGGCGACCTCGGCGGCCTGGCCATCGCGGTCCGCGCCTACGAGATCGCGCTCGGCCGTCCGCTCTCCGAGGCCCCCGTGCTCGACGGGTACACCGGGCTCCAGCGCCTGTTCATCGGCTGGGCGCACTCCTGGCGGACGAAGGGCCGGGACGAGGAGATCATCCGGCGGCTCGCGGTGGACCCGCACGCACCGGACGAGTTCCGCTGCAACGGCGTGGTGCGCAACATCGACGAGTACTACACGGCGTTCGACGTGCAGCCGACCGACGCCCTGTGGCTGGACCCGGAGGACCGCGTCCGCATCTGGTGACGCGGGACGGCGGGACGGGTCTCAGGGCAGCGCGTTCCACTGGGCGCGCGCCAGCCGGAACCCGATCCCGCCGGCGTCCGTGCACGTCACGCCGTCGGTCCCCGACGCGCACGTGTAGTCACCGACGGTCTCCCGGAGCCCGTACGTGAGCTCGGGGCCGTCGGCGGTCACCCGCGGGGCGTCGTCGTCCTCGCACACGAAGCCGAAGCCCTCGGCGTCGAGCCGCAGGAGGTGCCCGGTCTCGGCCTCGCAGCCGGTGACCTGCGGCGGCGCGTAGGTGAAGCTGCGGATGCTGCACAACACACCCTCGACGCCCATCTCGCACGCGATGTTCCCGCTGGGCAGCGTGAACGCGACGGTCTCGTCCGGGCGGCCCTCGCCGTCCTCGTCGCCGTCGCCGACGTCCGACGTCGCCGTCGGCGTCGAGGTGGTGGTCGCTGCCGACGCTGCGTCGCCCGACCCGCCCCCGCCGGGCAGGGTCGCCGCGAGCACCACGACGAGCAGCAGCACGAGCAGCACGTCGATGAGGACGAACGCCTGCATGCCCCGGCTCAGACCGCGCAGCAGCTCCGGAGCTCTCACGCCTTCTGCGCCTCCGTGGTATCGAACACCGGCCCCTGCGTGCGCGTGCGCTTCAGCTCGTAGAACCCGGGGACGCTCGTGACGAGCGCGAGACCGTCGAAGAGCCGGCCCGCGTCCTCGCCCTTCGGCGCCGGGGTGATGACGGGCCCGAAGAAGCCGACGCCGTCGATCGCGACGACCGGCGTCCCGACCTCGTCGCCGACGAGCTCCATGGCCTGCTGGTGCGAGGCCCGCAGCAGGTCGTCGACCTCGTCGGTGGCGGCGACGTCCGCGAGGGACGCCGGCAGGCCGACCTCGGCGAGCGACTCGGCGACGATCGCCGCGGTGTCGGACCTCCCGCCGGGGTGCCGGCGCGTGCCCATGGCGTCGTACAGCGGCTTGAGGACCTGGTCCCCGTGGTCCCGCGCGGCGGCGACCAGCACGCGCACCGGGCCCCAGGAGGCGTCCAGCAGCTCGCGGTAGCCGTCGGGCAGGTCACGCCCCTCGTTGAGGACGGACAGGCTCATGACGTGCCACCGGACCTCGACGTCCCGGACGCGCGCGACCTCGTCCATCCAGCGGGACGTCATCCACGCCCACGGGCACGCGGGGTCGAACCAGAAGTCGACGACGGGCACGCGGTCTCCTCTCGCTGACGGGTCGTGCCAGAGTGTGCCCCTTCCGGCGCCGGGGTGCACATCCCGCTCCGCTCCCCGGCCGTGCGGGACCCCCGTGGCATGATCGTGCGGTCGCGCACCAGCGACACGGTGGCGCCTCGCCACGGCCCCGACCCGACCTCCGGTCGTCGCCGACCGCCCGGTCGCCGCTGCAGCCCCTCGTGGCCACCGCCGCAGATCGATCGGAGAGCATCCGTGCCCGGAGAGAACCTCACCCGCGCCGAGGCGGCCGAGCGCGCCGCCCTGGTCCGCACGCACGCCTACGACGTCCAGCTCGACCTGACGACAGGACCCGAGACCTTCGCGTCGCGCTCGACGGTGACGTTCTCCGCGGCAGCGGGTGCCAGCACGTTCGTCGACCTCATCGCCCCGACGGTGCACGAGGTGGTCCTGAACGGGCGCAGCCTGGACGTCGCGGACGTCGTCTCCGACTCCCGCATCCGGCTCGACGACCTCGCCGAGGAGAACGAGCTGACGGTCGTCGCCGAGTGCGCCTACATGAACACCGGTGAGGGGCTGCACCGGTTCGTCGACCCCGTCGACGACGAGGTGTACCTGTACAGCCAGTTCGAGGTGGCCGACTCCCGCCGGGTGTTCGCCGTCTTCGAGCAGCCGGACCTCAAGGCGACGTTCGCGTTCACCGTGACGGCGCCCGCGCACTGGACCGTGGTGTCGAACTACCCGCAGCTGGGCATGCCGCAGCGCGTGGAGGGCGGCCGCAACCTCAACGGGGGCCGCGACGAGGGCACCGCGACGTGGCGGTTCGACACGACGCCGCCCATCTCGTCCTACATCACCGCGGTCGTCGCGGGGCCGTACCACGGCGAGCACAGCGAGCTGACCAGCAGCGACGGCCGCACGATCCCGCTCGGCGTGTACTGCCGGTCGTCCCTCGCGCAGCACCTCGACACCGACAACATCCTCGAGATCACGCGTGCCGGCTTCGCGTTCTACGAGGAGCGGTTCGGTCACCCGTACCCGTTCGTGAAGTACGACCAGCTCTTCGTCCCCGAGTTCAACGCCGGTGCGATGGAGAACGCCGGCGCCGTGACGTTCCTCGAGTCCTACGTCTTCCGCTCCAAGGTGCCGGACGCGACCGTCGAGCGCCGCGCGGTCACGATCCTGCACGAGCTCGCGCACATGTGGTTCGGCGACCTCGTGACGATGCGCTGGTGGGACGACCTGTGGCTCAACGAGTCGTTCGCGGAGTACGCGTCGACCCTCGCCACCGCCGAGGCGACGCCCTGGACGAGCGCGTGGACCACGTTCTCCTCGCTCGAGAAGTCCTGGGCCTACCGGCAGGACCAGCTGCCCTCGACGCACCCGATCGTCGCGGACATGCGCGACCTCGAGGACGTCGAGGTCAACTTCGACGGCATCACGTACGCCAAGGGCGCGTCGGTGCTCCGGCAGCTCGTCGCGTGGGTCGGTGAGGACCACTTCTTCGCGGGGGTCCGCGCGTACTTCGACCGCCACGCGTGGGGCAACACCGAGCTGCGCGACCTGCTGCGCGAGCTGGAGACCACGAGCGGCCGCGACCTGTCGGCCTGGTCGGCGCTGTGGCTGGAGAAGGCGGGCGTCACGCTCCTGCGGCCGGCGATCGAGGTCGACGCGGACGACGTCATCACCTCGTTCGCCGTCCTGCAGGAGGTGCCGGACGAGCACCCGGTCCAGCGTCCGCACCGCCTCGCGGTCGGCGGCTACGACCTGGTCGGCGAGGGCGCCGACGCGCGCCTGGTCCGGACGGTGCGCGTCGAGCTCGACGTCGACGGCCCGCGCACGGAGGTCCCCGAGCTCCTCGGCGTGCGTCGGCCGGCGCTGATCCTGGTCAACGACGACGACCTGGCCTACGCGAAGGTCCGCCTGGACCCCGTGTCGCTCGCCACGTCGGTGTCGCACCTCGACAAGTTCACCGACTCCCTGCCCCGCACGCTCGTGTGGAACGCGGCCTGGGACGCGACGCGCGACGGCGAGACGCCCGCGCGGGACTTCGTCGAGCTCATGCTCGGCAACGTCGCCCACGAGACGGACTCGTCCGTGATCCTCGTGCTCCTGCGTCAGCTCACCACGGCGCTCGACCTGTACGTGGCGCCCGAGCACCGGGAGGCGACCGCCACCGCGGCGGCCGACCGCCTGCTCGAGCTCGCGCAGGCCGCACCGGCGGGGTCCGACCAGCAGCTGCAGCTCGTCAAGGCGTTCGCGAGCCGCGCCCGCACGGCGGCGCAGCTCGACGTGGTCAGCGAGGTCCTCGACGGGCGTCGCGCGCTCGAGGGCCTGTCCGTCGACACGGACCTGCGCTGGGAGCTGCTCACCGCCCTCGTCGCGGGTGGCCGCGCGGGCGACGCCGACATCGCGGCCCAGCAGGCCGCCGACCCGACAGCCACCGGGCAGCGTGCCGCCGCGGCGGCCCGCGCCGCCGTGCCGACGACCGAGGCCAAGGAGCGCGCGTGGGCGGCGGTCGTCCAGGGCGACGACCTGCCGAACGCACTGCAGGCGGCGACGATCAGCGGCTTCGCGCGCGTGCACGACCATGCGCTGCTGGTGCCGTGGGTCGAGCCGTACTTCGCCGAGCTCGAGCGCGTCTGGGCGGACAAGACCAACGAGATGGCCCAGAAGGTGGTCGTCGGGCTCTACCCGACGGTCCTCGCGGACGACCCGGCCGTGGAAGTCCTGGGAGCCACGGACACGTGGCTCGCGACGCACCCCGACGCGCCCGCAGCCCTGCGCCGCCTCGTGGTGGAGTCCCGCGACGGCGTGCGCCGCGCGCTGGCCGCGCAGGAGGCCGACCGGCGCCGCGTCTGACCGCTCACGTCGACGGCCGGGCACCGACGTGCCCGGCCGTCGGCGTCCCGGGCGTCGGCGTCCCGGGCGTCGGCGTCCCCGGCGTCGGCGTCCCGGTCGTCAGCGGGCGTGCTCGAGGGCGCGCAACCAGCGCTCGGCGGCGCGGGGGTCACGCAGCCGCACGACGTCCGACCCCGGTGCCTGCGCGCGTCGCGCGTACCGCTCGGCCACTGCGCCGTGGTTGTGCCAGGCCCACAGGACGATGTTGCGGTGCGGGTCGGCGTGCCGCAGGTTCGCGAGCGTCTCCCGGTTGCCGTGCCACAGCTCGCGCCGCGTGACGCCCCGCCACAGCGTCCGGCGCACGACCCGTGCCATGACGGTCCGCCGCGGGTAGTCCAGCCACACCAGCGTGTCCGCGCCGTCGAGGAGGTCGCGGACCTGGGACTCCCAGTTGCCGTCGACGACCCAGCGGGCTCCCGCCGTCCGCGCGCGGAGGTCGGCGCGTGCCTCGTCGGGATCGCGCTTGACCCACGCCGGCCCCCAGAACACCTCGTCGAGCTCGACGTGCGGAGCGTCCAGCACCCGGGCGAGACGGCGAGCGAAGGTCGTCTTGCCCGCGCCGGAGACACCGACCACGCGCACGCGACACAGCTGCGCGCTCACTCGCCCATCGCGTCGGCGAGCGACTGCGCGCGTGCGTTGGTGAACAGTTCGTCGAGGAGCACCAGCCGCCCGGTGCCGTCGGCGAGCGGCACCTTCCAGTTGGGGTACTCCTGGTCGGTGCCCGGCTGGTTCTGCGCACGGCGCTCCCCCACGGCGTCGGCCAGGGAGACCCCGTGCAGGACCGACGGTGTCGCGCGGATCCACCGGTGCAGTGCCTCGACGACCTCCCGCTCGGAGGGGTCGTGGCCCAGGAGCCCGCGCTCGCGCAGCGCGTCGAGCATCCGGTCGCGCTCGGCCGCGGCGTGCTCACGCACCTGGGCGACGGGCTCCGACAGCAGCCCGAGGCGGTCGCGCAGCGTGACGTGCTCCCCCGCGAGGTACCCGGCGGTCGGCGGCAGGTCGTGCGTCGTCACGGTGGCCAGCGCCAGCTCGCGGTACGTCTCGGGAGGGCGGGGGCGTCCGTCGTGCTCCTGCTCGAACCACAGCACCGACGTCCCGAGGATGCCGCGGTCGTTGAGGTAGTCGCGCACCCAGGGCTCGACGGTGCCCAGGTCCTCGCCGATGACGACCGCACCGGCGCGGTGCGCCTCCAGCGCGAGGATCCCGATGAGGGCGTCGTGGTCGTAGCGCACGTACGCGCCGTCCTTGGCGCTGTTGCCCACGGGCACCCACCACAGCCGGAACAGGCCGATGACGTGGTCGATCCGGATGGCCCCCGCGTGCCGCAGCACCGTGCGGAGCATGTCGCGGTAAGGGCGGTACGCGGCGCGCGCGAGCGCCTCGGGGTGCCACGGCGGCTGCGACCAGTTCTGCCCCTGCTGGTTGTACATGTCGGGCGGGGCGCCCACGGACGCACCGGTGGCCAGGACGTCGCGCAGCGCCCACGCGTCGGAGCCCTGGGCGTGCACGCCGACCGCGAGGTCGTGCATGATCCCCAGCGCCATGCCGCCCTCGCGCACGACCCGCTGCGCGCGCTCGAGCTGCTCGTCGGCGACCCACTGCAGCCACGACCAGAAGACGACGCGGTCGGCCAGCTCGACCGCCGCTGCGGCGACCGCGTCGGACAGCGGGTCGCGCAGGTCCTCGCTCCAGCCCGCCACGGGCCCGTACCGCTCGACGAGCGCGCACCACAGCGCGAACTCGCGCAGCCCCTCGCCCTCCTCCTCGACGAAGGCGTCGAACGCGGCCTGGCGCGCCGCCGACCGCGGGTGGGCGTGCACGACCTCGAGCGCGGCACGCTTGGCGGCCCAGACTGCGTCGCGGTCGATCGGCCCGGTGTCGGTGTCCAGCGCGAGCACGGGTTCCGCGGCCCACTCCACGAGGGCACGGTCCGCGGCGGACAGGTACGCCGTCTCGCGCACGTCCTCCACGCGGATGTACAGCGGGTTGACGAAGCGGCGCGTGGTCGGCAGGTAGGGGCTCGGGGTGAGCGGCTCGACGGGCTCCGCCGCGTGCAGGGGGTTGACCAGCAGGAAGTCCGCGCCCCACCGGTGCGCCGCGAGCCAGCCCAGCTCGGCGAGGTCTGCAAGGTCACCCACCCCCCACGACCTGCTCGAGCGCACCGAGTAGAGCTGGGCCATGAGCCCCCAGACGCTCTCCTCCCGCAGTCGCTCGGGCAGCTCCAGCCGTCGCGGTGTCACGACGACGGGGCTGTGCGCGTGCGCGCTGGGTCCCTCGGCGTGGAGCTCGTGCCAGCCCAGCGGCAGGTCGTCGGGGACGACGAAGGTCGCGCGCCCGACCAGGCGCCCGTCCACCGAGCGCGGCTCGACCACGACGTCGACCTGCGTCAGCTCGCGGCGACCGCCACCCGCGTCCGGCTCGATCTCGAGCCAGACGTCGACGGGGTCGCCGTGCGTCACGTGCACCGACACCTGGACGGACTCGCCCTGCCGCACGACCACCACGGGCGGGAGGACGCGCCGCCACGGCGTGTTCTCGACGTTCGCCAGCGCCAGCGCGATGCGCTCCGGGGAGGAGGCGTCGACGCCGAGGGCGGCGAGCACCCGGACGACGGTCTCGTCGCTCGCCTCGTGGTCGTGGCCGTCGTGCCCGCGGTAGCCGGGCACGACGTCGTAGGCGGCGGCGAGCCGCCACAGGTCCTCATGGGTCGTCGTCTCGGGCACACGTCGATCCTGCCAGAGGGTGCGTCGTGCGGCTCGACGCGGGGCCGGGGACCCGGCCGACGTCCACCCGTCGCGGAGCTCCCGTGCCCGTACCGCCCCCGGGTCCGCCAGTCGGCCCGTCGGTCGACGTAGCCTGGGGCACCGTGACGACCCAGCCGCTGCGGGACGACCCGCGTCCCGCCTCACCCGTTGCCACCTACCCCGTCGCCCAGCGCGCCGACCTCGTCGAGGAGCTCCACGGCCGACGTGTCGCCGACCCGTACCGGGCCCTCGAGGACGCCGACGACGAGGGCACGCAGCGCTGGTCCGGCGCGCAGGACGACCTGTACGGCGCCTACCGGTCCGCGCTGACGGCCCGGGCCGCCGGTACGCCGTTCGCCGACGAGGCGCTGCACGCGCGGCTGAGCACGCTGCTCGGCGCGGGGTTCGTCAGCGCGCCCGCGTGGCGCGGGGACCGGCGGTTCTTCTCCCGGCGCGCGGGCGACCAGGAGCACGCCGTGGTCGTCGTCGCCGAGCCCGGCCCGGACGGGACCGAGACCGAGCGCGTCCTGATCGACCCGCTCGCGCTCGACGCGACCGGCACGACGACCCTGGACGGGTGGCAGCCCTCGAAGGAGGGCGACCTGCTCGCCTACAAGGTGTCGCACGGCGGCACCGAGGAGAGCGTGCTGCACGTGCTGGACGTCGCGACGGGCGAGCTGGTCGACGGGCCGATCGACCGGACTCGCCACTCCCCCGTCGCCTGGCTGCCGGGCGGTGAGGCGTTCTACTACGTGCGCCGCCTCGCGCCCGACCTGCTGCCCGCCGACGAGCAGCAGTACCACCGCCGCGTCTGGCTGCACCGCGTCGGCACGCCCGCGGACCAGGACGTCGAGGTGTTCGGCGCGGGGCTGCCCATGACGAGCTACTACGGCCTGCAGGTCAGCCGCGACGGACGCTGGCTGCTGGTCTCGGCCGCGGCCGGCACGGCACCGCGCAACGACGTCTGGATCGCCGACCTCACGGCGCCCGGCGCCCTGGAGGCGCCACCGTTCGTCGAGGTCGCGGTCGGCCTCGACGCCGAGGTCGGCGCGTGGGTCGCCCGTGACGGACGGCTCTTCGTGCACACGGACCTCGACGCCCCCCGCGGACGCCTCGCCGTCACGGACCCCACGACGCCCGGCGTCGAGCACTGGGTGACGCTGCTCGCGCAGGACGACGTCGCAGTCCTGGAGGACGTCGCCCTCGTCGACGCGGGCGACGCGTCGCAGCCGACCGCGCTGCTCGCGGCGTGGCGACGGCACACGGTTAGCGAGGTCACCGTCCACGACCCACGCACCGGCGCCCGCACGGGCGAGCTCCCGCTGCCCGGCCTCGGCTCGGTCTCCGGGCTCGTCACCCGGCCCGACGGCGGGCCCGAGGTCTGGTTCGGGTACACCGACCACGTGTCGGTGCCGCGCGTGCACCGGTACGACGCGACCACGGGCGCCGTCACGCTGTGGGCCGCACCCCCCGGAGCGTTGCCCGACCTACCGGCGGTCCGCACGCAGCAGATCGAGGTCACGAGCGCCGACGGCACGACCGTGCGGGCGTTCGTGCTCGCACGCGCCGACCGCGTGGCCGTCGACGGGCGGCCGCTCGCGCCGGCCCCGACCGTCCTGTACGGGTACGGCGGCTTCCAGATCAGCCTCGACCCCGCCTACTCGGCCACCACGCTCGCGTGGGTCGAGGCGGGCGGCGTGTACGTCGTCGCCCACCTGCGCGGCGGCGGCGAGGAGGGTGAGGAGTGGCACCGCGCGGGCATGCGGGCCACGAAGCAGAACGTGTTCGACGACTTCCACGCGGTCGCGGAGCACCTGGTGGCCGAGGGCTGGACGACACCGGACCGGCTCGCGTGCTGGGGCGGGTCCAACGGTGGTCTGCTCGTGGGGGCGGCCGTCACGCAGCGCCCCGACCTGTGGGCGGCGGCCGTGTGCTCGGCGCCGCTGCTGGACATGGTCCGGTACCAGCGCTTCGGGATGGGCGTCACGTGGACCGAGGAGTACGGCGACGCCGACGACCCCGAGGAACTCGGCTGGCTCCTCGGGTACTCGCCATACCACCGCGTCATCGAGGGCACGGCCTACCCCGCGGTGCTCTTCACGGTCTTCGAGGGCGACTCGCGCGTCGACCCGCTGCACGCCCGCAAGCTCGCCGCGGCGCTGCAGCACGCGACGACCTCGGACCCCGCCGAGCGGCCGGTGCTGCTGCGACGTGAGGTCGGCGTGGGGCACGGCGCGCGCGCACTGTCGCGCACGATCGGGCTGTCGGTCGAGCAGCTGCAGTTCGTCGCCGACCGCACGGGCCTGCTGGGAGCGGCACGATGACGCGGTCGACCATGTCCCCGAGCGCCGACCCCACCCTGCCGGCGCTGCCGAAGGACACCGAGGACATCCCGCAGTGGCTCGCCGAGCTCGGCGAGTGGTTCGTCGGCGTCCCCCTGCGCATCGTCCTGATCATCGTGTTCAGCGCGATCGTCCTGCTCCTGCTGCGCCGCGCGATCGCCGGCATCACCCGGCACATCGCCGAGGGCGAGCCGGTGATCGAGCGCGGGGTCCTGCGCCCGATCGGACGGACCGAGGTGGGCTCGGTCCTGCTCAAGGCGAACCCGCTGGCCAACGCCCGGCGGGCGCAGCGGGCACGGACCATCGGCTCGGTGCTGCGCTCGACCGCCTCGGTGGTCGTCTGGTCGCTGGCCGCGGTGCTCGTGCTCGACTCCCTCGGCGTCAACCTGGCACCGTTCATCGCCTCCGCCGGGATCGTGGGCGTGGCCGTCGGCTTCGGTGCGCAGAGCCTGGTGAAGGACTTCCTGTCGGGCCTGTTCATGCTGCTCGAGGACCAGTACGGCGTCGGTGACGTCGTCGACGTCGGCCCCGCCACCGGGACCGTCGAGGCCGTGGCCCTGCGCGTCACCAAGATCCGCGACGAGGACGGCACGCTCTGGTACGTGCCGAACGGCTCGATGGTCCGCGTCGGCAACAAGACGCAGGGCTACAGCACGGCCGTGGTCGAGGTGGACGTCGACTACTTCGTCGACCTCGACGAGGCATCCGGTCTGCTCCGGCAGGCCGCGCGCGACGTCGCCGCGGACCCGGTCGTCGGCACCTACCTGCAGGGCGAGCCGACGGTCACGGGAGCCGAGAAGCTGGCGGCCGACGCCGTGGGGCTGCGGCTGTCCGTGCGGACGGCACCGGCGATGCAGTGGGAGGTGGCCCGCCACCTGCGGGTCGCCGTCCGCCGCGTGCTCGAGGCGGCCGCGATGCCGCTCGCCGGGCAGCGCGACGCGCTGGTCGCGCACCGGGAGCGGATCGGCGGGGTCACGGACGCCGGGCCGGTGGACGCGGACACGAGCACGGACGCGGCCACGCAGCCCTCGTCGGACGGCAGCCCGCAGGACGTCGAGCCGACGCGCGACCCGCACGACACCCCGGTCCACGAGGCGGTCGAGCCCGACCAGCCGCCGCGCCCGACGCGGTGACGCGCAGCACTCAGCGGGCGGGGGCCCACTCCAGCAACGCCTGACCCGCGTCCACGTGGTCGCCGTCGGCGACCGACGACGTGAGGGCCGCAGGGTCCCCCTGCAGCGCGATCACCGGGCACATGGTCGACAGGCCCGCGGCGGCGACGTCCACGGGCGACCAGGTCAGCACGACCTGGCCCGCGCGGACGCGCTGCCCCCGCTCGACGCGCAGGTCGAAGCCCAGACCCGCGAGCGTCACGGTGTCGATGCCGACGTGCACCAGCACCCCCCGCCCGTCGTCCAGCTCGAGCGCGAACGCGTGGGGGTGCAGGGCGCCCACCACGCCGTCGCACGGCGCCAGCACGTCCTGCCGCCCGTTGCGGTCCGGCTCGAGCGCCACGCCCGGCCCGACCATCTCGCCGGCGAAGACCTCGTCCGGCACGGCCGACAGCGGTCGCACGACGCCGGGCACGGGGCTCGTGAGCCGCAGCAGGGTCACCCGCGTGCCGTGGTCAGCGCAGGCCGTCGAGCTCGGCGGCGAGGTTGTCCGCCTCCGGACCGACGATGACCTGCACGATGCGACCCGAGCGCACGACGCCGAACGCGCCGCTCGCCTTGAGCGCGGCCTCGTCGACGAGATCCGCGTCACCGACCTCGACCCGCAGCCGGGTGATGCACGGCTCGAGGTCGACGACGTTCGTCTCGCCACCCAGCGCCGCCAGGATCTGCTGTGCCTTGCTCAATGGGCTCTCCCCGGGTGTCGTCCGTCTCTCACCCAGGCTACCGCCGCGGCGAGCCGCGCGGCTCCCCCGTCCGCCCACTGCGACGCGCCGCGCGCGCGTGTCGCCGCTGGCCCGCCGCGCGCGCGGGCGACAGACTGCTGGGGCACGACGACGAGGCCCGCACGGGTGCCCGCGTCGTCGCAGGTACCGAGGAGGTCCCGGGGTGGGCAGCAGCAGCGTCGTCGGCATCGGCGTGAGCCCGGGCCGCGCGGTCGGTCCGGCGGTGCACCTGCCCGACCCCGTCGCCGAACCGCCGGCGGGGCGACGCCTCCCCCCGGGAGCCGACAGGCAGGCGGCCGCCGAGCGGGTCGCCCGGTCCGCCGACGCCGTCCGCGACGAGCTCGACGCCGCGGCGCTCGCAGCGCAGGGCGACAGCGCCGCGCTGCTCCACGCCACCGCGGCGATGGCCGCCGACCCCTCGCTCGTCGCCGACGCGCAGCAGCGTGTGATCGAGGAGCACCTCGTGCCCGAGCGCGCGGTGTGGGAGGCGGCCGACGCCGTGTCGGCCCAGCTCGAGGCGCTCGGCGGGCACATGGCCGAGCGCGTGCGTGACGTCGTCGACGTGCGCAACCGGCTCGTCGCCCACCTCACCGACCAGCAGGCGCCGGGTGTCCCCGTGCGGGCGCACCCCTACGTGCTCGTCGCCCAGGACCTCGCCCCGGCGCTCACCGCGACCCTGGACCCGCAGCGGGTCGTCGCGATCGTGACGGCCGCCGGCGGACCCACGTCGCACACCGCGATCCTCGCCCGCTCGCGCGGCATCCCCGCGGTCGTGGCGGCGGCGGGCGTGCTCGACGTCCCGGAGGGCACGCTGCTGCTGGTGGACGGTGCGGCCGGGACCGTCACGCCGGACCCGTCCGACGAGGCGGGGCGGCGCGTCCGCGCGCTCGCCGGTGCCGTGCGCACGTTCGACGGCGACGGGCGCACCGCGGACGGGCACCGCGTCGAGCTGCTCGCCAACGTCGGCGACCCCGCCGAGGCGCAGGCCGCCGCCGACTCGGGGGCGCAGGGCGTGGGGCTGTTCCGCACCGAGTTCGCCTTCCTCGACCGCACGCAGGCCCCCGACGTGGACGAGCAGACCGCCGCGTACGGGCGGGTGCTGTCGGCGTTCACGGGCCGCAAGGTCGTCGTGCGCACGCTCGACGCCGGCGCCGACAAGCCGCTGCCCTTCCTGCACGCTGCGGCCGAGACCAACCCCGCCCTCGGCGTGCGCGGGCTGCGCGTGGCCCACGAGCGGCCCGACGTCCTGGAGGACCAGCTCACGGCGATCGCCCGTGCGGCCGCGGCGCACCCCGGCACGACGACGTGGGTGATGGCCCCGATGGTGTCGACCGTCGACGAGACCGAGCAGTTCGTCGCCGCCTGCGCGCGGCACGGCCTGACCACCGCCGGGATCATGGTCGAGGTGCCGAGCGCGGCGCTCCTGGCCGGGCCGATGCTCGCGCACGCCCGGTTCGCGAGCATCGGCACCAACGACCTCACGCAGTACACGATGGCGGCGGACCGCCTGCTGGGCGCCGTCGCGTCCCTGTCCGACGCCTGGCAGCCGGCGGTCCTGCGCCTCGTCGAGTCCACGGCGCTCGGCGGTGCCGCGCAGGCACGGCCCGTCGGCGTGTGCGGTGAGGCCGCCGCCGACCCCGCGCTGGCCGTCGTGCTCGTCGGGCTGGGCGTCACGTCCCTGTCGATGACGCCGCGCGCGCTGCCCGACGTCGCCGCGGTGCTCGCCGCCACGGACCTCGCGACGTGCCGCGTGCTCGCCCGGCGGGCCGCCGACTCCTCGAGCGCGGCCGACGCGCGCGCGGTCGTCCGTGCCGGGCTACCCGTCCTGGACGAGCTCGGGCTGTGACGCCCGCGGCGTGGCGCGCCCCACACGCGCCCGCCGCCGGACGGGACGACGCCGCATGTGAGGATGGACGCCGTGAGAGACGACTCGTTCTACGCCGCTGTCGGCGGGCACGAGACGTTCGTCCGGCTGGTCGACGAGTTCTACCGGGGCGTCGCTGCCGACCCGGTCCTCAAGCCCATGTACCCCGAGGAGGACCTGGGCCCGGCCGCCGAGCGGCTGACGCTCTTCCTCGAGCAGTACTGGGGCGGCCCGACGACGTACTCGGACCAGCGCGGCCACCCGCGCCTGCGCATGCGCCACGCGCCGTACAAGGTCAACCCCGACGCCCGCGACCGGTGGCTGCGGCACATGCGCGCGGCGGTCGACAGGCTCGACCTCGCCCCGCTGCACCGGGCGCAGCTCTGGGACTACCTCGAGCGCGCGGCCCACTCCATGCTCAACACCTTCGAGGACTGACATGACGCTGCCCGACGCGGGCCACGACCCGGTGGGCGCGGTCCTGCGCGCCCTCGACCTGACCGCGGACGCGCAGCGGCCCGACGTCTTCGCGGGGCTGAGCCTGCCGCAGCCCCAGGGACGGGTCTTCGGCGGCCAGGTGCTGGCGCAGGCGCTGCTCGCGGCGGGACGCACGGTCGACGACGACAGGCTCCCGCACTCGCTGCACGGGTACTTCCTGCGGCCGGGCGACGACTCCGCGCCGATCGACTTCGTCGTCGAGCGGCTGCGCGACGGCCGGTCGTTCTCGGCGCGGCGCGCGCTCGCCCAGCAGGGCGGCAACCCGATCCTCGCCATGACCGCGTCGTTCCAGGAGCAGCAGCCCGGCATCGAGTACGCCGAGGCGATGCCCGACGTGCCCGGCCCGGACGAGGTCGCCTCCGCGCTCGAGGTGCTCGGCGACGTCGACCACCCGATGGCCAGGTTCTGGGCGCAGGAGTCGGCGTTCGACCTCCGTCACGTCCCGGGCCCCATCTACATGCGCCCCGACGCGGACTCGCCGCTGGGCCGCCAGAGCGTGTGGGCGCGGGCCCGCGGCCCCGTCCCCGAGGACCAGCTGCTGCACCGCGCGCTGCTCGCGTACGCGTGCGACCAGATCATGCTCGAGCCGGTCCTGCGCCGGGCCGGTCTGCCGTGGGCCACCCCGGGACTGTCCATGGCGAGCCTGGACCACGCCATGTGGTGGCACCGGGACGTGCGCGTCGACGACTGGCTGCTGTTCACCCAGTCGACGCCCAGCGCGCAGGGCGGCCGAGGCCTGGGAGCGGCACGGGTGTTCGACCGTGCGGGCGCGCTGGTCGCGTCGATCGCGCAGGAGGGCATGGTGCGCGTCCCCCTGTGAGGTGACGTGCCGGGCGCGGCCCGCCGCGCTCCTGCTCGACGCGCGCGACGGCGGTCGCCGGGTGAGACTCTCCGACATGGTCCGCCTGCGACGTGTGCGCCTCGACCAGCCGGGGTGGACCCGGCGCCGGGCCGGGCGCGGGTTCGTCTACCTCGACGTGGACCGCCGGCGCATCGAGGAGCGCGAGCACCTCCAGCGCGTGAGGGCACTCGCGATCCCGCCGGCATGGCGCGACGTGTGGATCAGCCCGTGGCCCAACGGCCACATCCAGGCCGCCGGTCTCGACGACGCGGCACGCCGCCAGTACCTCTACCACCAGCAGTGGCAGGCGCGACGGGCGCGGCTCAAGCACGAGCACGTGCTGGACGTCGCCCGCCGGCTACCCGCCGCGCGCCGCCGGGTGCGCGCCGACCTGGCGCTGGACGGCATGCCGCGCGACAAGGCGCTCGCCCTGGCCTTCCGTCTGCTCGACCGCGCGTACCTGCGCGTGGGTACCGAGGGCTACACGCGGCGGCACGGGTCGTTCGGGCTGGCGACGCTGCGCCGGGACCACGTGCGGGTCCTGCCCGACGAGGACGGCCGCCCCGGTGCGGTGCACCTGCTCTTCCCCGCCAAGTCCGGTCAGGTGCGCGACACCGTGGTGGACGACGAGGTCGTCGCCGAGCTGGTCCGCACGCTGCTGCGCCGACGCGACGTCAGCCCCGAGCTGCTGGCGTGGCGCGACGACGCCGGCTGGCACGACGTGACCAGCGCCGACGTCGGCCGGTACGTGCGCGACCGGCTCGGGGAGGCAACCCCGAAGGACTTCAGGACCTGGCACGCCACCGTTCTCGCGGCGCGCGGCCTCGCGGAGGCCGGCCCTCCCCCGCGCAGCGAGCGCGGTCGCCGCCGCGTCCTCGCGGCGGTCGTGAAGGACGTCGCCGAGGAGCTCGGGAACACGCCCACCGTCGCGCGCTCGTCGTACATCGACCCCCGGGTCGTCGAGCTGTGGGAGCGCGGGGAGACGATCGTCCCCACACGCTCGCAGCAGGTCGCCGAGCGCCGCACGCTCGACCTCCTGACGTCCTGACGCCCGCCCGGGTGCGGGTACCTGGCGCGCGGCGCAGACTGCCCGGATGAGCCACAGCGCCGGCCGAGCGCCCGCCCCCGCGCCCGAGCCCGGCAGGGCGTCCGAGCCGGACCTCGCCCCCGAGCCCGTCGCGCGCACGCTCGCCGGACTGGTGCCGGGGCCGGGGCCCGACGGGCGTCCCCGCCCCGACGCTCCCCTCGTGGCGGTCACCGGCGTCACGGGCTACGTCGGCGGGCGCCTGGTGCCGGAGCTCCTCGCCGCGGGGTACCGGGTGCGCGCGGTGGCCCGGCACCCCGACCGCCTGCGCGGGCGCCCCTGGTACGACTCGGTCGAGGTCGTCGCCGCCGACGCCGCGGATCCCGCGCAGATCCGGGCCGCGCTCGAGGGCGTCGACGTCGCGTACTACCTCATCCACTCCCTCGGGACCGGGAAGACGTTCGAGGAGCGGGACCGGTCCACAGCGCGGACGTTCGCGGAGGCGGCTCACGACGCCGACGTCGGGCGCATCGTCTACCTGGGCGGGCTGTCGCCGCGGGGTGAGGAGCTGTCGCCGCACCTGGCGTCCCGGACCGAGGTCGGCGAGATCCTGCTGGCCTCGGGCGTGCCGACCACGGTGCTGCGCGCCGCGGTGATCCTCGGCTCGGGGTCCGCGTCGTTCGAGATGATGCGCTACCTCACCGAGCGACTGCCCGCGATGACGGTGCCGAAGTGGGTCTCCAACCGCATCCAGCCGATCGCGATCCGCGACGTCCTGCGCTACCTCGTCGGTGCGGCGGCCATGCCGCGCGACGTGTCCCGCGTCTTCGACATCGGCGGGCCCGACGTGCTCACCTACCGCGACATGATGCAGCGCTACGCCCGGATCGCGGGCCTCCCCCGGCGCGTCATCGTGCCCGTCCCCGTGCTGACGCCGCGCCTGTCGAGCCTGTGGGTCTCGCTGGTCACGCCCGTGCCCGGTGGCCTGGCGCGGCCGCTCGTCGAGTCGCTGATCCACGAGGTCGTCTGCGAGGAGCACGACATCGCGGACCACGTGCCCGACCCGCCCGGCGGCCTCGTGGGGTTCGACCGCGCGGTGCGGCTCGCGCTGGCCCGCGTCCAGGGCGCGACGGTCAGCACACGCTGGTCGTCCGCGGCTCCCCCCGGCGCACCCAGCGACCCGCTCCCGTCGGACCCGGACTGGGCCGGTGGCTCGCTGTACGTCGACGAGCGGCGCGTGCAGGTCGACGCGTCACCGGCCGCGCTGTGGCGCGTCGTCGAGGCCGTGGGCGGTGAGCGCGGCTGGTACTCGTGGGCCCTGGCGTGGCGCGTGCGCGGCCTGCTCGACCGCGTCGTCGGCGGGCCGGGCCTGCGGCGCGGGCGTCGCGACCCGGCGCGGCTGCTCCTCGACGACGCCGTGGACTTCTGGCGGGTCGAGCAGCTGGTGCCCGGACGCATGCTGCGGCTGCGGGCCGAGATGCGCCTGCCGGGCCTGGCGTGGCTCGAGCTGCGCGTCGAACCGGCCGAGGGCGCCGTGACCCGCGCGGAGGCTTTGCCGCAGGCGGGCCCGGGCCCGCACGACGCCGAGGGGTCGTGGGACCCTGCGGCGTGGCGCAGCCCGCCGGTGGTCTTCGCGCAGCGCGCGCTGTTCCACCCGCACGGGCTCGGCGGGCAGCTCTACTGGTGGGCGGTGTACCCGTTCCACGGCGTCGTGTTCGGTGGCATGCAGCGCAACGTCGCACGCGCCGCCGAGCGCGCCGAGCGCGCGCGGACCGACCTCACGCGCGACGGCGGATGACGACGGGGTCCTCCAGGTACGGGCTCCACACCGCACGCTCGTCCGCGGTCAGGCGGCGCGGGGCCCCGGTCGCGGTGTCGACCAGCACGATCGTCGTGGTCGCGACCGCGAACACGACCGACCCCTCGACGGACGTCGGCGCGTCGCGGACCTCGTAGCAGACGTCCAGGCTCGCGCCGCCGAGGTGCCCCAGCCACAGCTCGATGACGACGGGTGCCCGCCGGTACGGCAGGGGACGCACGTACTGGATCTCCTGACGGGCCACGAGCGTCGACGTCAGGGCACCCGGCCCCGCGTCGAGGACCGCCGTCGGGCGCGCGCCGTCGGGGACCGTGCCGTCCGGGCCCTCCGGGTGGCGCCAGAACACCTCGATACGGGCCTCCTCCAGGAGGCGCAGCATCTCCACGTTGTTGACGTGGGCGTACGCGTCCATGTCGGACCAGCGCAGCTGCACCGGCACCGTGATCCTGGCCATGCGTCCTCCTCGAGCCCCCGGCGCTCGGTCCCGCGCCAGGTCGTATCGTCGCCCCGGCGCGGGTCGTGGCGGAAATCGGCCTCGCGCTGCCGCCACCGCGCACGCCATGCTGGCCCATGCGCACCACGAGCGACTGGCGGGTGGTCGAGGCGCCGCCCGCACCCACCGACCTCGACCACCCCGACGCCTGGGCCTACCAGGCGCTGTGCGACATCGACCACGCGCACGAGCTCGCGCGCTACGGCTGGACGGACCTGTGGGCCCCGCTGCACGTGCGGCTGCCCCAGTACGCCGACCAGGAGTACGCGATCCAGCACCTGGCGGTCGCCGTCGCGGCCGAGGCGCCGACCGGTGCGCAGGACGTGCTCGGCACGGTCACCGTCAACATGCCCCGCCACGAGAACACGCACATGGCGCAGGTCTACCTGCAGGTGCGGCCCGGGCATGAGCGCCGCGGCATCGGGACGGCCCTGCTGCGTCACGCCGAGCGCGTCATGTCGGACCACGGCAGGCACACCGTCATCGGGTGGTCCGGGCACGCGCCCGAGCCGCCGTCCGGCCCGGGGGCGCTCGACGCCCCGACCGGCGCGGGCCGCGTGCCCGCCGACGCTCCCGCTGCGCGGTTCGCGCTGCGGCACGGGTTCCACCTCGAGCAGGTCGTCCGACACTCCGTCCTGAGGCTGCCCGGCGACCCGTCGGTGCGAGCGGACCTGCTCGCCGACGCCCGCACGCACGCCGGGGACGAGTACCGCGCGCACACGTGGTGGGACACCGTTCCCGACACGTGGCTCGACGCCCTCGCCGTGCTGTGGACCCGCATGAGCACGGACGCGCCGAACGCCGGCTACGACCTCGGCGAGGACCCCTGGGACGCTGCCCGCGTGCGACACCACCTGGCGAGGCGTGCCCAGCAGCACCAGCGCGTGCTGCTGACCGCCGCCGAGCACGTGCCGACCGGCACGCTCGCGGCGTTCACCGAGCTGGCGATCCCCGCCCCGGACGTCCCGTTCGGCTTCCAGGGGGACACGCTCGTCCTGGCCGACCACCGCGGACGACGCCTCGGCATGCTGGTCAAGGGCATCAACCTCGAGGCATACACCGCCTGGCGGCCCGGTGATCGACGCTTGCACACCTGGAACGCGCAGGAGAACGAGCACATGCTCGCCATCAACGTCGCGCTCGGCTTCCGACCCACGGGTATCGCCGCGGGTTGGCAGCGCCGCGCGGGCTGACGTTCCGCCGTCGGCCGTCCTCAGCGGCCGGCGGCCCGTGCGGCCTGCCGACGGCACGCGGCCAGCGCGTCGGTCTCCGCCGCCAGCGGCGTCAGGACGAGCCGCTGCGCGACCTCCGTGACGGACGCCCGCAGGCGCCGGCGGGCCGCCCGCGCGCGGGCACGCGCGCCCAACCGACCGGCAAGGGCCCCGAGCGCCGCGACCAGCAGACCGGCGAGCACACCGCCGACCAGCAGGACGGTCGGTGCGGGCGCCGGGCCCCACACCGGGGTGACCGGGTCCGGGAGCTGCAGGTACGCCAGCAGCGCGATCCCCCCGAGCCACAGCGCACCGGTCACCGCGGCGGCGAGCAGGAGCCACTGCAGCGCCCCTGCGACGCGCCACCACCAGACCGGACGCTGGGGCAGCAGCGGGGTGCGCGCGACCGCGTGGTCGAGGGCGTCGGGCAGCGCGGCGGTGTCGAGGCGGGCGCGGGCCGCGAGCACCCACGTGTCGGGTGCCCCTGCCAGCGCGGCGTCCGCGTGGTCGCGCACGGCGGTCGCTGCCGTCGCCCGCTGCGCAGGCCCGGCGGGGGGCAGCGACGTGCGGGTGACGTCGGCCTCCGCGGCGGACCGCGGCGCCAGGTGCAGCCGCCGCAGCGGGTCAGGACGCAGCCGGGCGAGCCAGCGCACCGGGGGCCAGCCGGTGTGGGCGCCGGCGCGACGCACCGCCGACCGCCGCACGGCCGTGACCACGGTCGGCACGCCCGCGGCGTCCTCGAGCGCGTCGAGCAGCCGGTCGGTGGCCACGTCACGGCGGCGGCCGCGCGGCTCCGGACCGCAGGCGTCCGCGACGCCACGGGCCGCGGCGCGCAGATCGGCACCGAAGCGCTGGTTCGTCGCCTCGCGTCGCTCGACGGCCTGCGCGACCAGTGCCCGCAGGTCGTCGACACCGGCGCCCGTCCGTGCGGACGCGGCGAGGACCCGGGCACGCTCCAGGCCGTCGGCGGCGGCGAGCCGACGCAGGTCGCCCAGGACGGAGTCGACGTCGCCCGCGCTGAGCCGGTCCGCCTGGTTCAGGACGAGCACGACCACGTCGTCGTGCCCCGCCAGCGGGCGCAGGTACCGCTCGTGCAGCGCGGCGTCGGCGTACTTCTGCGGGTCCACGACCCAGACCAGCAGGTCGGCACGGGACACCAGCCGTTCGGCCCGCACGCGGTGCTCCACGACGACCGAGTCGTGGTCGGGCAGGTCCAGCAGCACCAGTCCGTCGGCGAGCCGGGCACCGCGGACGGCGGCCCCGCGCCGTTGACCGCCGTCGGGGGGCGCGCCGGGCGGCCCGGCCGGCAGGGCGTGACGACGCCCGACCTCGAGCCAGTCGAGCAGCCGGGCGGGCCCGTCACCGTCCGGGTCGTCCCCCACGACGACGGCCAGCGGGTGGGACGTCGTCGGACGCTGCACCCCCGTACCGGCCAGGTCGGCGCCGACGAGCGCGTTGAACAGGGACGACTTGCCCGAGCCGGTCGCACCCGCGAGCGCCACCACGGTGTGCTCGGCCGACAGCCCGGCGCGCTCGCGTACCCGAGCCAGCAGGTCGCGCGTCTGCGTGACCAGCGTCGCGGGCAACCGGCCGTCTCCGGCGTCCAGCGCGGCGTCGAGCGCGCCCACGCGCTCGTCGAGGGTGAGGCTCATGCGTCGTCCTGCGTCCCGCCGAGCAGCCGACGCCAGAACCCGGGACGCCGGGCGTCGGGCTGGTCGCGGTCCGCCCCGTGCGGTGCGTCGCGTCGCGGGCCTGCCGCACCGGTGGACGCGCCTGCACCGCGCAGGGCGTTGCTCACTGCGGGAGCCGAGCCGGGGACCGCCTCCGGGCGCACCGACCGCTCGGCGCTCGCCGCCCGCTCGACGTCCCGGCCCGCAGCACGCAGCGCGGTCGCGTCGACGTCGGCGGACCCCAGCGCGTCGAGCTGCGCGGTGTACCGCTCGGCCTCCCGGGCGAGCACGCCGTCGACGCGCGCGTCGAGGCGTTCGCGCGCGTAGGTGGTCAGCCGACGGACCGCGTCGTCCCCGAAGACCGCCTCCAGGAGCTTCTGCGCGACGACCGCGGTACCGCCGGCGATGCCGACCTCGATGCCCGTCAACCCGCCCGTCGACGCGAACGCGAGCACCATGAGGCTCACGCCGGCCGCGTTGACCCCGAACGACAGGTAGCGGGCGGTCCCCCGCCGCGACTCGCCCTGCTCCCGCACGAGCTCCAGCACGTCCGACTGCCACCCGCGCACCTGCGCGTCGACCTCGGCCCGCAGCGTCGTCGACGCGCGCGCCAGGTCCAGACCCGGGAGCAGCGCAGCGCCCGCGGGGTCGCCGCGCCACGCGGCGTGCGTGCGCTCGGCGGCCGCGTCGGCGGCGTCGAGCACGACGGCCGTCAGGCCGTGCGCGATCGCCTGCTCGACGCGCGGCGCCTGCGTCGGCGTGCCGCGGAAGAACGCCGTGACCGCGTCGCGCAGCCGGCCGACGCCCTGCTCGACCGAGCGCAGCAGCTCACCGGTCCCGACGAACTCCTGCCAGCGGGCCAGGACCTCGCCGCGCAGCATCGCGCCGTCGGACGTCGCCAGCTGCACGTGCGTCGCCGCGTCGGCGTAGGCGGCCGCCACCACCTCGCGGAGCCGACGGTCGGTGGCGACCTGCACGTCCGCCGCGTCGGCGAGCACCTGCGCGCGCCGGGCCAGGTCGCCGACGACGCCGTCCCGGGTGGCGAGCGCGACCGCCTCACGTGCGGGAGCGTCCGCGCCCAGCGCCGTGAGCCAGGTCGCGACGTCGGACACGGCCGACTCGGGCAGCAGCCCGTCGACCAGCGGGGACTCGGGAACGAGGAAGAGCCGCGCGTCCGGCAAGCCGTTCTCGTCCATCATCCGCCGCAGGTCGGCGGCGACCTCCTCGGTCCCCGGGTCGACGCGGTCGACGACCAGGGCGACCTGCGCGTGCCGCTGCGCCGCCCGGTGCAGCAGGTCCCACGGGACGGCGTCGGCGTACCGCGCGGCGGTCGTGACGAACAGCCACAGGTCGGCCGCGTCGAGGAGCTGCGCGGCGAGGCGCCTGTTCTCGACGTCCACCGAGTCGACGTCGGGCGCGTCGAGCAGCGCCAGCCCGCGCGGCAGCGCCGGGGACGCGACGAGCCGCAGGGCCCGCGCCGTGTCGGCGACGCCGCTGCCCGCGGGCGCGTCGCCCGTCACGGGTGCGGCGGTGAGACGTGCGAGACCGGGCAGGACGCGGTCGGTGGAGTACCAGCGCTCATCCAGGGGGTGGTGCACGAGGACGGGCGCCCGGGTGGTGGGGCGCAGCACGCCGGGCGCCGAGACCTGGACGCCCAGCAGCGAGTTGACGAGAGTGGACTTCCCGGCGCCGGTGGACCCGCCGACGACGACGAGCAGGGGCGCCGAGCGTGCCCGCAGGCGCGGGAGCAGGTAGTCGTCGAGCTGCGCGAGCGCGGCGGCCCGGTCGGCACGCGCCTCGGCGACACCGGGCGCCTCCAGCGGGAGCGCGAGCGTCGCGAGCCGCTGCTGCAGGCGCTCGAGCGCGTCGAGCAGCCCGCTCACCGCCCCGTCGGACGTCACGGACGAGCCGCTGACCTCGGGCTCCGTCGTGTCGTCGACCTCGGGGTCCGTCATGCCCGTCAGTCTGCCCGACCGGCAGCCCGGCCACCTGTCGACCCGTCCATGACGAACGACGGCCCGGACGAGGAGTGCTCGTCCGGGCCGTCGTCGACCGCGGGTCAGTCGCGGCGCAGCTTCCGGTAGGTCACGCGGTGCGGACGCGCGGCGTCCGGACCGAGGCGCTGGACCTTGTTCTCCTCGTACGACGCGAAGTTGCCCTCGAACCAGTACCAGTTGCCCGGGTTCTCCGCGGTGCCCTCGTACGCCAGGATGTGCGTCGCCACACGGTCGAGGAACCACCGGTCGTGGGAGACGACGACGGCGCAGCCGGGGAACTCGAGCAGCGCGTTCTCCAGCGAGCCGAGCGTCTCGACGTCGAGGTCGTTGGTCGGCTCGTCGAGCAGCAGCAGGTTGCCGCCCTGCTTGAGGGTGAGCGCGAGGTTCAGGCGGTTGCGCTCACCGCCTGACAGCACGCCCGCTGGCTTCTGCTGGTCCGGGCCCTTGAAGCCGAACGCGGCGACGTAGGCGCGCGACGGCATCTCGACGTTGCCGACCTTGAGGAAGTCGAGCCCGTCGGAGACGACCTCGAACAGCGTCTTCTTGGGGTCGATGCCACCACGGGACTGGTCGACGTAGGAGATCGAGACGGTCTCGCCGACCTTGAGGTCACCGCCGTCGAGCGGCTCGAGACCGACGATCGTCTTGAACAGCGTCGTCTTGCCGACGCCGTTGGGGCCGATCACGCCGACGATGCCGTTGCGCGGCAGCGTGAAGCTGAGCCCGTCGATGAGCACGCGCCCGTCGAAGCCCTTCTCGAGGTTCGACGCCTCCAGCACGATCGAGCCCAGGCGCGGGCCCGGCGGGATCTGGATCTCCTCGAAGTCGAGCTTGCGCGTGCGGTCCGCCTCGGCGGCCATCTCCTCGTAGCGCGCGAGACGCGACTTGGACTTGGTCTGCCGGCCCTTGGCGTTGGACCGCACCCACTCGAGCTCGTCCTTGAGTCGCTTGGCGAGCTTCGCGTCCTTCTTGCCCTGGATCGCCAGGCGCTCGCCCTTCTTCTCCAGGTACGTCGAGTAGTTGCCCTCGTACGGGTAGAGGCGTCCGCGGTCGACCTCGCAGATCCACTCGGCGACGTGGTCGAGGAAGTACCGGTCGTGGGTGACGGCGAGGATGGCGCCGGGGTAGTCCTTGAGGTGCGCCTCCAGCCAGAGCACGCTCTCGGCGTCCAGGTGGTTCGTGGGCTCGTCGAGGAGCAGCAGGTCGGGCTTCTCCAGGAGGAGCTTGCACAGCGCGACCCGGCGGCGCTCACCGCCCGAGAGCACGGTGACGTCGGCGTCCGGCGGCGGGCACCGCAGCGCGTCCATCGCCTGCTCGAGCTGGGCGTCGAGGTCCCACGCGTCCGCGGCGTCGATGGCCTCCTGCAGCTGACCCATCTCGGCCAGCAGCGTGTCGAAGTCGGCGTCGGGGTCGGCCATGAGGGCGGAGATCTCGTTGTACCGGTCGAGCTTGCCCTTGATCTCGGCGACGCCCTCCTCGACGTTGCCGAGGACCGTCTTCTCCTCGTTCAACGGCGGCTCCTGCTGCAGGATGCCGACCGTGTACCCGGGCGAGAGACGCGCCTCGCCGTTCGACGGCTGGTCGAGGCCGGCCATGATCTTGAGGATCGTCGACTTGCCGGCACCGTTGGGGCCGACGACGCCGATCTTCGCGCCGGGCAGGAAGTTGAGGGAGACGTCGTCGAGGATGACCTTGTCGCCGTGCGCCTTGCGCGCCTTGTACATGGTGTAGATGAACTCAGCCACTGAGTGCTCGTCCGCTCCTCGTAGGTTCTGGTGGTGCCGCGGGGCCGGGGCGCGCGGCCCCTGGACGCACGGGAGTGCGTGCAGGGAGTCGCGCTGTCACGGCCCGGCCGCGGGCGCCGGGTGCCGATCCACCAGCCTAGGCGATCACCCGCGTCCGGCCAGCGCCCGTTCGGCCCGCGATCCGGGCGCGGCGGCACCGGCGAGGTCCGGGGCGGCCTCGCCCGCCGCCGCGTCCGACTCGTCCGCGGGCGGCTCGTCGCCCGCGGACGGCACGTCGGGGGTGGAGGCCCACGGGTCGTCGGTGAGCACCGGGCCGGGACCGTCGGGCGCCTCGGCCAGACCGCTGACGTCGTCCGGGACCGCGTCGGCCTGGTCCTCGCGGGCACGCCGCGGTCCCGACAGCGTCCGACGGAACTTGGTGGTGCCGAAGCTCAGGTCGTGCCCCACGGCCAGCGCCTCGAGCACCAGCTCGGTGCGCGGCGCGCCGTCCGGCGCGACCCACTCCGACTGCCCCAGGCGCCCCACCACGACCACGGGGTCACCCTTGGCGAGCGACGCGTCGAGGTTGACCGCTGCGGTGCGCCACGCCTTGACCGTGAACCACAGCGTCGGTCCGTCGCGGAAGGCCCCGGACTGCCGGTCGAGCACGCGGCGCGTCGACGCGAGGCGGAACTGCGCGTACGGGACTCCCCCGACCCCGTCGAGGTGGTAGCTGCGCAGGTCGGAGCCGACCCATCCGACGACCGTCACGTCCTGGGTGTGCGTTCCCATCGTGGTCCCCTGTCTGCCGTGGCCCCGCGAGCGCGGGGCGTCGAGCCGCCATCGTCGACCGCGGAGCGGGCAGCGCAGGGTGCCGGCGGACGCATCGGTGGACGAGGGCGCCGAGCGCAGGGGCTGTGGTCGGCTCGCACCGGCGGTGGTCCGCCGGTGCCGGTGTCAGCTCTCGCCGAGCGCCTGCGCCGCGAGCTCGCGCGCGTGCCGGTGCTCGGCCAGCACGTCCTGGGTCGGCGCCAGCAGCCGGACGCGGGCTGCCGACTCGATCGCCGCCCGGCCGTCGGCGACGACACGTGCACCCCGGGCGCGGGCCGCACGGCGCCGCACGATCGTCGACGCCGCGAGCAGGAGCACGGCCAGCCCGAGGAGCCCGGCCACCAGGGACGTCGCCGGCAGCCACGGCGTCGCGGCACCGAGGCGGTCCGCCAGCAGGAGCCCCGCACCGACGAGCCCCGCCGCGCCGGCGACGGCCGCCAGGATCAGCAGCACGGTTGCGGCACGTGAGCGTCGGGCGGCGAGCGGGACGTGTGCGAGCGCGTCCGTCACCGCCAGGCGCAGCTCGGCCGTCGTCGCGACGCGCGAGCGCAGGTCGGCCGCCCAGAGCTGCGGCAGACCCTGCGTGACGCTCGAGAGCCACGACGCCCGCGCGAGCCCGACACCGTCGGCGTGCACCTCACCGAGCCGCGGCGGTGTGCCCGCGCCGCCGCGCACGGCAGCCGCCACCGCGTCACCGACGGCGGTCAGTCCGGCCGCCGCGGACAACCGGTCCACGACCACGCCGACCGCCAGCGCGCTCGGCGCGGGTTCGCGAGCCGCCGTCTGGGACTGGACCAGGCGCGCGGCGTCGGCGATCTCGGCGTCGGCGTGCACCGCGGCGACCGACCGACGGTCGACGGCGTCGGCGATGGCGGCGCGCAGCCCGGCCACGCCCTCCGCCGTGACCGCCGACACCTCGTGCACCTCGACGTCCGGCAGCCCGTCCTCCACGAGCAGCCGCCGGACGTCCTGGACCAGGTCGCCGCGCACGGCGGGCGGCACGGTGTCGACCTGGTTGAGGACGAGCAGCATCGACGCGTCCCGGCCGGTCATGCGGCGCAGGTAGCCGGAGTGCAGGGCGTTGTCGGCGTACTTCTGCGGGTCGACGACCCAGACGAGCAGGTCGACCTGCGGCAGCACCCGGTCGACGACCTCGCGGTGCTCGGGGGCGATCGAGTCGTGGTCGGGCAGGTCGAGCAGGACCAGGCCGCGCAGCGCGGCCTCGCTGTCGCCGTCGAGCACGCTCTCGCGCTCGATCCGGTGCTCGGGCTCGACGCCGATCCAGTCGAGCAGCGGCCCGCCGTCGGCGCCCCACACGCACGCGGTGACGCGCGAGGTGGTCGGCCGGCGTACGCCCACGTCAGCGAACTGCAGACCGCTGACGGCGTTGAACAGGCTCGACTTGCCGGATCCCGTGCCCCCGGCGAGCGCGACGACGGTGTGGTCGACCCCGAGCGCGAGACGCTCACGGACGCGGTCGATCGTCGCTGCGACGCTCACCACCACGGCGGGGTCGAACCGTGTCCCGCCGACTGCGAGCGCACCGTCGAGCGCGTCGACCCGCTCGTCGAGCGCGGCCGTGGTCTCGCCACGCACGGCTCCACCGGGCTGGACGCGGACCTCGCGCGTGGGACGCGCGTCGCGGGTGACGACGGGGACCGTCGTGGTGCTCGTCGGGTCGTCGCTCATGTCAGCCCCTTGAGGACGGCGAGGCGCAGCCGCAGGCGCGACGAGGCGTCGGCTGCGAGGTCCGGGTCGTCGAGCGTGCGGTCCGCGATGGTCCGCTCGAGGTCCACCTGCGCACGCGCACGGCGCACCAGGTCCTCGCGCAGTTCCGACACGACGTCGTCACCCGCGGGGCCGAGCAGCGTGCGGACCGCCGACGCCGCCTCGTCCAGGCCGGCCGCGGCCGCGAGCGCCATGGCGGTCAGCGCCTCCTCGCCGACGGCCTTGCCGACCCGCGCGCGGCGCCGGGAGTCCGCCCCGCTGCCGGCCAGCGCGACACGCACGACGCGGGCGCCCTCACCGGTCCAGGCGCGCGCGGCCCGCTCGGCGGCCGCCGCGCGCGACGCCTCGCCGTCCGGCCAGCGTTCGAGCACCGACGCGCCACCAGGGGGCGCCGACGGGCCGGTGAGCGCCGCCCGCAGCGCCGCGCTCCCCCGGTGCCCGACGGCGGTCAGCACGGAGGTCGTCGACTCGGTGAGGTCGCCCATCAGCGGCGCGACGGCGGCGCCACGGGCACGGGCCGTGCGGGCGGAGCCGCGCACGCGTCCGGAGCGGCCCACGAGCCGCGAGAACGGCGCGCCCTTGGCCACCAGCTGCGCCCAGCGCGCGCGCACCGCGCCGTCGGCCACCGCACCGGCGCGGACCGTCTCCGCGGCGGCGTCGCCCGGCGCGGCCGTCGCCTCGTCGAGCGTCTGCCCGATGCGCGCGGCCGCGTCGGCCTGGTCCTGCACGGCCTCCGCGAGCTCGTCGACCCAGGGCCGCAGCGCGGCGAGCGCGCCGCGCAGGGTGCGCGCGACGACCGTGCGCGCCCGGTCCGGTCCGGCGAGCATGGTCAGCCACCGCAGGACGGGCGCGACGACGGCGGGCGTCAGGGGCCCGGAGTGCGGGCCGACGTCCGGGATGACGAAGAGGGGCGACCCCGCCAGGCCGTGCGCGCGCAGCCGGTCGAGCAGGTCACCGCGGACGGTGGGCATCGAGGCGACCGGCACGCGGTTGAGCACCATCGCCACGGACGTGCTGCGCTCGACGGCCGACCGGAGCACCTGCCAGGGCAGCGCGTCGCCGTACCGGGACGCGGTGGTGACGAAGAGCCACAGGTCCGCCGCCTCGAGCAGCCGGTGGGCGGTGTCCCGGTTGGCGTCGAGGACGGAGTCCAGGTCGGGGGCGTCGAGGATCGCGATGCCGCGTGGCACGGTGTCGGACGCGACGGCCTGCACCTCGTCGAGCACCGGGTGGTGCGACAGCAGGTCCGTGTCCAGGGGGTGGTGGACGAGCACGGGCTCACGCGTAGTCGGGCGCAGGACGCCCGCGGCGCTCACCTCCCGCCCGACGAGCGAGTTCACGAGGGTCGACTTGCCCGCGCCCGTCGAGCCGGCGACCACGACGACGGCGGGCGCCGACAGCTCGGTCAGACGCGGCACGAGGTGCTCGTCGAGCTGGTCGACCAGGCGGCCACGGGACGCCCGCGCCTCCTCCACACCCTCGATCTCGAGCGGGAACGTCGTGGCCTCGACGTCGCGGCGCAGATCGCGCACCGCGTCCAGCAGCGACGTCTGCGCGAGCGGCCGGGCCAGGATCTGCTGGGCAGCCGACGGCTCGCCGAAGTCACCCGGCGCAGGCACTGACGTCTGCGCAGGCACGGTTCCAGGCTGCGCACTCACGGACCCATTGTCGGTCCCACATCTGACCAGGCCAAACGCGGCGCGCGGGTGACACGTCACGGGTCTGCTGCCGGAGTCGTCCGCGGACACGCCGGAGGGCGCCCGACGGACCCCCACTACGCTGGTCGCCACTGGCCCCCGTAGCTCAATGGATAGAGCAACGGCCTTCTAATCCGTAGGTTGCAGGTTCGAGTCCTGCCGGGGGCGCCGCACTGAGGTGCTGCTCCGCGCCGCGGGTGACGGGCGCCGTTCCGACCCGGTGTCCTTCGCGCGACAGCAGAGCGCACACCCGCTCACACCGGTCACTCTTTATGGTCAACTCGACCATCATCGCTGGCGCGGTGCATCTCGGGGTGCAACAGTGGTCACCGTGACCACAAGAACTCGACCCGACGTCCCCAGCACCGCGCTGCTGACCGACCACGACGAGCTCACGATGCAAGGGCGGCACGGGCGGGCGCAAGATCGCCTACCGAGCTGACCGCCACCGACCTGGACCTCGCACCGGGCACCCCGCCTGGCCGCTGACCCGACCGACATCGGCAACCTGATGGGAGCCACAGCATGAAGAGTGCACTGATCGTCGTGGACGTGCAGAACGACTTCTGCGAGGGCGGTGCGCTGGCGGTCGCCGGCGGCGCCGACGTCGCGGCGCGCATCACCGACTACCTGCGCCGGCGCGGCGACCGGTACGACACCGTCGTCGCGACGCGGGACTGGCACGCGCCCCTGCCGGACACCAACGACGGCCACTTCGCCGCGGACGGCGACCCGGACTACGTGACGACGTGGCCCGTGCACTGCGTCGCCGGCACACCGGGTGCCGAGTACCACCCGGACCTCGTGCTGCCGGAGCGCACCGTCCACGTCGTCAAGGGCGAGTCGCGGCAGGACTACTCGGGGTTCCAGGGGCGCGTCGTCGAGCCCCCGGACGACCGTCAGCTCGCGGGTCTGCTGCTCGCCCGGAACATCGCGTGCGTGGACGTCGTGGGGATCGCCACCGACTTCTGCGTCGCGGCGACCGCCGTGGACGCGCGGCGCGGCGGCGCGACCATCGTCACCGTCCTGACCGACCTCACGGCCGCGGTGTCGGCCCCGACCGCGATCAAGGCGCTGACCGACCTGACCGCCCGCCGGATCCGCCTCGAGGAGTCGCGGTGAGCGGCACCGACCCCGCCGGGCACGCAGCGCCCGAGGGCTACGACCCCGGCGACTACCCGCCGTTCGCCGTGACCGTGGACCTGGCGATCTTCACGGTGCGCGACGGCGCGCTCAAGGTCCTGCTCATCGCGCGGTCGGCGGACCCGTACGCGGGAGCCTGGGCCCTGCCCGGCGGGTTCGTCGACATCGACGAGGACATCGCCGACGCCGCGTGGCGCGAGCTCGCGGAGGAGACGGGCCTGACCCGCACGGACTGGCACCTCGAGCAGCTGCGCACGTACGGCACGCCCGGCCGGGACCCGCGGATGCGGGTGGTCTCGGTCGCGCACGTCGCCTTCGCACCCGACCTCCCGGACCCGCAGGCGGGCTCGGACGCCCGCAACGCCCGCTGGTGGGACGTCGACGACCTCAACCTGCCGGGGCTGCGGGGCGGCAACCACGACAGTGACGTCGACGACGCGCCCGCGTTGGCGTTCGACCACGCGCGCGTCCTCGCCGACGCGTTCGACCGGGTCGCGGCCAAGATCGAGTACACGTCGCTCGCCACCGCGTTCTGCCCGCCCACGTTCACGCTCGGCGAGCTCCAGCACGTCTACGAGGCCGTGTGGGGCGTGCGGCTCGACCGCTCCAACTTCCGCCGATGGGTGCAGCAGACGACCGGCCTCGTGCGCCCGGCGCAAACCGACGAGGTGCGGCCGCCTCAGGGGCGGGGGCGGCCCGCCGCGCTGTTCGAGGCCCGGACCGAGGGCGTCCGGACGCTCCATCCCCCGCTCCTGCGCCCCGAGCACGCTCGCACCCTGCGCGCGGACGAGAAGCGCTGACGATGTCGGCCGTCGGGGTCCGCGTGGCCGGGCGCGGTCACCCGCCCTCGACGACCCGCGCCACCTCGTACCCGTCCTGCACGTGCACCAGCTCGAACGCCGCCTCCGGGTGCAGCATCTGCGCGACCTGCAGGACGTCGCCCCACTCCTGCGGCGTCCCACCGCCCTGCCGGTCGATCACCAGGTACTCCGGCACGGGGTTCTGGTTGCCCAGGTAGTACACGTCCGTGCGGTCGACGAGGTACGACATCAGACCGATGTCCGACTCGACGACGGCGCCGTCCGGGATCACAGCCAACGTGTCCCGAGCGGCCTGCTCGCGCGGCGCACCGAAGTGCAAGCCCGGGTTCGTCAGCTGCCACAGGGGCAGCTGCGACATCAGCATGAGTGACGCCGTCAGCCCCACGACCGGCGCGTACCGGCTGTACCGCCGCAGCCAGCGCACCCGCCCGCGCCGCGCACGATCGATGCCGTCGAGCATCGCCACGTACGCGATGGGCAGGAGCACGGCGCTGTAGTGCCACGTGGGCTCCCAGTAGCCGGGCTCGGCCGACAGGAAGCGCCACCCCAGGGTCGGGGCGGCGAGCAGCACGAACGGCGAGCGCAGCGCGATCGCGCCGGTGACGATCACGAGCAGCCACAGCGTGTAGCCCTTGGCGGGCGCGTACAGCGCGAGGGGGTCCGACAACGCGGCGGCCAGGTCGAGCCTGGACCCGTACGCCCACTCCCCGTCCGGGTTCAGCGAGGGCAGCACCACGCGCGTCGCGAGCACGAACGCCCCGACGCCCCACGCGGAGAGCCACAGCATGGCGGGGCGCCGCGAGCGCCACGCGAGGACCACCCCGAGCACGGCGGTCGTCAGCCCGAGGTCCTCCTTCACCAGGGCGAGCAGCGCCCCCGCGACGACGGCCGTGCGCCACTGCTCGCGCAGCACTCCCACGAGGGCGATGGCCAGCAGCGGGACCGCGAACGCGATCTCGTGGAACTGCGCATCGACCGCGTACTGCAGACCCCAGCTCAGGCCGGCCGCGACGCCGACGAGCACGCCGACGACGCGTCCCAGCAGCGGGATCGCCGCGCGCGTGATCACCGCGGCGGCCAGCCCGAACATCACGTTCTGCACGACGAGCAACGTGAACGCGTGCGGGAAGACCGCGTACACCGGGCCGAGCAGCACGAGCAGCGGGTGGAAGTGGTCGCCCAGCAGGTGGTACTCGGGACCCTTGATGTGGACGATCGGCGCCTCGAACGCCGCGTAGCGCGACGCGAGCTGCGTGAAGATCCCGAGGTCCCACGACCGGACGACGAACGCCTGCCACTGGACCAGCGAGTAGACCGTGTAGACGGCCGCCACCAGCAGCCCGACGCCCGCGGGCAGCGCCCAGGTCCGCGCGACCCCGCGAGCGCGCTCGCGGCGCGAGACCCGCGGGGAGTCGACGCTCGACGTGGCCGCGTCCCGGGCGGTGTCCTCGGGGGTCTCGTCCGCCGCGTCGACCTCGTCCCGGGCGGTCTCCGCGTCGGGCTCGGTGGCCGCGCCCGGGGCGGCCGTCTCGTCCGGTGCGGCGGCGACGACGTCCTCGTGCTCCTCGACCGGCGGCGCGGGCTCTCGCGACGTCACGTCACCTCCAGCGGGATGCGTCGGCGGGCGACCCACCGGTGGACGCCTGGAATCCTGCCACGGCCGCCACGACGCCGGAAATGTGGTGACAGCGCGCGGGCCCCTCTGGTGCCCTGGAGGTACCCATCCACCACGAGCACACCCCCGCGAGGGGGTGCGCCCCGTCATGTCCGCAGGAGGACACCATGCACCCCCTCAGCACCTACGAGGTCCATCGCCGGGACCAGGTCGACCTGCTCCGCCGGTCGACGCGGCAGCCGGTGCGCGAACCCGACGCCAGACCACGGGGAGACGCCCACGGCCGGCCACCGGATCCGGCGGCCCGGCGGTCCGGCGTCCGCGGCCCGTCCGCCAGGTCGACGTGGGCGCCCACGGCGTGAGCCGTGGCACCATGACCCCGTGCTCACGCCCGCCCGCGTCCCCGCCGCCGGCGGGCGCCGCGCGTGATGGGCCGCCACGACGGCCGCGCCGCGGTCCCCCGGGCACCCTGGTACGCCAGGGCGGGGCGTGCTGCGCTGCGCTGGCTCGGCCGGGCGGCCCTCGGGGCGCTGGCCGGCGGCGTGGTCCTGGGCGCGACGCTGTGGGCGGGCACCTCGTGGGAGGCGGCGCGGGCGCTCGGAGCGGCCGCGGCCGTCCTCGTCGTCGCGGCGACGGCCCTGGCGGCCACGCTTCCCCCGGTGCCGGGGCCGCCCACCGCCGCCGACGAGAGGGCGGGGACACGCCTTCCCCCGTCGAGCGGCGACCGGTGACCCCTCACGGGTCCTAGTCTGTCGACGTGACGAGCACCTCCGACGACGCACCCACCACCGCGACCACCGCCGCCAGCGGCCTCCAGTCCAGCACCGACCGCATCGTGTGGGTGGACTGCGAGATGACCGGGCTCGACCTGGTCCACGACGCCCTCGTGGAGGTCGCCGCCGTGGTCACCGACTCCGAGCTCAACATCCTCGGTGAGGGGGTCGACGTCGTCATCGCGCCACCGCCGGAGGCGCTCGCCCAGATGGGCGACTTCGTGCGCACCATGCACACGACGTCGGGCCTGCTCCCCGAGCTCGAGCGCGGCGTGACCCTCGCCGACGCGCAGGCCCAGGTGCTCGAGTACGTGCGCACGTGGGTCCCCGACCCGGGCAAGGCCCCGCTGGCGGGCAACTCGGTCGGCACCGACAAGGCCTTCCTCGAGCGCGACATGCCCGAGCTCGTCGGGCACCTGCACTACCGGATCGTGGACGTCTCCTCGATCAAGGAGCTCGCCCGTCGCTGGTACCCCCGCGTGTACTTCGCGTCCCCCGAGAAGAATGGCGGCCACCGCGCGCTCGCCGACATCCTCGAGAGCATCGACGAGCTGCGCTACTACCGCGCCGCCCTGATGCCGGCCGCACCCGGACCGGACTCCGCCCAGGCCCGCAGGATCGCTGCGGACGTCGTCGCCACGAGCGTCAAGAAGGGCCTGCTGCCCGGGGCATGATCCTGCAAAGCACGCAGGGCGCCGACCGAGGTCGACGCCCTGCGACTTGCTGGGGTGGCTAACGGGACTTGAACCCGCGAACCGCTTATCTGTACGGACACACTCTA
>NZ_JADGMY010000011.1 GCF_015234515.1 Cellulomonas sp.
CCCGGGCGCCCGCGCAGCCCAGGACCCGACGGCGCAGCACGGAGCCCGGGGTCGGTGCGCTGCACCGGTCCCCGGGCCCGACGTGCGTGCTCAGTCCGCGGTGCGCCGCAGGACCTCGGTGAGGCGGTTCGCGGCCGAGACCACGGCCGCGGCGTGCAGGCGGCCCGGCTGCCGTGAGAGCCGCTCGAGCGGTCCGGAGACCGACACGGCAGCGACGACGCGGCCGGACGGCCCGCGGACGGGTGCGGACACCGACGCGACGCCGACCTCGCGCTCCGAGACCGACTGCGCCCAGCCCCGGCGCCGGACGCCCGACAGGATCGTCGCCGTGAACTTGGAGCCCTGCAGCCCACGGTGCAGCCGGTCGGGCTCCTCCCACGCCAGCAGCACCTGCGCGGCGGACCCGGCCTGCATGGTGAGCGTCGCGCCGACGGGGATCGAGTCGCGCAGCCCGATGGGGCGCTCGGCGGCCGCCACGCAGATCCGCTGGTCGCCCTGACGGCGGTAGAGCTGTGCGCTCTCCCCGGTGTGGTCGCGCAGGAGCGCCAGGACGGGGCCGGCGGCGGCCAGCAGCCGATCCTCCCCGGCCGCGGTCGCGAGCTCCGACAGGCGCGGCCCCAGCACGAACCTGCCCTGCAGGTCGCGCGCCACGAGACGGTGGTGCTCGAGCGCAACTGCGAGGCGATGGGCCGTCGGGCGTGCAAGATGGGTGGCGGCGACGAGCTGTGCGAGGGTCGCGGGTCCGGCCTCCAGGGCGCTCAGCACCGACGCGGCCTTGTCCAGGACGCCGACTCCGCTAGAGTTGTCCATAGGTCGATATTGGCGTCTCGAAGGCTGAGATGCAAGCCGGAGGGCACATGGCCCTCGGCGGATGGTCATCGACTCGGTGACCCGGGAGGCCCCCGCCCGGACGAGAGGAACGACGAACATGGCCGGCACGCTGGCGGAGAAGGTCTGGGAGGCGCACGTCGTGCGCCGTGGCACGGACGGTGCGCCGGACCTGCTGTACATCGACCTGCACCTGGTGCACGAGGTCACGAGCCCGCAGGCCTTCGAGGGGCTCCGCCTCGCCGGTCGGCCGGTACGTCGTCCCGACCTCACCCTCGCCACCGAGGACCACAACACGCCGACGCTCGACATCGACCTGCCGATCGCCGACCTGACCAGCCGGACACAGATCCAGACCCTGCGCAACAACGCGGCCGAGTTCGGCGTGCGGCTGCACTCGCTGGGCGACGCGGACCAGGGGATCGTGCACCAGGTGGGGCCGCAGCTGGGGCTCACGCAGCCCGGGCTGACCGTCGTCTGCGGCGACTCCCACACCTCGACGCACGGCGCGTTCGGCGCCCTCGCGTTCGGCATCGGCACGAGCGAGGTCGAGCACGTCCTCGCGACGCAGACCCTGCCGCTGGCACCGTTCAAGACCATGGCGATCACCGTCAACGGCGCGCTCCCGATCGGCGCGAGCGCGAAGGACATCATCCTGGCGATCATCGCCAAGATCGGCACCGGCGGCGGCCAGGGCTACGTCCTGGAGTACCGCGGCGAGGCCATCCGCAACCTCTCGATGGAGGGGCGGATGACGATCTGCAACATGTCGATCGAGGCCGGGGCCCGCGCGGGGATGATCGCGCCGGACGAGACCACGTTCGAGTACCTCAAGGGCCGCCCGCACGCTCCCGAGGGTGCCGACTGGGACGCGGCCGTCGAGTACTGGCGCACGCTGCGCACCGACGACGACGCGGTCTTCGACGCCGAGGTCGTGCTCGAGGCCGCCGACCTCGAGCCGTTCGTCACCTGGGGCACCAACCCCGGCCAGGGCCTGCCGCTGTCCGGCAACGTCCCGGTCCCGGAGGAGATCGCCGACGCCAACGAGCGCGTGGCCGCCGAGCGGGCGATCGAGTACATGGGCCTGGTCCCGGGACAGCCGCTGCGCGACATCAAGGTCGACACGGTCTTCATCGGCTCCTGCACCAACGGGCGCATCGAGGACCTGCGGGCCGTCGCCAAGCTCGTCAAGGACCGCAAGAAGGCCGACGACGTGCGCGTCCTCGTGGTCCCCGCCTCGGCGCGCGTGCGGCTGCAGGCCGAGGCCGAGGGGCTCGACCAGATCTTCCTCGACTTCGGTGCCGAGTGGCGCAACGCCGGCTGCTCGATGTGCCTCGGCATGAACCCCGACCAGCTCGCGCCGCAGGAGCGCTCGGCGTCGACGTCGAACCGCAACTTCGAGGGGCGCCAGGGCAAGGGTGGACGCACCCACCTCGTCTCGCCGCTCGTGGCGGCGGCCACGGCCATCCGCGGCACGCTGTCGTCCGTCGCCGACCTCGGCGCCGACGTGGCCGTGCCGGACGGCAGCCCGCTGACGCCCGACGACGCGCTGCAGACCGTCTGACGCCCCCCGAGACCCAGGTAGGAACATCATGGAGAAGTTCACCCAGCACACCGGGGTCGGCGTCCCGCTGCGTCGCAGCAACGTCGACACCGACCAGATCATCCCCGCCGTGTACCTCAAGCGGGTCACGCGCACGGGGTTCGAGGACGCCCTGTTCGCCGCCTGGCGGGGCGACCCTGCCTTCCTGCTCAACCAGGACGCCTACCGGTCCGGGTCGGTCCTCGTGGCCGGGCCCGACTTCGGCACCGGCTCGTCGCGTGAGCACGCCGTGTGGGCGCTGAAGGACTACGGCTTCCGGGTCGTGATCTCGGCACGGTTCGCGGACATCTTCCGCGGCAACTCCGGCAAGCAGGGGCTCCTCGCGGCGCAGGTCGCCCAGGAGGACGTCGAGCTGCTCTGGAAGATCCTCGAGACCAGCCCGGGCACCGAGGTGACGGTCGACCTCGCGTCCCGGACGGTGACGTGCGACGACGTCGTCGTGCCGTTCCAGGTCGACGACTACACGCGCTGGCGCCTCATGGAGGGGCTCGACGACATCGGGCTCACGCTGCAGCACGCCGACGAGATCACCGAGTTCGAGCAGCACCGGGAGTCCTGGCGTCCGGCGACGCTGCCTGCCAAGCACCTGCCGCCGGTGGCCGTCCGGCCCGCACGCCCGGTCGTGACCGTGGACCTCGGTCCGACGCGCGGCGCCTGAGCTCACCGACGCCCCTGACCTGGGGTGTCGCCGGGGGCGGGCGCGCGGTTGCGACCGGGCGCCCGCCCGCGCCGGTTGTGAGGGTTCTGCGAGGACCGCAGATCAAGACACGCAGATGGAGCGCGGGGGCCGCTCCGTGGGAGACGATGTGCACATGAGCGACCTGCTGTACGTCGACGGTGGCAACCCGCTGAGGGGCGGCATCACCGTCCGAGGGGCCAAGAACTTCGTCTCCAAGGCGATGGTCGCCGCACTCCTCGGCGAGACGCCGAGCGAGCTGCGCAACGTGCCGCAGATCCGGGACGTCGCCGTGGTGTCCGGCCTGCTCCGGCTGCACGGTGTGAAGGTCGAGATCGACGACGACGCCGGCACCATCAGCCTCGACCCGACGGACGTCGAGTCCGCACACGTGGCGGACATCGACGCGCACGCGGGGTCCAGCCGCATCCCGATCCTCTTCTGCGGCCCGCTGCTGCACCGCCTCGGGGAGGCCTTCATCCCCGACCTCGGTGGGTGCCGCATCGGCGACCGGCCGATCAACTTCCACCTCGACATCCTGCGCCAGTTCGGTGCGGTGGTGGACAAGACCGACAACGGCATCCGGATCCGCGCGCCGTACCGCCTGCAGGGCACGAAGATCGCGCTGCCGTACCCCAGCGTGGGGGCGACCGAGCAGCTGCTGCTGACCGCGGTGCGCGCCGAGGGCATCACCGAGCTGGCGAACGCGGCGATCGAGCCCGAGATCATGGATCTCATCAACGTGCTGCAGAAGATGGGCGCGATCATCTCGGTCGACACCGACCGGGTGATCCGGATCGAGGGCGTCGACCGGCTCGTGGGATTCCAGCACACGGCGCTGGCCGACCGCATCGAGGCCGCCTCCTGGGCGTCCGCCGCGCTCGCGACCGGCGGTGACGTGTACGTGCGCGGGGCCACCCAGCCGGAGATGACCACGTTCCTCAACACGTTCCGCAAGGTCGGCGGCGAGTTCGCGATCGACGACGACGGCATCCGGTTCTTCCACCCGGGCGGCGACCTGCGCTCGCTCCAGCTCGAGACCGACGTGCACCCCGGGTTCATGACCGACTGGCAGCAGCCGCTCGTCGTGGCGCTCACGCAGGCGCGTGGACTGTCGATCGTCCACGAGACCGTGTACGAGAACCGCTTCGGGTTCGTCGACGCGCTCGTCGGCATGGGGGCCACCATCCAGGTCTACAAGGAGTGCCTGGGCGGGCGACCGTGCCGCTTCGGTCAGCGCAACTTCTACCACTCGGCCGTCATCTCGGGTCCCACGCCCCTGTCGGCGGCCGAGATCGAGGTGCCCGACCTGCGGGGCGGGTTCAGCCACCTGATCGCCGCGCTCGCGGCCAAGGGCACGTCGGCGGTGCGGGGCATCAGCCTGATCGACCGCGGCTACGAGCGGTTCACCGACAAGCTCGAGGCACTCGGGGCGCAGTTCAGCCGCGAGGACACCGGGCGTCGCTGACCCGGACGGCGGACCGCGAGCGGCCCCGCCCCGGCTACCATCGGTTCCCGTGCCGTCGCCGTCGCGCTCCAACCTCGCCTACCGCAACGTCGCACGGATCGTGCGTGCGCTCCTGTTCGCGACGACCCGCCCTGACTGGCACGGTGCCGAGCACCTGCCCGCCGAGGGCGGGTTCATCGCCGTGGCCAACCACATGACCGAGGTGGACCCGCTGACGTTCGCGCACTACCTGTGGGACCACGGGCACGTGCCCCGCGTGCTGGCCAAGTCGTCGTTGTTCCGCGTGCCCGTCGTCGGACCGCTCCTGCGGGCCACGGGGCAGATCCCCGTCCACCGTGAGACCGCCGCTGCGGGGGACTCCCTGCGGTCGGCCGTCACGGCCGTCGAGGCGGGGGAGTGCGTCGCGGTCTTCCCCGAGGGGACGCTCACGCGGGACCCCGACCTGTGGCCCATGACGGGCCGCACCGGTGTGGCCCGTCTGGCGCTGACGACCCGTGCGCCCGTCGTGCCCGTCGCGCAGTGGGGCATGCAGGACCTGCTGGCGCCCTACGGCAAGGTGCTCAAGCCCTTCCCTCGCAAGAAGGCCACGGTCGTGGCGGGGCCGCCTGTCGACCTGTCCGACCTGTACGACCGGCCGCAGGACACCGCGACGCTGCGCGAGGCCACCGACCGCGTCATGTCGGCCATCACGGACCTTCTCGAGCAGGTCCGCGGCGAGCAGGCGCCCGCCGAGCGGTACGACATGCGCCGCAGGCGCGCGGCCGGCGACGAGGCGGCGGCGTGAGCGCGCAGGACGCCCCGCTGCGCGCCACGGTGCTCGGCTCCGGCAGCTGGGGGACGACGTTCGCGGCGGTCCTGGCCGACGCGGGCTGCTCGGTCACCGTGTGGGGGCGCGATGCGGCGACGGTGGAGGAGATCGCGCGCGACGGCCGCAACACGCGCTACCTGCCGGGCATCGAGCTGCCCGCCGGGGTGACGGCCACGCTCGACGCACGCGCCGCCGTGGCCGACGCCGACGTGCTCGCGGTCGCCGTCCCGTCGCAGCGGGCGCGCGAGGTCCTGGCCCCGCTCGCGGACGCGCTGCCCGCGCACGCGGTGGTCGTCTCCCTGATGAAGGGTGTCGAGCTGGACACCGACCAGCGGATGAGCGAGGTGGTGGCGCAGAGCCTGCGCATCGACGCGAGCCGTGTCGCAGTGCTGTCGGGGCCCAACCTCGCGCGGGAGATCGCGCAGCGCCAGCCGACGGCCACCGTCGTCGCGTCGACGAGCGACGCGACCGCCCAGCTCGTCGCACGTGCGTGCGCCTCCTCGTACTTCCGGCCGTACACCAACCCCGACGTCGTGGGCGTGGAGCTGTGCGGTGCCGTCAAGAACGTCATCGCGCTCGCGGTCGGGATCTCGCAGGGCCGGGGGATGGGCTTCAACACGATGGCGACCGTCATCACGCGCGGCCTGGTGGAGATCGCGCGGCTGGGGCTCGCGCTGGGGGCCGACGCGGACACGTTCCCGGGTCTCGCCGGGATGGGTGACCTCATGGCGACCTGTGCGTCCCCGGACTCGCGCAACCACACCCTCGGTGTGCACATCGGGCGCGGCATGAGCCTCGACGAGGCCGTCGTCGCGACGGGCGGCACCGCCGAGGGGGTCAAGTCGTGCCGCTCGGTGCTCGCGCTCGCGACCTCGTTGGGCGTCGAGATGCCGATCACGTCGGCGGTGGTGCAGGTGCTGCACGAGGACCTGCCGGTCGACCGCCTCGCCGGGCTCCTGCTGGCGCGCCCGCACAAGGCGGAGCGGGTCTGACCGACAGGGGCTCGGACGACGGAGCGTCAGGTCCCTCGCCCGAAGGGGTCAGACCCAGGTCGTGCGCCCCGCCGCCCGCAGTGCGCCGTCCAGGTCCGTCCACAGGTCCTCGACGTCCTCGATCCCGACGGACAGGCGCACGAGGTCCTCTGGCACGGTCGGTGACTCGGTCGCGAACCGGCGGCGGCGCTCGAGCGTCGACTCGACCCCGCCCAGGCTCGTGGCCGGCACCCACAGGGCGACCGCGTCGACGAGCGCGTCGGCACCGGCAGGGCCGCCGACGGGCCGCAGCCCGATGATCGCCCCGAAACCGTCCATCTGGGCCGCGGCACGCGCGTGGCCCGGGTCGTCCGCGAGGCCGGGGTAGCGGACCTCGACGACCTGCGGGTGGGTCGCGAGCCGGCGCGCGAGCTCGCCCGCGTTGGCCTGGGCCCGCTCGACGCGCAGGGCGAGGGTGCGCAGGCCCCGCAGCGCGAGCCACACCTCGAACGGCCCGGCGATCGCGCCGTGGGTGGTCCGGTGGGCGACGATCCGCGCGTGCAGGTCGTCGTCGTCCGTCACCGTGGCCCCGAGCACGACGTCGGAGTGCCCCGCGAGGTACTTGGTGACCGAGTGCACGACGACGTCCGCGCCCAGGGCGAGGGGTCGCTGCACCAGGGGGGTGGCGAAGGTGTTGTCGACCACGACGACCGCCCCGGCGTCGTGCGCCGCCGTGACCAGCGCAGGGACGTCCGCGACCTCGAGCATCGGGTTGGTCGGGGACTCCAGCCACAGCATCGCGGCGGGCTCGTCCTGCCCGCGCACCGCGGCGACCACCGCGTCCGTGTCCGCGACGTCGACGGCGTCGACGCGCAGCAGACCGCGCTCCGCCTGCTCGCGCAGCAGCACGAGCGTGACCTGGTACGCGTGCCGCGGCACGACGACGCGCCCGCCGACCGGCACGAGGGCCAGGACCGCGTCGATGGCCGCCATGCCGGAGGCGAACACGGTGGCGGGCGGACCGTCGACCCGCCGGGCGGTGGCGGCGTGGTCGGTGCGCTCCAGGGCGGCGAGCGCGTCCTCGAACGGCTCCCACGCAGGGGTGCCGATGCGGCCGTAGAGGTGCTCGCCGGGCGCCGGCGCGCCCTGGGAGACGAAGGTCGAGGTGAGCACCAGCGGGGGGTTGAGGCTGCCGCCGGGCACCCGGGCGGGACGTCCCGCGCTGACGGCGAGCGTGCGGGGGGACACCCCGGACGGGTGCGCGGGTCGAAGGGCCGGGGAGTCGGGCGCCGGGGTCGTCACGCGTCGCAGGGTACGCCGGACGGGACCGCTCGCGGGCGTCCGGGGGGCGACCGGGAGGGTAGGGTCTGTGCGCGATGGACGCCACGAGGATCCCCCCGGCCGACGACGGCACACCCACCCACGGTGACGGTCCCACGGCGGCTCGTCGCCCACGGGTCATGGTGCTCTTCGGGGGACGCTCCGGCGAGCACGCGATCAGCTGCGCGACCGCCGGTGGCGTGCTGCGTGCGATCGACCGGGACCGGTACGACGTCGTCGCGGTCGGGATCACGCGCGCCGGGCAGTGGGTGCTCGCGGACGACGACCCGGACCACTGGGCCATCCGCGACGGGCGGCTCCCGCAGGTCGAGGACACGTCGACGCACGTGCTGCTGCCGCAGGGCACCACCGACCGTGAGGTGCAGGTGCTGCGCGACGGGCGGCTGGAGACCCCGCTGGAGGCCGTGGACGTGGTCTTCCCGCTGCTGCACGGGCCGTTCGGCGAGGACGGCACCCTGCAGGGACTGCTCGAGCTCGCCGACGTGCGTTACGTGGGGTCCGGCGTGCTGGCGTCCGCGGTCGGCATGGACAAGCACATGATGAAGCTCGTGCTGGCCGGCTCCGGGCTGCGGATCGGTCCGTTCCGCGTGCTGCCGGCGGGTCGCACCGTGGACGCGCAGACCGTGGACACCCTCGTCGCGGAGCTCGGTCTGCCGCTGTTCGTCAAGCCCGCACGCGCCGGGTCCAGCCTGGGGATCACGCGCGTCCAGGACCCGGCCGAGCTGCCGGCGGCGATCGCCGCGGCCCGCGAGCACGATCCCAAGGTCATCGTCGAGGCGGCGCTCGTCGGCCGCGAGATCGAGTGCGGCGTCCTCGGTGGCCGCGCGGGCTCGCCCGCGCGCGCCTCCCTGCCGGGGGAGATCGTCGTGACGGACGCACGTCACGCCTTCTACGACTTCGAGGCGAAGTACCTCGACGAGGCGGGTGTGACGCTCGCCTGCCCGGCCGAGCTCGCCCCGGAGGTCGTGGCGCGCGTGCAGGACGTCGCCGTGCGGGCGTTCGAGGCCGTCGGGTGCGAGGGCCTCGCGCGCGTCGACGTGTTCGTGGGCCACGACGGTGAGGTCGTCGTCAACGAGATCAACACCATGCCCGGGTTCACGCCCTACTCGATGTACCCGCGGATGTGGGAGGTCTCGGGACTCGGCTACGACGAGCTCGTCGACGAGCTCGTCGGCCTCGCGCTCGAGCGACCCCTCGGCCTGCGCTGAGCCGTCGGCGTCACAGGCAGGAGCGCTGCTGCTCCGTCAGCGCGACGGCGGGGCCCAGCAGGTCGACGAACGCCGTCGAGCGCGTCGTCGCGACGGCCTGCGGGACCACGACCTGCACCGCGGGCTCGCGCCCGTAGGTCGTGAAGGTCCAGTCGCCGTCGTCCTCGACGACCACCCAGTCGATCGTCGGGCCCCGGGGTGTGCTCACGGACTGGCACCGTTCGGTCGTCGGCCCCAGCGGCTCGACCCCGCACCGCAGGACGACGGCCGACCGCGGGTCGCCCCACGCGGACGTCGCCTGCGCGTCGGTGTCGACCTGCTCCAGCCCCTCGCCGAGCGACCGCGGCAGGGCCAGCACGACCGAGGCGCACACGGGGTCGGTCGCGAACGGTGCGACGCTGACGGGGACGGTGGGTGCGCACGCGGACAGGACGACGAGCGCGCACGCCGCTGCGGTGGTCGCGACGGTGGGGCGGTGGAGCACGCGTCCACGCTACCCGTCGTGGAGGCGGCGCACGGCCGGGTCGTCGCGGCGCGGGTGGGCACGGCGCACGACCCGACGGTCTAGCGTGGGCGGGTGCCTGCCGAGAGCCCCGTCGTCGCCGATCTCTCCGAGCAGGACCTGCTCGACCGCATCTTCCCCCACCTGCCTGTGGGGTCCCGCACCCTCGTGCCGCCCGGTGACGACGCGGCCGTGGTGGTCGCGCCCGACGGCAGGTACGTGGTGACCTGCGACGTGCTGGTCGAGGACGTGCACTTCCGCCGCCGGTGGTCCAGCGGCGAGGACGTCGGGCGCCGTGCCGCCGCGCAGAACCTCGCGGACGTCGCCGCGATGGGAGCCCGGCCGGTGGCGCTGGTCGTCGGGCTCGTCGTGCCGGGTGGGACGCCGGTGGCGTGGGTCGAGGGGCTCGCGCGCGGGCTGGGCGACGCCTGCCGGCCGCTGGACGTCGGGGTCGTCGGGGGAGACCTGTCGGCGGGTCCGGCGATCGTCGTGTCGGTCACCGCGCACGGCGACCTCGAGGGGCGCCCACCGGTGCTGCGCAGCGGCGCGCGCGCCGGTGACGTGGTGGCGCACGCCGGCCGACGCGGCTGGTCGGCAGCCGGTCTCGCGCTGCTGAGCGCGGGGCTGCCCGAGCCGGACGCTGGTCTGACCGCCGCCTACCGGGCACCGGCACCACCCCTGGACGCGGGCCCGGCCGCGGCTCGCGCCGGGGCGACGGCGATGCTCGACGTCTCCGACGGCCTGCTGCGCGACGCCTCCCGGATCGCGCGCGCCAGCGGTGTGACCCTCCGCCTCGAGGATCCCCTCTCGGCGTTCGCCGAGGACGCCGCGCGACTCGCCGCCGCTGCCGACGTGCTGGGCGCGGACCTCACGCAGTGGCTCCTCACGGGCGGCGAGGACCACGGGCTGCTCGCGACGTTCCCCCCGGACGTGCCGCTCCCGGAGCCTTTCCGCGCGATCGGGGTGGTGTCGAGCCGCGGGGCGGACGTCGTGCTCGTCGGCGGTGAGCCGCCGCGAGCGGTCACGCCGGGCTGGGACCACTTCGGCGACCCGGGCGCCTGAGCGGGGAGAGGTCGGGCCGCGGCCGTCAGCCCCTGCGGTACCGCACCTCGAGGAGCTCGGCGCCGCCGACGGTCTCGAGGCGCTCGACGCCGTCGGGGGAGAACCCGTGGCGGCGGTAGAAGTGGCGGGCGCGGGAGTTGTCGGCCAGGACCCACAGCGACATCGGCGTCCGCTCGCCGACCTCGGCCAGGACCGTCCGGATCAGGTCGCGGGCGACACCGTGACCCCACGTGCCCGGGTCGAGGTAGATGGCGTAGATCTCACGCTCGCCGCGCCGTGCGTCCTCGTCACGGCTCGGCCCGTACGACGCGAACCCGAGGACCCGGCCGTCGGCCTCGGCGACGTAGGTGCGCACGTGCTTGTCGGGTCCCTGGGCGAGGTGCTCCGTCCAGCCCTCGACCCGGGACGCAGGCTCGAGCGAGCGCAGGTGGTCGTCGGGGACGATGCCCGCGTACGCCTCCTGCCACGACCGGACGTGCACGCCCGCGATGTCGGCAGCGTCGCGCGTCGTCGCGGGGCGGATGGTGACCTCGTCGATGTGCTCGACCATGGCGACCACCCTGCCACAGGTGCTCGGCAGCACGAAGGCCCACGAGCAGTTGCTCGTGGGCCTTCGGCGTGTCGGGCGTGCGTCGCGTCGGGTCACCCCGACGCGATGGTGCGGTGCGGTCAGACCGCGCGCTGCACCTTGCCGGCCTTGAGGCACGACGTGCACACGTTGAGGCGCTTCGGGGTGCCGGCGACGACCACCCGCACACGCTGGATGTTCGGGTTCCAACGCCGCTTCGTACGCACGTGGGAGTGCGAGATGCTGTGCCCGAAGCTCGGGCGCTTGGCGCAGACGTCGCAGTTGGCAGCCACGGTCTTCTCCTGGTTCTGTCCTGTCGCGGGCCGACGGGCGGCCCGGGGGGTCGTGCACGTGTCCCGCGCTCCTGCGCGTCGACCCGGCCCGAGGGCCAGGACCGCACGACGGTGCGTCGGAAGGGTCTGTGGGGGTGCCGGACGGTGTCCGGGCAACCGGGCAAGACTAGCCCATCGTCGGGGCAGCACCCAAATGTGGGCGGCGTGCGGCACAGTGGGCGCCGACGGTCCCGCGGGCTGTGGTCGACACCGTCGGTCGTCGATTCCGTCGGTCACAGGTTCCGTCGGTCGTCGATCCCGTCGTTCGTCGATCCCGTCGTTGCGTCGATACCGTCGTTCGTCGACCACCGCGGTCGTCGACCCACCGGCGGACGCCGCAGCACGTCACCCGCGCCGGACCGGCGCAGCGAGCGGAGAGGGAGGTGCGCGTGGAGGTCGCGGCTCGACAGGTCGTGCTCGACGGCGACGCCGTGCGCGCGTGGGCGGCCGGGGCGCTCACCGCGTGCCGGGCCGCCCGGGAGCTCATCGACGCCGTGAACGTGTTCCCCGTCCCGGACGCGGACACCGGCTCGAACGTCACGTTGACCGTCGCGGGCGGTGCGGCGGCCGTCGCAGCGGACCGTGGGCTCGACGGACCGACGGAGCTCCTGGAGACGTTCGCCCACGGTGCCGCCAGGGCCGCGCGCGGCAACTCCGGGATCATCCTGAGCCAGTGGCTCGTCGGCCTGTCGGCGGGCCTCGCGGCGGGGCCGCCGGCGGGCGGGGACGGCACGGCGGCTCTCGTCGGCGGCCTCGAGCGGGCCGCCCGTGCCGCACGGGACGCGGTGCCGGACCCCCAGGAGGGGACCGTCCTCACCATCGCCCGGGAGGTCGCGACGCACGCGCGCCGCGGCATGCGGCACACCGCGGGTTCGCCCGCCGACGTCCTTGCGGCTGCGACCGAGGCGGCCCGCGCCGACCTGGACCGACTCAGCGCGAGCCACGACGTCCTGCGTGCGGCGCGCGTGGTCGACGCAGGCGCGTGCGCGCTGCTCGTCGTGCTGGACGCGCTCGTGCACACGCTGCGCACCGGTGGGCTGGCCCTGCAGGAGGCCGACCTCGACCTCGCGTGGCTGCCCCGGGCGGGTCCGGACGTCGTCGCGGGGTGCGCGCCGGCGTCGGGTGGCGCGTACGAGGTGATGATGCTGGTCCGTGCCACCTGGCCGGGAGTCGCCGGCCTCGCCGTCGCGCTGCAGGGCGTGGGGGACGCGGTCGCCGTCGTCGACGCCGGGGGGTCGCGGCACGCGCACGTGCACTGCGACGACCCGGCCGCCGCGATCGGGCTCGTGCCCGAGGCCGCGCGGGAGCAGGTCGTGGTGCGGCGGGTCGACGAGCCGACCCCGGCCGACCGGGGGCTCGTCGTGCTCACGCCGTCGCCCGGGTTGTCGGCCTGGTACGCGACGTGCGGTGCGGTGACGCTCGTCGGCCCCGACCCCGACGTCGAGCAGGTCGCCCGTGCGGCCGTCGACACGCGCGCCGGTCGGGTCGTCGTGGTCGGCGCGGGCGTCGTGCCGGTGGCCGCTGTGCCCGCCGATCCGCGCTTCGACCTGCTGGCGACGGCAGGGGACGGCCCGGCGGCCGTCGCGTGCCTCGCCCTCGTCGCGGACCCGCAGGTCACGCCCGAGGCGGGCGGTGACGCCCTGCGACGTCTGCGCTGCGGCACGCCCGCCTGCGCCGACGAGGTGCCGGGGGTCGTGGCCGCGCTGCTCGCGGACGTGCACGGTGCGCAGGGGGTCACGCTCGTGCACGGCGTCGACGTCGACGGCGCGACAGCGCGCGCCGCGGCGGACGTCCTGCGTGCGGCGCACCCTCAGCTGGAGGTGGTCGTCGCCGGCCCGGCCGCCGGCGCCGCGTGGTGGGTGGGGGTCGACTGACGTGCTCGCCTCGGACCCGCTGACCGTCCCCCTGACGCGCATGAACGCCCGCACCGCCAAGGCGCTGGGCAAGCTCGGCCTCGAGACCTCCGGCGACCTGCTGCGGCACTACCCGCGCAGGTACGCCGAGCCCGGCACGCTCACCGACATGGCGAGCCTGCGCGTGGGCGAGCACGTGACGGTCGTGGCGGAGGTCGTGCGGACCTCGCTGCGCCCGACGGCGCAGGGGCGCGGCCTCCTGCAGTCGACCATCACCGACGGGCACAGCCGCATCGAGCTGACGTTCTTCGCGTCGCACGTCAAGAAGCTGGAGTGGCGCCAGGGGCAGCTGCGCCCGGGGCGGCGCGGGCTGTTCACCGGCGAGGTGTCGCTCTACCGGGACACGCTGCAGCTCATGCACCCGGAGTGCCGGCTGTTCGGTGCCGACGACGACGCGCACGAGGAGGACGAGGCGCTGGTCGAGGCCGGGCGGCCGATCCCCGTGTACCCGGCGGTCGCCGGGTTCGAGTCGTGGAAGGTCGCCCAGGCCGTGCGCACGGTGCTCGACCCCCTGCGTGAGGAGGACGTGCCGGACCCGGTCCCCCCGCACCTGCGGGCGCGTGACGCGCTGCCGACGCTGGTCGAGGCCCTGCGCCTGGTCCACGTGCCGCAGGACGAGGCGGACTGGCAGCGGGGTCGCGCGCGGCTGCGGTACGAGGAGGCCCTCGTGCTGCAGGCCGAGCTCGCGCGCCGCCGGGCCCGCGTCGCACGCGAGGAGGCCGTCGCGCGTCCCGCGCGTGCGGGCGGTCTGCTCGAGGCGTTCGACGCCCGGCTGCCGTTCACCCTGACCGCCGGGCAGCGCGCGGTCGGCGAGGAGATCGCCCGGGAGCTCGCGGCCCCGCGGCCCATGCAGCGCCTGCTGCAGGGGGAGGTCGGCTCGGGCAAGACCGTCGTCGCACTCCGCGCCATGCTGCAGGTCGTCGACGCCGGCGGGCAGGCGGCGCTGCTCGCGCCCACGGAGGTGCTGGCGGCGCAGCACGCCCGCACCCTGCGGGGGCTGCTGGGCGATCTCGCCGAGGGCGGGTTCCTCGGGGGCGCTGCACTGGCCACGCGTGTCGCGCTGCTGACGGGCTCACTGCCGACGGCGGCGCGGCGCGGTGCGATGCTCGACGCCGCGAGCGGGTCCGCCGGCATCGTGGTGGGCACCCACGCGCTGCTGTCGCAGGACGTGCAGTTCGCGGACCTGGGACTGGTGGTCGTCGACGAGCAGCACCGGTTCGGGGTCGAGCAGCGTGACGCGCTGCGCGCGAAGGCCGGCCGGACGCCCCACACGCTGGTCATGACGGCGACGCCCATCCCGCGGACCGTGGCCATGACGGTGTTCGGCGACCTCGAGACGTCGGTGCTCAGCGAGGTGCCCGCCGGTCGGCAGGGCATCACCACGCACGTCGTGCCCGCCGACAACCCGCGGTGGACCGACCGCACCTGGCAGCGGGTCCGTGAGGAGGTCGACGGTGGCGGGCGCGCCTACGTGGTGTGCCCGCGCATCGACGGCGACGCGGTGGCCGGCGACGCGGCGGACGAGGACGGCACGGACCTGGTGCTGGACGCCGGACCGACCGTCGGTGCCCCCGACGTGGGCGCGCGCCGGCCGCTGCGGGCGGTGCTCGACGTGGCCGAGGAGCTGCGCGCGCGCCAGGACCTCACCGGTGTGGGCGTCGGTGTCCTGCACGGTCGGCTCGCCCCCGAGGAGAAGGACCGGGCGTTCGCGGCGTTCGCGACGGGAGAGGCGCCCGTCCTCGTCTCGACGACGGTCGTCGAGGTCGGCGTCGACGTCCCCGACGCCACGGTCATGGTCGTGCTCGACGCCGACAGGTTCGGGATCTCGCAGCTGCACCAGCTGCGCGGCCGGGTCGGGCGGGGGACCCGCCCGGGCCTGTGCCTGCTGGTCAGCGCGGCGCAGCCGGGGACGGACGCCCACACACGTCTCGAGACGCTCGCGGCGACGACGGACGGCTTCGAGCTCGCCGCGCTCGACCTGGAGCTCCGGCACGAGGGCGACGTGCTGGGCGCCGCCCAGCACGGGCGCGGCAGCTCGCTGCGGCTGCTGCGGGTCACCCGGGACGCCGACGTCATCGCGCGTGCCCGCACCGACGCACGCGCCCTCGTCGAGCAGGACGGTGACCTCGAGGCGTGGCCCGCGCTGCGTGCCGCCATCGAGGCGTCGCTCGCGGGGGAGCGGGAGGAGTTCCTCGACCGGGCGTGAGCACGTGCGCGCCGACTCGGTGTGCAGGCCGGTCGCGGGGCGCCGCACCGCGGGGTCGGCCCACCACCCGACGCTGACTACCCTGGCGGCATGGCTCCCGTGGTGCGTGCTCGTGACTTGCAGGTCGGCTACGGCACGGCGCCCGTGTGCGGCCCTGTCACCTTCACGCTCGAGGCGGGGGCCGCGGTCGCGCTCGTCGGCGCCAACGGGTCCGGCAAGTCCACGGTCCTCAAGACCGTCCTCGGGCTGCTCGAGCCGCTCGGCGGGGACGTCCAGGTGCTCGGCCGCCCCGTCGACGAGCGTGAGACGTCGTTCCGGCGCGAGGTGTCCAGCGTGCTCGACGACGACGCGTACTTCCCCGCCCTGACGGTGTCCGAGCACCTGTACCTCACCGCCCGGGGCCACGGCGTGCTCGGAGCGCAGACCGAGGTCGCAGCGCTCCTCGAGGAGTTCGGCCTCGCGGACCACGCGCGGGCCACGCCCGTGTCGCTGTCCTCGGGTCAGCGCCGCCGCCTCCTGCTGGCCGCCGGGTTCGCCCGTCCCCGGTCGTTGCTCGTGCTCGACGAGCCCGAGCAGCGGCTGGACCAGCGCATGCGTGCCCGACTCGCGGATCTTCTGCGCGCCGAGCGCGACGCCGGCGGCGCCGTGCTCATCGCGACGCACGACCCCGACCTCGTCGCCGCGGTCTGCACGCGGGCCGTGCACGTCGCCGACGACGAGTCCCTGCTCCTCGAACCTGCCGACGCGGCCGACCGGATCGCCAGGGTCGCCCTGTGACCGACGTCGACGCCCTCGCGGACGACCCGGGCGACCTGCGCGACGATCCTCAGGTCGGCGACTTCGAGCTGGGCGAGGTGCCCTCCGCGCGCGAGATCCGCCGGTTCACGGCCAAGGCCGCGCAGGCCCGCGCCCGCGTCGGTGCGGGATCGTTGCTGACGGAGCTGTACACCGTGGCGGTGAGCGTCGTGCTGTCGGTGCTCATCGTGCTGGGGATCGTCCAGCAGCTCGGTGACGGGCTGCCCGACGCACCGCCGACGCTCGAGCCGGGCGGCCTCAGCCTGCCCGTGCTCGTCGCGACGATCCTGCTGGCGGCCGTCGGCGCGCTCCTGTCCACCGCCGGACGTCTCGGTCCCGTCGGCGCCGAGGGAGCGCAGGCCGCGTGGTGGTTGCCCCTGCCCGTGGACCGCCGTGGTCTGCTGCGCCCCGCCGCCGCCCGCGTCCCGCTCGTGGCGGCGCTCGCCGGGGGCGTCGTCGTGGTGGTGCTCGAGGCCGGCCTGCTGGAGCGCGGGGGCGTGGAGCTCGTCCGTGCGGGCGTGCTGGGCGCGGTGGTCGCCGCCCTCGTCGTCCTCGTGGCGGCCGCCGCGCAGTCCGGTGGAGTGCCGCGGCGCCGGACCGCGCTGGTCGGCGACCTCCTCCTCGTCGCCGCCCCCGTGCTCGCCGCCCTGGTGGTCCTGAGCGGGCGCACACCCCGCGCCCTGCCGTCGGTGACGTGGGCGGTCGTGGCGGCGGTGGTCGCCGTCGTGGTCGTGCTGGCCGTGGTCGTGGACCGCCGCCTGGGCGCGCTGCCGGGGCGCACGCTGCGCGAGGGCGGCTCCGCCGCCACCCACGCGGTCGGCGCCGTCGTGTCGCTCGACTCGCGTGAGCTGGGGCGCGCGCTGTCCGGTGGTGTGGCGGCCGCGTCCCGCCGCCGGACGTCGCGGTTGTCGACCGTCCGCGGCCCGATGACCGCGCTGGTGACGGCCGACCTGGTCGTCCTGCGCCGGTCGCTGCGGCACGTGGTGCAGATCGTCGTGGCGGCGGGCCTGCCCGTGCTGGCCACGGTGGTGCCCCAGCTCGCCGGTCCCGTCGGCATCCTGGTGACGGTGCTGCTGGGGGGCTGGATGATGTCGAGCGCGAGCGCCGAGGGTGCGCGGTGGGCCGAGATGGCGCCCGTGATCGACCGTCTGCTGCCCCTCGGGGACCGCACCGTGCGGCGGCTGCGGATGGTCGTCCCCGGGCTGGTCGCCCTGGTGTGGTCGGTCGTCGTGTTCTCCGCGGTCGGCCGCTGGGCGGGTGCGACGCAGGACTGGCTCCTGCTGGGGGTCAGCGCAGCCCCGGTGTGGGCTGCTGCCGCGGTCCGCGCCGCCTACCGGCCGGCCCCACGCTGGGACAAGCCGCTGGTCTCGACGCCCGCGGGCGCGCTGCCCATGGGGGTGCTGCAGGTGATCGCCCGCGGCCCCGATCTCGTGGCGTTCTGCCTGCTTCCCCTGTGGATCGCGATCGCACTCGGCACGGTGACGACGATCATGGTGACCGGGCAGGTCTGGCTGTCGGTCATCGCCGTGATGATCGCGTCGTCGACGGCGGAGAAGGGCTGGATGGAGCGCATGCTCGAGGAGCAGGACCAGCGCAAGGCCGGTGCCCCGTGACGCGGATCGTCGCCGGCAGCGCGGGCGGCCGTACCCTCGCGGTTCCGCCATCCGGGACGCGTCCGACGAGCGAGCGCGTGCGCGAGGCGCTGTTCTCGCGGCTGGAGCACCTCGACGCCGTCGACGGCGCACGCGTGCTCGACCTGTTCGCGGGGTCCGGGGCGCTCGGTCTGGAGGCCGTCAGCCGTGGCGCGGAGCGCGCTGTGCTCGTCGACGCCGCGCGGGGGGCCGTCGACGTGTGCCGCCGCAACGCCCGCACGCTCGGGCTCGCCGACCGCGTCGACGTCGTCGCCGACAGGGTCGACCGGTACCTCGCCCGCGTCGCCCCGGACGGGGGACCCGCGGTCGAGGCCTTCGACCTGGTGCTCCTCGACCCGCCCTACGACCTGCCCGACGACGCCCTCGCGACGGCCGTCGCCGGTGCGGCGCGCTGCACCGCACCGGGGGGCGTGGTCGTCGTCGAGCGCTCGTCGCGCGCGGCGGCGCCGACGTGGCCGCTGCCGCTCGTCGACCTCGACGACCGGCGCTACGGCGAGACCCGGGTGTGGTTCGCGGAGCACCCCGTCTGAGGGCCGCGGGCCGTGCCGACCTCACTCCACGGCGACCGTGACCACCGCGATGTCGTCGCGCGCGTCGCCACCCTGGTGGCTCATGAGGTCGGCCATGATCGCGTCGGTCACGTCGGCGGCGCACCCCCGGTGCTGGTCGACGACGGTCTCGAGGCGCTCGTTCCCGTAGAACTCCCCGCGCCGGTGCCTGCCCTCGGTGACGCCGTCCGTGAAGAGCACCAGCGCGTCGCCGGGTCGTAGGGGGACCTCGGTGTCGGTGAACGTCGGCGCCGGCAGGACCCCCAGCAGCGGGCCGTGCTGCCCGACCGTCGCGGGTCGCCGGCCGCGCCGCCGCAGCAGCGGCAGCGGGTGGCCGCCGCACGCGACCGTCGCGCTCCACCGGTGGTCGGCGCGGCGCAGCCGCGTGACGACCACCGTGCAGAAGCGGTCCGTGTCGGCACGCCGCAGCGCCTCGTCGAGCGTGCGCAGGACGTCGCTCGGGGCGTCGTGCTCCACGGACGCCGCCCGCACCGTGTACCGGGCGAGCGCCGTCACGGCGGCGGCCTCGGCGCCCTTGCCCTGGACGTCGCCGAGCACGACCACCCAGTCGTCGGTGGCGACCTGGAACACGTCGTAGAAGTCGCCGCCGACGTGCCGCCCGTCGCCGGCAGGCCGGTAGGCGGCGGCGACGTCGAGACCCGGGACGTGGGGCGGCGTCGGGGGGATCAGGGTCTGCTGGAGGGTCTGCGCGAGCTGCAGCGCGCGCGCCTCGGACTCCTGGGCGCGCCGCTTGGCCGCGAGGACCTCCTGCTCGTACCGCCGCCGCTCGGTCGCGTCGAACACCGCGGTGCGGATGACGACCGGCGCACCCTCGGCGTCGCGGTCGAGCACCGAGTTCACCAGGACGGGCAGACGGCTGCCGTCGGCGCAGACGATCTCGAGGGCGATCTCCCGGGCGGTGCCCTGCATGCGCAGCGTCGGCGCGTAGTGGGTCTCGTGGTAGATCCGCCCGCCGACGGGCAGCAGGTCGACGAACCTCCGGCGTCCCACGAGGTCCGCGCGGCGCAGCCCGGTCCAGGCCAGGAACGTCTCGTTGACCCGCACGACCAGGCCGTCCGGCGTCGTCGACAGGTAACCGCACGGTGCGCGGTCGTCCAGCAGCCCGAGGGTGTCCTGTCGCAACGCCTCCTGGAAGGCGGCGTCGGTCGCGTCCGGCGGGGTCGTCACGGCGACCTCAGCGGACGAACCCGGCGATCGCGGACGTCGTCGCGTCCGGTGCGCTGAGCTGGGGGCAGTGGCCCGTGGCGTCGAGCAGCACGAGGCGGGCGCCGGGGATCGCGTCGCGCACGTACTCGCCGACGGCGACGGGCGCGATGACGTCGTCCCTGCACTGCAGGACGAGGGTCGGCACGGTGACGTGCGGCAGGTCGGCGCGGTTGTCGGACAGGAACGTGACGTGCGCGAACCTCCGGGCGATGTCCGGGTCGGACCGGCAGAAGCTCGCCGTCAGCTCGGCGCCCAGCTCCGGGCGGTCCGGGTTGCCCATGATGACGGGCGCCGTCGCGGCCGACCAGCCCAGGTAGTTGCTGTCGAGGGAGTCGAGCAGCTCCACGATGTCCGACTGCGTGAATCCACCGGTGTAGCCGTCGTCGTCGATGTAGCGCGGCGACGGGCCGACGAGCACGAGCTTGTCGAACCGCTCGGGCTCCGCCACCGCGGCCAGGACCCCGATCGTCGCCGACACGGAGTGGCCGACGAGGACGACGTCGTGCAGGTCGAGCTCGCGCAGGATGGTCAGGACGTCGTCGGCGTACCCCTGCAGGGAACCGTGCCGCACCGGGTCGTACGCGGACGCGTCCGAGCCGCCGGCACCGACGTGGTCGAAGGTCACGACCGTGAACGCGTCCTCGAAGCGCGGCGCGACGTGGCGCCACATGTTCTGGTCGCAGCCGAAGCCGTGCGCGAAGACGAGCGGCTGCGCCCCCGCAGCCCCGGAGACGTGGATGTCGTGCCGGTCGACGACGCTCACCCGTCGAGGCTAACCGCCTCCGGACGGTGCCGCCGGTGCGCCGAACGAGCGCCGGTACGCCGTCGGCGTCGTCCCCAGGTGCCGACGGGTGTGCAGGCGCAGGTTGTCGCCCGTGCCGAGCCCGGTGCGCCGGGCGACCTCCTCGACCGGCATCGTCGGGTCGGCCTCGAGCAGCTCGCGCGCGCGGTGGACCCGCTGCTCGCTGAGCCAACGGAGCGGCGAGGTCCCCGTCTCGTCGCGCCAGCGGCGCTGGAGCGTGCGTGTCGAGACGTGGGCGTGGTGGGCGAGGGCGTCCAGCGTCATCGCCTCACCCAGGTGCTCGAGCGCCCAGGCCCGGGTGTCGGCGAGCGAGCCCCCGGCGACGTCAGGCACCGGTGCCGCGACGAACTGCGCCTGACCGCCCTCCCGGTGGGCGGCGACGACGAGCCGCCGTGCGACCTCCCGTGCCGTCCGGGCGCCGTGGTCACGGCGGACGACGTGCAGGCACAGGTCGATCCCGGCCGCCATGCCGGCCGACGTGAGCACGTCCCCCTCGTCGACGAACAGCACGTCGCGCTCGACGACGACGGCCGGGTGGCGCGCCACGAGCTCGTCCGTGTGCCGCCAGTGCGTCGTCGCGCGGCGACCGTCGAGCACCCCTGCGGCCGCGAGGGCGAACGCGCCGGTGCAGATGGACACGAGGCGGACGCCGCGGTCGTGCGCCGCGCGCAGCAGCTCGAGGGCCGGGCCCGGAGGCGGCGCCCAGGTGGGCCAGAAGCCCGGGACGACGACGGTCCGAGCCGCCGCGAGCGCCTCGGGCCCGGCGTGCGGGGTCACGCCGTAGCCCGAGCTCGTGGTCACCGGCGCGCCGTCCGCGGTCACGAGCTGCACGGAGTACGGCGCGTCGGTGCCCGCGAACACCTCGAGCGGGATGGTCATGTCGAACGCGACCACACCGGGCAGCGCGAGGACGGCGACACGGTGGCGCTGCGGCTGGCCCATGGCGCGATCCTACGGACGTACGGCGTTCACGACACTGGTCCGCGGTGCGCGAGGGCGCCACGATCGAGCCATGACGACGCCTGCCGCACTCCCGCCGGCCCTGGACGACCTGCTCGACGCCGGCCGTCTGGTCCTCCCGCCCGGCGACGTCCCGCGCGCGGCGCTCGCGCTCGCGCGGGACCTCGAGCCCGACTACCTGCTGCACCACAGCGTGCGCAGCTGGGTCCTCGCACGGGTCGCGGCCGCGGAGCGGGGGTGGCAGCAGGGCGACTTCGACGACGTAGCGCTGTTCGTCGCGTGCGTCCTGCACGACACCGGGCTGCACCTCCCCTCACGCGCTGACCGGCGCTTCGAGGTCGAGGGCGCCGACCTCGCGCGGTCCTTCGTGATCTCCCAGGGACTGCCGACGAGCACGGCCGAGACCGTGTGGGATGCCGTCGCCCTGCACACGTCGGTCGGCATCGCCGAGCACAAGCAGGCAGAGGTCGCACTCGCGCGCGCGGGCATCGCCATGGACTTCGGGTTCGGCGCGGACGCCGTCCCGGACGCCCTGGCGGCGGTGCTCACCACGGAGCTGCCCCGCCTGGACCTGACGCGCCGGATCGTCGACGCGATCGTGGCGCACGCCGCCGGCAGCGACGTGCGCGCGCCCGCCGCGAGCCTGCCGGGCCTGCTCGTGCGTGAGCGGCGCGAGCCACCGCACGTGACGTCGATGGAGCGCGCGGCCGCGGCGGGGCGCTGGGGCGTCTGACGTCCGCGGCGGGGGTGGTGCTCCGGCACCGGTTCGACCGTCGCACGGGACCCGAGCCCGCGTGGGCGGATGTCGGTGGCCTGCCGCAGCATGGTCGCCATGCTCAGCACGTCGATCACGAACCGTGTCCTCGTCGTCCTCGCCACCGCGGGCATCGCCGTGACCGCGGGGTGCGGTGCCCCGTCGCGGGAGGCACCGACGGCGGTCCCCGCGACGAGCAGCGCCCCGGTCCCGACGACCACGCCGTCGCCGACCGCCACGGAGGTGCCGCTCGAGCTCGAGGAGCTCGAGGCCCGCTACGACGCCCGCCTCGGCGTCCACGCCGTCGACACCGGCACCGGGGCCGCGGTCGCGTGGCGCCCCGACGAGCGGTTCGCGTACGCGTCGACGATCAAGGCGCTCGCGGCCGGCGCCGTCCTCGACCTCGTCGGCGTCGACGGTCTCGCCCGCGAGGTGCCGGTCCGGGCCGAGTACATCGTGACGTACTCGCCGGTCACCGAGACGCGTGTGGGCGGCACGATGACGCTCGCCGAGGTGGCGGAGGCGGCCGTCACACGCAGCGACAACGCCGCAGGCAACCTGCTCTTCGAGGCGCTCGGCGGCCCGGCGGCGCTCGACGAGGCGCTCGCGGCCCTCGGCGACGACGTGACCGTCGTCGCCCGCACCGAGCCCGACCTCAACGAGGCGACGCCGGGCGACGAGCGCGACACGACGACACCGCGGGTCCTGGCCGCGGACCTGCGCGAGTACGTCCTGGGGACCACGCTGACCGATGACGAGCGTGCCGTCCTGACCGCCTGGCTCACCGGCACGCAGACCGGCGACACCCTGGTGCGCGCCCAGCTCCCGGCCGACTGGGTGGTCGGTGACAAGTCCGGCACCGGGGGGTTCGGCACCCGGAACGACGTCGCGGTCGTGTGGCCGACGGACGGTCCGCCGATCGTCGTCGCCGTCATGTCCGACCGCGCGGACCGCGACGCCGAGCCCGACGACGCCCTCGTCGCCGCGTCGGCGGCCGCCGCGGTCGCAGCCCTCGGGCGGTCCTGACGTCGCGCCTCGTCCGCCGTTCCCCGAAGGCTCAGCGCACGGACGCCACGTACCGGTGACCGGCTGCCCGGAGCCGGGCGACCAGCACGTCGCCGACGCCCGTCGCGGGCGTGAGCGACCCCGCACGGTCCGGGAGCCGGTCGCCGTCGAGCGCCAGCGCCAGCGCCGCCTCCCCGAGCATCACGGCCGTCGCGGAGTAGCCGGGGTCGCCCCGGCCGGCGGCCAGCGCGCGGTAGTGCCGACCGGTCGTGGTCACCGCGTGGAGGTCCATGCGGAACCACCCGGCGCGTCGGGTCTCGGCGTCCGGGCCCGTGCCCGGGGCCGGCAGCACGCGGTCGAGGAGCGCACGGGTCGGCGGCACCGCGAGCGCCGCGAGCGCGAGCGGCAGACCGACCGTCAGCCCGGCGGCCCTGGCCGCCCCGCGCAGCCCGGAGCCGGTCGCGGCCACCTCCTGGTAGCGCAGCTCGCGGCCGTACGCCCAGCCCTGCAGCGCGTTCGACCGCCGCACCACGCGCGTGTTGAACGACCCCATCGGCGACGTCGCGACCCAGCGGCCGTCGACCGTGCGACCGGGCGCCGGGGTGTCCGAGGGCTGGGGCACGTCCGGCTCGGCGGCGCGGTCCGGGCTCAGTGAGAAGGGGTCGGCGAGCAGGCGGCGGACGGCCGGGTCCCGCCCGGCCAGCTCGGCGATGCCGCGCACCGACGCGACGGTGCCGCCGCTGACCCCACCGCGCGCGCTCGCGACCAGGCGGACCCGGCCCAGCGAACCGGCGTCGTCCGCCGCGACCTGCCGGTGCAGCACGAGGACGGCGAGGTCGGACGGGACGGCGTCGTACCCGCACGCGTGGACGAGACGCGCCCCGGTCGCGTGGGCCACCTCGTCGTGCGCGTCGGCTGCCTGCCGGACGAACGGCACCTCGCCCGTCAGGTCGGCGTAGTGGGTCCCGGCGCGGGCGCAGGCCTCGACGACCGGGAGCCCGCGCTGCAGGTACGGGCCCACGGTGCTGACCAGGACGCGCGTCGCCGCCGCCAGCGCACGCAGGGAGGGGGCGTCCGCGGTGTCCGCGACCAGGACCGGCCACGCGTGGGCGCGCTCGGGCAGGGTCGCCCGCATCCGCACCAGCCTCTCGCGGGACCGCCCGGCCAGCGCGATGCCGGTCCCGGCAGGGGCGTGCCGTGCGAGGTGCTCGCACAGGAGCGTCCCGACGAACCCGGTCGCCCCGAGGACGACGACGTCGTGCTCGCGTGCGGTGCCGACCATGCGGTCAGGTTGTCGCTGCCCGCGGGGGAGTGCAACCGCGGGCCCTGTCGGCGGTCGTCGCGACGAAGCGGTCCAGCACGGCGACCCAGCGCTCACGGGCCTCGTCCCTCGCCTCCGGCGTGGGCAGTCCGGTCTGCGTCGCGACGAGCGAGGCCGTGGTGCCGCGGCGTGGCTCGCTCGTCACGGCGACGGGCCACCCCTCGCGCGACCGGGCGCGCCACGTGATCCGCCGTTCGGTGCCGCTGACGCGCGGCTCGCCCACGATGCAGCTGCGCACCTCGTCGTCCTCGACGGCGAACCGCGTCCACGCCGCCATGAGGTCGGCCATGTCCCACGGTGTCGCTCGGCTCACGCTGGTCTGGAACGTGCCGTCCGACCGTTGGCCGGGCAGGCGCCGGCCGATGTGCTGCTCGTACGCGACGGTGACGGACTGGGCCCACCACGCGGCGGAGGGCGTCGTGCCCTCGAGCTCGGCGGTCACACGTGCGGCGATCGCGCCGTGATCGAGGTGCTCGGCACCGCACGACCCGAGAAGCTCGAGCCACGCGTCCCAGGTCCGGCCCGTCGCCCGTTCGACCTGCTCGATCCGGTGGTGCGTCATCGTGGTCCCTCCTGCGTCGAGCATGCGCTCTGCACACGGGGACGCACCACCCGGCCGGTCGCCCGCGGCGCCCGCTCAGCCGTGCAGCACGGTGAGCAGGGGCCCGTCGTCGCCGAGCACGTGGCTGCCTGCCGTCGAGAAGCCGTGCCGCTCGTAGAACGGCACGTTGCGGGGATCCGTCGTCCCGAGCCACGGCGTCCCGGCGGCGGCGCCCAGGGCGTCGATCCCGTGGTCGAGCAGCTCGCCGCCCCGACCGCGCGACTGGTGCGCCGGGTGCACCGCGAGGTAGTTGAGGTAAGGACCCGGGGCCGCCGGGGCGAGGGCGGCCGCACCGCCCAGCGCCCCGAGCACCTGCGTCGCCCTCTCCGGGCCGACGAGGGCGCGCAGCACGCCGGCGGGTGACGGCAGCGGCGACGCGGCCGGAGCGGCGACGTCCGCACCCGGCAGCCGCCACGCCGCGAGCGCGACCGGGACGTCGTCGACCGTCAGGATGTCGACCCGGCCCGCCGCGAGGTAGCGCTCGAGGGACGGACCGAGCCAGGCCGCGCACGCGTCGGCCCGCGTGTCGTCGTCCGGCAGCACCCAGCGCATCAGCGGGTTGTCGCGGTAGGCCAGCGCGCACACCGTGCGCAGGACCGGCAGGTCGGCGCACGTCGCGGGGCGGACGTGGCTCACAGCGGAACGCTAGCGCGTCACCGTCGGGTCCGGCAGGGGCCGGTGACGTAGGTTGGCGTCCGTGAGCACCGCCGTCTGCCCGGGGTCGTTCGACCCGATCACGCTGGGTCACGTGGACGTCGTCCGGCGCGCCCGGTCGATGTTCGACGAGGTCGTCGTGGCCGTGGCGCACAACGCCTCCAAGCGGTCGCTGCTGCCCCCCGACGAACGGGTCCGGCTGGCGGCGGACGCGCTGGCGGGGTGCGAGGGCGTGCGGGTCGTCTCGACGGACGGGCTGCTCGTCGACCTCGTGCGGGACGTCGGGGCGTGCGCGGTGGTCAAGGGGCTGCGCAGCGGTGCGGACCTGGACGCGGAGCTCGCGATGGCACTGATGAACCGGCACCTGTCCGGCGTGGAGACGGTCTTCGTCCTGGGCGACCCGGCTCGCGCGCACATCGCGTCGTCCCTGGTCAAGGACGTGGCACGGCACGGTGGACCGATCGACGACATGGTGACGCCCGAGGTGGCGGCAGCGGTGCGACAGGCACTGGCGCCGTCCCGGGGCGTCGGGGGAGAGGACGGACGATGACCGAGCACGTGGACGACGGCGTGGAACGGACGGAAGGCGTCGGCGGCGTGCTCGACGCGCTCGAGGACGCGGTGACGCAGGCACGGGCGATGCCCATGTCCTCGTCCGTCCTGGTGAACCGGGCGGAGATCCTGGAGCTGGTCGACCAAGTGCGCGCGGCGCTGCCCTCCCAGCTGCACCAGGCCGACGAGGTCCTGGCCGACGCGGACGCCGCGCGGGCCGCGGCGCAGGCGGAGGCCGAGGCGGTCCTGGCCCGTGCACGGAGCCGTGCGGCCGCGCTCGTGGAGCAGGAGAGCGTCGTGACGGCGGCGCAGTCCCGGGCCGCCGAGATCCTCGCCGAGGCGCAGGAGACGGCCGAGGCGCTGCGCCGGGACGCGGACGACTACTGCGACCGTCGCCTGGCGGACTTCGAGATCGACCTGGGCAAGGTCCTGTCGCAGGTGCAGGCAGGACGCGCGAAGCTCGCGGGTCGGCTGGTCCCGGGCGAGGGCGTGTAGCGGCCGTGGCCGCGGCGGGCGCCGTCGGTTTGGGACAGCGCACCGCGTGCCGTAGAGTTCTCGGTTGGTCCTGCCGGTCGTGGCGTGGACCGAGCCGTCATTGCCGCAACTAGGTGCCGCGCGCCCGCGCACGGTGCCACCTGGAACGAGGGGAACGGACCGTGCGCCCAACCCACCTCGATCCCAGCTCGCCGTTCGTGCTCGAGACACACGAGCTCGGCCGACGTCCGGGATCGATGCGGACGGTGCAGCGGACCGTCGCGGCACCCGACGAGCTCGGTAGCGGCATGATCGGCATCCCTGCCGGGAGCGACCTGGAGCTGGATCTTCGGCTCGAGGCGGTCATGGAAGGGGTCCTGGTCTCCGGATCGATCCGCGGCGAAGCCGTCGGGGAGTGCGTGAGGTGCCTGGAGCGGGTGGTCGAGCCAGTCGACGCACCGCTGCAGGAGCTGTACGTGTACCCCGAGCGTGCCGACGCAGCGGCGGCGAGCGGTGACGAGGACGAGGACGTGCGTGAGCTGGAGGGCGACCTGGTCGACCTCGAGCCCGCGCTGCGAGACGCGGTCGTGCCTGCGCTGCCCTTCCGGCCCCTGTGCCGGGTGGACTGCCCGGGCCTGTGCTCGGAGTGCGGGGCGCGGCTCGCCGACGACCCGGACCACGCGCATGAGACGATCGACCCCCGGTGGGCGGCCCTCGGCGGCCTGCAGGGCACTGACGACGAGAAGAGAGAGAGCTGACCGTGGCGGTTCCGAAGCGCAAGATGTCGCGCAGCAACACCCGTGCGCGTCGGTCGCAGTGGAAGACCACTGCCACGACGCTCACCAGCTGCCCCCAGTGCAAGTCGCAGACGCGGCCGCACATCGCGTGCCCCTCGTGCGGTGCGTACAACGGCCGTCGCTACGTCGAGGCCGTGCGCAGCGAGCACGAGACCGTCTGACCCTCGCGGTGGCGATGACCGGCAGATCCGTTCCGACCGGCGTCGCATGAGCACGGCAGCGGACACGCTCCTGGAGAAGCTCGGGGTCCCCCTGGACCCCGAGCTTCTCGTGCTCGCGCTGACGCACCGCTCGTTCGCCCACGAGGCCGGCGGCATCCCCACCAACGAGCGCCTCGAGTTCCTGGGCGACACGGTCCTGGGGCTCGTCGTGACCGAGCACCTCTATCGCACGCACCCCGACAACTCCGAGGGTGACCTGGCGAAGATGCGTGCGGCGACCGTGTCGCAGCGTGCCCTGGCGCAGGTCGCGCGGACGCTCGACCTCGGCAGCTACGTGCTGCTGGGCAAGGGTGAGCTCGCCACCGGCGGCAGGGACAAGGACTCGATCCTGTCGGACACGCTGGAGGCCGTCTTCGGCGCCGTCTACCTCGCGCACGGACTCGAGACGGCACGCGTCCTCGTCGACCGGCTCGTCCGGCCCACCCTCACCGCCGCCGCCGGGCTGGGCGCCGGGCTCGACTGGAAGACGTCGCTCCAGGAGCTGTCCGCCGCGCTCGGTCTCGGTGCGCCGTACTACGAGGTCACGGGCGAGGGCCCGGACCACGCCCGCACGTTCACGGCCCACGCCGTCGTCGGTGGCGAGATCCGCGGCTCGGGCACCGGCCCCGCCAAGAAGATCGCCGAGCAGGAGGCGGCGTCCGCCGCCTGGGCCGCGCTGAGCGCGCTGCGCGACACCGCGACGGACGAGGTCCCCTCGGGCGACGCGGGCTGACGCGTGCCCGAGCTCCCCGAGGTGGAGACGGTCCGCGACGGGCTCGCGCGGCACGTCCTGGGCCGGACCGTCGTCGACGTGGACGTGCGGCGCGACTACTCGGTGCGCCGCCACGAGGCCGGCCCGCTCGACTTCGCGGCGCGCCTGACCGGGCGACGGCTGGAGGCCGCGGTGCGGCGCGGCAAGTTCCTGTGGCTCCTGCTGGACGAGGGCGCCGGGAGGGGTGACGACGCCCTGCTGGCGCACCTCGGCATGAGCGGGCAGCTGCTCGTCCGCGGTGCCCACCTCGCCGACGCGGGGGCCTCCGGGGGCACCACGGACGTGGTCGTCGCGCCGGGATCGGTCGGCTGGGTCGAGCACCCGCACCTGCGGGTCCGGCTCGGGCTCGACGACGGCTCCGCGCTCGACTTCGTCGACCAGCGGACGTTCGGCCACCTGTCCGTCCCCGACCTGGTCCCGACGCCGGACGGTGCGCCCGGCGGCCTCGGCTCCGCGCGGCAGGCGCTGCCGGTGCCGGTCGCCCACATCGCGCGGGACCTGCTGGACCCGGCGCTGGACCGGCGCGCGGTCGTCACCGCCATGCGGGCACGACGCACGGAGGTGAAGCGTGCGCTGCTCGACCAGACGCTCGTCTCCGGCGTCGGCAACATCTACGCCGACGAGGCGCTGTGGCGGGCGCGGCTGCACGGGGCCCGGCCCACGGCGGCGCTGCGCGCCACGGACGTCGAACGGCTGCTCGACGCCGCGGCCGAGGTCATGACCCAGGCGCTCGAGCAGGGCGGCACGAGCTTCGACGCGCTGTACGTCGACGTCAACGGGGCGTCCGGCTACTTCGACCGGTCCCTGGCCGTGTACGGGCAGGACGGCCGGCCCTGCCCCCGGTGCGGGACCCCCGTACGTCGCGACGCGTTCGCCAACCGCTCGTCGTTCACCTGCCCCCGGTGCCAGCCGCGTCCGCGGCCCCGCCGCGCCTGACGGTCCGGTCGGTCGGTGCCCGACCAGCCGCCCGGCGCGCGGGGACCAGGCGTCAGCGCGGCACGACGTTGCGCAGGGGAGTGCCCGCGAGGAAGCGCCCGACGTTGTCGGCGACGAGCGACTCCCAGCCGACCGGGCGGCCGCCTGCCGCGTGCGGGCTGACCAGGACGCGGGGCTCGTCCCAGAGCGGCGAGGACGCGGGCAGGGGCTCTGTGGCGAACACGTCGAGGGCTGCGCCGGCGATGCCACCGGTCCGCAGCGCGTCCACGAGCGCGTCCTCGTCCAGCGTGGACCCGCGACCGGCGTTGACGACGAGCGCGCGTCGCGGCAGCAGGCCCAGCACGTCCCGCCCGATGGCGTGGTGGGTCGTCTCGAGCGCCGGCAGGAGCCCCACGAGCACGTCCGTGCGGGGCAGGACGTCCGGCAGGCCCTGCGGGGTGACGACGGGGAACCCGTACCGGTCCCCGGCGGTCGTGGCGACGCCCGTGACGTGCGCACCGAGCCCCACGAGCAGCGGCGCGAGGCGCGCGGCGATCGAGCCGAATCCCCAGACCGTGACGTTGGCGTCGATCAGCGTGGTCACGCGGTCAGAGGTGTGCAGCGGCTGCAGGCCACCCAGCTCGTCCGCCCAGCGGTGACCTGACTGGGCCTGCACCATCGCGGGCACCGACCGCACGGACGCGAGCAGGAGGGCCAGCACGTGCTCGGCGACCGTTGCGTCATGCAGTCCGCGTCCGTTCGTCACCACCACGTCGGGGGCGAAGCCCGCGGCGAGCACGGCGTCGGGCCCGGCGGCCAACGTCTGGACCCAGCGGGCGTGCGGTGTCGCCACCGCGAGCTCGGCGAGGCGGTCGGCGGGGTTGCCCCACACGACGACCGCGTCGGCGTGCGCCGCCTCCGGCGGGGGCGGGGCTGTCACGTCGTAGCGGACGGCGGTGACGCCCGACGGCAGCGTGGGCGCGCCGTCGACGGTCGTCGGGAGCAGGATCAGGGTCATGGGTCGATACGATGCCACGGTGTCAGCCACGAGCCAGTCCACGCCGACGCCCCCCGGGGGCGGTCGGCCAGGGTCCATCTCCGTCATGATCGTCGACGACCACGAGGTCGTCCGCCGCGGGATAGCCGAGGTCGTCGAGCGCACGGACGGCATGACCGTCGTCGCGGAGGCGGGCTCGGTGGCCGACGGCGTCCGTCGCGCCACGCTGGTGCGGCCCCAGGTGCTGCTGGTGGACCTGCAGCTGCCCGACGGCACGGGCATCGACCTGATGAAGGCGGTGCGCGAGACGCTGCCCGACGCGCGTGCGATCGTCCTGACGTCGTTCGACGACGACGACGCCCTCGCCCAGGCCCTGGACGCCGGCGCGGCCGCCTACCTGCTCAAGAGCGTGCGCGGAGCCGAGATCACCGACGTGATCCGCGCCGTGGCCGCCGGACGCACGCTCCTGGACGACCGGACCGTCGCGCGTCGCCGGGCCGGGCACGAGGACCCCACCGAGTCGCTGACGCCGAGCGAGCTGCGTGTCCTCGACCTGATCGGTGAGGGCATGTCCAACCGCGAGATCGCCGAGCGGCTGGGCGTCGCGGAGAAGACCGTGAAGAACCACATCACGTCGCTGCTGTCGAAGATGGGGCTGCAGCGCCGCACGCAGGTGGCGGCGTGGGTCGCGTCGCGCAAGAACTCCGGCTGGCGCGCCGAGCCCGGGCACTGAGGTCGCGCGGTGTGGTGCACGCGTCGCGCACCACACCGGCACCGCCGGCGACGGCTCAGCCGAGCGGGGCCTGCCAGGTCAGCAGGGAGCCCTTGCCGCTGGGGGCCGCACCCAGGCTGAACGTGCCCCCGTGCTGACGGGCCCGCGACGCGAGGTTGCCGGTGCCCGAGCTGCGCTCACGCTCTGCCGGCAGGCCCGCACCGTCGTCCTCGACGTCGACCTCGACGGACCCGGTCGGTCCCGAGCCGCGGACCGCGACGCGCACGCTCACCGACGAGGCGTGCGCGTGCCGGGCGGCATTGGCCAGGCCCTCCCGGACGACCGCGACGACGTCGTCGGTGAGCTCCTGCTCGAGACGCTCGTCGATCCGGTCCTCGGCCTCGCCGTCACCGGGTGACAGGTCCTCGCCGTCCAGCGAGAGGACCAGCGACGGCGCGAACCCGAGCCCCGTGCGGGCCAGCGACGTCTCACGACGCAGCCTCTCGACCAGACCGGTCGCCGCGTCGGGGTCGCGCAGCGCGTAGACGATCTGGCGGATCTCACGCACCGAGCTGTCGACGTTGTCGAGGGCATCCTCGACGATGCTCATGAGCTCCTGCGGGTCGACGCCCCGGGCCGCACGCCGACGCACCGTCTCCAGCTGCATGCCCGTGGCGAACAGCTGCTGGATCGCCAGGTCGTGCAGGTCGCGCGCGATGCGCTCGCGCTCGTCGAGCAGCGCGGCGACGTCCTGCGCGTGCCTGGCCTCGGCGAGGACGTACGCGAGCGCCGCCTGCGCCGCGAACGACTCGGCGGTCGCGAGGTCGCTCTCGTCGAACGGGATGGCACCGATGCGCCGCATCAGCACCAGGACCCCCACGCCGCGTCCGGAGGAGTGCAGCGGCGCGAACATCGCCGGCCCGAAGGCACGCATCTCGTCGAGCTTGACGGTGCGGGACGCCGACAGCGACGGCGTGAGCAGGCCGTGCCCCTCCTCGAGCACGGTCCAGGCACGGCCGCCGCGGGGCATGACCAGGCCGGTGAGCTCCGCGGCGCGGTACCCGTCGGCGAGCTCGATGAACAGCTCCCCGCCCATCCCCGGCAGCGCGAGTGCCGCGGTGTCCGCACCCGCGACCTCCCGCGCGGTGCGGGCGACGTGCTCCAGGGCGGACTCCTCGTCCACGCCCTCCAGGAGCATCGTGGTGATGTCCTGACCGGCACGCAGCCAGTGCTCGCGCCGCTCGGACTCGGCGTACAGCTGCGCGTTGGCGATGGCCACCCCTGCCGCCGCGGCGAGTGCCAGGACCATGTGCTCGTCCCGGGTGGTGAACGTCCCACCGCCCTGCTTCTCGGACAGGTAGAGCTGGCCGTAGACGTGCTCGCCCACCTTCACCGACGCGCCGAGGAAGGACCCCATCGGCGGGTGGTGCGCGGGCCAGCCCTGGAACGACGGGTGCTGGGTGAGGTCGTCGAGGCGCAGGACGCCGTCCACGGGGATCTGCCCGAGCACACCCTGGGCGTGCGGGGGGTGGCGCATCGCCCGCGCGACGGCCGTCGGGACACCCGTGTAGACGAACGTGGTGGACGTGCCGGTGTCGTCGAGGACGTTGATGGCCGCGAACCGGGCGGACGTGAGCTCGGCGCTGACCTGGACGAACCGGTCGAGCACGGCCGGCAGCTCGAGGTGTCCCGCGACCGCCAGCATCGCCCCGAGCAGGTCGGTCAGCGCGTCACCGGTGAGGGGCGCGGGGTCCGGTGCGGTGTCGACGATGACGCCCCGTTCGAACGGCGCCCCCGCGACCGGCAGCCGTCCGGCGACCTCACGCATCTCGCCTCGGTGCTCGCTCACGACGTCTCCTGCTCCTCGGCCTGCACGGCCTCACCGTAGCCCGGCACGTCCGCCGTCAGGTCCTCGTGGGTGCCGCGCGCCGCCACACGTCCGCCGGCGAGCCACAGCACCTCGTCCGCCGCGGCGAGCGGCGCGAGGCGGTGGCTGACCACCAGGACGCCGCGCGCGGTGCCGTGCCGCGTCGCCGGTGCGTGCCACAGCTCGTCGAGGACGGCGTCCGCGGTGCGCGGGTCGAGGTGCTCGGCAGGTTCGTCGACCAGCAGCAGGGGTGCGTCGGACACGAGCGCGCGGGCCAGCAGGAGGCGGCGGCGCTCCCCGCCGGACACAGTGCGCGCGTCGGACCCGACGACCGTGTCGAGGCCCTCGGGCAGATCGTCGAGCCACGGCCCCAGGCCGACCCGGCGCAGCGCGTCCGTCGCCTCGGCGGGCGTCACGTCGCCGCGGGCCACGCGCAGGTTCTCCAGGACGGAGGTGCCGAACACGTGGGCGTCCTCGCCCGTCATGACGACGTCGCCCGCCATGTGCCCGCCGTCCGCGCTCCCGAGGGCGACCCCGTCGAGCGTCACGGTCCCCGCGACGGGAGGCAGCAGACCCGCGAGCGTCAGCAGGAGCGTCGTCTTGCCCTCCCCGCTGGGTCCGGCGACGGCCAGGCGCCTGCCGGGCGCGAGCGTGAGGTCGACGTCCGTCACAGCCGGCACGCGACCCGGCCAGCCGCAGGCGAGGCCGGTCGCGACGAGGACCGGGCCTCGGGGGCGGGCGGTCGTGGTGTCGCCGGCGACGGTCGACGGGGTGCTGCTGGACAGGGTGCTGCCGGACGGGGTGCTGCCGGACGGGGTGCTGCGCACGGCGGTCCTGGGCTGCGCGGGTCCGGCGCTGTCGACGAGGGCCAGGACGCGAGCCGCGGCGGCCCGCGAGCGCTGCACCTGCACGGCGGCCGCCGGCAGCAGGGACGTCGCCTCGAAGGCGGCGAGCGGTGTCAGCACGATGACCGCCAGCTCGACCGGGGTGAGCAGACGCGCGGCGACGGCCGGCACACCGGTCACGAGTGCGGCGACCACGGCCACGCCGACCGCGAGCTGGCCGATGGCCGCCGCGAGCGCCGTGGGCCGAGCGCCGGCGTCCGTCGCGCGTGCGAGGTCGGTGTCGGCCGCGTGCAGCGCGTCGAGCTCGCCCCGCAACCGACCGGAGACCGCGAGCGGGCCGGCGTCGTCGAGCACACCGAGCGCCGTCGCGCTCATGCGCGCCCGCGCCTGCACGCCGCGCTCCTCCGCCGTGCGGGCCCCGCGTGCCGCGAGCCACGGCGCGAGGACGCCCGCGGCCAGCAGGCAGACCGCGAGGGCGAGCCCCGCAGGCGGCCAGAACAGCGCCATGGCGATCGACGTGCCGGTCCCGAGCGTGACCGCCACGGCGGCCGGCAGCAGGCCGCGGACCACGACGTCGCCGACGGCGTCGACGTCGGCGCCGACGCGCGCGAGCAGGTCACCGCGGCGCACCGAGAGCAGGGCCTGGGGCGACCCGGCGGCGAGGCGTTCGTAGAGCGTCACCCGCAGGTCGGCCATGCCGCGCAGGGCGATGTCGTGCGACACCAGGCGCTCGAGGTAGCGCATCAGCCCGCGTCCGATGCCGAAGGTCCGGACCGCGACGGTCGCGACCGACAGCTCGAGGACCGGAGGCATCTGCGAGGCGCGCGCGATGAGCCACGCGGCCACGGCCGCGAGCGCGACCGCGGACCCGAGCGCGAGGGTCCCGAGCAGGACCGCCAGGGCGGCGCGCCGCGGGTCGACGTCGAGCAGCCGGACGGCGCGTCGCAGCGTGCCGCGAGGCGGAGGGGCCGGGGCGGCCGCGGCCGGCGCGGGGGACCGCAGGGACGCGCTCATCGCCGCACCTCGTCGGCGGCGAGGGGTGCGCCGTGGGCTGCGGCGTCAGGCGCCGACGTGACGTGCACGACGTCGTCCGCGCGGCTCGCGAGCGACTCCCGGTGGGCGACGAGGAGCACGGCGCAGCCGGCGTCACGCAGCGCCTCGAGGGTCGCGAGCACGACCTGCTCGCCCGCCGCGTCGAGGTGTGCCGTCGGCTCGTCGAGCACGACGACGGGGCTGGGCCGCAGCAGGGCGCGCGTGAGCGCGAGGCGCTGCCGCTGGCCCACGCTCAGCCCGGTCCCGCCACCGCCCAGCGCCGTTCCCCAGCCGTCCGGGAGCGACGCGACGACCGTGTCGAGACCGGTGAGCGCGGCCGCGCGGTCGCGCTCCGCACGCGTGGTCGCCCCGAGGACCTCCTCGACCGTCCCCGGCTCCAGCACGGGCCGTTGCGGCAGCCACGTCACCTGACGCCAGTAGTCGTGCACGTCGACGTCGGCCAGGTCCGTCGCCGTGCCGTCGGCGGCGACCAGCGCGACGTGCCCCACGTCCGGCGGGAGGAGGCCGAGGAGCACCTCGACCGTGGTGGACTTCCCCGCCCCCGAGGGTCCGACGAGCGCGACGACACGCCCCGGGACGAGGTCGATGTCCACGGGCGCCGGTGCCCAGCCGCCCCGGGAGCGCACCGCCACGCCACGCGCGCGCACCGTCCCGCGCGTGAGGTCCGGCGCAGGTCGTGTCCCTGCCTCCGCGACGGGCACCTCCAGCACCGCGAACGCGCGGTCCGCCGCCGCGACACCGTCGGCCGAGGCGTGGAAGTGCGCGCCGACCTGACGCAGCGGCTGGAAGACCTCGGGTGCGAGCACCAGCACGGCGAGCCCGGTGACGAGGTCGACGTGGCCGTAGACGAGCCGCAGGCCGACGCCGACCGCCACGAGCGCGACCGCGAGCGTGGTCAGCAGCTCGAGCACCATGCCGGACAGGAAGGCGATCCGCAGGGTGCCCATGGTGGCGCGCCGGTGCGCGTCCCCGAGCTCGCGGACCCGCGCGGCCGGCCCGCGCTCCCGGCCGAACGCCCGCAGCGTCGACAGGCCGGCGAGCAGGTCGAGCACCTGGGCGCCGAGCCGCTGCATCGTCGCGAGCCCGCGCTCCGAGCGGCCCTGCGTCATGACGCCCACGAGCCACATGAACAGTGGCACCAGCGGCACGGTGCCGGCCAGGATCGCGGCCGAGACCCAGTCCAGACCGAGCACGACGAGCAGCGTCGCGGGGGTCAGCGTGGCGGCGAGCACGAGCTGCGGCAGGTACCGCACGAAGTACGGCTCGAGGGCGTCGAGGCCGCGTGTCGCCAGCGTCACGAGGCCGGCGCCGTCGGCGGGCGCGGCGCGCCGGGGACCGACGGCCGCGGCGTGCGCGACCACACGCTCGCGGAGCTCGGCGACGGCCCGCGTCGCGGAACGGTGCGCGTAGCGCTCCTGGACGCCGGCGGTCAGCGCGCGGAGCACGACGACGACGACGAGCCAGCCCGCCAGCGGGGCGACCTGCGCGAGCGAGGCCCCGTCGGCGACGGCCGATCCCAGCGCGTGCGCGAGGAGCAGCGCCTGCGCCACGACGAGCGCGCCGGTGAGCAGGCCGAGCGCGACCGTCAGGGCGAGGTACCCGCGTGCGGACCGCGCGTACCGCAGGAGCCGGGGATCGAGAGGCTTCACGCCGTCCAGCAGACCACGGTCAGGACCGCGAGACGACGCGGGCGAAGGTCAGGCCGGTCGCCTCGGGGATGTGCTCGATCGTCAGGCGCTTGCGGAAGACCCAGTAGGTCCAGCCCTGGTAGAGCAGCACGACCGGGGTGAGGATCGCGGCGACCCACGTCATGACGGTCAGCGTGTAGTCGGTGGACGAGGCGTTGTCGACCGTCAGGGAGTTCGCGGGGTCGAACGCGGGCATGACGTCGGGGAACATCGAGCCGAAGATCAGCACGACCGCGGCGACGATGGCGACGGCCGACGCGGCGAACGCGACGCCCTCACGACGCAGCCGGGTGGCGGCGACGACCAGGACGAGCGCAGCGGCGGCGACCAGCACGGCCGCCCACGTCCAGCCCTTGCCGCTGTACGCCAGCTGGGCCCACACGGCCCACACGCCGGCGACGACGAGGGTCACGACGGAGCTGCGTGCGGCGAACGCCCCGGCGCGCTCACGCATCTCGCCGTCGACCTTCATCGCCAGGAAGACCGCACCGTGGGTGAGGAAGATGCTGAGCGTCACGACCCCGCCGAGCAGGGCGAACGGGGACAGCAGCGCGAAGAAGCCACCGACGTACTGGTGGTTCGCGTCGAGCTCGACACCCCGCACCAGGTTGGCGAACGCGACGCCCCAGAGCAGTGCGGGGAGGAACGAGCCGAAGATCAGCGCGCGGTCCGCCCAGCCCCGCCAGACGTGGGAGTCGATCTTGCCGCGCCACTCGAACGCGACGACGCGCACGATGAGGGCGATGAGGATGAGGAACAGCGGGAGGTAGAAGCCGGAGAACAGCGTGGCGTACCACTCGGGGAAGGCCGCGAAGGTCGCGCCGCCCGCGGTCAGGAGCCACACCTCGTTGCCGTCCCAGACGGGACCGATGGTGTTGATCATCAGCCGGCGCTCCTTCTCCCGGCGGGCCTTGTCGCCCCGGGGCAGGATCGCGAGCAGCATGCCGACACCGAAGTCGAACCCCTCGAGCACGAGGTAGCCGGTCCAGAGCACGGCGATGAGGAGGAACCAGACGACGGGGAGGTCCATGGCGGGCTCCTCAGTAGGCGAAGGACAGCGGACGGTCGATGCCGTCGGTGTCGTCGGCGGGTGGGTTGGCCTCGGGGCTGGGGTCGTGCTCGGTGTCCGCGACGCCCTCGACGGCGTACCGCTTCATCAGCCGGAACCAGACCACCATGAGCACGCCGTACAGCAGCGTGAAGCCGATCATCGAGAACAGGACCATGCCGGGGCTCACGACCTCGCTGACGCCGCGTGCGGTCAGCAGCCACACGCCGTCGACGCCGGACGCGTCCGGGTTGGGGGCGACCACCCACGGCTGACGGCCCATCTCGGTGAAGATCCAGCCGAACGCGGACGCGAGGAACGGTGTGGCGATGGCCGCGAGCCCGAGCCGCCCGAACCACACGTTGCCGGTGACGGAGCCCTTGCGGCGCAGCAGCCACAGCGCGGCGAGGGACAGGGCGGCCGAGCCGGCGCCGAACCCGATCATCAGGCGGAAGGACCAGTAGGTCACCGCGAGGTTCGGGTAGAAGCGCGTGTCCTCGTCGATGCCGGACGAGACGCCGTTGGCCTCGTCCCACTCGGTGATCCAGTCCCGGTACTGCTCCTGCAGCTCGTTCACGCCGCGGATGGGTGCGTCGAAGTCGTTCGTCGCGAGGAACGAGGTGAGGCCGGGGACCTCGAGGAGGTGCCGCACGCCCTCGCAGTCGTTCGTGAAGTCGCCGATCGCCAGGATCGAGAACGGTGCACCCTCCTGCGAGACGCACAGGCCCTCGGCTGCGGCCATCTTGGCGGGCTGCTGCTGGAACATGAGCTTGGCCTGCCAGTCGCCGGACAGTGCGACGCCGGCGCCGGAGACGAGCATCGTGACCAGCCCGAGGACGACCGCCGGCCGGTAGACGTCGCGCGCCTTGTCGACCTGGCCCGAGCGCACCAGGCGCACCATCCACCAGGCGGCGATGCCCGCGACGAACGTGCCGGCGGTGAGGAACGCGGCCGCGATCGTGTGCGGGAACGCGGCCAGGAGCGTCGGGTTGGTGAGGACCGCGACGATGTCGGTCATCTCCGCACGGCCGGACTCCATGTTGAAGGTGGTGCCCACCGGGTGCTGCATCCACGAGTTCGCCGCGAGGATGAAGTAGGCCGAGAGGTTGGTCGCGATCGCCACCGCCCAGATGCACGCGAGGTGGATCTTCTTGGGCAGCTTGTCCCAGCCGAAGATCCACAGGCCCAGGAACGTCGACTCGACGAAGAACGCGGCGAGCGCCTCCATGGCCAGCGGCGCCCCGAAGACGTCACCGACGAATCGCGAGTACTCGGACCAGTTCATGCCGAACTGGAACTCCTGCACGATCCCGGTGGCGACGCCGATCGCGAAGTTGATCAGCAGGAGCTTGCCGAAGAACTTCGTCAGCCGCAGCCAGCGCTCGTTGCCCGTGCGGACCCAGGCGGTCTGCATGATGGCGACGAGCGGCGACAGCCCGATCGTCAGGGGGACGAAGATGAAGTGGTAGACGGTCGTGATGCCGAACTGCCAGCGGGCCAGGTCGAGGGCGTCCACGGGAGTCTCCGGGCGTGTGCGAGGGCGGGTCGTGCTGCCGGACGGGTCGCGGCGTGCGCCGCAGCGGGCGCGCACCTCGGGTGCACGTCCTTCAACGAAACGCTAGGACGAGCGTGTGCGGGCGAGGGGGACGAAGGTCCCGGGTGCTGACGACACGTCGCGAAACTCACCCACGTGCGGACGGCGGACGCGGGGTCCTGTGCGATACTCGTCACTGGTCCTGACGCCCACACCGTCGGGGCCAGTGAGCTCGCCGCAGCAGTGACCGTGCAGGCCAGCCGCCGCCCCGCCCTCGGCGGGCTCCAGCCCGGAGCCCCGAGACGGCCTGGCAGGCGATGGCGCCGGACGGGCGGCAGCCGCAACCGACGACTTCCGTCGCCGTACCGGGTCACACCGGCCGCGAGCGACGACCGACCGCCCGGGGGCGCACGTCGTGTGGGCGGGGCCACCGGTGCTCAGGAGTACGCGCTTTGTCTCCCGTGAACAGCCCCGAGAACTCCGACGCAGCGAACGCACCCGATGCCGCCGAGGCGGCTCCCCGGAAGCGTCGTCGCCGCGTCGTCCGTGACGTCGTGACACCGGGCGCCGACGCCCCCGTCGCGACGCAGGACGCCGAGACCGTACCCACCGAGCCCACCGGCGGCGGCGATTCCGTCGCACCCGAGGTGGCGCCCCAGGTGCAGGTGCCCGACGTCGAGGCGCCCGAGGAGCCCGAGCCGGTACAGGCACCTGCGCCGACCCGCGCACGCCGCTCGCGCCGCGTGACGCGCACGGTGGTGCTCGACGACGTCGCCGCTGCCCCGGTGCAGCAGACGCCCGTCCAGGACGCGCCCGTGGATGTCGAGACGCCCGACGACGAGGTGACCGCACCGGCCGAGGTCGAGGAGCCGGCGACCGACGACGATGCCTCCGTCGACGTCGCGCCCGCCGACGAGCCCGAGGCCAGCGGTGTCGCCGACGCACTGGCCGAGGACGCCGCCGAGCGCGCGCCGCGCCGGCGCCGCTCCGGTCGGCGTGGTGGCCGCACCGGCCGCTCCGCGCAGGACGCGGACGACGAGCAGCCGACCGCAGCCGACGTGCCGGCCGACGAGGCCGTCGTCGCGTCGGACAAGGAGCGGTCGGACGCGCCGCTGGACGTGCTCGCCGAGCTGGGCCCGGTGCGGACGGAGGAGCCGGTGTCGCGTACGCGCCTGGCGACGACGGCCCTGCTCTTCCAGGCACCCGACCCGGAGCCGCGCACGCGCAGGCGGCGGGCGCAGGCCTCGGCAGGCTCCCCGCAGGAGATCTCGGACGCCGCACGCACCGACGTGGACGAGGCCGCCCGGTCGGGTGCCGAGGAGTCGGGCGCGGACGCGGCCGTCGAGGCCGCCGCGGAGAGCGCCCCCGCCGAGGGTGCCGGCCGTGCGCGCCGCCGCCGCGGCGGACGGGGTCGCAAGGCCCAGGTGGAGGACGAGGCCACCGAGCCCGAGAACCAGGACGAGAGCCAGGACGAGCCGCAGCCGGACGTCGTGGAGACCGACGTGACCGACGGTGACGACGACGGTGCCGACGACGACGGTGACGACGACGGCACGTCGCCGCGTCGCCGTCGGCGTCGTGGCGGTCGAGGACGCCGGGGCCGGGCCGACGCGCCGGGCGGCGACGACACCGCCGACGAGCCTGCGGCGCAGGACGAGCCGGACACCGAGGCCGAGGCGCCGGCGAGCGAGGACGCGGGCGAGGACGACTCGACCGGGTCGAGCCGTCGTCGCCGTCGCCGTCGCCGTGGCGCTCGCGGCGAGGTCGCCGACGAGCCCCGCCGCCGTTCGAGCGGTGACGAGGTCACGGCGCTGCGGGGGTCGACGCGTCTGGAGGCCAAGCGCCAGCGCCGCCGTGAGGGGCGTGACGCGGGACGGCGTCGCCAGGTCATCACCGAGGCGGAGTTCCTTGCACGGCGTGAGGCGGTCGAGCGCGCGATGGTCGTGCGCGAGGTCGACGCGCGCACCCAGATCGCCGTCCTCGAGGACGGTGTGCTCGTCGAGCACTACGTGTCGAACCAGGCGCAGGCGTCGATGGTCGGCAACGTGTACCTGGGCCGCGTCCAGAACGTGCTGCCGAGCATGGAGGCCGCGTTCGTCGACGTCGGCAAGGGTCGCAACGCGGTCCTGTACGCGGGCGAGGTGAACTGGGACGCCGCCGGTCTGGACGGGGGGCAGCCGCGCCGCATCGAGCAGGCGCTGAAGTCCGGTGACGCGGTCCTGGTCCAGGTGACGAAGGACCCGATCGGTCACAAGGGTGCTCGGCTCACGAGCCAGATCACGCTCGCGGGCCGGTACCTCGTGTACGTGCCCGGGGGCGGCATGACGGGTATCAGCCGCAAGCTGCCCGACATCGAGCGCTCGCGCCTCAAGAAGATCCTGCGCGACCTCGTCCCCGACTCCGCCGGCGTGATCGTGCGCACCGCGGCCGAGGGCGCCACGGAGGAGGAGCTGCGCGCCGACGTCGCGCGCCTGCAGGGCCAGTGGGAGGCGATCGAGAAGAAGCGGAAGACCGCGAACGCACCGGCGCTCCTGCAGGGCGAGCCCGACATGGCGATCCGGGTCGTCCGCGACATCTTCAACGACGACTTCTCGTCGCTCGTCGTGCAGGGGGACGACGCGTGGTCGACGATCTCGACCTACGTGGGCGAGCTCGCCCCGGACCTCGCCGCGCGCATCGAGAAGTGGACGGGCACGCAGGACGTCTTCACGGTGCACCGCGTGGACGAGCAGCTCGCCAAGGGCATGGACCGCAAGGTCTGGCTGCCCTCGGGCGGTTCGCTCGTCATCGACCGCACCGAGGCGATGACCGTCGTGGACGTCAACACCGGCAAGTTCACCGGTGCGGGCGGCACTCTCGAGGAGACCGTCACACGCAACAACCTCGAGGCGGCCGAGGAGATCGTGCGTCAGCTGAGGCTGCGCGACATCGGCGGCATCATCGTCATCGACTTCATCGACATGGTGCTCGAGTCCAACCGCGACCTCGTCCTGCGCAGGCTCGTCGAGTGCCTGGGGCGTGACCGGACCAAGCACCAGGTGGCCGAGGTCACGTCGCTGGGGCTCGTGCAGATGACCCGCAAGCGTGTCGGCCAGGGTCTGGTCGAGGCGTTCAGCGAGACCTGCGAGCACTGCCACGGGCGCGGGTTCATCGTCCACACCGACCCGGTGGGCAAGGGCGGGCGTCCCGAGACGCACGCGCAGCCGGCCGCGGAGCCGGGCGAGTCCAAGCGTGCGCGACGCAAGCGCGGCTCGGCCGAGCCGGCCGGTGTGCAGCATGCGACCGTCCCGGTGCTGCCGGAGGCGCGCGAGGCGGTCAAGGCGACGCTCGCGACGATCGCGGCCGCGGCTGCCCACGCCCACGAGCAGGGGGTCGGCCCGGACGACCTGGGCACGGACCCGGGGGCGGGTGAGGGTCCCGCCGGCGACGCGTCGGTGGGCCTCGCGACGGCGCCCGACGAGACTCCCGTCGCCGGTACCAGGCGGCTGGGGACGCTCGACGTCATGGCCGAGCTGGGCACCGCAGGCGTCCAGCCTGCTGCGACAGCGGGCCCCGCGACGGCGGCAGCCGACGCGGGCGCGGTCGAGACGGACGCGCCGCTCGAGCTGCACACGGTCGCCCCCGAGGTGTTCGAGGACACCGACGGGGAGCCCGAGGCCGACGGTGGGCACGACGCCGACGGCACGCCGCAGGCGGCGAGCGACGCGGCCACGGACGGCGCTCCGGCGCCGGCCGACGGCTGACCCGTCGCGCGACCACCGTCCGACAGGGCGGTCCCGCCTCGCTCGTTTGACCGGGCGCGAGCGGGTCCGTACCCTAGAACGTCGGTGCGTCGCGCGCGTGCCGGGAGCCGTGCGTACCGGGTTCCCCGAGGATTCTCGGGGTGGGCGTACGCAGGTCCCGGTCCAGGCGCCGCGGATGACACCGCCGACGCGAACCCCTTGCCCTCGTGGCTGGGCGGTGCGCGGGTACCGGCGGGTCCGCGGCACCGACGAGCAGGACGCACGAAGCACCGATGAGCAGGTCCGACGAGCAGAGATGAGCAGCAACGTGGTGTACGCGATCGTGAAGGCTGGCGGCCGCCAGGAGAAGGTCGCCGTCGGCGACGTCGTCGTCGTCGACCGCCTCGCCGCCGGGGCGGGTTCGTCGGTCCAGCTGCCGGCGCTCCTGCTCGTCGACGGTGAGAAGGTCACCACCGACGCCGCGGCGCTGGCCAAGGTGACGGTGACGGCGGAGGTCGTGCGGGACGAGAAGGGTCCCAAGATCGACATCCTCAAGTACAAGAACAAGACCGGCTACCGCAAGCGCCAGGGTCACCGTCAGAAGCTGACCCGCCTGAAGGTCACCGGCATCAAGTGAGCCCGCGCCGCTCACGCGGCCGTCCACCCTTTCGCAGCATCCGGAGAGCAGGTCAGTCATGGCACACAAGAAGGGCGCGAGCTCCTCGCGCAACGGTCGCGACTCGAACGCCCAGCGTCTCGGCGTCAAGCGCTTCGGCGGTCAGGTCGTCAAGGCCGGCGAGATCATCGTCCGCCAGCGCGGCACGCACTTCCACCCCGGCGAGAACGTCGGCCGTGGCGGGGACGACACCCTGTTCGCGCTGACCGCCGGCTCGGTGGCGTTCGGCACGCGTCGCGGCCGCAAGGTCATCGACATCGTCGCGTCCCTCTGAGGTCGCGACACACCCCAGCTTTGCGGTCGGAGGGGCGCACCGGTCCGGTGCGCCCCTTCGGCGTATGAACGATCGAGATCTGCACCCGCAGACGAAGGAGGTCCAGCCGTGGCGACGTTCGTCGACCGTGTCGTGCTGCACGCGACCGGCGGTGACGGTGGGCACGGCTGTGCATCCATCCACCGCGAGAAGTTCAAGCCGCTCGCCGGCCCCGACGGCGGCAACGGCGGCAACGGCGGGTCGGTGATCGTCGAGGTCGACCCGCAGGTCACCACGCTGCTGCCGTTCCACCACCAGCCGCACCGGCGCGCCGCGTCGGGCACCCAGGGGATGGGGGACCACCGCAGCGGTTCGACCGCGGAGGACCTCGTCCTGCCCGTCCCGGACGGCACGGTCGTCAAGTCGCCCGACGGCACGGTCCTCGCGGACCTGGTCGGTGCGGGCTCGCGGTACGTCGTCGCAGCAGGCGGTCGCGGGGGCCTCGGCAACGCGGCGCTCGCGTCGCCGCGCCGCAAGGCGCCCGGGTTCGCCCTCCTCGGCGAGCCGGGCGACGAGGCCCAGGTCGTCCTCGAGCTCAAGACCATCGCCGACGTCGCCCTGGTCGGCTTCCCCTCCGCGGGCAAGTCGAGCCTCGTCGCGGCCATCTCCGCGGCGCGGCCGAAGATCGCCGACTACCCGTTCACGACGCTCGTGCCGAACCTCGGGGTCGTCCAGGCCGGTGACTTCCGCTACACGGTGGCTGACGTGCCCGGGCTCATCCCCGGGGCGTCGCAGGGCAAGGGGCTCGGTCTGGAGTTCCTGCGGCACATCGAGCGGTGCGCGGTCGTCGTCCACGTGCTCGACTGCGCCACGCTGGAGTCGGGGCGGGACCCGGTCTCCGACCTCGACGTGATCGAGGCAGAGCTCGCCGCGTACTCCGAGGACCTCGAGGTCGCTGCGGGCGGCGTGCCGCTCGTCGAGCGTCCCCGCGTCGTCGTCCTCAACAAGATCGACGTGCCCGAGGCGCGCGAGCTGGCCGACCTGGTCCGCGCGGAGCTCGAGGGGCGCGGCCTGCCCGTGTTCGAGATCTCCGCCGCCAGCCACGAGGGCCTGCGCACGCTGACGTTCGCGCTCGCCGAGCGGGTCGTGGCCGCACGCCGGGCCGCCCCGGCCCCCGAGGCGACGCGGGTCGTGCTGCGTCCGCGCGCCGTCGACGACTCGGGCTTCACGGTCAAGCGCCGCGAGGGCGGCGGTCAGGTGTGGTTCTCGATCCGCGGCGAGAAGCCCGAGCGGTGGGTGCGCCAGACCGACTTCGCGAACGACGAGGCCGTCGGGTACCTCGCGGACCGGCTCGCGCGGGCCGGCGTCGAGGACGCCCTCTACAAGGCCGGTGCCGTCGCGGGCGACGAGGTGCGCATCGGACCGGACGAGAACTCGGTCGTGTTCGACTGGGAGCCCACGCTGCTGACCGGGTCGGAGCTGCTCGGCGGGCCCCGCGGCAGCGACGTCCGGCTCGAGGACCGGTCGCGGCCCACGCGCGGCCAGAAGCGTCGCGAGTACACCGAGCGCATGGACGCCAAGGCGGCCGCGCGTGCCGAGATGTGGACGGAGCGCGAGCAGGGCGTCTGGACGGACCCGGACTCCTGACGACAGCCTCCCGGACGTGCCCGAGGCGCGTCCGGGAGCCGGTCGCTGCACGAAGCGGCCCACGGGGCGAGGCATCATGGGTGCCGTGAGTGCCGCCGCCCTGTCGGGACGTGACCAGCTGCCCGTCGCGGGCCGCATCGTCGTCAAGGTCGGTTCGTCGTCCCTGACGACGACTGACGGGCACCTCGACCCGCAGCGGCTCGCCGCCGTGGTCGACCTGCTCGCGGCGCGCCGCGCCGCCGGCACGCAGGTGGTGCTGGTGTCCTCGGGTGCCATCGCGGCGGGCATCGGCCCGCTCGGTCTGGCCGCGCGGCCGCGGGACCTCGCCACGCAGCAGGCGGCGGCGTCCGTGGGCCAGGGCCTGCTCGTGGCCCACTACACGCGGGCGTTCGCGGCCCACGGCACGACGGTCGCCCAGGTGCTCCTCACGGCCGAGGACACCTGGCGTCGCGGGCAGTACCGCAACGCGCACCGCGCGCTGACCCGGCTGCTCGACCTGGGCGTCGTGCCCATCATCAACGAGAACGACGCCGTGGCGACCGACGAGATCCGCTTCGGCGACAACGACCGGCTCGCGGCGCTCGTCTCCCACCTGGTCCACGCCGACGCGCTCGTGCTCCTCACGGACGTCGACGCGCTGTACACGGGCCCGCCCTCGCGGCCGGGGTCCGAGCGCATCGGGGAGGTGCGCACGCTGGGCGAGATCGAGGGGATCGACGTCACGGCGCGCGGCAGTGCGGTGGGCACGGGCGGCATGGTCACCAAGCTGGAGTCGGTGGCCATCGCGACGCAGTCGGGCATCCCCGTGCTCCTCACGTCCGTGGCGCACGCCGCGGCAGGGCTGACGGGTGCCGACGTCGGCACGTGGTTCGCCGCGACGGGACGCCGGCGCTCGATCCGCCTCCTGTGGCTGGCGCACGCCGCGCGGACACGGGGCCGGCTCGTGCTCGACGAGGGCGCCGTGCGTGCGGTCGTCGAGCGGCGCACGTCGCTGCTGCCCGCCGGGGTCACGGGTGTCGAGGGCGCGTTCGAGGCAGGCGACCCCGTCGAGCTGGTCGACCCGGCGGGCGAGGTCGTCGCCCGCGGCCTCGTCGCCTACGGCGCCGAGGAGGTGCCGCAGCTGCTGGGGCGCAGCACGGGGGAGCTCCGCGCGGCGCTGGGTCCGGGGTACGACCGTGAGCTCGTGCACCGCGACGACCTCGTCCTCGTGCGTCGACGCCGCTGAGCGGCCACCCGGCGCGACCCGGCCCGAGGCGCGGACGGTCGCCGTCCCGCGCCGGTGCGCGGCTAACCTGGACGGCATGACCACGTCGCTGGAGCAGTCGACGCCCGCCGTCCTGGACGACCCCGAGGTCGCCGTCCTCGCCGTCGCGCGTCGCGCGCGGGAGGCGTCGCGCGCGCTCGCGACCGCGACCCGTGCCACGAAGGACGCCGCCCTGCGCGCGCTCGCCGATGCGCTCGTCGCCGCCACGGACCGGGTCCTGGCCGCGAACGCCCTGGACCTGGAGCGGGGACGCGCCAACGGCATGTCGCCCGGGCTGCTCGACCGCCTCGCGCTGAGCCCCGAGCGCGTCGCCGCGATCGCCGACGCCCTGCGCGAGCTCGCGGCGCTGCCCGACCCGGTGGGCGAGGTGGTGCGTGGCTCCACCTTGCCCAACGGGCTGCGGCTGCAGCAGCTGCGGGTGCCGATGGGCGTGGTCGGGATGATCTACGAGGCCCGCCCCAACGTCACGGTCGACGCCGCCGGACTCGCGCTGAAGAGCGGCAACGCGGTGATCCTGCGCGGCGGGTCTGCGGCCGCGAGCAGCAACGCGGTCGTCGTGGAGGTCCTCGCGGACGCCCTCGTCGCCCAGGGGCTGCCCGGTGACCTGGTCCAGTCGGTGGACGCGTGGGGGAGGCCCGGCGCGGTCGCGCTGATGCACGCGCGCGGCCTGGTCGACGTGCTGGTGCCGCGCGGCGGCGCCGACCTCATCGCGACCGTCGTGCGGGAGGCAACGGTCCCGGTGATCGAGACGGGGGTCGGCAACTGCCACCTGTACGTGGACGCGAGCGCCGACCAGGCCGACGCCCTGGCCATCCTCCTCAACTCCAAGACGCAGCGCGTCGGGGTGTGCAACGCGGTGGAGACGCTGCTGGTGCACCGCCAGGTCGCCGACACGTTCCTGCCGTCCGCGCTCGCGGCGCTCACGCAGGCGGGGGTGACGGTGCACGGCGACGACGCGACGCTGCGTCATGCTCCGCAGGGCTCGACGACCGCCCCGGCGACGGACGCGGACTGGGGTACCGAGTACCTCTCCCTGGACCTCGCGGTGCGTGTGGTCGACGGTCTGGACGCGGCGATCGAGCACGTGCGGCGGTGGTCGACCGGTCACACGGAGGCGATCGTCACGCAGGACCTGCGCGCGGCCGAGCGGTTCGTCGCGGAGGTCGACGCCGCCGCGGTGATCGTCAACGCCTCGACGCGGTTCACCGACGGCGGCCAGTTCGGCCTCGGTGCGGAGATCGGCATCTCCACCCAGAAGCTGCACGCGCGCGGTCCGATGGGCCTGGCCGAGCTCACGACGACCAAGTGGGTCGTCCACGGCGACGGCCACGTGCGCCCCTGACCGGCCCGTGGCGTGGTCCGCGCTCCCAGGGCGGCGTGCGAGACTGGGTCGTTGCGGCACCGGGGGAGCGACGCCAGCCGCGACCACGGAAGAGACCGAAGAGGACCAGCAGGAGGACGATGTGCACGCCACCCTGATCGCCGCAGCCGAGACGGCCGCCGAACACTCCGATGCGCTGCCGTTCGCGCCCGCCGTCTTCGGCGTCGGCGCCTTCGCGGGGCTCGTGGCGATGCTGCTGGTCACGTATGCCTTCCGGTCCGTCGGGACGCGCCACTGACGGTGCCGGCCACCGGAGAGGTCCCCATTCGCCCACGCCTCGGTGTGATGGGCGGCACGTTCGACCCCGTGCACCACGGGCACCTGGTGGCCGCCAGCGAGGTCGCCGCCCGGTTCGACCTCGACGAGGTCGTGTTCGTCCCCACGGGCAACCCCACGTTCAAGCAGCACATCGACGTGTCGCCCGCCGAGCACCGCTACCTCATGACGGTGATCGCGACCGCGTCGAACCCCCGGTTCACGGTGAGCCGCGTGGACATCGACCGCGCGGGACTGACCTTCACGGTCGACACCCTCCGTGACCTCAAGAACGAGCGTCCGGACGCCGACCTCTTCTTCATCACCGGTGCGGACGCCATCGCGCAGATCCTGACGTGGAAGGATGCTGCGGAGCTGTTCGACATGGCGCGGTTCGTGGCAGTCACCCGTCCGGGCCACGCGTTGTCGGTGGACGGCCTGCCCGCCGGGCGGGTCGACGTGCTGGAGGTCCCCGCCCTGGCGATCTCCTCGTCCGACGTCCGTGCGCGTGCGCGTGCAGGGGCGCCGGTGTGGTACCTCGTCCCGGACGGGGTTGTCCAGTACATCGCCAAGCACAGGTTGTATCGAGGTCGTCATGAGTGAACCCGGAGAGCGCCGTCGCCGTCGTGAGATGGAGCGTGCGGCCCAGGACGGTGGGCAGGCCCCTGGCGGCCCGCCCTCCCCGCCCGCGGGGGACGACGCGGCGCCGAGCTCGCGTCGTGCCATGCGCAGCAGGTTGGTGACGCCACCGGCCGGCACCACGTCGGCAGGGCCGACGGGCACACCGGCATGGTCGTCCGCAGCCGGGCAGCAGCCGGCGCGACCCGGGCCGGTCTCGGCGGGCCCCGCGATGCCCGGGCCGGTCTCGTCAGGCCCCGGTGCGTCGGGGCCGGCCGCCGGTGACGGCTCACGGTCGCGGCGGTCGTTCCGCGACTCCGCGCTCGATCCGACGTCCGCGCCGCGCGCCGCGACGCCCCGTCCGGCGCCGGCCCCGTCGGCGCAGCAGCGGTCCGCTTCCGCTCCCGCGCCGCGGCCCGCACCGGCTCCCTCAGCCGGTGCGCCCGCCTGGGGCGCGAGGGGAGCGGCCGCGGCCGACCCGCGCACGACGTCCCGGCCTGCGGCCGCGCAGCCCGCGCCGGACCCGGCCTGGGGCCAGCGGTCGGCGCCCGGTGCGGCACCCCGCCCTGGCGACGGCTCCGGCTGGCGTCGCGAGAGCGCGCCCGCGTCCGGTGGGCCCAGCTGGGCGGGCGGAGCGGCGGCTGCTCCTGCCACGCCGCCGCGCACGTCCGCGTGGGGTGCAGGGACGGCGGCGGCACCGCCGGCGCCCGTGCCCACGCCGACACCCGCACCCTCGGCGTGGACGCCCGCGACCCCCGCGAGCGCGCCGTCACAGCCGCCCGCTGCGCCGTCGGTGACGTCGTTCCGGGCGGAGCCGCCGGCGGCCGCCCCGCAGCAGGCGAGCGCCGGGCCGGCTCTCTGGACCCCTGGTGGTCCACCGGCCGCCGCGGCCCCGTCCCAGCCGGACGTGGCAGGCGTGTCCGCTCCCGCGGCGGAGCGGCCGGCCGATGCCTGGCCGCGGACGCCCGACGCGACGACCGCCGACGAGAAGCCCGCTCCGCCGTGGGCCACCGCGCGGTCCGCCGGCGCGACGCACGACGACGACCTGGACGACGAGGACGACGACGAACCGTCGCGACGCCTGCACCCCTACACCTGGTTGCACGTGCTCGTCCTGGCCGTCGTGGCGTTCGTGCTCGGCTTCCTCATCATGCTGCTCGTCATCCAGACGCGCCCCGACGGTGGCGGGGCCGAGGCGCAGGCTGCGCCCGCGTTCACCACCGCCGTCGTGGCCGGACCCGCCTGACGTCTCCCGCAATCCCTGCGGCGTCGCACCATCCGGTCGACGCCGTCCCCCGAACACGAGGAGCCCACGTGCCCGCGAGCACCCGCGCGATCGAGCTGGCCCATGCGGCCGCACGCGCCGCATCGAATCTCAAGGCGCAGGAGATCATCGCGCTCGACGTGAGCGAGCAGCTCGTCCTGACCGACGTCTTCCTCATCGCCTCCGGCACCAACGAGCGGCAGGTCGGCGGCATCGTCGACGCCGTCGAGGAGGCGTTGCACCACCTGGGCGCCAAGCCGGTGCGTCGCGAGGGCAAGGCGCAGGGGCGGTGGGTCCTCATCGACTTCGGCGAGATCGTGGTGCACGTGCAGCACGCCGAGGACCGCGTCTACTACGCGCTCGAGCGGCTCTGGAAGGACTGCCCGCTCATCGAGCTGCCCCCGGAGGAGCGAGGCGAGCAGGCGGACGCGTGACGCAGCGGCTGCTGCTCTGGCGGCACGCCCGCACGGCGTACAACTCGCAGGCGCGGCTGCAGGGGCAGATCGACATCCCGCTGGACGAGGTGGGCCACTGGCAGGCCCGGACGTCGGCGGCCCGGCTGGCGGTCCGGCACCGGCCGGCGCGCATCGTGGCGTCCGACCTGACACGAGCCGTGGAGACGGCGACGTACCTGAGCCGCGCGCTCGACGTCCCCGTCGAGGTCGACCCCCGGCTGCGCGAGCGGGCCTTCGGTGCCTGGGAGGGCCTGACCGGTCAGGAGATCGAGGTCGGCTGGCCGGGGGAGTTCACCGCGTGGCGTGCGGGTGGTGACCCGGCCGGGGTCGGCGCCGAGTCCCGCGCCGACGTGGCCGCACGCGTGTCCGCGGCCGTGCTGGACCAGGTCGCGCGCACGCCCGGCCGCGGCGACGTCGTCATCGTGTCCCACGGCGCGGCACTGGGGTCCCTCGTGGCGGAGCTGCTCGGCCAGGCCCCCGCATGGCGTGGCCTGGTCGGCATGCACAACGCCCACTGGGCGGAGATGACGACGTCGGGCCCGGCCGTGGAGCCCGCCTGGCGGCTGCTCGGCTACAACATCGGGCCGACCGACGCGTCGTCCGACTGGAACGCCGGGCCCGACCCGGAGCCGGCGGAGCGGGACGCGGACGACGCGACCCGTGACCCGGACTGACGACGCGTCGCACGTCACACCGCGATCGGGGGGACGCGATTGGCGCTTCGCCGCTCGTTCGTCCTAGACTCACCGGGCGCCCTTCGGGGCGACTGAGGTCCGGCAACGGGCAACGGGGCTGTGGCGCAGCTGGTAGCGCACCTGCATGGCATGCAGGGGGTCAGGGGTTCGAGTCCCCTCAGCTCCACCCGAGACGACGACCTGCGAATCGCAGGTCGTCGTTTTGCTGTTCCGCTACGTCACGACACCGCCGGTCAGGCCGCGACGAGCGTGACCATCAGGGGCGTCGTGAGCGCCGACAGGGCGGTCGAGAGCACCAGGCTCGCGGCGACCGGTCCCTGCAGCGACTCGAAGCGGTTCGCCATGAGGTAGACGTTCGTCCCCACGCTGACGGAGGCGAGCAGTGTCACGACCTGCGTCTCGAGCGGCGGGAGCCCCAGCGCGACGGCGAGCCCCCAGACGACGAGCGGGCACGCCACGAGCTTGAGGATGGTGATGCCCGTGCTCACCTGCCACCGGGATCGCACGTCGTGCTGCACGAGGCCGGCGCCGAGCGCCACCAGAGCGAGGGGGATGGCTGCGCCCGCGAGCTGCCGGAGCGGTTCGTCGAGGACCGTGGGCAGCGAGGCGCCGGTGAGCCCGAACGCGGTTCCGGCGAGGATGCCGGCGATGACGGGGTTCGTCGGGACGCTGCGCACGGTGCCTGCGGGCGCGGACCGCGAGACGGCGCCGTGTCGCGCCCACTCCACCGAGGCTGTGACGAGGGTCCACAGCACGAGCGAGTTGAAGACCAGGACGAGCGCCACGGAGGGCAGGGCGTCCTCCCCGAGCAGTGCCGCGGCGAGCGGGAGACCCAGCAGGACGTTGTTCGACAAGATCCCGCCCAGCGCGAATCGCCTGTTCGACCCGGTCCAGGTCGAGGCGCGAGGCGATGACACGGCCGACGACGAAGACGACCAGGCACCCGCCGAAGAAGGCCACGAGCAGGCGTGCGTCGACCGGCGGAGCCTCGGACAGTGCCGCCATCTGGCGGAAGAGAAGGGGATCGTTTCGTCTCGTATCGCGAACATGGCTCGGGCGAGAGGCCGCAGCGCGCCGGTTTGCCGCTCTCCCCAGGAGCCCGGCGCCGCAGCCGTCGCTCGCACCGACGTGCCGCGCCTTCACACGCACTCGGCGTGGCACCGAGCGCGCGGGTGCTGTAAGCCCACCACTTGACTCCTGTGTCATGACCTTGCACACTCGCCGGGCGGCTGCGGCCCGTCGGCGGGAGCCGTCGGCCCCGGCCGCCCGGAAGGCGCGGGCTGCCGGTCCCGATGTGGGGGCACGGCGGACTTCCGAGGACGTTCGACCTTTCGCACGAAGGAGTGCTTCATGTCCTCTGTCCCCACGCGCACCGCGGTCCGGACGCGCCGTCCGGTCCGCTCGCTGATCGGCGCTGTCGCCGCCGGCGCGCTCCTGGCAGGCGGTGTCGCCGTCGCGGCGCCCGCCATGGCCGCCACGATCAACAGCAACCAGACCGGCACGAGCGGCGGGTACTGGTTCTCGTTCTGGACCGACAGCCCCGGCACCGTCTCGGCCGGCATGAACGACGGCGGCAACTACACGACGAACTGGCAGAACACCGGCAACTTCGTCATCGGCAAGGGCTGGTCCAAGGGCGACAGCTCGAAGGTCGTGAGCTACTCCGGTCAGTTCAATCCCTCGGGCAACGCGTACCTGACGCTGTACGGGTGGACCAACGGTCCGCTGATCGAGTACTACATCGTCGACTCGTGGGGCACGTACCGCCCGACCGGCACCCACAAGGGGACCGTCACGAGTGACGGCGGCACGTACGACATCTACGAGACGACGCGCGTCAACGCCCCCTCGATCGAGGGCAACAGCTCGACGTTCAAGCAGTTCTGGTCGGTCCGGCAGTCCAAGCGCGTGGGCGGCACCATCACCGCCGGCAACCACTTCTCCGCGTGGGCGTCCAAGGGCATGCAGCTGGGCAACCACAACTACATGATCCTGGCGACCGAGGGCTACCAGTCCTCCGGCAGCTCGAACATCACGATGTCGACGGGGTCGGGTGGCGGTGGCAACACCGGGGGCGGCAACACCGGCGGTGGCAACACCGGCGGTGGGAACACCGGCGGCGGCAGCACCGGCTCGTGCACCGCGACGGCGACCAAGGCCGAGAGCTGGGGTGACCGGTTCAACGTCACCTACACGGTCTCGGGCAAGTCGAACTGGTCGGTGACGGTCTACCCGAGCAACGGGCAGTCGATCCAGAACTCGTGGGGGGCCAACCGCAACGGCAACACCTTCACGCCCAACGGCTCGAACAGCTTCGGTGTGACGTACTACAAGGGCAGCAACAACGTCGACTGGACGCCCACCGGCGTCTGCTCGTAGTCCTGCCGTGCGGGGGCGTCGGGGCCACGGCCCCGGCGCCCCCGCCGCACGTCCGGGGTCGCGCGCCTGCCGTCCACCGGTCTGCCGCGAGCAGCGCGGGTCAGGTCGTGGCGTCGTCCGGCGGGCCGGCCGGGTCCTCGCTGCTCTCGCGCCCGGCGAGGAAGGCGGTCAGCGCGGGGCCGTCCGCCTCGACCCGGTCGACGACCTCGTCGCCCGTGCACGTCCACAGGCCGACCGTGACCTGCGTGCCGTCCCGGTCGAGCACGCGCCACACCGCACCGGAGTCCTCCCACCGGCGCAGGGCGTCGGCGGCGTCCGCGGCGGTGTGGGTGGTCACGCGGGCCCCACCTCGTCGAGCGGCGGCGTGAGGCGTCCGTCGGGGTCGAGGCGCTGGAGCATCGTGCGGGTGACGTCCTCGAGGCGACCGACCTGCTCGGGCGTCAGTGCGTCGAGGACGAGCTCGCGTGCGGTGGCGACATGCCCGGGTGCGGTGCGCACCACGAGGTCCCATCCCGCGTCGGTGAGGTGCGCGTTCGTCGCCCGCCGGTCGTCGGCGCAGGGCGCCCGCTCGACCAGCCCGCGGCCCTCCAGGCGCCGCACGACGTGCGAGAGCCGGGGGAGCGTGGCGTTCGTGCGCCGCGCGAGGTCCGACATGCGCAGCGTCCGGTCGGCAGCCTCGGACAGCATCGCGAGGACCTGGTACTCGAAGTGCGTGAGGCCCGCGTCGTGCTGTAGCTGGGAGTCGAGCTGGGCGGGCAGGAGCTCGGCGACGGCGACGAGGCCGAGCCAGGCGCGCAGCTCGGCGGGGGTCAGCCAGCGGGTCTCGGGGGGCACGGTGCCAGCCTATCTCCACGGTTGACGCGACAACTGGAACCGGTGCGGGACGGCTCGGCCGGGTTCCGGGCCGCCCACCCGTCGGGCACCCCGGCGGACCACGCCGGAAAGTCAACTACCTTTCTCCCGTGACTGAAGCGGAGATCGGGTCGGACGTCCCTCGCGGCGTCGTCAGCCATGAGGTACCGGAGCTCCTGCGCAACGACGTCCGGCTGCTCGGAGAGCTGCTCGGCCGCGTGCTGCGCGACGCCGGCGGCGAGGATCTGCTCGCCGACGTCGAACGGCTGCGCGAGCTGGCGATCGCCTCCCACAGCGAGCCGAACGGCCGCGCGCTGGCCGAGGCCGAGGCGCTCGTCGCCGGCTTCAGCCACGAGCGCGCCGAACAGGTGGCTCGCGCCTTCACGTGCTACTTCCACCTCGCCAACCTGGCCGAGGAGTACCACCGGGTGCGCGTGCTGCGCGACCGCGAGTCGCAGCTCTCGCCGCACGAGCTGGCCCCCGACGACTCGCTGCCCACCGCGTACCAGCAGCTGGTCGCCGAGGTGGGCGAGGAGACGGCCCGGGCCCGCCTGCGCGACCTCGAGTTCCGTCCCGTCTTCACCGCCCACCCGACCGAGGCGCGCCGGCGCGCCGTCTCCCGGTCGATCCGCCGCGTCGCGGAGCTGGTCGCGGAGCGCGACACGCTGCACATCGGCGGCACGACGCTGGCGGAGAACGAGCGGCGGCTGCTGGCCGAGATCGACACGCTGTGGCGCACGTCACCCCTGCGCGCGGAGAAGCCGACCGTCCTCGACGAGGTCGCCACGGTGCTGTCGATCTTCGACGCGACCCTCGCGGACGTCCTGCCGACGGTCTACCGCCGGCTCGACGACTGGCTCCTCGAGGACCAGGCGGGGACCACGGCACCCGTCGTCGCCCCGTTCGCTCGGCTCGGCTCGTGGATCGGCGGCGACCGGGACGGCAACCCCAACGTCACGGCCGAGGTCACGCGCGCGGCCGCAGCGATGGCGTCCGAGCACGCGCTCGACGCGCTGCTGGCCTCGGCGGGCCGCACCGCCGACGGCCTCACCCTCGACGCTGCGGGCACGCCCGCCTCGCCCGAGCTCAGTGCGCTGTGGCAGCGCCAGCGCTCCCTGTCGGATGCGATCACGTCGCGCATCGCCGGGTCCGCGCCCAACGAGCCGCACCGCCGCGCCCTGCTCGGGATCATCGAGCGGGTCGCCGCGACCCGGCGCCGGGACGCCGACCTGGCGTACGCGAGCGCCGACGAGCTCCTGACGGACCTGCGCATCGTGCAGCGCTCGCTCGAGAGCGCGGGAGCGAGGCGGGCCGCCTTCGGGGACCTGCAGCGGCTCATCTGGCAGGTGCAGACGTTCGGCTTCCACCTCGCCGAGCTCGAGATCCGCCAGCACTCCCAGGTGCACGCCGCCGCGCTCGCGGACATCGAGGCGAACGGCGTCGACGGCGACCTGCAGCCCATGACCGTCGAGGTGCTCGACACCTTCCGGGCGCTCGGCACAGTCCAGCGTCGTCTCGGCGTGGCGGCCGCGAGGCGCTACATCGTCTCGTTCACGCAGTCGCCCGAGCACCTCCCGGCCGTGTACCGCCTCGCCGACCTGGCCTTCGATGGTCCCGAGCACGCACCGGTCATCGACGCCATCCCGCTGTTCGAGACGTTCGCCGACCTGCAGAACAGCGTCGAGATCCTCGACGCCGCGCTCGAGCACCCGCGGGTGCAGGAGCGGCTGGCGGCCAACGGCCGCCGCGTCGAGGTCATGCTCGGGTACTCCGACTCCTCGAAGGACGTCGGCCCCCTGTCCGCGACGCTCGCCCTCGACGACGCGCAGCGGCGCATCGCCGAGTGGGCGCGTCGCAACGACATCGTCCTCACGCTGTTCCACGGGCGCGGGGGGGCGCTCGGACGCGGGGGCGGTCCGGCCAACCGTGCCGTCATGGCGCAGCCGCCGGGATCCGTCGACGGGCGCTTCAAGCTCACCGAGCAGGGCGAGGTCATCTTCGCGCGCTACGGGGACCCGGACATCGCCGCCCGGCACATCGAGCAGGTGACGGCGGCGACGCTGCTCGCGGACGCCCCGAGCGTCGTGCGCCGCAACGACGAGGCGGCGGGCCGGTTCGCCGACCTGGCGTCCCGCCTGGACGTCGCCTCCCGCGAGCACTTCCACGAGCTCGTGCGCGCCGACGGCTTCCCGTCCTGGTTCGCCCAGGTCACGCCCCTCGAGGAGATCGGCCTGCTGCCGATCGGCTCGCGCCCCGCACGGCGCGGGCTGTCGGTGTCGTCGCTGGAGGACCTGCGCGCGATCCCGTGGGTCTTCTCCTGGTCGCAGGCGCGCATCAACCTGGCCGGCTGGTACGGGCTGGGCACGGCGCTCGCGCAGGTCGGGGATGTCGAGGAGCTGCGCGCCGCGTACGCCGAGTGGCCGTTGTTCGCGACGATCATCGACAACGTCGAGATGTCGCTCGCCAAGACGGACGAGCGCATCGCCGCGCGCTACCTGGCACTGGGTGACCGGGACGACCTCGCGCAGCTCGTCCTCGAGGAGATGCGGCGCACGCGCGAGTGGGTGCTCGCCACGACCGGGAGCACGGGCGTCCTGTCGCGCCGCCGCATCCTCGGCCGCGCCGTGCAGCTGCGCAGCCCGTACGTCGACGCGCTGTCCCTGCTGCAGCTGCGGGCCCTGCGCGGGCTGCGGACCGGCGGGGAGCAGGCGTCGACCGACGACCTGCAGCGGCTGCTGCTGCTGACCGTCAACGGCGTCGCCGCGGGTCTGCAGAACACCGGCTGAGGCCTGACCCTGACGACGCCCCCGCACCGGTGCCAGAGCCCGGGGCGGGGGCGTCGTGCGTGCAGGCCGTGCCGCGGTCCCGTGCGCCGGCGCGTCAGCGCGCCGGGACCGTCCGCGTCGCCGCCCAGGCACGCAGGGCCGCGACCCGCTCCGCCATGACCACGGCGAGCGGACGCGTCGCACGCAGCTCGCGGAGCACGGCCGGCGCGTCCAGCTCCCCGCCGTGCGCGTGCGCCGCGTAGGTCGCCGCCACCACCGCCTGCTCGATCTCGGCACCGGAGAACCCGTCCGACGCGGCCACGAGGGGCGCAGTCTGCGCGTCGCCCAACGTCAGGCCGCGACGTGCGGCGTGCAGTCGCAGCAGCCCGGAGCGCGCGTCCGCGTCGGGCAGGTCGACGAAGAAGAGCTCGTCGAACCTCCCCTTGCGCACGAGCTCGGGCGGCAGCGCGGAGATGTCGTTGGCGGTCGCCGCGACGAAGACGCGGGAGCCACGGTCGGCCAGCCACGTCAGCAACGTCCCGAGCACGCGGCGTGCGGACCCGCCGTCGGACTCGCTGCTCGCGATGGCCTTCTCGATCTCGTCGACCCACAGCACGCACGGCGCCAGGGCGTCCGCCGCGGCCAGCGCGTCCCGCAGCCGGCGCTCGGACTCGCCGACGTACTTGTCGTGCACGCCGGCCAGGTCGAGGCGCAGGAGCGGCACACCGAGGATCGCCGCCGCCGCACGGGCCGCGAGCGACTTGCCGCACCCCTGGACGCCGAGCAGCAGCATGCCCCGTGGTGCGTCGAGGTGGGGCGCCGAGCCGTCCAGGGCGGGGCGTCGCAGCAGGAGCCACTGCACGACCCGGTCGAGGCCCACGACGTCGCCCGGCGCGACCGTGGCGTACTCGTACGACAGCACGCCGTCTGCCGCGAGCGCGTCGAAGCGGGCACGCTCGACGGCCGGCACGTCGCGCACGGTCAGCGCGCCGTCGTCGACGATCGCCCCGTGAGCCAGACGGCCGACGTCGGACCGCGACAGCCCCGCGAGCCGCTGCACGAGGAGCTCACGGGCGTGCGGCTCGACGTGCGGCATCAGGCCCGTGACGTCCGCCCAGGCGGTGACCGTGCGGTCGACGATGAGGGCGCGCTCGGCGGGTGACGGGAACGTCACCGGCACCCGCACCGCGAGGTGCTCGACCTCGCGCGGCAGGGTGAGCGTGCGCGAGACGAGCACGAGCGTGCTGCGGCGGCCGGCGGGTTGCAGCGCGACGTCCTTGAGCAGGCGCACGACGACCGGGTCGTCGAACCACGGGTGCAGGTCGAGCAGGACGTGGACGGCCGGTGCGACGCCGTCGACGATCGACCTCAGCAGGGTCGCCGGCTCGGTGTTGTGCAGCTGGGCGCCCCCGAGGTCGACGTCCATGCGCCGCAGGCCGTCCGTGACGCTCCAGCGGAAGACGGGTTGGGCTGGACGGCCTCCCGGGGGCCGCGCGGCGGCACGCAGGACGAGCTCCACGGCCTCGGCCTCGTCCTCGGTCTCCAGGGCGATGATCGGCGTGCGCGCGGACACGAGCGCCGCGAGGTCGTCGCGGGTGGGTTCGGGGTGCACGGCGGTCACGCTAGCGGCACGGGTGCGCGTCCCGACGCGTCCGGACCGGCGGGTGCGCGACTTCCACCCGCACGCCTCAGCCGGGCACCGACATGACGGCAGGCACAGGCCGGTTCGTCGCGAGCAGGTCGAGCACGAGGCGCTCGTGCGGCACCACGTCCTCGGGCAGTGCGTCCAGCGGGAACCAGCGCATCGCGGAGGTGCGGTCCGGCTCGCGCAGCGCGGGCTCACCGGTCCAGGCGGTCACCTCGAAGAAGACGTCGACGCGCTGCTCCACCTGCGGGCCTCCTCGTTGGAAGCGGTGCAGCGCGGTCAGCGGGCGCAGCGCGTCGACCTCCACGACGACGCCGGACTCCTCCGCCGCCTCGCGGACCGCGGCCTCGTGCACCGACTCACCGGGCTCCACGTGGCCGGCCAGGACGGCCCACCAGCCGTCCATGTAGCCGGTGCCGGTCCGCCGCTGCAGCAGGACTGCGTCGCCGTCCGCGTCGGACCGGCGCAGCACGACGTAGGCGGCGGCGACGAGGAGCGTGCGCCCGTGGAGGTGGTCGTCCGGGGCGTACCCGTCGGCGTGCGCTGGCATGGGCGCGAGTCTGGCACGGGGGTGCGACGCGCGGTTCACGCGCCGCCGCCGAGGTCCATGTGCAGGAGCTCCCACACGTGCCCGTCGGGGTCGCACACCGCGCGGGCGTACATCGAGCCGTCGTCCTGCGGGGGCCGAAACTCGCGCCCGCCGTGCGCGCGCGCGTCGCGGACGACCTGGTCGACCTCGGATCGGGACCCGGCGGTCAGGCAGAGCAGGACCTGCGTGCTCGCGCGGGCGTCGGCGACGGGCAGGTGCGTGAAGTCGGCGAACCTGTCGCGCTCCAGGAGCATCACGCAGATCGTGTCGGAGACCACGACGCACGCCGCGTGCTCGTCGCTGAACATCTCGTTCAGGTCCAGCCCGATGCCCGTGTAGAAGGAGCGCGACGCCGCGAGGTCGTGGACGGGGAGGTTGACGAAGATCATGCGGTCCACGGGTGCTCCTGAGGCGCAAGGGCTTGGTGATGACAACCGTTCCGACCGCCCACGAGGCTCAGGATCGTCGGGGGGTGTGCGATGTCGGTGGCCCCGGTTACGGTCGTGATGTGACGACGACCACACCCGCACAGCCGTCGGGTACCGCACCGGGTGCGGGCCCTGGAGATCTGACCGCCGACGAGTTCGCCGAGCGGCTCGCACCGATGCGGCGCGAGATCCTCGCGCACTGCTACCGCATGACGGGCTCGGTGCACGACGCGGAGGACATGCTGCAGGAGACGTACCTCAGGGCCTGGCGCGCGATGCGCGGCTTCGAGAACCGTTCGTCGCTGCGCACCTGGGTCTTCCGGATCGCGACCAACACCTGCCTGACGCATCTCGAGGGCCGGCGTCGCCGGCCGCTGCCCACGGGGATCGGTGCGCCGGCCGCCGACCCGCGGGACCAGCCACGCGAGGACCTCGGCACGCCGTGGCTCGAGCCCCTGCCCGACGCGCTGGTGTGGTCGCAGCCCGCCGCCGACCCCGCCGAGACGACGGTCCACCGCGACTCGGTCCGCCTGGCGTTCGTTGCGGCGCTGCAGCACCTCACCGCCCAGCAGCGCGCCGTGCTGCTCCTGCGCGACGTCCTCGCCTGGTCGGCGGCCGAGGTCGCCGACGCCCTGGCGCTGTCGGTCGCCGCGGTCAACTCCACACTGCAGCGGGCCCGCGCGCACATGGCGAACGTCCAGCACCTGACGCCCATGGAGCCGACCGACCCGCGCCACCGGGCACTGGTCGAGCGGTACGTCGCGGCCTTCGAGGCGTACGACGTCGCCGCCATCGTGGAGCTCCTCGCGGCCGACGTGGTCTGGGAGATGCCCCCGTTCCCCGGCTGGTACGCCGGGCCGCAGGCCGTGGGCGAGCTCATCGGCACGTGGTGCCCGGCGCAAGGTCCGGGGGACATGCGGATGGTGCCGACGTCCGCGAACGGGCTGCCGGCGTTCGCGCTGTACATGCGTAACGAGGAGGGAAGGCACGAGGCCTTCCAGGTGCAGCAGGTCACCGTCACCCAGGACGGGGTGCGGCACGTGACCGCGTGGTTCGGGGCGGAGCTGTTCGCACGTTTCGGTCTGCCGGCGCACCTGGCCTGAGCCAGCGGACGCCCCGGACGGCACCGAGCCCGGAGGTCGAGGTCCCTGATCTCTCAGGAACCCCGACCTCCGGGCTCGCTCGTGCGTGAGTGCTCAGGCGGCGGGCTTGGCGGCGCCGGACCTGCTGCGACCGCGACCGCCGCGGCGGCGGCGGGGAGCCCCCGACGGGTCGGACGGCGAGGTGCCCGCGTCGCGGCCGGCCGCCGGGCCGGTCGTGCGCTGCGGCGCCGCGGTGGTCCGCACGTCGTGGCTGCGCACGGCGTCCGGTCCGCCGGAGGTCCAGACGACAGCGGGCCCTGCGGGACGCGACGCGGCACGCGTGCCCGGACGGCGGCGTGCGCCGTCGGCCGGTGCGGCGGTCCGGGTGCTGTCCTGCGCGGCGCGGCCGGGAGCCGCCTGCCCGCGCGGTGCGTTGGACCGGCCACGCGTCGTCGCCTGGCCACGGCCCGCGCCCTGCTGGCCGCCACCGGACCGCCCGCGGCCCGCGGAGGTGGGGCGGTCGTCCGACGTCGCGGGTGCGGCCACGTACGTCGTCGGGGCGGGCGTGCCGCCGTTGTCGGCGCCGACCGTCCCGGGTGCGTCGGCGAGCTGACGCACGAGCGCGTCGCCGGGGCGCACCGAGACGGGCGTCACGGTGATGCCTGCGGCGCGGGTCATCGCCCGCACGTCGGCACGCTGCTCCGGCAGCTGGAGCGTCAGCACGGTGCCCGAGGCACCCGCGCGGGCCGTGCGACCCGAACGGTGCAGGTACGCCTTGTGCTCGGCCGGCGGGTCGACGTGCACGACCAGCTCGACCTCGTCGACGTGGATGCCACGCGCCGCGATGTCGGTTGCGACGAGCACGCGGGCCTCGCCGGAGGAGAACGCTGCGAGGTTGCGCTCGCGCGCGCCCTGACCGAGGTTGCCGTGCAGGTCGACGGCCGGGATGCCGGCCAGCGTGAGCTGCCGCGCGAGCTTCTTGGCGTGGTGCTTGGTGCGCATGAACAGGACCCGCCGGCCGGAGCCGGCCGCGAGCATCTCGACGACGGCCTTCTTGGCGGCGGCGTCGGCGACCTCGAGCACGTGGTGGGTGCTGGCGACCACGGTCTGCGCGGCGGGGTCGACGGCGTGCTCGACCGGCGTCGTCAGGTAGCGGTCGACGAGCGTGCCGACACCGTTGTCCAGCGTCGCCGAGAAGAGCAGGCGCTGGCCACGCTTCGGCGTGCGGTCCATGAGGCGGCGCACGACCGGCAGGAAGCCCAGGTCGGCCATGTGGTCGGCCTCGTCGAGCACGGTGATCTCGATGCCGTCGAGCGTCACCAGGTTCTGGCGGAGCAGGTCCTCGAGACGGCCGGGGCACGCGACGAGCACGTCGACGCCGCGGTCGAGGGCCGTGACCTGGCGCGACTGCGCGACGCCACCGAAGATCACGGCGGTGCGCAGGCCCGCGGCCTTGGCCAGCGGGGCGAACACGGCCTCGATCTGGGTCGCGAGCTCACGCGTGGGGCACAGCACCAGGGCACGGGGGCGGCGGGCACGGCGGGGCGTGCCGGACACGGCCAGGCGCGTCACGACGGGCAGGGCGAACGCGAGGGTCTTGCCCGAGCCGGTGCGGCCGCGGCCGAGCACGTCGGCGCCGCGCAGCGTGTCCGGCAGCGTCGCGGTCTGGATCGGGAAAGGGGTGGTGATCTGCTGGTCCGCGAGCGCGCGGACCAGCGCCTCGGGCACGCCGAGGTCGGTGAAGGTCGTCACAGGATGGTGCCTCTCGGGCTGTTGAAGTCGGGGTCCGCCGCACGATTCCCGGGGGGACTCCACGACGCGGGCGCGCGGTCGATCGCGCTGCCTCTCGGGACCACTGTCTCACACCCGGCGTCCGGGGCCCGGTGGGGCGCGCGTCGTCGCAGGTCAGCGCGCCGCGATCGAGCTGCCCTGCGGCTCGTCCAGCAGCGTGCGCAGCGTGGAGGTGGCCGCTGGGGTCCACCCCGCAGGGGGCGCCACGGCCGCCCACGCGTCGGCCGACTCGCCGACGTGCGTGTGCCCGTGCCCCGCCGGTGCCTGCCCGGCGACGAAGAAGTCGATCGTCACCCGGAAGAAGGCTGCCACCGGGAACCAGGCCATGTCGGGCACCTGCGCCGCGAGCGCCGGCGCGGCAGCGACCCACCGCACGAGGGGGCGCCGGCGCTCCGGCCACGGCGCACGCAGCCCGATCCGGCGTCCGCCCCACCCGACGGCGGTCCCGACCGCGTAGCCGATCGCGGCGCAGGTGCCCGCGCGGTGCGGGGTGCGTCGTCCGTGCTCCGCGGGCGGCGACGGTCCTGCCGTGCACTGTGCCACGCCACGTGCGACCGCGCGGCACGTCCCCCACGGTGTGGAGAGGGTCGGTACGGTGTGCGCAGGCGGCCGCCGGGGCCGCCGGGGCACGGACGGTGGCCATGAGCGACACGGGTAACGGCGACTTCGAGTTCGAGCGGCGGTTCCTCGCGCGCGACGTCCCGGCCGAGCTGCTCGACGCGGAGCCCGCGCTGATCGTCCAGAGCTACTACCTGGCCGACGAGGGATACGCGCTGCGGGTGCGCGCGCAGGCCTCCGCGGTCGCGGGCGTCGACGTCGGGCTCGACGAGGTGTCCCTCCTGGAGCAGTACGCCGACCGGGTCGACTTCTGCGCGGTCACCGTCAAGGGCCCGATGAACGGCGGGACCCGGTACGAGGCGGAGCGGGAGATCGACCCGCTCGTGGGCGTCCAGATGGTGCGCCGCGGGGGCGCGCGGGTCGCCAAGGTCCGGCACTCCGTGTGGCTCGGGGAGGACGGCTGGGTCGTCGACGTCTTCGCCGGTGCGAACGCGCCGCTCGTCGTCGCCGAGGTGGAGCGCGGCGGGCCGGTCACGGACCTCGCGATCCCGGACTTCTGCGTCACCGAGGTGACCGCCGATCCCCGGTTCGCCAACGACGGGCTCGCGCACGCGCCCTTCGCCACCTGGGCCGACGCCTGGCGTGCGGAGCTCGCGCAGCGGGGGCCGACGTTCCTGCCGGGCTTCGGGCACGACCACCGCATGACGGGGTTCTAGCGGCGCCACCTCCTGGCGCCCACCGACGCCTCCGCCGTCACCCGGCGCCGTGCCCCGCGGGCACGCGCTCGTCGGCGCGCACGGGGCCCGGTGCCGTGCCGTCGCCGAACGGTCGCCCGCCCAGGGCCTGGCGACCGTGCGGCGCCAGCCACCCGCCGAGCCGGGGGCCGCGCGGCACGATGCCCGACGGGTTGATGTCGCGGTGGACCTCGTAGTAGTGGCGCTTGATGTCGACGAAGTCGACCGTGTCACCGAAACCGGGGGTCTGGAACAGGTCGCGCGCGTACGCCCAGAGCACGGGGAGATCCGTGAGCCGGTCGCGGTTGCACTTGAAGTGCCCGTGGTAGACGACGTCGAACCGCACGAGCGTCGTGAACAGGCGCACGTCGGCCTCGGTGATCGTGTCGCCCACGAGGTACCGCCGGCCCGCCAGCCGCTCCTCGAGACGGTCGAGGGCCGCGAACAGCCGCGTGAACGCGCGGTCGTAGCTCTCCTGCGACCCGGCGAACCCGCACCGGTACACACCGTTGTTGACGTCGCGGTAGATCTCGTCGGACACCTCGTCGATCTGGTCGCGCAGCGCGTCGGGGTACAGGTCGGGGGCGCCCGGCCGGTGGTGCGCGGTCCACTGCGTCGACAGGTCGAGCGTGATCTGCGCGAAGTCGTTGGTGACGACCGCGCCCGAGGGCACGTCGACGATCGCGGGCACCGTGATCCCGCGCTCGTACTGCGGGTCGCGGCGCAGGTACGCGTCACGCAGCCGCTCGATCCCCAGGACCGGGTCGACCCCGCCGGGGTCGAGGTCGAAGGTCCACGAGCGCTCGTCGTGCGTGGGCCCGCAGACGCCCATCGACAGCGCGTCCTCCAGGCCGAGGAGGCGGCGCACGACGATCGCGCGGCTGGCCCACGGGCACGCGCGTGACACGACGAGTCGGTAGCGGCCGGCCTCGACGTGCCAGCCGTCGCGCCCGTCCGCCGTGATGCGGGTCGTCAGGTAACGGGTGTCACGCTCGAAGCCCGCGCCCGGTGTGCTGTAGACACCCGGCTGACCGTGCGCGCTCGTGCCGTCGGGGGCCGGCTCTGCGGGGGACTGGTCCATCGTCGGATGATGCCTCCTGGTGGGCGTTCCCGCAGGCCCCGGTACACGAATGCCTTCCCGGCACGGCCGTTCGATCCGGGATTGCACCGGTTCGTGGTACGCGGCGGGCTGCCATGTTGCCTACAGTGGCGAGCCGGCGGGAGCACGCCCGCCGACCGCTGGGGAGGGTCTGGGTCTTGCACGTGGAGCACATCGGTGGCGCGCGGCTGCGTGCGACGGCAGTGAGCGCGGCCCTCGTGGTCGCCCTGCTGGCGGGGTGCAGCTGGGGCACGGCGTCGCAGGAGCCGACCGGCTCGAGCAGTCCGACCGCGACGCCGTCGCCGACCGCGGTGAGCGCCACCCCGAGCAGCGGCTCGCCCGCGTCGGTCGTCACGGGCGAGGACGCGCACGCGGCGCTGGCGACGACGGCCGCGCTCCTCGAGGCGGCGCCCGTCGTGGTCGTGGCCCCGGCGGGTGACGTCGGCGCCGTGCTCACGGCCGCGTCGGCGGCGGTGGCGACGGGTGCGCCCGTGCTCCTCGTGGCCGGGGGCGTCGACCTCGCGCCGGAGCTCGCGCGCCTCGGCGCTCGCCACTCGCTCGTCGTCGGGGACGTGGCCCCCGGCGACCTCCCGGACGACGTCGGGACGATCGCGCTGCCCGCGGGTGCCGACGCCGACGCGCTCGCGGCGGCCACCGGCCACCGCTTCGGCGACCTCGTCACGGTGCCGCCCGGGGGTGAGAGCGCCGCCGTCCGGGCGCTCGCCGGACCGCGTCCGGCGGTCCTGGTGACGGCGGACGCAGCCGCGGACGACACCGCTGCGGACACCCCCACGACGTCGCCCGTGCCGGACGCCGCCACGCCGACAGGAGCCTCCACCGGTGCGGACGCGGGGCCGGGCTCCCTGCCGCCCACCGAGCCGGTCGTCGCCGAAGGGGTGCTCGCGCTCGCGGACGGCGTCGTGCCGCCCGCGGCCGCCGCCACGCTCCGCGCGCTCGGTGTCGAGGTCCTCGACGTGCCGGGCGGTGACCCGCGCGCGTCGTCGGCGACCGTGCAGGGGATCGCGGCCGCCGCGCCGTCGGCCGTCGTCGGGTTCGGCGAGACCTTCGGCTCGCCGGAGCAGCTGGCGGCACGCACCGCCACCGCACGCACCGGCGCCGAGCTGCCCGGCGGTGGCCAGCTCGTGTTCCCGTCCGTGGCCGGCCAGCCCGCCAAGAGGTACGTCGCGCTGTACGGGACACCCGGCTCGGGCGCGCTCGGGGTCCTGGGGGAGCAGGACGTGCCGGCGACCCTCGCGCGCGCCGAGCAGCACGCCGCGCCGTACCGGGGGCTGACCGGTGACACCGTCGTGCCCGCGGTCGAGATCATCGCGTCGATCGCGTCGGCGGGGGCGGAGGCCGACGGCACCTACTCCCGCAAGCGGTCGGTGCAGGACCTGCGGCCGCTGGTCGACGCGGCGGGGGCGGCGGGGCAGTACGTCGTGCTCGACCTGCAGCCCGGCCGCGAGGACTTCGTCACCCAGGCCCAGGCGTACGAGGAGCTGCTCGCGCTGCCGCACGTCGGCCTGGCGCTCGACCCCGAGTGGCGGCTGGCACCCGACCAGGTACACCTGCGGCAGATCGGGAGCGTCGGCATCGACGAGGTCAACGCGACCGCCGCCTGGCTCGCGCAGCTGACGCGCGAGCGGGACCTGCCGCAGAAGATGTTCGTCCTGCACCAGTTCTCGCTGCGGATGATCTCCGAGCGCGAGCGTCTCGACACGTCGCACGACGAGCTCGCGCCGCTCATCCACGTCGACGGCCAGGGGACCCAGCCGGCCAAGGCGGGTACGTGGACGGCGCTGCGCAACGGCGCCCCGCCCGTGCACTGGGGCTGGAAGAACTTCTACGACGAGGACGTGCCCATGCTCGACCCCGTCCAGACGTACCAGGTCCAGCCGGTGCCCGACCTCGTCACCTACCAGTGAGGCACGCCGCGACCAGCGGGGGACCGCGCGTTAGCGTGGGCGGGTGACCCAGAGCCCCGTGACCGGCGTGCGCGTCGGCGTCCAGCTCCAGCCCCAGCACGCCGACTACGGCCAGATCCGCGACGCGGTGCGCCGTGCCGAGGACCTCGGCGTCGACGTGGTCTTCAACTGGGACCACTTCTTCCCCTTGAACGGGGACCCGGACGGCAAGCACTTCGAGTGCTGGACGATGCTCGGGGCCTGGGCGGAGCAGACCAGCCGCGTCGAGATCGGCGCGCTCGTGACGTGCAACTCCTACCGGAACCCTGACCTGCTGGCCGACATGGCCCGCACGGTCGACCACATCAGCGGGGGCCGGCTGATCCTGGGGATCGGCGCCGGGTGGTTCGAGCGCGACTACACGGAGTACGGGTACGAGTTCGGCACGGCGGGCTCACGGATCGCGGACCTCGCGCAGGCGATGCCGCGCATCCGTGCGCGGTGGGCCGCGATGAATCCCGCACCGACGCGGGACATCCCGGTGATGATCGGCGGCGGGGGTGAGCGCAAGACGCTGCGCGTCGTGGCCGAGCACGCCGACATCTGGCACTCGTTCGGCGACGTCGACACGCTGCGGCGCAAGAGCGCGATCCTCGACGAGCACGGCGCCGCCGTCGGGCGCGACACCGCGGCGCTGGTGACGCGGTCCGTCGCGGTCGACGGGTCGGACCCCGACGAGGTCGGCGACGAGCTGCTCGCGGCCGGTGTGCGGCTGTTCACGTGCAGCGCCGACGGACCCGACTACGACCTGTCGCACGCGGCGGCGTGGGTGCGCTGGCGCGACGCGCGCGCCTGAGCGGCCCGCCGCCCGGAGGCCCTTTCCGTCCCCGTGCCCGCAGGTGGGCGCGCCGCGCCGCCGTGGCCCCACGGGCCGGATGCCTGCCCCGGCGCGTCTAGGCTCGGAGCAGGATGGCTGAACCGACGAGCGAGCTGCCGGCCCGGCGCCGGCTCGACCGCGCCGTCGACCGCGCCCTCGAGCGGGTCCGGCGCGGTGCGCGCCGCGCCCTGCGGGCCGTGCGGGCGTGGCGGCCGCGGCACGGGTGGTGGGCAGTCGTCGGTCTCGTCCTGGCCGGGGTGCTCGCGTCGCTCGTGTTCGGCGTGACGACCGCGTCGGTGCAGGCCGCGCTCGGGCCCCACGTGACCCGGTACGACGTCACCACGGACGCGACCGTCACCATCGACTTCGGGCCGCTCGGCACGCTCCAGATCGACTCGCCGCTGCCGGCCACCCTGGGGATCCGTGCAACCGTGCAGGAGATCCCGGCGAGCGTCACCGAGCTCGGGGAGGCGCGCACGCTGCAGGCGCTGAGCCAGGACCTCAACGCGTACGTGTCGTTCTTCTCCGGTCCCGCGGCCGCCGTCCAGGACGTCGCCAACGCGCTGGTCGCGAACGCGCTCCTGCGCTCGGCGGTCGCGTTCGTCGTCCTGCTGGCCGGCTGGCTGCTGCTGCGGTGGCTGCTCGGTCCCGACCGGCGGCGCGAGCTCGCGGACCGCCTCGCGGCACGGGCGCGGCCGCTGGGGGCCGGAGCGCTCGCGGTGGCCGTCGGTGCCACCGTCCTGACGTCCAGCGTCGCGCCCGGGGATCGGCCCGCGTCGCAGCCGGTGGCCTCCGCCGTGTTCGCCGGGACCCCCTTGGACGGTGCCCGGGTGACGGGCCGGCTGGGCGGTGTCATCGACACCTACGGCGCGTACGCGCTGGACGCGTGGCGCGCCAACGAGGACTTCTACCGCAGTGCCGACGATGCGCTCGTCGTCGCGTGGGAGGACTGGGAGGCCGACGAGGAACGCCTGGCGGACGAGGCCGCGGAGGAGGCGACCGCGCGCGCGGCGACCGACGGCGCGACGCCGGACGGTGCGGCGGGCGACGGCGTGTCGCCCGACGACGGGGTCGACGGTGCCGGGGCCGCCGACGGCACGGCACCCGACGGCACCGACGAGGGCGTGGACGCGGGAGCGGGCGCCGAGCCCGACGGGACGGCGGACGGCCTCACGCAGGACGCCGACGCCGCCGGCGTCGGACCGACCGTGGACCCCGTCGCCACGCCGACGGCGAGCGCCTCGCCCACGGCGGACCCCGACCCGCCGGTGGAGCCGATCGTGCTCGTCGTCGCCTCCGACCTGCACTGCAACGTCGGGATGGCCCCGTTGATCGGGACCCTCGCGCGGCTCGCCGGTGCCGACGCCGTGCTCGACGCCGGTGACACGACGATGAACGGCACCTCGGTCGAGCAGTACTGCGTCACGTCGTTCGCGCGTGCCGTCCCGCCCGGCGTGGCGCTGGTGACGTCGCCGGGCAACCACGACTCGCGCGAGACCACCGACAACTACGCCCGGGCGGGCGCGATCGTCCTGGACGGTGGGGTCGTGGAGGTCGCCGGGTTGCGGATCCTCGGGGACCGGGACCCCAACGAGACGCGGGTCGGCGCCGGTGGCACCGCCTCCGCGGCCGACGAGACGCCGGCGCAGGCGGGTAGGCGCCTGGCGGACGTCGCGTGCGACGACGGTGAGGTCGACCTGCTGCTGGTCCACTCCCCGTCGGTGGGGGACGCGGCCCTGGACGACGGCTGCGTTCCGGCGCAGGTCTCGGGTCACTACCACCGGCGCATCGGGCCCGAGCAGGTCGGCCTGGGTGTGCGGTACGTGTCGTCGAGCAGCGCCGGGGCGACGCTCAACCAGCCCACCGTCGGTCCCCTGAGGGGCGTGGCCGAGCTGACCGTCCTGCGGTTCGATCCCGAGTCGCGGCTGTTCCTCGACTACCAGGTGGTGCGCGTCGCGCCCGACGCGACCGTGAGCGTCGGACGTCCGCAGCCCTGGCCCGCGATCGTCGAGCAGCGGGACGCCGAGGACGCCGTCGGGTTCGGCCCCGTCGGGCCGGACGACCCGACGGCCTCGCCGGACGGCGCGACGGCCTCGCCGGACGGCGCGACGCCGGAGGGGTGAGTCGCGCGGCGTCGCGGATGAATTGGTCCGCAGGGGTTGTGCGTACGCGGTACGGGTGGTGGCCTGGACCGGTGCGTCCCCGCGGGCCCATGGCCGTGCCCGCGCGGGACGTGCACGGGGGGAGTGCGCGTGCGACGTCTTGCAGTCGTGGTGGTCACGGCAGGGCTGCTGCTCGCCGGTGCCGTGCCCGCGTGGGCCGGACCGGGCGAGGACGTGCTGCGCCCCGGTGAACAGCTCGCACCGGGGGAAGGGCTGCTGGCGCCGGGTGGTGGGCACGTGCTCGTCGTCCAGCCCGACGGGTCGCTGGGCCTGTACGCGCTCGACGACGTCGTGCGCTGGTCGTCGGGACGCGGGGTGGCGGGTGCGACGCTCACGGCGGACGCGACCGGGGACGTGCGGCTGGTGGCCCCCGACGGTGCGGTGCTGTGGAGCACCGCGACCGCAGGTTCCCAGGGGACGCTGCGGCTGCGGGACGACGGGGAGCTCGTCGTCGAGAGCCCGGACGGCAGCGTCGTCTGGGCCAGCGGCACGGCGGTGGTGCCGTCCACGCTCGTCGGCCCCGGGCTGCTCGACGCCGACGACGTGCTGTCCTCACCCGACGGTCGGCACATCCTGCTCGTCGACCCGGAGGCGGGCGTGCAGCTGCGCGGACCGGACGGTGTCGTGCGGTGGACACCCGGGGCCGACGCCGAGCCCGCGCCCGGGTCGGAGGCCGAGGCCGAGTCGCAGTCCTCCGCGCCGCAGGGTGCGCCACGGGCGGTGGCCCTCGAGCTCCGCGAGGACGGCAACCTCGTGGCCCTCGACGCGGACGGTGACCTCGTGTGGCGCAGCCGTACCGCAGGGAGCGGCCCGGCGTCCCTCGTGCTGCAGGACGACGGCAACCTCGTGCTGCTCGATGCAGCCGGCACGCCGGTGTGGAGCGCGGGCACGCCGATCGGCCCGTCCGCGTTGGACGTCGGTGGGGAGGTGGCCGCGGGCGCCTCGCTGGGCTCGCCCTCGGGCCACCTCGCCCTGGAGCTCGCCGCCGGTGCGCTCGTCGCCACGTGGGACGACGAACCGGTCTGGTCGTCCTCGACGGACACCGGGACGACCCTCCGGCTGCAGGAGGACGGTGACCTCGTGCTGCTCGACGCCGCGGGCACGCCCGTCTGGACGAGCGGCACGGCGGGGCACCCCGGCGTGCGCCTCGTGATGGAGGAGACGGCGGTCCTGCTCGTCACCGCGGAGGGTGAGGTGCTGTGGCAGGTGGGTGTCCCCGAGGAGCTGGTCGTCCAGAGCGTGCCGCCGACGGTCCCCACGGGTGTGCAGCCGACCGACTGCGCGCTCGTCGACGGACCCGTCGCGGAGGGCGACATCGTGCGCACCCGCAGCGGGATCCGCGTGCACCCGTGCCTCGCCGAGACCGTCGACGCCCTCGTGGACGCGGCGAAGGCCGACGGCGTCGAGCTGGGCGGCGGCGGGTGGCGCAGCCCCGAGCAGCAGATCGCGCTGCGCCGCGCGCACTGCGGCCCGACGGACGCCGACGTGTTCCAGAAGCCGGCGTCAGCGTGCTCGCCGAGCACCGCGCGGCCGGGCAGCTCCCGCCACGAGCGCGGGCTCGCGATCGACTTCACGTCGGGGGGCCGCTCGTTGACGTACGGGTCCGCGGCGTACGCGTGGCTCACGGAGCACGCCGGCGAGTACGGGCTGGAGAACCTGCCGGGGGAGGCCTGGCACTGGAGCGTCGACGGCTCCTGAGCCCTCTACGCTGGCCTCGTGTCCCAGAGCGCTGCCCCCCTGTCCGCAGTGACCCAGGACTACCTCAAGGTCATCTGGGGCGCGCAGGAGTGGTCCGACGTGCCGGTCACGACCAAGCTGCTCGCGAGCAGGCTCGGGGTCGGACCCTCGACGGTCTCGGAGACCGTCAAGCGCCTCGCCGACGCCGGGCTGGTGTCGCACCGGCCCTACGGGGCCGTGGAGCTCACCGCGGCGGGGCGTGCGCACGCGGTCGCGATGGTCCGTCGGCACCGCCTGATCGAGACCTACCTCGTCGAGAAGCTGGGCTACGGCTGGGACGAGGTGCACGACGAGGCCGAGGTCCTGGAGCACGCGGTGAGCGACCGGTTCGTCGAGCGCGTGGCCGACCTGCTGGGGCACCCGGACCGCGACCCGCACGGCGACCCGATCCCGGCGGCCGACGGCACGGTCCACCTGCCCGACGCGCGCGTCATGTGGGAGGTCGAGACGGGGGAGTACCGCGTCGCACGGATCTCCGACGCGGACCCTGAGCTGCTGCGGTACCTCGAGGGGGTCGGGCTCGTGCTCGACGCCCCGGTGACGCTGGAGGAGCGGCGCGCGGTCACCGGCGTCGTGAGCGTGCTCCCGGCCGGCCGACCCGACCGCGTGGAGCTGGGGGAGGTCGCGGCGAGCGCGATCTGGCTCGCCCCGCGCGACTGAGGGTCAGCGGCGTCGACCGGTGCCGACGATCGTGCGGGTGATCTCCCGCCCGAGCTGGGTGCCGGCCGAGCGCAGGAACGCGTCGAGCGGGGCGCTGCCCGTGCTGGGCCGGGGCGGGGGCGCCTCCGGCGTCGGTACGATTCACCGGTGAGCGATCAGTCCCCGACCCCGGCCCCCGACGACGTCCCGTTCCGCTACACCGCTGCCCTCGCGCAGGAGATCGAGCTCCGCTGGCAGGACGAGTGGGAGAAGCGCGGCACGTTCTTCACGCCCAACCCGGTCGGCCCGCTCACGGACGGTCGCGGACGCCACGCCGACCCGGCCGCCCGCCCGTTCTTCGTCATGGACATGTTCCCGTACCCGTCGGGTGCCGGGCTGCACGTCGGGCACCCGCTGGGCTACATCGCGACGGACGTCGTCGGGCGCTTCCGGCGCATGTGCGGCGACAACGTGCTGCACGCCCTGGCGTTCGACGCGTTCGGGCTGCCCGCGGAGCAGTACGCCGTGCAGACCGGCCAGCACCCGCGGGTGACGACCGAGGCGAACATCGCGATCATGCAGCGCCAGCTGCGCCGTCTGGGCCTCGCGCACGACCCGCGCCGGTCGTTCGCGACGATCGACCCGGACTACGTGCGCTGGACGCAGTGGATCTTCCTGCAGATCTTCGAGTCCTGGTACGACGAGGACGCGGTCCGACCGGACGGCGGCACCGGCCGCGCCCGTCCCGTGGCCGAGCTCGTCGAGGAGTACGCCGCCGGCACCCGCCCGCTGCCCACCGACGTCGAGGGCGTCACCGAGGGCGCGACGTGGGCCGACCTGGACGAGGCCACGCGCCGTCGCGTCGTCGACAGCCGCCGCCTGGCCTACCTGTCGCAGACGCCGGTCAACTGGGCCCCGGGCCTGGGGACCGTCCTGGCGAACGAGGAGGTCACGTCCGACGGACGCTCGGAGCGCGGCAACATGCCCGTGTTCCAGCGCAGCCTGCGCCAGTGGAACATGCGCATCACGGCGTACGCGGACCGCCTCACGGACGACCTCGAGCGGATCGACTGGCCGGAGAAGGTCAAGTCGATGCAGCGCCACTGGATCGGCCGCTCGACGGGCGCGCGCGTCCGGTTCGCGGTGCAGGGCGGCGAGGAGGTCGAGGTCTTCACGACCCGCCCCGACACCCTGTTCGGTGCGACCTTCCTCGTCGTGTCACCCGAGCACCCGCTGCTGGACGAGGTCCCCGCGGCGTGGCCCGACGGCACGTCGAGCGCCTGGACGGGCGGGCACGCCTCACCCACGGACGCCGTGGCCGACTACCGGCGGCAGGCGGCGGCCAAGACCGCCGTGGAGCGTCAGCAGGACGCCGGGCGCAAGACCGGCGTGTTCACGGGCCACCTGGCCGCCAACCCCGTGAACGGCGAGCTGCTGCCCGTCTTCACGGCGGACTACGTGCTCATGGGCTACGGCACCGGCGCGATCATGGCCGTCCCGGGCGGTGACGAGCGCGACTTCCAGTTCGCCGAGGCCTTCGGGCTGCCCGTCGTCTACACGGTCGACGCCCCCGAGGGGACGCCTCCGGGCGCCCGCACGGGTGGCGGCGCGGTCATCAACTCCTCCAACGCCGACCTCAGCCTGGACGGCCTGGAGGTCGACGAGGCGAAGGACCGCATCATCGCGTGGCTGGAGGCCAAGGGCGTCGGCGAGCGGACGGTCACGTACCGGCTGCGCGACTGGCTCTTCAGCCGGCAGCGCTACTGGGGCGAGCCGTTCCCGATCGTCTACGACGAGCACGACACGCCGATCGCACTGCCGCTGTCCGCGCTGCCGGTCGAGCTCCCCGAGGTCCCGGACTTCTCCCCGCGCACCTACGCGCCGGACGACGCGGACTCCGAGCCCGAGCCGCCGCTGGGCCGCAACACCGACTGGCTGTACGTCGAGCTGGACCTGGGTGACGGGCCCAAGCGCTACCGCCGGGACGCCAACACGATGCCCAACTGGGCCGGCTCGTGCTGGTACTACCTGCGGTACCTGGACCCGCACTCGGACGACGTGCTCGTGGACCCCGCCCTCGAGGAGTACTGGATGGGCCCGGGGCACGGTGCGCAGCCGGAGGGTTCCACCGGCGGCGTCGACCTGTACGTCGGTGGCGTCGAGCACGCCGTGCTGCACCTGCTCTACGCGCGGTTCTGGCACAAGGTCCTGTACGACCTGGGTCACGTCCGCAGCTCCGAGCCGTTCCACAAGCTGTTCAACCAGGGGTACATCCAGGCGTACGCGTACACCGACGAGCGCGGCGTGTACGTGCCCGCGGCCGAGGTCATCGAGGACGAGACGTCGCCGACCGGCTTCCGGTGGGACGGGCAGCCCGTCAACCGCGAGTACGGCAAGATCGGCAAGTCGCTGAAGAACGCCGTGTCGCCCGACGAGATGTACGAGGCGTACGGCGCCGACACGCTGCGCGTCTACGAGATGTCGATGGGTCCGTTGGACCTGTCGCGCCCGTGGGAGACGCGCGCCGTCGTGGGGGCACAGCGGTTCCTGCAGCGCCTGTGGCGCAACGTCGTGGACGAGACCACCGGCGAGGTGGTCGTGTCCGACGACGCCCCGTCGGTCGAGACGCTGCGCGTGCTGCACCGCACGATCGCCGACGTGCGCGAGGACATGGCGGCGATGCGGATCAACACCGCGATCGCCAAGCTCATCGTCCTCAACAACCACCTGACGACGCTGGAGCGCGCGCCGCGGTCGGTCGTCGAGGCCCTCGTCGTCATGACGGCTCCGGTCGCGCCGCACGTCACCGAGGAGCTGTGGGCCCGGCTCGGTCACGACGAGTCGGTCGTGCACGCGACCTTCCCGCAGGCCGACCCGCAGTACCTCGTGGAGGACACCGTGACCTGCGTGTTCCAGGTCCAGGGCAAGGTGCGAGGCCGCGCCGAGGTCGCGCCGTCCGTCGGCGACGACGAGCTGCGCGACCTCGCGCTGGCCGACGAGGGCGTCCAGCGCGCGCTCGCGGGGCGGGACGTGCGCACGGTCGTCGTGCGCGCACCGAAGCTCGTCAACGTGGTGCCGGTCTGAGCCCGGGGTCCGCGCCGCCCCGCCCGCGGGTCGCGGTCGTCACCGACTCGACGGCCGCGCTGCCCCCGGGTCTGGCTGAGGAGGTCGGCCTGCACGTCGTGCCTCTCGACGTCAGCATCGACGGTGCGTGGTACGCCGAGGGGGTCGACGTGACCCCCGCGCAGCTGCTGCACGCGCTCGAGCGCGGGGCGAAGGTCACGACGTCGCAGCCGCCGCCCTCGGCGTTCGCGGCCGCCTACGAGCGGGCCGCGGCCGCCGGTGCCCACGAGATCGTCTCGGTGCACCTGTCCGGTGACATGTCCGGGACCGTGCGGTCGGCGCGCACGGCCTCGGCCGTCAGCCCGGTGCCGGTCCGGGTCGTGGACTCGCGGACGGCGGCGCTCGGGCTCGGGCTCGCGGCCGTGGCGGCCGCCCGGCACGCCCGGACGCCGCTCGATGAGGCACCCGAGGTCCAGGCCACGCCCGACGACGGGCTGGGCGGAGCCGTCCGGCGGTGGGTGACGCGCACGGCGCACCGCGGTGGGCCGGCGCCCGTGTGGCCCGACGCCGCGCAGGTCGCGCACGTCGCGGCGGAGGCGGCCGAGAGCGCCCGCGTGTGGTTCCTCGTCGACTCGCTCGAGCACCTGCGCCGGGGCGGGCGCCTCGGGGCAGGTGCCGCCGCGCTCGGCACCGTCCTCGGGCTGCGCCCGATCCTGTCGGTGCAGGACGGTCGGCTCGTCGTGTGCGAGAAGGTCCGGACGCGCCGGGCCGCGCGCGACCGGCTGGAGCAGCTGGCGCTCGCCGAGCTCGCGGGGCGTGACTCAGCGCGTGTCGCCGTGCACCACGTCGGCCCCTCGGACGCAGCAGAGGAGGTCGCCGCCCACCTGGCGCTCGCCGCGGGTGTCCCGGTGGCCGACGTGCTGGTCGCGGACGCGGGCGCGGTTCTCGCGGCGCACGTCGGGCCCGGTCTGCTCGCCGTCGTCGTCGCGGACGTCTAGCGGCGTCACGCTGCGCGCGTGAGCTCGACGGTCAGCCGACCACAGCCCCGTCGAGCACGTGCGCCGTCCACCGGAGCGGCCATCCGTCGCGTGTCGGTGTCACGGGGCTCCTAGCGTGCCGACGTGCCCCTCGACCGCCCTCGTGTCCCTCCGGACGTCGCGCGTCGGCTCATCGCGCTCGCCGCCCACCTCGACGACGACGGGCCAGCGGCACGGTCGCACGGTGAGCGGGCCACGACGGCGCGGCAGCCGCCACCCGCGCCGGGGCACGCGCCGGAACGACAGCGCGAGGTCGCGCCGCCCCGGCCCGCGTCGGGCGCGGACACCGGCTGGACCCCACGTGCCCCCTCACCCGGCGGCAGGGCCGCGTCGGGGGCTGAGCGCGACGTCGGTCCCGCCCCTCCGACGCGGCGCGAGCCGACCGCGGTCGCGCCGGTCCGCGTCCCGCCGGTCGTCGAGCCGCTGGCCGTCGAGCCGCCGGTCGTCGAGCCGCAGGTGGAGCCCGAGACGGTCACGTGGCGCCCCAGCGTGACCTCCGCCCTGGCCGCGGCCTCGGCGTCGCGGCCCCCGGCCCCGACGGCGGCCGTCCGCTGGGCGCCCGGGTGGCGGACGGCCGGCTCGGCCGTGCTCGTGCTCGCTCTGGTCGCGGGAGGGATCGTGCTGCGTGCGGCGGCAGCTCCGCGCGGTGAGCCGGTCGTCGTCCCGACTCCCGCGGTGGCGGCGTCCGGCGCGGGCGCTCAGGAGCCGGTCGACGCGCCGGACCAGGTCGTCGTCCACGTGGTCGGCGCGGTCGCGCAGCACGCCGTGGTGCGGCTCGCTCTCGGTGCCAGGGTGGCGGACGCGATCGCTGCGGCGGGCGGGAGCACCCCCGACGCCGACCTCGCGACCGTGAACCTGGCACGCGTCCTGACCGACGGCGAACAGCTCGTCGTGCCGGTGGCGGGAGGGCCGGTCGCGACGCCGGCGGCCGCCGTCGCGGACGGGCTCGTCGACCTCAACTCCGCGTCGGCGGCGGAGCTCGAGGAGCTGCCGGGGGTCGGACCTGTGCTCGCCGCGCGCATCGTCCAGCACCGCACCGAGCAGCCGTTCACGACGGTGGACGAGCTCGACGACGTGGCGGGGATCGGGCCGGCCCTGCTCGCCGACCTCCGGACGCGGGTGCGGGTGTGACGCGCGGCCCGGCGGCTGCTGCCGTGTCGCTCGACCTGCGTCTGGTCCCGCCGGCGGTCGCAGCCTGGTGCGCGGCGCTGGTGGTCGTGCTCGCCCCGCAGGTCACGGCCCGGGTGGGAGGGGCAGCAGCGGCCCTGGTCGCCGTGGCGGCGCTCGCGGTCCTGGCCGCGGCGGTCCGGGTGGTCGCGGGCCGCGGGGTGGGAGCCGCGCGGCCCGCGGACCAGGAGGTCCCGACGCCGTGGCGCCGCGCCGTGCCGGCGACCGTGATGAGCGTCGTCACTGCGGCCGTCGTCCTGGTCTCGGGTGCCACGGCGCTGGAGGTGCGGGCGCCGGGGCACCGGGTCGCGGTCGACGGTCAGGGCACGGTGGAGATCGTCGGCCGGGTGTCCGTCGCGCCGCAGCACCTGGCCCACGACGGGGACCCGCGGGTGCGTTTCACGGTGACGGCATCCGCCGTCCGGGTCGACGGCACGTGGCGCCGCGTGCGGCTGCCGGTGGACGTCGTGGGGCCGCAGGGTGCGGCGCTCGACGCGGCCGTCCACCTGCGGGGCGTCCCCGCCCCGCCCGGACCGGGCGGCCGTGCCGCGCTGCGCGTCCGGCTCCGGGAGGAACCCGTGGTCACGGCGCCGCCCCGGGCACTGCACATGTGGGCCGAGCAGGTCCGCGACGGTGCACGGGCGGTCGCGGCGCCCATGCCGCCCGACGTCCGGGGACTGCTCCCCGCGGTGACCGTCGGAGATACCGACGCGGTCCCCTCCGACCTGGTCGCGGCGATGCGCGCCGCCGGGCTGGCGCACGTCACCGCCGTGTCGGGCGCGCACTTCGCGATCCTGGGTGCCCTGGTGCTCGCCGTCACGGCGGCCGTGGGTGCGCCGCTGCCGGCGCGGGCCGCAGCGGCGGCGACGGCGGGAGCCGCTCTCCTGCTGGTCGTCGGGCCCGAGCCCAGCGTGGTCCGCGCCGCCGTGATGGGGGCCGTCGGCCTCGTCGGGCTGCTCGCCGGGCGTCGGGCGGCCGGCCCGGCGGCGCTGTCCGGCGCCGTCGTCGTGCTGCTCGTCGCCGACCCGTGGCTCTCGCTCGACGTCGGGTTCGTGCTCTCGGTCGCCGCCACCGCCGGTCTGGTGGTGCTGGGTGGCCCCCTGGTGGCGCTGTGGGCCGCGCGGTGCGGGCGTGACCTCGCCGCGCTGCTGGCGGCGCCGGTCGCCGCCCAGCTCGGGTGCCTCCCGGTGACGCTCGCGCTGTGGCCGACGCTCGGGCCGTGGTCCGTCGCCGCGAACATCGCGGTCGTGCCCGCCGTGGCGCCGGCGACCGTGCTCGGCCTGCTCGCCGCACTGCTCGCGACGCCGTGGCCGGCAGCGGCCGACGTGGTCGCCGCGGGCGCGGGAGCCGCGTGCTGGTGGATCGCCGGCGTCGCCCGCGGAGCCGCCGGGCTGCCGGGCGCCGGGCTCGCGTGGTGGCCGGGCGTCGGGGGAGCCGCGGCGGCCGTGCTCGTCGTCCTGGGCACGGCCGTGCTGGCGCTGCGGCGGCCGCCGTCGACGTGACGTCCTGCGGCTGCGGTGCGCGACGGTGATGTGGGCGGGGCGTGGCAGGCTGGTGCCGTGGCAGCCCGCACCCCAGCACGACCGTCCCGCAGCACCTCAGGATCCGCGCGGGGCCGCGCGGGCGGTGCGTCCGCCGGGGTCCCGTGGACGCAGGCCGCACCGGCCCCCGTGGTCCTCGTGAGCGGTCCGGAGCACCTGCTGGCCGAGCGCGCGTGCGACCGCATCGTCGAGCTGGCGCGCGCGAACGACCCGGACGTCGAGGTCACGCGGGTGGACGCCGCGACCTACGCGCCGGGCGAGCTCGCCGTCCTGACGAGCCCGTCGCTGTTCGCCGAGGCCAAGGTCGTCGTCGTCGAGGGGGTCGAGCGTGCCGGGGACGCGTTGCTGGTCGACGCCGAGGCCTACCTCGCCGCGCCGGTGCCCGACGTGGTGGTGGTGCTGCGGCACGGCGGTGGGCAGCGCGGCAAGCGCCTGCTCGACGCGGCGAAGCGGGAGCAGGTCCCGACCGTCGGGTGCGAGCCGGTGCGGACCGACGCCGACAAGGCCGCGTTCGTGTCCGAGGAGCTCAAGCGGGCGGGTCGGCGCGCGGACCCGCGGGGCGTGCGCGCACTGGTGGACGCCGTGGGCTCCGACCTGCGGGAGCTCGCGGCCGCGTGCGCGCAGCTCGTCGCCGACACGACCGGCCTGATCGGTGAAGAGGCCGTGCAGCGCTACCACGGCGGTCGCGTCGAGGCCACGGGCTTCCAGGTCGCCGACGCAGCCGTCGCCGGGGACGCGGGCCGTGCGGTCGCGCTGCTCCGGCACGCCCTGGCGACGGGGCTCGACCCGGTGCCCGTCGTCGCCGCGGTCGCGGCGCGCCTGCGCACGCTGGCGAAGGTTGGTGCGGTGCGGGGCCGCGGCGCGGCCGCGGCACGTGAGCTCGGCATGGCGCCCTGGCAGGTGGACCGCGCCACGCAGGACCTGCGCAGGTGGACCCCGGAGGGTCTCGCGGTCGCCATCGCGGCCGTGGCCCAGGCCGACGCGGAGGTCAAGGGCGAGGGACGGGACCCGCGGTTCGCCGTGGAGCGGGCGGTCCTGCGGGTCGCCGGAGCAGTGGACCGCTAGGGCGGAGCGGACGCCCGACGGGCAGCCGGGCGATCAGGCGACGGCGCCGATCAGGGCCGGCCTGCCCAGCGCGTACCCCTGGAGCAGGTCGAACCGCAGTGCCAGGCACCGCTCCTGCAGCCGCTCGTCGGAGACCCGCTCGGCGACCAGCTGCGCACCGCGGGTCCGCGCCTCGTGCAGTCCGGCCTCACCGAGCCGGTCGAGGTCGCGGCAGTCCACCTTCACGAAGTCGGCGTGGCAGAGCATCGCGCGCTGGGCAGGTGACGCGGTCCAGTCGTCGAGCGCGACGCGGTAGCCGCTGTCCCGCAGCCGGGCCAGCCCCGCCATCGTGGCGGCGTCGGCGGGCACGGACTCGACCACCTCGAGGACCAGGCGTCGGTCCGCAGGCGGCAGGGGTCGCTCGCCGACCAGGAACGCGCGCGTCACGTTGACGAACACGAGGCCCGTCCCGCACGGCGTCCGGGGGCCGTAGAGCGTGTGCAGCACCGATGCGGATGCCGCGTCCTGCCGGTCAGCCGGCCAGCGGTCCACACCCGCGCTGCGCCCGGAGTGGGAGCGGTACAGGTACTCGTGGCCCAGGACGCCCCCGTCGGGGCGGCGGATGGGCTGGCGCGCGACCGGGCGGTGCGGCGTCTCGGCTCCGTGGGGTGTCACACCATGGGAGAGCGCGGTGCTGGAGGTTCATGACGCGGGTCCGCACAGACGTCACCCGTTCGGACGTCTCGGCGGAGCGGGACAGCGGTCGGTCGGCGGTGCGGGGGAGCGTCGGCGCTCAGTTGCCCACGAGACGGGCGCCTGCCCGGTCCAGCACACCCGCGCGTTCGATGAGGTTGCCCTGGAAGAGCGTGAAGCCGAGGTCGCGTGCGTGCCGCAGGACGTCCGGCGACTCGACGTACTCGGCCACGAGCATGGCGCCGAACGAGCGTGCGACGCGGACGACCGGGTGTCCTTCGACGTCGAGGTCGCGCACGTCGACCTTGACGAAGTCGACGTGGGGCAGGAGGCGGCGCTGCTCGGGGCGGTCCGTGAAGGCGGGCAGCGCGATCCGGAACCCCTGCTCCCGCAGGCGGCGCAGACCCGCCAGCGCGGCGGCGTCGACCTCGGCGTTGCTGCTGACCTCGATCACCAGGCGGTCGGGGCGGGCGGGCAGCGGCAGCTCTCCGAGGAGGTGCGCGCGGGGGCACCGGATGAACAGCAGGCGACCGTGCGCGACGTGCTCGAGGTCCGCGCGTCCGAACGTCGCACGCAGGACGTGGTCCGTGGCGCGCTCGTGCTCGGTACGACCCCAGGTGCGCGCGATCTCAGGGTGGTGCCCGGGAGACCGGTAGGAGAACTGGTAGGCGAAGGGACGTCCGTGCGCGGAGTAGATCCCCTGGCGCGCGACGAGCACCGGCTCGTGCGCGATGTGCTGCTCCCAGGCGCGTCTCAGGGCGCGCGGGATCGCCGCGTCGACCGCCGCGCCGAGCTGCGCCAGGATCGCGTCAGCACCATCCGATGTCATGGCCCCTATGACACCACAAGTCCGGACATGTGATCGTCCGGTCGCAGGGTGGAATCTGGACAAACCCGTTCGGCTCACCGGGGTGTTCGCGTGGATCCGGGTGATGTGTCACCCTGTCGGCGACGTGTCCCGACCCTGGCGGGCCGTCGGAGTGTCGTCCCCAGGGAGCCTGAAAGCCCCTTGACAGGAGAACGCCATGAAGCACCTCGCCAGCGCGATCGCCGCTCTCGCCATCGTCGGCTCGCTCGTTGTCGGCGCCCCTGCAGTGACCGCCTCCGTGTCCGTCAACGGTCCCGGCGGCTGCTGCAAGGACTACATCTGAGACGCAGTCGGGGGGTGCGGCGTGCGACATCCGTCGCGCGCCGCACCCGTCGGGGCGCGGGACGACCCGCGTTCCCGGCCACGGCCGTCGCAGCGTCGCGACGTGCCGTGCGCGACAGGGGGATGGTAATCACGGTCGTCATACGTACAATGACTTCTCATGACGACAATCGGTGACCGGGTGCGCGAGGCGCGGTTGGCTGCGGGGCTCTCCCAGACGGCCCTGGCGGGCAGCGCCTTCTCGCCCAGCTACATCTCCCTCATCGAGGCGGGGCACCGTGAACCCACGGACGCGGCCCTCGGGGTGCTCGCCGATCGGCTGGGCACCACCCTCGAGTTCCTCAAGCACGGTGAGGACGGGCCCAACGAGGCCCGCACCCGGCTCGAGCTCGACTACGCCAGGCTGGACCTCGCCAGCGGCGACGCGGGCGGTGCCGCCCACCGCATCACCGCGCTCGACCTGACGGTCGTGACCCCGGTCCTGCGCGTGGAGGCGCTGACGACGCTGGCGCGCGCCCACGAGCTCCTGGGGGAGCTCGAGACGGCCATCACGCTGCTCGAGCCGCTGCTCACCGAGACGCAGCAGCGGCCCGACCACTTGCGGGCGGCTGTCCTCACCACGGCGCTCGTCGGGTGCTACCTGGAGGCGGGCGACCTGCACCGGGCGGTGGAGGTCGGTGAGCGGACGCTGGCCGACCTGGACAGCGCGGACCTCGTCGGGACCGACGAGCACCTGCGCCTGGCCTCGACGGTGCTGTGGGCGTACGTCGAGCGCGGCGACCTGCTCTACGCCACCCACCGCGCGGCGGAGCTGGTCCGCCTGGCGGAGTCGCTCGGCACGCCGCGCGGACGGGGGAGCGTGTACTGGAACGCCGCGCTGGTGGCCGAGCAGCGCCGCGACTACGAGCTCGCGCAGCGGTACACCGAGCGGGCCCTCGCGCTGCTGTCGGAGGGTGAGCCGGATCGCGACCTCCCGCGCCTACGGGTGAACTACGCGTGGCTGCTGCTGCGTTCCGAGCCGGCCGACCCCCGTGCTGCGCTGGCGCAGATCGACAAGGCGGAGCCCGGGCTGCAGGTCGTCGGCTCGGCCCTCGACGTGGCGCGGCTCCAGGTCGAGCGGTCGCGTGCCCACCTCCTGCTCGGTGACGAGGCTGCGGCGGAGGCGGACGCGCGGGCTGCGCTGGCCGGTCTCGGCGACGCCCCTCGGCTCGAGGCGGCTGCGGCGCACATCGCGCTGGGCGACGTCCTCGATGCCCGCGGCGACCACGAGGGTGCGGCCAAGGCGTTCCAGTGGGGCGCGGACATGCTCGGCATGATGGCGGCGACCCGGCACTCGGCCGGCGTCTGGCGCGATCTGGGCGACCGGTACCTGCGGCGTGGTGACGTCGACGCGGCTGCGCGGGCGTTCGACCGTGCGCTGCGCGAGGCGGGCTTCCAGCCGTCGGTGCCGACGGGCGCCCCGCGCCAGACGTGGTCGCTCGGCGGCTGATCTGCCACCGACGTCGGAAGGGCGGTACCCCGCGGGGTACCGCCCTTCCGACATTGGTGCGGGACCTTGCGGTCCGGCGCGCGCAGGTGGAAGCTGCGCGGGGTGCCTCAGAGGCTGTTGACGGCCTTGGACAGCGCCGACTTGCGGTTGGCGGCCTGGTTGGCGTGGATCACGCCCTTGGACACCGCCTTGTCGAGCTTGCGGGCTGCGACGACGAGCGCAGTGCTCGCCGCCTCCTTGTCGCCACCGGCGACGGCCTCGCGGACGCGACGCACGTACGTCTTGAGCTCCGACTTCACTGCCTTGTTGCGCAGCCGGGCCTTCTCGTTCGTGCCGATGCGCTTGATCTGGGACTTGATGTTCGCCACGTGTGGACTCTCTTGGGTAGGTCGCCGAAGCGATCTGACAGGTCGTAGAGGGCATGCGCAGCGCCAGGACTGGGGCGTGGGGACACCCGCGGGAAAGGCCTGCGCCCGCGCCCGCCGACCCAGGCGGGCACGCAGTTCGACATGTTACCAGCCGTGCACCTGGCCGGCGGCGCGCACCACGGCGGCGTACCGGTCCGGGTCCAGGGCGGCGCCCTCGCGGCGGACCTCGACGGCGGGCAGCCGCAGCAGGCGGTCCAGACGCACCTCGCTGGGCCGACCCTGCCGGTCCCACCCGCCCGCACCGACGTCGAGCCACAGGCGCCCGCGGCGTGCCTCGTCCGCCGCGTCACGGTCGTGGTCCTTGCTCGTGAGCATCAGTCCGACGACGGTGCCGCCCTCGACGGCCACCACCAGGACGGGTCGGTCCTTGCCCCGTGCCGGGTCGTCCTCGTACGGCACCCACGTCCAGACGACCTCGCCCGGGTCGGGGCGCCCGTCGGCGCGAGGCGCGTACGCGGGGCGCAGGTCTGCACGGGTCCGGGACGACGACGCGCGGTCCCCACGTGACGACGTTCCGGCGGTCGCGGAGGCGCCGGGCCGCGACGTCGTCAGGAGCCGGCGGGCCGCGCCCCGCAGCGCCGCGCGCCAGCGTCGTTCGGTCACGGTGGCCGAGCCTAGCGTCGGCCGCGCGCCCCGGAGCGGGCCTCGCCCCACGTAACGCGGCGTTGACACAGGCCGACTAGATTCGCGCCATGGCGGACCTCTTCGACGACTACCCGGCGGGGCCCGCGTGGGACGAGATGATCGGTCCCGGGGGCGAGGTGCGCGCCGCCTACCGGCATGTGCACTCAGCCCTGGCGCAGCTCTCGGCGGGTGAGCTGCGCGCCCGCGCCGACACCCTCGCGCGCTCGTACCTCAAGCAGGGCGTGACCTTCGACTTCGCGGGCGAGGAGCGGCCGTTCCCGCTGGACGTCGTCCCGCGCGTCATGGCGGGCGACGAGTGGGACCACGTCGCTCCCGGCGTCGCGCAGCGCGTCCGGGCGCTCGAGGCGTTCCTCGCGGACGTCTACGGGCCGCAGAAGGCCATCGCCGACGGCGTGGTGCCGCGGTCGGTGGTGGTCTCCTCCCACCACTTCCACCGGGCGGCTCGCGGCATCGAACCGCCCAACGGCGTGCGCGTGCACGTCTCGGGCATCGACCTGGTCCGCGACTCCCTCGGCGGCTGGCGCGTGCTGGAGGACAACGTGCGCGTGCCGTCGGGCGTCAGCTACGTCCTGTCGAACCGGCGCGCGATGGCGCAGACCTTCCCGGAGCTGTTCGCCGCGCTGCGGATCCGGCCCGTCGTGGACTATCCCCGGCGGCTGCTCGCGGCGCTGACCGCGGCGGCACCGCACGGCGTCGACGACCCGACGGTCGTCGTCCTGACCCCGGGCGTCTTCAACTCGGCGTACTTCGAGCACACGCTGCTGGCCCGCACGATGGGCGTCGAGCTCGTCGAGGGTCGCGACCTGTACGTCTCCGGCGGCCGGGTGTGGATGCGCACGACGCAGGGACGCCGCCGGGTCGACGTCATCTACCGGCGCGTCGACGACGAGTACATCGACCCCGTGACGTTCCGCTCCGACTCGTTCCTCGGGTGCCCGGGGCTCATGACGTGCGCCCGGCTCGGCAACGTGACCATCGCGAACGCCGTCGGCAACGGCGTCGCCGACGACAAGCTGCTCTACACCTACGTGCCCGACCTCATCCGCTACCACCTGGGGGAGGAGCCGATCCTGCCCAACGTCGACACGTGGCGGCTGGAGGACCCGCAGGCGCTCGAGGAGGTCCTCGACCGGTTGCACGAGCTGGTGGTCAAGCCCGTCGACGGGTCCGGCGGCAAGGGCCTCGTGGTCGGTCCGCGGGCGACGCGTGCCGAGCTCGACGTGCTGCGGGGGCGGCTGCAGGAGGATCCGCGGGGCTGGATCGCCCAGCCCGTCGTGCAGCTGTCCACCGTGCCGACGCTCGTCGAGGACGGCCTGCGCCCCCGCCACGTCGACCTGCGACCGTTCGCGGTCAACGACGGCGACTCGGTCTACGTCCTGCCCGGCGGCCTGACGCGGGTGGCGCTCCCGGAGGGCCAGCTCATCGTCAACTCCTCGCAGGGTGGTGGGTCGAAGGACACCTGGGTGCTCGGGGGGCGCGTCCCGCGTCGCGCGCAGGCCCAGAGCCAGTCCCTGCCGCAGGCCGTGCCCAAGGACGCGTCGGTGCCGATCGACTCGAACCCCTCGGACGCGCGGGCGCAGGTCATGCAGCAGCAGCAGCAGCGGACGACGGGGGCCACGACGTGCTGAGCCGCATCGCGGAGTCGCTGTTCTGGATCGGGCGGTACGTCGAGCGCGCCGACGACACGGCCCGCCTGCTCGACGTGCACGTGCAGATCCTGCTCGAGGACCCCTGGGCGGAGGAGGACCTCGCGTGCCGGTCCCTGCTGTCCGTCATGGACCGTCCCGACCCGCCCGCCGACCTTGACGTCGGGCGCGAGCACGTGCTGGACGTCCTCGGTTACGACCGGTTCTCCCCGTCCTCGATCGCGGGGGCCCTCGTCGCGGCGCGGGAGAACGCGCGGCGGGCACGCGAGATCGTCTCGACCGAGCTCTGGGAGTGCCTCAACACCAGCTGGAACCAGCTGCCGTCGCAGATGCGGCCCGCACGGCCGCACGACTACTTCACGTGGGTGCGTGAGCGGGCGGCGATCGTCACCGGGATCGTGGAGTCGACGACGTCGCGCGACGACACGTGGCACTTCATGGTCCTGGGGCGGTCCATCGAACGGGCCGACATGACGGCGCGGCTGCTGACGACCCGCGCGCTGGCCGGGTCCGCCGGACCGAGCTGGGCCACGCTGCTGCGCTCGTGCGGCGCGCACGAGGCGTTCCTGCGGACCTACCGCGGCAACACGTCGGACGAGCGCGCGGCGGGCTTCCTGCTGCTCGACCGGCTGTTCCCCCGGTCGATCGTCTACTCGCTGAACCAGGCCGAGGCGTCGCTGTCCGCGCTCGAGCCGGTCGCCGACCGGACCACCATCGACGACGCGCGGCGCCACATCGGGCTCGTGCGGACGAACCTGGAGTACCGCCCGCTGCTCGAGATCGTCGACGCGCTCCCGCGCGAGATGGAGCTCGTGCAGCGGGCCTGCTCGGCGGCCTCCGACGCGATCCGCGCGCGGTACTTCCCGTCGGGTGCCGAGCTGACGTGGGTGGGGGAGGCGCTGTGAGCAGGCTGAGGATCGTCCACACGTCCATGTTCCGGTACACCGACCCGGTCGTGGCGTCGTACAACGAGGCACGTATGACGCCGCTGTCCCAGGCGGGGCAGACCGTCCTGGAGTCGCGGCTCGACGTCCACCCGCAGACGTGGACGCACGACTACCGCGACTACTGGGGCACGCAGGTCACGGCGTTCGAGGTGCTGGCTCCGCACCAGTCCCTCCTGCTGACGGCGGAGCACGTCGTCGAGGTCGTCGAGCGGCCCGCGCCCACGTCGTCGACCGGCTGGGACGTGCTGCACGGCCCCGAGGTCCGCGACCGGCTGGCCGAGCACCTCGCGGACACCAGCACGACCGAGGTGCCCGACGACGTCGTGGAGATCGCGCGCCGCGCGGCCGACGGCCTCGAGCCGGCCGCCGCCGCCGAGGCGGTCTGCCTCGCGCTGCGCGACGAGCTGGAGTACATCCCCGGCGTCACGACCGTCCACACCCCGGCCGCCGAGGCGTGGACCAAGCGCACCGGTGTCTGCCAGGACATGGCGCACCTCGCGCTGGGGGCGCTGCGCTCGGTCGGCATCCCCGCGCGCTACGTGTCCGGGTACCTCCACCCCGACACGTCCGGCGAGATCGGCGCGACGGTCACGGGCGAGTCGCACGCGTGGGTCGAGTGGTGGGCGGGGGAGTGGACCGGGTACGACCCGACCAACCGCGTGCGCGCCGGGGAGCAGCACGTGGTGCTCGGGCGCGGGCGCTGCTACGACGACGTGCCGCCGCTGCGCGGCATCTACGCCGGCCCGCAGACCCAGGACCTCGTCGTGCAGGTGCGGATCACGCGCGAGGCGTGAGCCGGGCGGTGAGGGTGAACGACGCCGGGAGACGCTCCGGCCGATCCGTCAGCCGGCACTCACCGGTCGCGGGGTCGTAGGTCATCAGCCCGGGCAGCGCGTCCCACGGCACGCTGTCGTGCTCGTGCAGCCCGGTGACCTCCAGGCCGGCGTCCAGCACGGCCGTGACGATCTCGCCGAGGCCGTGGTTCCACTCGACCGACAGCGGTGCGGCCACGGCCTCGTCGCCGCCCGTGTAGGTCGACGTGTCGTTCCAGTGCAGCGGCTCGGGCTGCTCGAAGTAGGGCAGCTCCAGTGCCGGCGTCGCCCTGCCGGGTGCGGTGATCCAGGACTGCTGCGACCGGTCGGGGTGCTCCTCGCCGACGACCATCCCCAGGGACGCGAGCAGGACGGGGTGCGCGTCGCGGACGAACAGCCGCCCGCCCGGCCGCAGCAGACCCGCGACGGTCTGCGCCCAGCGATCGATGCTGGGCAGCCAGCACAGCGCGCCGATGCCGGTGTACACGAGGTCGAACCGTGCCGGTCCCAGCACGTCGACCGAGCTGTAGACGTCCGAGACGACGTACTCGACGTCGGTCCCCGCGCGGGCCGCCAGATCCTGCGCGGCCGCGATCGCGTCGCCCGACAGGTCGAGGCCGGTGACCCTCGCCCCCAGCCGCGCGAGGCTCAGGGTGTCGGTCCCGAGGTGACACTGCAGGTGCACGACGTCCAGACCGTCGACGTCGAGGCGCGGCACGCACGAGGAATCTGCGCGTACGAGCAGATCAGGGAGTGAGGGAACCTCCCAGGGTCGCGAGCACCGCGGTTCGGTCGCCTGTCACCGCGAGGAGCGGGTCGTCGGGCGTCGTGCGTCCCCACAGCAGCAGGGCGAGCGAGGCGGCCGGACCGGTGACCTCGGCGACGGGCGCTGCCGGCGCGTCGTCCGCGGCGTGCACGGTCCACGTGCGGGCCGCGTCCGTCGCGACGAGCCCGACCCGCACGGGCGATGCCGCCGACCGGCCCAGCCGCACCTGGCGGGGATGCATCACGTGCACGACCTCGTCGACCGTGTCCGCCCACAGCGCTGCCGGGACGTCCAGCGGCAGCCCGCCGGCGGTGCGCAGGTCCCACAGGTGCACGAGCGTCTCGTGGACCTGCCGCCGGTGCCAGAAGCGCACGACGCCGCTGTCGTCGAGCGTCCACGCGGGTGCGTCCGGCTCGAGGGTCTCCAGGGTGGCGCGCAGCTCGGCGGCCTGCGTCGCGTAGAGCGCGTGGAGGTCGAACGGACCCCGCCCCAGCGGGGTCTCCGGGCGGCGACGTGCCTGGCCGGCCGCCCAGTGGTGGATCCGGGCGAGGTGCACGACGAGGTGGCGCACGCGCCAGCGACCGCACGCGGCGACGGGCGCCGTCGGGTCGACCTCGTCGACCGACGCGAGGAACGCGTCCTGCAGCGCGGCGAGGGTCCGCAGATCCGGGGTCGTGAGATCGGCGGCCACCGGTGCGCCGCCCACGTCGTGCGTCATGGGACCATGGTGGGGTCCGCCACCGACACCCGACAGGGTGGCGTCGGCCTCCGGGCGTCGGGATCCTGCCGACCGCGCCGGACGCCCGCGGGTGCCGGCGGCGTCCAGCGCCACCGTCGCCCGACCGTCGACCGACCCGTCCAGAAGCCGGAGAACGCCGAGTTGCCGATCCCGTCCGCCACCGCCGCCGAGGCGATCCGTCCCTCGGCGACCGCTCCCGAGCTGCTGCGCAACTTCTGCATCATCGCGCACATCGACCACGGCAAGTCGACGCTCGCCGACCGGATGCTGCAGCTGACGGGTGTCGTGGACGCGCGCGCCATGCGTGCGCAGTACCTCGACCGGATGGACATCGAGCGCGAGCGCGGCATCACGATCAAGTCGCAGGCCGTGCGCATGCCGTGGGGCGTCGCGGACGCTGCGGGCACCGTGCAGCCGTACGCGCTGAACATGATCGACACGCCCGGCCACGTCGACTTCACGTACGAGGTGTCGCGCTCGCTCGCCGCGTGCGAGGGCGCCGTGCTGCTCGTCGACGCCGCGCAGGGCATCGAGGCGCAGACGCTCGCGAACCTGTACCTCGCGATGGAGAACGACCTCCAGATCATCCCCGTGCTCAACAAGATCGACCTGCCGGCGGCGCAGCCCGAGAAGTACGCCGAGGAGCTCGCGAACCTCGTCGGTGGCGACCCGGCCGACGTCCTGAAGGTCTCGGGCAAGACCGGCGTGGGCGTCGAGGCGCTCCTCGACCGGATCGTCGAGCTCGTCCCGCCGCCCGTCGGCGACGCGGACGCCCCCGCGCGCGCCATGATCTTCGACTCGGTGTACGACACCTACCGCGGCGTCGTGACCTACGTGCGCGTGATCGACGGCCGGCTCGACCCGCGCGAGAAGATCGTCATGATGTCGACCCGCGCGACGCACGAGCTCCTCGAGATCGGCGTCACGTCGCCCGAGCCGGTGCCGACCAAGGGCCTCGGCGTCGGCGAGGTCGGGTACCTCATCACCGGGGTGAAGGACGTCCGGCAGTCGAAGGTCGGTGACACGGTCACCAACTACGCCAAGCCCGCGGCCGAGGCGCTGGGCGGCTACTCCGAGCCCAAGCCGATGGTCTTCTCCGGCCTGTACCCGATCGACGGCTCGGACTACCCGGTGCTGCGCGAGGCGCTCGACAAGCTCAAGCTCAACGACGCGGCGCTGAACTACGAGCCCGAGACGTCGGTGGCGCTCGGCTTCGGCTTCCGCGTCGGGTTCCTCGGCCTGCTGCACCTCGAGATCGTGCGCGAGCGTCTCGAGCGCGAGTTCGACCTCGACCTCATCTCGACGGCGCCGAACGTCATCTACGACGTCACGCTCGAGGACCACACCGAGATCGTCGTCACGAACCCGAGCGAGTTCCCCGCGGGCAAGATCCGCGAGGTGCGCGAGCCGATGGTCAAGGCGACGATCCTCACGCCGAGCGAGTTCGTCGGGACGATCATGGAGCTGTGCCAGGGGCGGCGCGGCGAGCTGCAGGGCATGGACTACCTGTCAGAGGAGCGCGTCGAGATGCGCTACGTCCTGCCGATGGCCGAGATCGTCTTCGACTTCTTCGACCACCTCAAGTCCAAGACGCGCGGGTACGCGAGCCTGGACTACGAGCCGGCGGGCGACCAGGCGGCCGACCTGGTCAAGGTCGACATCCTGCTGCAGGGCGAGCAGGTCGACGCGTTCAGCGCGATCGTCCACAAGGACAAGGCCTACGCCTACGGCGTCTCGATGACCGCGAAGCTCAAGGAGCTCATCCCGCGGCAGCAGTTCGAGGTGCCGATCCAGGCAGCCATCGGCTCACGGATCATCGCGCGCGAGACCATCCGGGCCATGCGCAAGGACGTCCTGGCCAAGTGCTACGGCGGCGACATCTCCCGCAAGCGCAAGCTGCTCGAGAAGCAGAAGGAGGGCAAGAAGCGCATGAAGACGATCGGTCGGGTCGACGTGCCGCAGGAGGCCTTCATCGCGGCGCTCTCGTCGGACGCCGCGGGCAGCAGCAAGGACGCGAAGGACGCGAAGAAGAAGTGACGCGGCCGTACCCGCTCGCGGGCGGCCTGCCGTGAGTCCCGCACTGCCGGAGGGCGACCCCGCACCGCCGGACGGCGCGCTGCCCGCCTCCGCCGCCCTCGGCGCGGACACCCGGCGCTTCGGCGTGTACCTGCACGTGCCGTTCTGCGCGGTGCGGTGCGGGTACTGCGACTTCAACACCTACACGGCCACCGAGCTCGGGGGTGGCGCGAGCCTCGCGGAGTACGCCGGCACCGCGGCGAGCGAGATCGCGCTCGCGGACCGCGTGCTGCGCGCGGCAGGCGTGCCCCGGCGGCCCGTCGCGACGGTGTTCGTCGGCGGGGGCACCCCGACGCTGCTGCCCGTGGACGACCTCGTGCACCTCCTCGACGGGGTACGCGCCACGTGGGGGCTGGCGCCGGGCGCCGAGGTGACGACGGAGGCGAACCCCGACTCGGTGACCCCGGACGGGCTCGCACGGCTCGCCGCGGCGGGCTTCACGCGGGTGTCGTTCGGGATGCAGTCCGCGGTGCCCCACGTGCTGCGCACCCTCGAGCGGACGCACGACCCGGCGCGCGTCCCCGACGTCGTGGGCTGGGCGCGCGACGCCGGCCTGCGGGTGTCGCTCGACCTCATCTACGGCACCCCGGGGGAGTCGCTCGACGACTGGCGGCGCTCGGTGGAGGTCGCGCTGGCGACCGGAGTCGACCACGTCAGCGCCTACGCGCTCGTCGTCGAACCGGGCACGCGGATGGCCGTGCAGGTCCGCCGCGGCGAGCTGACGCTGCCGGACGACGACGACCAGGCCGCCAAGTACGAGCTGGCGGACGACCTGCTGACCGCCGCGGGGCTGAGCTGGTACGAGGTGAGCAACTGGGCGCGGACGCCGGCGGACGCGTCCCGCCACAACCTCGGGTACTGGCGTGGCGACGACTGGTGGGGGATCGGCCCCGGGGCGCACAGCCACGTCGGCGGTGTCCGGTGGTGGAACGTCAAGCACCCCCGGGCGTACGCGGACCGGTTGGCCCGCGGGCTCAGCCCGGCGGCGGGCCGCGAGCTCGTTGCCGGTGGTACCGCGACGCTCGAGCGCGTCATGCTCGGCGTGCGGATCGCGGAAGGGCTGCCGCTGGAGGACGTGCCCCCGCAGTCCCGTGCGGCCGTGGCAGCGCTGGTCGCCGACGGGCTCGTGGACGGGGCCGCCGCCGTCGGCGCCGACGGGCCGCGGCGGGTGCTGCTCACACGGCGCGGGCGGCTCCTGGCGGACACCGTCGTGCGCGCGCTCGTCGGTTGACGGGCGCCGGGCCGCTCAGGTCACCAGGCGCAGCGTGGCCGGGTACCGGTACCACTCCCAGCGGTTGGCGGCCACGGCCGCCAGGATGCACAGCACGAGCCACGCGACCAGGACGCCGAAGAGCAGGAACGGCACGAGCCCGAGGGTCAGGACCCACACGACGGCGGACACCACGAGCGCGATCAGCGCCGTGATCTGGAAGTTGAGCGACTCCTTGGCGTGGTGCTCGAGGAAGGGCCCGCGGCCGCGGAACACGAGCCAGACCACCAGCGGCACGAGGAGACCGGGTCCCAGCAGGGGCAGCACGTGGACGAGGATGGCCCACGTGCGCTCCTCGTCGGGACGCAGCGGCGGTGCGGGCGGTGGCGGCGTCCACGCCGGGGGTGCGGCGCTCACCGGACCAGCTCGAGGCTGACGGGGTACCGGTAGGACCCGCCGCGGTAGGTGGTGGCGGCTGCGAGGAGCGACAGGACGAGCGCCACGATCCCGACGGCGACCTTGCCGACCCAGCCGACCACGCCGATGACGGGGAAGTGCTCGACGACGTGCAGCACGACCATCGCGATGAGGGCCGTGAGCTGGAAGTTCAGCGCCACGCGGGCCTCACGCGCCACGGCGTGGTCCTGGTCGCGCTGCACGAGCCAGACCACCAGCGAGGCGACCCACCCGAGGAAGAGGTAGGTCAGCACGCCCCCGAGGTGCGCCACCATGGCGAGGCTGCTGCCCTGCGTGGTGCGGGCGGGCGGGATGGACCGAGGGTCGTGGGGCACGTGCGTCTCCCGTGGTCGTCGTGGGGTGCCGTCACGACCGCGCCGCGAGGTGCGGGCCGGTGCGCCCGTGAGCGTCGCCCGCAGCGTACCGGCGCGTGCCCGTGGCCGCGTCCCCGCACGGCGAGGCGCCTTGACACCCCGCGAGACGTTTCGCTTCGCTGACCTCGGGACGTGCCCACGTCCCGCCACGCGCCCAGGAGGCCTGCAATGAGCGAGAACCCCGGCGGGACCCCGCCGCGCGACGACGACCCGAGCGTCCCGCCGCCCCCGCCCGCCTTCGGGCAGCCCTCGGGCGACGTCCCGCCCACGCCGCCGCCCGCCGAGGGTGGCTACCCGCCGCCGCCGTACGGGACACCCGGCGCCCAGCCCGGCGCGTACCCCCCGCCGGCGTACGGCGCACCCGGTGGCCAGCCGGGCTACCCGCCGCCCGCGTCGCCGTACGGGCAGCCGGGTGGCCAGCAGCCGTACGGGCAGCCGTACGCGCCGACGCCCGGCCAGGTCGACATCGGTGCCGGCTTCTCGTGGGCCTTCACCAAGTTCGGTCAGAACTGGGCGGCGTTCGTGCTGGGCGGGCTCGCCTGGTTCGTCATCATCCTGGTGGTCGGTTTCATCGGGCTGGGGCTCGTCGGCGGGGTCGCCGCCGTGACGAGCAACGCCGACGGTGTCGCCGGGACGGCCGCCGGTCTCGGTGCGTCGATCGGTATCGCGATCTTCATCGCGCTCATGGTGCTCCTGCTGGTGCTCTTCAGCGCAGCGTTCATCAAGGCGTCCCTCAAGGTGGCCGACGGGCGCCCGGTCTCGGTCGGCGACCTGTTCGACACCTCCCACGCGGGCAGCCTGCTGCTCCTCGCCCTCATCCTCGGCGGCGTCGGGCTCGTCGCGAGCTTCATCCCGATCATCGGCCAGCTCGCGTTCGTCGTCGCAGGGTTCTTCGTGTTCTACGCGGTGGTCGCGATCATCGACCGCAACGAGGGACCGATCGACGCCATCCGGACGAGCGTCGCGCTCCAGACGCGTGACCTCGGCACGGGCATCCTCGTGTACCTCCTCGTGGCGGTCGTCAGCTGGATCGGCACCGCGATCTGCGGCATCGGGGTGCTCGTGTCCCTGCCCGTGGGTGCCCTGCTCACGGTCTTCGCGTACCGGCGTCTGACGAGCGGCCAGATCGCCGCCTGACCCACCACGCAGCACGCGGGGCCCGTCCGTCGGACGGGCCCCGCGTCGCGTCGTGACCTGGTGCCGGTGTCAGGCCGTGACGAAGTCGATGAGCTCCTCGACACGTCCCAGCAGGCTGGGCTCGAGGTCCGCGTACGACCGCACCGAGCGCAGGATCCGCTGCCAGCCGCGCGCCACGTCGGCCTGTTCGTCCGCCGGCCAGCCGAGCTCACGCAGGATCCCGCGCTTCCACTCGGTGCCGCGCTCGATCGTGGGCCACGCCTGCAGCCCCACGCGCTCGGGGCGGACGGCCTGCCAGACGTCGACGTACGGGTGGCCGAGGACGCGCACCGTGCCCGCCGGGACCGTGCGCAGCGCGTCCTGGGCCAGCCGGCTCTCCTTGGAGCCCGGGACCAGGTGGTCGACGAGCACGCCCACGCGCCGGTCGGGCGTCGGCCGGAAGTCGCGCAGCGCGTCGGCCAGGTGGTCCACGCCGTCGAGCAGCTCGACGACGACGCCCTCGACCCGCAGGTCGTCGCCCCACACCTTCTCGACGAGCTCGGCGTCGTGCTTGCCCTCCACCCAGATGCGCGAACCCCGGGCCACGCGCGCGGGTGCGTCGGGCACGGCCACCGAACCCGACGCGGTGCGCGTCGGGCGCACGGGTGCGCGGCTGGTCACCGGCGCCGTGAGGACGACCGGCTGACCGTCGACCCAGAATCCGGGACCGAGCCGGAAGGTGCGGGTCCGGCCGCGCCGGTCCTCGAGCACGACCACGTGCAGACCGCCGGACTTCTCGACCCGTACGACCGCGCCGACCCACCCGGTCTCGACGTCCTCGACGACCAGACCGCGCTCGGCCGCCTGCTCGCGCGACGCGCGCGCGGGACGGTGGTGGGCGGGGCGGGAGGCGGCGCTGCTGCTCGAGAGCACGTCGCGGCCGTATCGGTCGGCGGTCACGCGGGCACTCTAGGAGGTCGTGCGCCGTCCTCCCCGGGCGACGCGCGGTGCCGCCCCGGCTCCACCGGGGGACCGCGTAGAATTGGCACTCGGTCCGGGGGAGTGCTACGTCGGGCCGCCCGCGAGGTGACCACGTGCAGGTGGTCGCACGTACGGTGTGGACCCGGGGACGGAGGGAGCGACATGAGCGACGACCGTCGGCTGGACGTGCTGCGCGCCATCGTCGAGGACTACGTCGCGACCCGCGAGCCGGTCGGGTCGCGGGCCCTCGCGGAGCGGCACGCCCTGGGGGTGTCGCCCGCGACGATCCGCAACGACATGGCCGCCCTCGAGGAGGCCGGCCTCATCGTCCAGCCCCACACCTCCGCGGGCCGCGTGCCGACCGAGCTCGGCTACCGCGAGTTCGTCGACCGGCTCTCCGGCGTGCGGGCGCTGTCCGCCGCGGAGAAGCGGGCCATCGGGACGCTGCTCGAGGAGGCCGTCGACCTCGACGACGTGATGGACCGTGCCGTGCGGCTGATCGCCCAGCTCACCCACCAGGTCGCCGTCGTGCAGTACCCGTCGCTGCGCCGCTCGGCGCTGCGGCACGTCGAGCTCGTGCCCGTCGGCGCGCGCCACCTGCTCGTCGTCATCATCACCACGACCGGCCGCGTCGAGCAGCGCACGCTCGAGCTCACCGCCGACCTCGACGAGTCCGTGGTCGCGCGGCTGCGGCTGCGGCTCAACGCCGCTGCCGTCGGCCTGCGTCTCGCCGAGCTCGACGTGGCGCTCGAGGCGCTCGCGGACGAGTTCGGGCCCGACGGCGCCGACCTGGCCAGGTCCGTGGTCGCCGTCGTCGCGGAGACCCTCGCGCAGGAGCGCGAGGAGCGCGTGATCGTCGCCGGTGCGTCGCACCTGGCCCGCAGCGCGGGGGCCGACTTCCCGCACACCATCGGGCCGGTGCTCGAGGCGCTGGAGGAGCAGGTCGTCCTGCTGCGCCTGCTCTCGGAGATGGCCGAGGACTCGGCCGGCGTGGCCGTGCGGATCGGGCGCGAGACGCAGCACGAGGGTCTCGCCGAGACCAGCATCGTCACGAGCGGCTACGGTGCCGACGGCTCGTCCGTCGCGGTCCTGGGGTCGGTCGGGCCGCTGCGGATGGACTACCCCCAGACGATGGCGGCGGTCCGAGCCGTCGCCCGGTACCTCACCAGGATCCTTGCAGGCTGACCGGTCCGCCCCGTGTCCGCGCCCCCCGGCGTGGCGCGCCGGGGCCGGGGCACCCCACGCACGAGCAGGAAGCGAGCAGCACCCCACGTGACCGACTACTACGAGATTCTCGGTGTCCAGCGGGACGCGACACCCGAGCAGATCAAGAAGGCCTACCGTCGCCTCGCCCGTGAGCACCACCCCGACGTCGCGGGCACCGACCCGGCGGCGGAGGAGCGGTTCAAGGACGTGTCGCGCGCCTACGACGTGCTCGGCAACGCCGAGAAGCGGCGCGCGTACGACATGGGCGCCGACCCCGCGTCCCCGGGCGGCGGGATGGGCGGCGGCTTCGGCTTCCAGGACATCTTCGAGACCTTCTTCGGTGCGGGTGGCGGCGCCCCGCGCGGCCCGGTGCCGCGCGCCCGTCGCGGCCAGGACGCGCTCGTGCGGCTCGACCTGGACCTCGCGGAGGCGGCGTTCGGCGCGCACCGCGAGGTGCAGGTGGACACGGCCGTGCTGTGCCCCACCTGTGGCGGCACGTGCTGCCGTCCCGGCACGTCGCCGCGCACCTGCGAGGTCTGCGGCGGACGCGGCTCCGTGCAGCGCGTCGCGCGCTCGTTCCTCGGCCAGGTCATGACGACGCAGCCGTGCGCCGCGTGCCACGGCTTCGGCACCGTCATCCCCGAGCCCTGCACCGAGTGCGCCGGCGAGGGCCGGGTGCGTTCGCGGCGCACCCTGACGGTCGACGTGCCGGCCGGCGTGGACACCGGCACGCGCATCAAGATGACCGGCCAGGGCGAGGTCGGCCCGGCCGGGGGTCCTCCGGGGGACGTCTACCTCGAGGTGCGCGAGCGCAAGCACGAGACGTTCGTCCGGCGGGGCGACGACCTGCACGCGACGCTCCAGGTGCCGATGACGGCCGCCGCCCTGGGCACGGTCGTGACCCTGGACACGCTCGACGGCCCGCAGGAGCTCGACCTGCGGCCCGGCACGCAGCCGGGCCAGGTGCTCACGCTGCGGGGCCTGGGTGTGGGCCACCTGCACGTCGGAGGTCGTGGGGACCTGCACGTGCACGTCGAGGTCCAGGTCCCGACGCCCGCGGACGACGAGCAGGCCGAGCTGCTGCGGCGCCTGGCCGTGCTGCGCGGCGAGGAGCGCCCCGAGGCGCGTCTGGCCGCGGCCAACCCCGGGATGTTCGCCAAGCTGCGCGACAAGCTCAGCGGCCGGTGAGCGCACCCGTCTTCGTCGTCGAGCCCGGCACGCTCGACGACGTGCGCGCCGGCGGCCAGTACCTGCTCGCGGGTACCGAAGGGCGGCACGCCGGCGTCGTGCAACGGCGCGGCCCCGGTGAGCGGGTCGACGTGGTCGACTGCGCAGGCGTGCGCCTGGTCGGTCGCGTGCGGGTGGCCGGCCCCGACGGTGTGACGATCGACGTCGACGACGTCGTGGTCGAGGCCGCCGCGGTCCCGCAGCTCGTGCTCGTGCAGGCCCTGGCCAAGGGCGACCGCGACGAGATGGCGATCGAGGCGGCCACCGAGGTCGGTGTCGACGTCGTCGTGCCGTGGCAGGCCGAGCGCTCCGTCGTGGTGTGGCGCGGCGAGCGCGCGCAGAAGAGCCGCGCGCGGTGGATCGGCACGGTCCGCGCCGCGACCAAGCAGTCGCGTCGTGCACGCATGCCCGTGGTCGAGCACGCGCTCGACCACGCGGGCCTCGTCGCCCGCGCGGCCGCGGTCACGGCCGCCGGTGGTGCCGTGCTCGTGCTGCACGAGTCCGCGACCGTCCCGCTGCACCAGGCCGACCTGCCGGAGACCGGCGAGGTGCTCGTGGTCGTCGGCCCGGAGGGCGGCATCAGCGACCGCGAGGTCACCGCGCTCACGGACGCCGGGGCGGTCGTCTGCCGTCTGGGACCGCACGTCCTGCGCACGTCGACCGCCGGTCCCGTCGCGCTCGCGATGCTCGCCGACCGTCTGGGCCGCTGGGGCTGAGTCTCCTCTGGGTCCGGGCGTGCGCGTGGGGGTGGTGGCGCGACGGGGGGGAAGAGGCGCCACCACCCCCACGGGTCCGCAGGTCAGCGGGAGTCGACGCTCGCGTGGTCGACCGCGGCGCGGCCGGCCTCGAGGCGTGCGACCGGCACGCGGAACGGGGAGCAGGACACGTAGTCCAGCCCGACCGCGTCGAAGAACCGGATGGACTCCGGGTCGCCGCCGTGCTCGCCGCAGACGCCGAGCGTCAGGTCGGGCCGGGTCGTGCGCCCGCGCTCCACCGCGACCTTCACGAGCTGCCCGACGCCCGTGACGTCCAGCGTCTCGAAGGGCGACACCGACAGCACGCCGTTCGCGGTGTACTGCGAGAAGAACGCGCCCTCGACGTCGTCGCGGCTGAAGCCCCACGTCGTCTGCGTCAGGTCGTTGGTGCCGAACGAGAAGAACTGGGCCTGCGTGGCGAGGCGGTCCGCCGTGAGGGCCGCGCGCGGCAGCTCGATCATGCACCCGACCGGCAGGTCGACCGTGACGCCCTGCTCGGCGCTCACGTCCGCCATGATCGTCGTCGCGCGCTCGCGGACCAGGCGCAGCTCCTGCACGGAGGCCACGAGCGGGACCATGATCTCCGCGTGCGGGTGGCCGCCGGCGGCGAGCCGCGCCGCGACCGCCTCCGCCACCGCCCGGATCTGCAGGTCGAACAGGCCCGGCACGACGAGCCCGAGCCGCACGCCGCGCAGCCCCAGCATCGGGTTGGCCTCGTGCATGCGGCGCACGGCGGCGAGCAGCGTGACGTCCCGCTCGTCGGTCTTGCCCCGCTCGGCGGCCAGGGCCACCTTCACGGACAGCTCCGTGAGGTCCGGCAGGAACTCGTGCAGCGGCGGGTCGATGAGCCGGATCGTCGTGGGGAGCCCGTCCATCGCCTCCAGCAGGTCGGTGAAGTCCTGGCGCTGCAGCGGCAGCAGCGCGTCGAGCGCCTCCTGCCGCTCGCGGTCGTCCGCCGCGAGCACGACCCGCTCGACCAGGACGCGCCGCTCGCCGAGGAACATGTGCTCGGTGCGGCACAGGCCGATGCCCTCCGCGCCGAGGTTGCGGGCGCGTCCTGCGTCCTCGGCCGTGTCGGCGTTGGCGTGCACGCGCAGTCGACGGGTCGCGTCGGCGTGCTCGAGGATCCGGTGGACCGCGCTCACGAGCTGGCGGGTCTCGTCGTCCGGTGCTTCCTCGAGCGCGACGTCCAGGCCGTCCTCGAGGTAGCGCTGCACCGGCGAGGGCACGACCGCGACGTCACCGAGGAAGACCTCGCCGGTGGTGCCGTCGATCGCGATGACGTCGCCCTCGGAGACCGTCTCGCCGCCGCGCGTGACCATCGTGCGTGCCGCGGAGTCGACGAGCAGCTCCTCGGCACCGACGACGCACGTGCGTCCCATGCCACGTGCGACGACCGCCGCGTGCGACGTCTTGCCGCCGCGTGCGGTCAGGACGCCCACGGCGGCGATCATGCCGCCCAGGTCGTCGGGGTTGGTCTCGCGGCGCACGAGGATGACGTCCTTGCCCTCGGCGGCCCACTGCTGGGCCGTGACGGGGTCGAACACGGCCATCCCGACGGCCGCGCCCGGGGAGGCCGGCATCGCCTTCGTGAGCAGCACGCGGTCCTTGCCCTCGGCGGCGAACTGCGGGAACTGCAGCTGCGAGAGCTGGGCGCCCGTGACCCGGGACAGTGCCTCGTCCATCGTGATGAGGTGCTCGTCGACCAGCTGGCACGCGATGCGGAACGCCGCGGGCGCGGTCCGCTTGCCGACGCGGGTCTGCAGCATCCACAGCTTGCCGCGCTCGATCGTGAACTCGATGTCGCACAGGTCGCGGTAGTGGGTCTCGAGGCGGCGCATGGCCTGGAGCAGCTCGGCGTGAGCCGCGGGGTCGACGTTCTCGAGGTCGGCGAGGGACAGCGTGTTGCGGATGCCCGCCACCACGTCCTCGCCCTGCGCGTTGACCAGGTAGTCCCCGAACTCGCCGGTGCGCCCCGACGCGGGGTCACGTGTGAACGCCACGCCCGTGCCGGACGTCGGCCCGAGGTTGCCGAACACCATGGTGCAGACGTTGACGGCCGTGCCGAGGTCGTCGGGGATGCGCTCCTTGCGCCGGTACAGCTGCGCGCGCTCGGTGCCCCACGAGTTGAAGACGGCCACGATCGCCATGTCGAGCTGCTCGCGCGGGTGCTGGGGGAACTCGCGCCCGGACTCCTCGCGCACGATCTGCTTGTACGTGTCGACCAGGCTGCGCAGGTCGGCGGCGTCGAGGTCCACGTCCGCGGTGACGCCGCGGGCGGCCTTCGCCTTGTCCAGCGCGTCGGCGAAGAGGTCGCCGTCGATGTCGAGCACGGTCCGGCCGAACATCTGGATGAGACGCCGGTAGGAGTCCCACGCGAAGCGCTCGTCGCCGGACAGCGCCGCCAGGCCCTGGACGGACGCGTCGTTGAGGCCGACGTTGAGGACCGTCTCCATCATCCCGGGCATCGAGAACTTCGCGCCCGAGCGCACGGAGACCAGCAGCGGCTCGTGGAAGTCGCCGAGCCGGCGGCCCAGCTGGTCCTCGAGGTGGCGCACCGCCATGGTGACCTCGACCCGCAGCTCGGGGGGCACCTCGCCCGTGCGCATGTAGGCGCGGCACGCCTCGGTCGTGATCGTGAACCCCGGCGGCACGGGCAGGCCGAGCCGGGTCATCTCGGCGAGGTTCGCACCCTTGCCGCCGAGCAGGTCCTTCTGGTCCTTGTCGCCCTCGCTGAAGTCCTTGACGTACCGAGCCATGGGGCATCCTCCGTCGCTCGCGCGAACCGAGCTCCGTTGCCCGGCGTCCTGCTCCCAGTGTTCTCCCGGCCGGACGGTCCTGCCCGGGGACGAAGGGCCCACGTCACGCCGCCGACACCCCGCGCCCCCGGCGATGGATCCGCTCACAGGCCGGGCGGAGCCGTAGGATGGCGTCGTGCCCCTCCGGAGGGCACGCGTCGAGAGAAGGAGCGCACGGCACCCGCCGAGCACATGGCCGAGTCCAGCCCCGAACCCCGCGTCCCCGAGTCCCGGCACGCGCGCGTCGAGCACCGCATCACCGTCCCGTCGGACGTGTCGATGGTCGAGCTGCTCGGGCTGCGCGACGAGGTGCTGCGCAGCATCGAGGACGGCTTCCCGACCGTCGACGTGCACGTGCGCGGCAACGAGGTGACGCTGGCGGGCCCGCCCGGTGACGTCGCCCTCGTCACGCGCCTCGTCGACGAGCTCGTCGAGATGGCCGCCGGGGGCACGCCCCTGAGCCCGGACGTCGTCGCACGGTCGGTCGTCATGCTGACCGACGCCGCGGACGCCCGCCCCGCCGACGTGCTGACGTTCAACATCCTGTCCTCGCGCGGGCGGACCATCCGGGCCAAGACGGCCGGGCAGAAGGACTACGTCGAGGCCATCGAGCGCAACACCGTCACGTTCGGCATCGGGCCGGCCGGCACGGGCAAGACGTACCTGGCGATGGCGAAGGCCGTGCAGGCGCTGCAGGCGCGCAAGGTCAACCGCATCGTGCTGACCCGGCCCGCGGTCGAGGCGGGGGAACGGCTGGGCTTCCTGCCGGGCTCCCTGGCGGACAAGATCGACCCGTACCTGCGACCGCTGTACGACGCGCTGCACGACATGGTCGACCCCGAGTCGATCCCGCGCCTCATGGAGGCCGGCACGATCGAGGTCGCACCGCTGGCGTACATGCGCGGTCGCACGCTGAACGACGCGTTCATCATCCTCGACGAGGCGCAGAACACGTCCGTCGAGCAGATGAAGATGTTCCTCACGCGCCTGGGCTTCGGGTCCAAGGTCGTCGTCACCGGTGACGTCACCCAGGTGGACCTGCCCAGCAGCACGACGTCCGGGCTGCGGGTCGTCGAGCAGATCCTGACGGGCGTCGACGACGTCGAGTTCTGCCGCCTGACCTCGTCCGACGTCGTCCGGCACCGCCTGGTCGGCGAGATCATCGACGCGTACGCGAGGTGGGACAGGTCATGAGCGTCGAGGTGAGCAACGAGTCCGGCGTCGAGGTCGACGAGGCCGAGTTCGCGGCGCTCGGGCGGTACGTGCTCGACGCGATGCACGTGCACCCGCAGGCCGACCTGTTCGTCCGGCTGGTCGACACGGCGACCATGACGGACCTGCACGTGCGCTGGATGGACGAGCCGGGACCGACCGACGTGCTGTCGTTCCCGATGGACGAGCTGCGGCCGGGCCGCGAGGGCGAGCCCGCCGGACCGGGCGTGCTGGGTGACGTCGTGCTGTGCCCGGACGTCGCCGCCACGCAGGCGCGCGCGGCGGGCCACTCGACCGCCGAGGAGATGCTGCTGCTCACCACGCACGGGATCCTCCACCTGCTCGGCTACGACCACGCCGAGCCGGACGAGGAGAAGGAGATGTTCGCCCTGCAGCGTCGCCTGCTCCTGACGTTCCTGGCCGGGCGATGAGCGGCGTCCCTGTCGCCCTGCTCGTCGCCGTCGCAGTCGTGGGGATCGTGCTGGCCGCCGCGCTGTCGGCGGGCGAGGTCGCGGTCCTGCGCGTCACGCGGGCCCGTGTCACCGAGCTCGAGACCGAACGCCCCGGCGCGGCCGCGCGCGTGCGCCGGCTCGTGGACGACCCGACCCGCGTCGCCGCCGCCGCGGCCTTCGTCCGGCTGCTGGGGGAGATGACGGCGACCGTCTGCCTCACGCTGGCCATCAGCGCCGGCAGCCTGTCGTGGTGGGCCACGGCGCTCCTCGCGATCGCCGCCTGCGCGGTCGTGGCCTTCCTGCTGGTGCGCGTCAGCCCGCGCAGCATGGGCCGGCGCCACCCCGTCGGGGTCCTCGCGAGCCTCTCGCGCCTGCTCTGGGCCGTGACCGTCCTGGCCGGTGGGGTCGGGCGCCGTGCCGACCCGTCGACGTCGACCAGCGAGCAGGACGACGCGGAGCTGCGCGACATGGTCGAGCGGGTCAGCGAGTCCGACGCGATCGAGGACAACGAGCGCGAGATGTTCCGCTCGGTGCTCGAGCTCGGTGACACCCTCACGCGCGAGGTGATGGTCCCGCGCACCGACATGATCACCACCCAGGCGGACACGCCGCTGCACAAGGTCCTGGCGCTGCTCCTGCGCTCGGGCTTCTCCCGCGTGCCCGTGGTCGGGGAGTCCGTCGACGACGTCGTCGGCGTGCTGTACCTCAAGGACATCGTCCGGCGCATCCCCGCGCGCGGTGCGGGTGCCGGGTCGAACGGCACGCACGGTGACGACGACCCCCTGGACGCGCCCGCGTCGTCGCTCGCACGTCCCGCGGTCTTCGTCCCCGAGTCCAAGCCGGTCGACCAGCTGCTCCTCGAGCTGCGCGACGGCTCGAGCCACATCGCGCTCGTCGTCGACGAGTACGGAGGGATCGCCGGGCTCGTGACCATCGAGGACGCGCTCGAGGAGATCGTCGGCGAGCTCACCGACGAGCACGACGCGAGCGCGCCGGTGGTCGAGGAGCTCGACGACGGCGGCTACCGTGTCCCGGCCCGCATGAGCCGGGACGAGCTGGGGGACCTGTTCGGCATCGACGTCGAGGACGAGGACGTGGACACCGCGGCCGGCCTGCTCGCGAAGGCGCTCGGCAAGGTGCCGCTCCCGGGCTCCGTCGGGCAGATCCACGGGCTGCGGCTCCAGGGCGAGCGCGTCGAGGGTCGGCGCAAGCGGCTCGCGACGGTCCTGGTGCACCGTGCCGAGGACCCCGACGACGACGCACCCGCCACCCCCGCCCACGGCACGACAGCCGCGGGCACCCCGGCACGCGGCACCCCCGCCGCGCGCGACCACGGCTCGGAGGCCACCCGATGACCCACCGTTCCGGCTTCGCGTGCTTCGTCGGCAGGCCCAACACCGGCAAGTCCACGCTGACCAACGCCCTCGTCGGCCAGAAGGTCGCCATCACGTCCGGGCGGCCCCAGACCACGCGCCACGTGGTGCGCGGCATCGTGCACCGCGACGACGCGCAGCTCGTGCTGGTCGACACACCGGGCCTGCACCGCCCGCGGACGCTGCTGGGGGAGCGGCTCAACGCCCTCGTCCGGGACACGCTCAGCGAGGTCGACGTCGTCGGGTTCTGCCTCCCGGCCGACGAGAAGATCGGTCCCGGCGACCGCTTCATCGCCGAGCAGCTCGCACGGCTGAACCCGCCCGGACGCCCGGGCACGCCCGTGGTCGCGGTCGTCACCAAGACCGACACGGTGCCGCGGGCGCGGCTCACCGAGCAGCTGCTCGCGGTCGACCGCCTGGGGGAGTGGGCCGACATCGTCCCGGTCTCGTCGCGCGACGGGTACCAGGTCGACGTGCTGGCGGACGTGCTCGTCGGGCACCTGCCCGAGGGGCCCGCGCTCTACCCGGAGGGGGAGCTGACCGACGAGCCCGAGCAGGTCATGGTCGCCGAGCTGGTCAGGGAGGCCGCGCTCGAAGGGGTGCACGACGAGCTGCCGCACTCGCTCGCGGTCGTCGTCGACGAGATCGTCCCGCGTGAGCAGCGCCCCGGCGCCGACGGTCGCCCGCTGCTCGACGTGCGCGTCCACCTGTTCGTCGAGCGCGACAGCCAGAAGGCGATCATCATCGGCCGCGGCGGCGCGCGGCTGCGGGACGTCGGCACGCGCGCCCGCACCCAGATCGAGGCGCTGCTCGGCGCCCGCGTGTTCCTCGACCTGCACGTGAAGGTCGCCAAGGACTGGCAGCGAGACCCCAAGCAGCTCGGCCGGCTGGGCTTCTGACGTGGGGGTCACGACCACCGGGACGCAGGAGGCGCAGGCGCAGCAGGGCCGCCGGCGCGTCCGTTCCGCGCGGCTCTCGTCGGTCTACCGGCTCGTCGCCAGCGTCGCCCTCGGCTCCCTGGTGCTCGCCGTCGTCGGTGCCGTCACCGGACCCGGCTGGAATCCCGGGCCGCTCGAGGAGGGCATCGAGGTCGCGACCGCGGATACCTCGATCGGCGGGGCACCGGAGCTCGAGGCCCACGGCGTGCGGACGGTCGACGTGTCGGTGGCGCTCGACGGCGCCACGGTCGGAGCCCGGCTCTCGCTGCCCGAGGACGTGGCCGAGCCGGGGCCGGCGGTCCTGTTCGTCCACGGTGCGGGCACGGGCCGGTCCGTCCAGGCGTTCAAGCGGCAGGCGCAGGCGCTTGCCGAGGCCGGTGTCGTCGCGATGGTGCCCGACAAGCGGCTGGACACGTACACGACACGGCACCGCGACTACGTCGCGATGGCGGCCGACTACCGCCGGTCGCTCGACCTGCTGCGTGACCGTCCCGAGGTCGACCCCGACCAGGTCGTCGTCTACGCCGAGAGCGAGGGCGGCTGGATCGCGCCCGTCATGGCGGCCGAGGACCCGAGGATCGCCGGGGTGGTGCTCGTGTCCTCACCCGTGGTGCCCGCGCGCCAGCAGGCCGCCTTCGCGGTCGACGCCTACCTGCGCAACACCGGTGTCCCGCACGCCGTGTTCCGCGCCATCCCGCGCGCCGTCGGCATGTCGATGCCCGGGGGCGGGTTCGAGTACGCCGACTTCGACGTCGCACCCTGGCAGCAGCGGATGACCCAGCCCGTGCTCGTCGCCTACGGCACCGCGGACGCCTCGATGCCCATCGTCCAGGGCGCGCTGCAGATCCGCGCCGACGTCGCGCACGCCGGCAACACGGACGTGACGATCCGCTACTACGAGGGTGCGGACCACGGCATCCGCGTCGGCGGGAGCCCGACCCCGGAGTTCCTGCGGGACCTGTCGGGGTGGGTGCTGGGCCTGCCCGGCACGGCGGGCGCCGCGCCGCAGGTCGCGGGCGCCGAGCCCACGCAGACCTACGTCGCCGGTCCGGTGCCGCAGCCGCGATGGCTCCGCGACGGGACGGCCCTGCTCGTCCTCGTCCTCGGGGTGCCGGTGCTGATGGTCCTGTGCGGCCTCGCGGTCGCCTCGACACGCGTCGTGCAGCGCACGTCGGCGCGGTCCCGCGGTGCCGACGCGCACCCACCGAACCGCTTCGCGCCCGGCATCGCGTGGCGGCTCGCCGCGCTCGCGGCCACCACGGTGGCGACGGTCGCCGCGCTCGTCTGGTACCTGCTGTCGGTCGCCCGGCTCGCGCTCGACTACGAGCGTGACGCGTGGGTCGTGCAGGGAGGCTGGCTCGGCGTGCGCCTGCTGGGGATCGGCGCGGTGCTCGTCGCCGTGCTCCTGGCACACCGGGCCTACGACGCCCGGCAGGACGGCGTGCCCCTCGCGCCGGGTGTCGTGCGACGGGTGGCGGCCGTCGGCGTACTGGGTGGATCGGCCGTCCTGCTGGTCGTCCTGGCCTACTGGGGTGTGTTCCAGCTGAACATCTGAGGGTGAACTGGACGCATGCACGTGAACCGCACGCCTCGGGTGAGGCACCATGTGCGCCGGTGGCTTCTCAGGTGGGGATGGTGGTGCAGTGCGCACGTCTTGGGGTTCGGCGACGGACCGGGGGCGCGTCCGTGAGGTGAACGAGGACGCGCTCCTCGCGTACCCCCCCGTCTTCCTCGTCGCCGACGGGATGGGTGGGCACGACGCGGGTGACCTCGCGAGCCGCATCGCCGTCGAGGAGTTCGCCCAGCTCGCCGGCCAGTCGTCGGCGTCGTCGGACGACGTGCACGCCTGCTTCGCGCGGACCTCGTCACGCATCCGGACCGAGTTCACACGGGGTCGGCAGGGCGGGACGACCGTCGCGGGTGCCGCGGTCACCGCGCACGACGGCGGCTGGTACTGGTTGGTGTTCAACGTGGGCGACTCCCGCGTCTACCGCTGCTCCGAGGGCGCCCTGGAGCAGGTGAGCGTCGACCACTCCGTGGTCCAGGAGCTGCTGGACTCCGGTGAGCTCACACCGGACGCCGCGCGCCGGCACCCCGAGCGGCACGTCCTGACGCGCGCGCTGGGGACCGGGGAGCCGCCGGAGCCCGACTACTGGCTGCTGCCCGCCGGTGCCGACGACCGGTTGCTCATCTGCACCGACGGACTGACGCGTGAGCTCAGCGACACCGAGATCGCGGACGTCCTCGCCTCCGTCGACGACCCGCAGGAGGCGTCAGCGCTGCTGGTGCAGCACGCGCTCGAGCGCGGGGGCCGCGACAACGTGAGCGCCGTCGTCGTCGACGTCGCGACGACCGTCACGCCCGAGCCGACCCACACGACCCTGCCCCGCACGGCGCCCGACCTCGGGCCGCACCTGTGGGACGAGATGCTCAACGGCGCGACCGTGCCGCGCCACGCCGCCGCCTTGCAGGACGACCCGCCCACGCCCGTCCCGCCGGCCTCCTCGCCGGTCGACGCCCAGGAGGACCCCGCATGACCGACCGTGCCCACCACGAGTACCAGGGCGGCCCGTGGACCGCCGTCGCCGGCGCCGAGCTGCTCGCGCTGGTCGAGCCGGACGCGCCGTGGCGTCTCGTCGACGGGCTGTGGGAGGTCGCACGGGGTGACGGGGACGTCCTCGGTGCCCTCGGTGTGGTCGCCGCCGACGGGTTCGCCGCCCTGCCGGCGTTCGCGCTCGTGCGCACGGACGCCGACGGCTCGGTCCACGCCGTGCTGCGCGGCCCGGTGCGCCTGCGGCTGCACGGCCTCGACGGTGCGCAGGAGGTCGCCGCCCGCGACGGGGCCGTGTGGACCGAGCACCGTGCACTGGGCGTGCAGGGGCTCGAGGTGCTCGTGGACGACGCGCCCGAGGCGACGTGGTGGCCGCTGGTCGCGGGCGTGGTGCTCGCCGGTGGTGTGCGCACGGGTGCGACGGAGGTGACCTCGGTCCTGCCCGACACCGCGACCCACGAGCAGCCGGTCGTCCCCGCCTCGGACGCGCACCAGGTCGTGCCCGAGACCCCCGCCGCCTCCACGGCGCGCCCCGAGCCGGTCGCGGTGCACGATCCGCTGGTCCTGGCCGAGCCGCTGGTCGGGCGGGAGCCGGAGCCGTTCGCGGAGCCGGAGCCGTTCGTGGAGCCGGAGCCGGAGCCGTTCGTGGAGCCGTGGCCGGTTGCCGCGCCGGAGCCCACGACCGTCGCGCCGCACGCCGGCGTGACGGAGCACGGCCTGTCCTCCTGGCCTGCTGTGCCGTCTGCCTCCGAGGTGGCGCCCTTCGACGAGGTCGCACCGGTCGAGCAGACCGCGTACGTCGAGCCGAGGACGGCCCTCGACGAGCCCGTGCCGGCCGCCGAGACCGAGGTCGGGCACGACATCCCGTGGTGGCCGCTCACGAGTTCCGGCGGGTCCGCGGCACCCGTGGCGCCCGCGCCCCCCGCGGTGGTCGCGGCCGTCGCCACGGCGGAGCCCGACGGGCTGGAGGTCGAGTCGGACGACCACGACGGCATGACGATCCTGTCGAGCGACCTCGCGCGGCTGCGCGACCGCCTGCCGGCGTGGTCGCAGGACGCGGTGCCCGGCCCGTTCCCCACGCCCGAGGTCGAGCCGCTGCCGGCCCGCATGGTGCTGTCCACCGGACTGGTCGTCGTGCTGGACCGTGCTGTCCTGCTGGGGCGCGCCCCGCAGGTCTCGCGCGTGACCAACCGCGAGCTGCCGCGGCTCGTCACCGTCCCCAGCCCGAACCAGGACATCTCGCGGACGCACGCCGAGGTGCGGGTCGAGGGCGAGCACGTCGTCGTCACCGACCTCGACTCGACCAACGGTGTGCACGTCTCGCGGCCGGGTGAGGGCGTGCGCCGGCTGCACCCGGGCGAGCCGAGCGTGGTGGGGACGGACGAGGTCGTCGACCTCGGGGACGGCGTGACGTTCACCGTGGAGCGCAGCGCGTCGTGACCGCCCGTCGTGAGGCGTCCGCGCCGCCGGACCTGCCCGGGTACGAGTACGTGCGCGTGCTCGGGCTGGGCGGGTTCGCGGACGTCTTCCTGTACCGCCAGCACCTGCCGCGCCGCGACGTCGCGGTCAAGGTGCTGCTCGCGGGCAGCCTCGACGACGACGTGCGCGAGCGGTTCCAGACCGAGGCCAACCTCATGGCCCAGCTGTCGCACCACCCGTCGATCGTCACGATCTACCACGCGGCGATCGCCGCCGACGGTCGGCCGTTCCTCGTCATGGAGTACTGCTCGCGCGTGGGCCTGGCCGAGCGCTACCGCGCCGAGCGGATGCCCGTGCCGGAGGTCCTGCGCATCGGTGTGCGCCTGGCCTCGGCCGTCGAGACGGCGCACCGCGCCGGCATCCTGCACCGGGACATCAAGCCGGCGAACGTCCTGACCACCGACTTCGGGTGGCCCGCGCTCACCGACTTCGGGATCGCCGCGACCACCGGTCCGGCGGTGCAGACGATGGGGATGTCGATCCCGTGGTCGCCCCCCGAGCTGCTGGCCGAGCGCCCGACGGGGGACGAGCGTTCCGACGTCTACGCGCTGGCCGCCACGATCTACTCGCTGCTGGCCGGTCGGACCCCGTTCGAGCTGCCGGGGGGCAACAACAGCGCGCAGCAGCTCGTGGCGCGGATCGAGCGGTCGCCGCTGCCCGCGGTCGGGCGCGAGGACGTGCCTCCCCAGCTGCAGGCGGTGCTCGAGCGGGCCATGGCCAAGCACCCGTCGCGTCGGTACGCCTCCGCGATGGCGGTCGCCCGCGCGCTGCAGGAGGTGGAGGCGGCGCTCCGGCTGCCGGTGACGCCGCTCGACCTGCCCGACGAGGCACCCGCACCGTCCGGCTTCGCGCCGACGGACGACGAGGACGCGACCCGGCTGCGCGGCATCTCGCTGCCGGCTCCGCTCCAGGTGCGCGGGGGCGACGACGAGGACGCGACCCGGGCCCGCGCGGTGGTCGTCGGACGTCCGACGCTCGTGCCTCCCGCAGCCCCGGCGCCGGTTCCCGCGCCCGCCGGCACGCCGGACGGACCCGAGGTGCGACGCGGCGGACGCGTCGGGGCCGTCGTCGCGGGCGTCGTGGTCGTGACCGCCGTGGGCGCGGTCCTCGTCGCGTCCCTGGGCGGCGCCGACCCCGTTCCGCCGGGCGTCCCGAGCGACACGTTCGCCCCGGCGCAGACCGGCCCGGCCGCAGCACCCGTCCCGGCGCCGCACTCGCTCGACGGCACCCGGGCGGCCGACGGGTCCGTGACGTTCACGTGGCAGAATCCGGACCCGCAGGACGGGGACCGGTACCTCTGGGGCGTGCTCACCGCGACCGGTGAGCCGACGCTCGTGCTCGTCGACGACGAGCGCGTCACGGTCCCCGCGGAGCAGGCGACGGGTGAGGTGTGCATCGAGGTGTCCATCGTGCGGGCGGACCGCAGCCGGTCGGCGCGCCCGGCGCAAGGGTGCGCGCCGTGACGTGGTGGGACCCCCGCACGTGGCGTCGGCGCCCCGCCACGACGGCCGCGGCGATCGTCACCGTGCCGGTCCTCGTGCTGTCGCTGGCCCTGGTCGACCGTGGCTTCCCGCTCGCGCGCGTCGACCTCAACGACGGCGGCGTGTGGCTCACGGCGACCGGCCAGTCCAGCCTGGGCCGCTACAACGTGCCGGTCGAGGAGCTCGACGGCGGGGTGGTGGCCGCCGGCCGCACGTTCGACGTGCAGCAGGACGAGGGGTGGGTGCTGCTGGTCGAGCCGAACGCGGTGTCCGTCGTCGACCCGGCGACCGTCGCGACGACCACGCAGATCGCCACGCCCGGCACGGACGTGTCGATGGCGGCAGGGCGAGTCGCTCTCGTCGACGGCGCCGGCGACGTGTGGGTCCGCCAGGTCGGCGAGCTCGACCTCCTCGACATGACGGACGGCGCGCCCGACCTGCAGCTCGGGGAGGGGGGCGCGGCGGTCGTGGCGCGCAGCGGTGCCGTGCTCGCGGTCGCGCCCGAGGACGGCGCCGTGACGCTCGTCCCGGCGACGCAGCCGGTGGTCCCCGAGCAGGTCGGGACCCTCGGTGCCGTCGAGGTCGACGCCGTGACGGCGGTCGGCGACGAGCTCGTCGTGCTGAGCGGCAGCACGGTCCGCACGCTGGCCGGCGAGGTCACGGTCGACGACACGGACCTGGTGCTCCAGCAGCCCGGCCCGGCGGCGTCGACCGTGCTCCTGTCGGGTCGTGACGCCCTGTGGGAGGTGCCGCTCGACGGCGGGACCCCGCGGCGGCACGCCACCACGGGCTCGGGCACGCCGGCGGCGCCCGTGCGTGTCGGTGACTGCGCCTACGCGGCATGGGCGTCGACGCTCGGCGCGTCGTTGCGCCTCTGTGACGGGCAGGACGCCCGGGTGGAGGACCTGGAGGGGATGCGGGCCGCGGACCGGCTGGCGTTCCGTGTGAACCGGGGCTTCGTCGTGCTCAACGAGACCGTGGGCGGGCGGGTCTGGCTGCCCCAGGAGGACACGGCCGTGCGTGTCCCCAACTGGGACGACATCGTCCCGGAGGAGGAGCCGGAAGACTCCGAGGAGGAGTCCGAGAGCGGCGAGGTCATGCAGGAGCCGGTCACCGAGTGCAGCGACCAGAGCGCTCCGCCCGTCGCCGTCGACGACGAGTTCGGTGTGCGGGCCGGCCGGACGCGCGTGCTGCCCGTGATCGACAACGACTCCTCCTCCGACTGCGGGATCCTCGTGATCTCCGAGCTCGATGCGCTGCCTGCCGACTTCGGCACCCTCGAGAAGGTCCGGGGCGGACGTGCCCTGCAGGTGCGGGTGCTCGAGGGTGCGTCGGGGACCGCCGAGGTGAAGTACACGGTGACGGACGGTCGCGGCGTCAACGCGCCGTCGACGGCGACCGTGCGCATCGCCGTGGGGGACGGCGACAACGCCCCGACGCAGCTGCGCACGTCGTCGCTCACCGTCGAGACCGGCGGTCAGCTCGTGCACGGCGTCCTCGCCGACTTCCAGGACGTCGACGGGGACGACCTGCTCCTCGTCGGGGCGGAGGCGGACCCGACCGTCGGTACGGCGCGGTTCCGGCAGGACGGGGTCCTCACGTTCACCGCCGACGGCGGCGGCCTGGGCCGCACGACCGTGCGTGTGCAGGTGTCCGACGGGACGAACGTCGTCGACGGCGAGGTCGTGGTCGACGTGCGTGCCGCCGGGTCCGTGCCGCCGCAGATCGACCCCGTCCACGCGGTGACGTACGTCGGCCAGGAGGTCGTCGTGCGTCCGCTGGACGCCGTCCGCTCGGCGTCGTCCGAGCCGCCGCGCCTCGCCGGCGTGAGCGACGTCGTCGGGGCGACGATCGTGCCCGACCTGCAGGCCGGCACGTTCGCGTTCAAGGCACCGCGGGCCGGCGCGTACTACGTGACGTTCGTCGTCACGGCGGCGCCGCAGCAGGCCACCGGCATCGCGCGGATCGACGTGCGCGAGTGGCCCGAGCAGGCGCAGCCGCCCGTCGCCGTGCGCGACCTCGCCCTGCTCCCGGCCGGCGGTGAGGTCACCGTCGACCCGCTGGCCAACGACGAGGACCCCGCCAACAACGTGCTGGTGCTGCAGACGGTGACCGCGCCGGAGGGCTCGGGGCTGCAGGTCGCGGTGCTGGAGCACCGCTACGTGCAGATCCGTGCGGACCGCACCCCCGACGGCCCCGTCGTGCTGACGTACGAGGTGTCGAACGGGTCGGCATCGGCCCGCGGCGAGATCGTGGTGCAGCCGGTGCCACCGTCCGCGTCCTCGCAGCCTCCGGTGGTGCCGAACGTCGAGGCGACCGTCCGTGCCGGTGGCGTCGTGACGATCCCCGTGCTGGCGGGCGCGTCGGACCCGGACGGCGACAAGCTGACCGTCCTGCGTGACCTCCCCGAGCCGTTGGCCGACGGCGAGGGGCTGCTGTTCGTGTCGGGCGACGTGCTGCGGTACCAGGCGCCCGGCCGTGCGCTGACGGCGCGTGCGGTCTTCGAGGTCCAGGACTCCGCAGGCAACGTCACCGCCGCGACCGTGACCCTGCGGGTGCACGAGTCCGACCCGGCGACCAAGTCGCCACCCCGACCCAAGGACGTCGAGGCGCGCGTGTTCGAGGGCGACACCGTGCGCATCCCGGTGGCCCTCGTCGGCATCGACGCCGACGGCGACGGCGTGACGCTCCTCGGCCCCGCGTCGGCCCCGACCCTGGGCCGGATCACCGAGGTCGGCCCGGACTGGCTCGAGTACGAGGCGTTCCCCGGCTCCCGGGGGACCGACACGTTCACGTACGCCGTCGAGGACTGGGTCGGCCAGCGCGCCGTCGCGACCGCGCGGGTCGGCATCGCCCCCCGGCCGTCCGGCGCGTCCGGGGTCGTCGCGGTCGACGACGCCGTCACCCTGCGGCCGGGCCAACGCGTGGAGGTCCGCGTCCTGGCCAACGACATCGACTCGACGAGCCGGGAGCTGAAGCTGGAGTCGATCGAGGTCCCCGAGGGCGTCGAGGCGACGACCCAGGGCCGGCGCATCGTCGTCACGGCGCCGTCGTCCCCGGGCGTCGTGCAGATCCAGTACCTGGTGTCGAACGACGGAGGCGGACGTGACTACGGCGTCCTGACGGTCACCGTGACCGAGGACGCACCCGTGCAGCCGCCGATCGCCCGCGACGTCCTCGTCCCCGCGATCGACACGCTCGGCAAGACGGAGGTCTCCGTCGACGTCCTGGCCGTCGCGCAGAACCCCTCCGGACCGCTGTCGGACCTCGACGTCTCGGTGCCCGCGTCGCACGCGGACGTCGCGCGCGTCACGCCCGAGGGCGACGTCGTCGTGACGCTCGTCGACCACTCGCAGACCGTCCCGTACCGGCTGGTCAACAGGACGGCGGAGGGCGCCGACGCGTACGCGTTCATCACGGTGCCTGCCCTCGGCTTCTTCCCCCCGCAGCTGCGCCCCCGCGCGCCCGAGCTGCGGGTCGCGAGCGGCGAGGAGCTGGTGATCTCGCTCGCGGAGCACGTGCAGGTGGCGCCCGGGCGGGAGCCGAAGATCGTGGACCCCACGCAGGTCGTCGCGACGCGTGCGAGCGGCGCTCCGCTCGTCAAGGACGCCGGCACCCTCGTGTTCACGTCGGCCGAGGGGTACGCCGGACCGGCGTCGATCACCGTTCCCGTCACGGACGAGACCGGGCCGTCGGACACCACGGCACGCACGTCGCTGCTGACCCTGCAGATCACGGTGTTCGCCGTGGACGACCACCCGCCGACCTTCGACGCCCAGACGGTCGACGTCGAGCCCGGCGAGCAGGCCACACGTGTCGACCTGCTGGCGCTGACGCGCGGGCCGGAGCAGGCGGACGAGACGGCCACACCGGCCGACCGGTACAGCTTCCGGACCGTCTCGGGCGTGCCCGCGGGCTTCGTGGCCGCCGTCGAGGGGTCCGAGCTGGTCGTGTCCGCGCCCGCGACGACCCCGAAGGGCACGACCGGCCGGATCGAGATGCAGCTCCTGTACGGGCGCAGCGGGGTGATGGACGTCGCGGTCGACCTCCGTGTCGTCGCGAGCCTCCGCCGCACCGCGACCGTCCAGAACTTCACGATCGACGACGGTGCGCAGGGTCGTGAGAGGAGCGTCGACGTCCTCGAGGGCTCGGTGAACCCGTTCCCCGACCAGGGGCCGCTGACGGTGGTCGGCGCGGTCGTCGAGACGCAGGGGGCGGGCACGGCCTCGGCGACGTCGAGCAGCGTCTCCGTGCGCCCGGGCAACGAGTTCATCGGCCTGATGGTCGTGCGGTTCCGTGTGCGAGACGTGACCGGCGACCCGGGACGTGAGGTCGAGGGCCGCGTGACCGTCCGGGTCAGCGGTGTCCCGCTCGCGCCCGTCCCGCCCCGGATCGGGGAGGTCCGTGACCGTACGGTCGTCCTGTCCTGGACCGCACCCGACAACCGCGGCGAGCCGATCACGGAGTACCGCGTCACGGCCCAGCCGGGTGGCGCGACGCGCTCGTGCGTGAGCACGACCTGCACCATCGACGGTCTGACCAACGACGTCGAGTACAAGTTCACCGTCGCGGCCCGCAACCGGGTCGGCTGGTCCGAGGAGTCGCCGGCATCGGCCCCTGCGCGCCCGGACGCGGTGCCGGACGCCCCCGCCGCGCCGAGGCTGACGTCGGGTGACGGCGCACTCGCGGTCGCGTGGAGCGCGCCGACGTCGAACGGGTCGGCGATCACCGGCTACGACGTGGAGGTCGTCGGCCCCAACGGCGTGTCGACGCGTACGACGACCGCGACGTCCCTGACGGTCGACGGGCTGCAGAACGGCGCGCAGTACCAGGTGCGGGTCCGTGCCAAGAACCGCGCGCCCGAGCCCGGTCCGTGGAGCCCGTACGCCCTCGAGGTGCCGGCAGGCGTGCCGGACGCCCCGGAGGTGACGGCGGAACGCAAGAGCCAGGGCTGGTACGAGCAGGCCAGCGTCGCCGTGAGCTGGACGACGCCCGATGGCAACGGCGACGCGGTGGCCCAGTACGAGGTGCTCGTCGACGGCAGCGCGTCCTGCGGGATGACAGGGCCCAACTCCTGCGTCATCGCCCCGGCCGAGCGTGGCCGGACCTACTCCATCACGGTGCGTGCCCGGAACAAGGCCGGTTGGTCGGCCTTCGGCTCCACGTCGGGAGAGACGTTCAGCGCGCCCACGGCACCGCGCGACGTCCGGCTGGTCGCCGGCGCCGCGGCGGACTGGGGTCGGGCCACCGCGACCCTGTCGTGGTCGCCGCCGCAGGACGCGGGCGGTGCCGGCATCTCCGTCGCGTCGTACCGCGTCACCGGGCCCGGCGTCGACGAGCCCGTCGACGGCACGTCGCTCGACTTCTCCGGCCTCGGGGCGCAGACCCTCGGGCCCTTCACCGTCGTCGCGGTGTCGTCCCGGGGCCTGACGGGGGAGGCGGCGACGTCGGCCGCTCTCGACATCGTCACCCGGCCCCAGCAGCCCACGGTCACGGTGACCACCGCCGGCGTCGACCAGGTCGCCATCGCGTTCTCCGAGGGGAACGACGGCGGTGCGCCCATCGGTCGTCGCGAGTACTCGGTGAACGGCGGACCGGTGACGACCGAGCGCCCCGCGTCGCCCTTCTCGTCGGGCCGCGAGGTCACGGTGAGGTACCGGGTGCAGAACTCGCAGGGCTGGAGCCCGTGGGCCGAGTCCCGGGCGCAGCCGGGTGCGCCGAGCGTCCCCGGGAGCCCCGGCGTGACGGTCTCGTCCGGCCAGCCCGCGCGGACGCTGCAGTTCACCCTGGTGGCACCGGGGTCGGACGGTGGCCGCGCGATCGACCGGTACGAGTACCGCGTGACCGGCCCGGGGCGTCCCCTCGAGGGCACCGCGGGGAGCGACCCCGTGACCCTGGACGACCTGGCGCCCGGTGAGTACGTCGTCACGGTCCGGGCACGCAACAGCGTGGGCTGGGGGCAGTGGTCCGCCGGCGTCCCGGCCACCGTGGCCGCCGAGCCGCCGGCCACCGAGCCATGACCCGCCGTCCGCACGGCCCCGTCGTCCTCCTGTCCCGCACGTCCGTCCCGAGGAGCCCTTGCACATGACCCCCGAGCAGACCACCTGGTTCGCCGAGACGTTCGACGCCCTGGTGGCCAACGTCGGGCAGGCGCTGCTCGGCAAGGAGGAGACCGTCCGCCTCGTGCTGATCGCGATGCTCGCGGACGGGCACGTGCTGCTCGAGGACGCACCGGGCACCGGCAAGACGTCGCTGGCCAAGGCCATCTCGGCGACCGTGCAGGGCTCGCACCACCGCATCCAGTTCACGCCCGACCTGCTGCCGTCGGACGTCACCGGCGTGACGATCTACGACCAGTCGTCGCAGCGCTTCGAGTTCCACCCCGGTCCGATCTTCGCGTCCGTGGTCCTGGCCGACGAGATCAACCGCGCGTCGCCCAAGACCCAGGCGGCGCTGCTCGAGGTCATGGAGGAGGCGAACGTGACGGTCGACGGGGTCACCCACCCCGTGGGGCGGCCCTTCATGGTCATCGCGACGCAGAACCCGATCGAGCAGGCCGGCACGTACCGCCTCCCCGAGGCCCAGCTGGACCGGTTCCTGCTCAAGACGTCGCTCGGCTACCCGGACCGCGCCTCGTCGGTCGAGATCCTCGCCGGTCTCAAGGACCGCACGGCGGCCCTGCGCCCGCGCATCACGACGCAGGCCGTGGGGACGATGGCCGACCTCGCGCTGACGGTGCACGTCGACCCGGCCGTGCTCGACTACGTCGCGCGGCTGCTCGAGGCCACGCGCGACGACCCGCAGACGTCGCTCGGGGCGAGCATCCGCGGCGGGCTGGCACTCGTGCGGTGCGCCAAGGTGGCGGCGGCCGCCGACGGGCGCGACTACGTCCTGCCGGACGACATCAAGGTGCTGGGTCAGGCCGTGCTCGCGCACCGGCTCGTGCTGGACTCCGAGGCCGAGTTCGCCGGTGTGACGGCGACCGAGGTCGTCGCCCGGGTGCTGTCCCAGGTCGCGCCGCCGGCACTGCGGCAGGGCTGAGCCATGGGTCTGCGCGTCGCGCCCCTCGGGTGGGGGGTGGCCGTCGTGGCGCTCCTCGCCCTGGGGGCGGGGCGCCTGCTCGGGTGGGGCGAGCTCGCCGCGCTCGGCGTGGCGCTGCTCGGCGTGCTCGTCGCGTCGCTGGTGATGACCGCCGGTCGCACCCGGTACCGGGTCGTGCTCGACCTGGCGGACCACCGCGTGCGCATCGGGCAGCGCGCCGTCGGCCGCGTCGACGTGCGCAACGCCGCCAGGCGCCGGTCGCTGCCGTCGCAGGTGGACCTGCCGGTCGGGGACCGTGTGGTCGAGCTGGCCGTCCCGAGCCTGCCGGCGGGTGGGACGCACGACGACCTGTTCGCGGTCCCCACCGACAGGCGCGCCGTGATCGTCGTCGGTCCCGTCGTGTCCCGTCGCGGGGACCCGCTGGGCCTGCTGCAGCGCCGGCTGCGCTGGACCGAGCCGGCCGAGCTGTTCGTCCACCCCGAGGTCGTGGCCCTGGGTGGCGCGAACGCCGGCCTGCTGCGGGACCTGGAGGGGCAGGCCACACGCGACCTGTCGGACTCGGACCTCAACTTCCACGCGCTGCGCGACTACGTCGCGGGGGACGACCGCCGGTACATCCACTGGCGCACCACCGCCCGCCGCGGCAAGCTCATGGTCAAGCAGTTCGAGGACACGCGTCGCACGCTCACGTCCATCGCGCTGGCGACGGCCGTCGGTGACTACGCGCACCCCGACGAGCTCGAGCTCGCGGTCTCGGTCGCCGCGTCGATCGCCGTGCAGGCCATCCGCGACGAGCGCGACGTCGAGCTCCTGGCCGGCACCGGTCGGCTGCGGACGGCGACGCCTCCGCTGCTCCTCGACGACTGCTCGCGCCTGTCGTGGTCACCGGCCGGCGCCGGGGTCGTCCTGCTGGGCCGCCGCGTCGTGCGTGAGACGCCCGACGCGTCCGTCGCGTTCCTCGTCACGGGGGGCACGCCGTCGGACGCCGACCTGCGCCTGGGGGCGCGCGCGCTGCCGGCCGGCACCCGCGCGGTCGTGCTGCGCTGCGCGCTGGGTCAGGACGTCGCCGTGCGCACCCAGGGGGCCCTGACGCTCGGCACCCTGGGCCGCCTGGACGACCTGCCGCGGGCGCTGCGCCGGGTGGTCGGATGAGGCCGGGCCAGCGGATCGGCGTGCGGGAGCCCGCGGACGCGGCGCGTGACGTCGTGGTGCTCGTGGCGGCCGTGACGCTGGCCCTCACGCCGCTCCTGCCGGTGTACGGCACGTCGGCCGTCCTCCCGGCGCTCGTCGGCGGGATGGTGCTCGGCACCGCCGTGACGCTCGTCGGTGCCCTGCGCAGGTGGTCCGCGCTCGTCGTCGTCGCGCTGCTGGTCGCCGTCTACGCGCTGGCCGGGGGTGCGCTGGCGGCGCCGACGACCACCGTGGCGGGGGTGGTGCCCACGCCCGCGACGTTCGTCGCGCTCGCCCGGGGGGCCGCGTCGACCTGGAAGCAGGTCCTCACGCTGCAGCCCCCGGTCGGAACGGGCGGGACGCTGCTGGTCGCCGCCTTCCTGCTCGCGCTGGTCGGCACGGCCGCGACGCTCACCCTCACGCTGCGGGTGCGCCGGCCGGCGGTCTCCTCCCTCGCGGCGGTCGTCCCGCTGCTGGTCCTCGTCGCCGCCGTCGTGCTGGGGACCCGGCAGCCGCCCGTGCCGCCGGCCGTCGCAGGCACCGTGCTGGCGGTGACCGGTCTGGCGTGGGCCGCGTGGCGGACCGGGGCCTGGCGGGCCCGGCGCGTCGTCGCGACCGGGGCGCTCGCGGCCGTGGCGGCGACCGGCGGTCTCCTCGGCGGTCCGCTGGTCGTCGCGGACCAGCCGCGCGTCGTCGTCCGCGAGGAGATCGTCCCGCCCTTCGACCCGCGCGACTACCCGAGCCCGCTCGCGTCGTTCCGGCGCCTCGTCAAGCTGGACGACACGGTCCTGCTGACCGTCGACGGCCTGCCGCAGGGTGCGCGCGTGCGTCTCGCGACGTTCGACCGGTACGACGGGGTCGTGTTCAACGTGGCCGGAGACGGCTCCGCGCAGGCGTCCGGGGAGTTCCGGCGCGTCGGCGACGCCATCGACGTCCCCGTGCGTGGCGAGGCGGCGCGGGTGGACGTCACGGTCGGTGCGCTGCAGGGCGTCTGGCTGCCGACCGTGGGCTACGCGAGGGCCGTCGACCTCGGGCGGGCCACCGGCGACCTGCGGTTCAACGACGCGACGGGGGCGGCGGTGGTCACCTCGGGCGTCCGGGAGGGGATGACGTACTCCCTCGACGTCGTCGTGCCGACGGAGCCGGAGGACGACGAGATCGGGGGAGCGGCCGCCGGCTCGGTCTCGCAGCCGGCGTCCAGCGGCGTGCCGCAGGCCGTCGCCGTCGCGGCGGCGGACGTCGCGCGCGACGCGGGGACGCCCGTCCAGGTCGCACGCGCCATCACCGACCACCTCAGCGAGCAGGGCTACTTCAGCCACGGCCTGACGGACGCCGGCGACTACCCGTCGCTCTCGGGGCACGGTGCCGCGCGGCTCGCGGAGCTGCTGGCCGGTGACGTGATGGTCGGTGACGGTGAGCAGTACGCGGCGTCGGCGGCCCTGATGATCCGTGAGATGGGCCTGCCGGCGCGCGTCGTCCTCGGGTTCGTCCCGGGGTCGGGTGACGACGTCGAGGGTGACGAGACGGCGACCGTGCCGACCGACGAGGACGGCGCCGTCGAGATCCGCGGCCGCGACGTGCAGGCGTGGGTCGAGGTGGCGTTCGCGGGCCGTGGCTGGGTGACGTTCGACCCGACCCCGCCGCGCTCGCGCACGCCCGAGCAGGAGCAGGAGGAGACGGACACCGACCCGCAGCCGCAGGTGGTGCAGCCGCCCGCGCTGCCGCCCGACCGCGTCACGCCGCCCGACGACGACACCGAGCAGCCCCAGACGGAGGACCCGCCCGCGGACGACTCGGGACTCGCGCTGTGGCTGCGCATCGCGGCCTGGGCGGGAGTCGGTCTCGCAGGGGTGCTCGTGCTGCTGTCGCCGCTGCTGGTCGTCATCGCGCTCAAGGCACGTCGGCGACGTCGACGGCGACGTGCGGCTGATCCGGTGCGACGGGTCGCGGGCGGCTGGGACGAGGTCGTCGACACGGCCCGCGACATGGGTGGCGTCCCGCCGGTCGCGGCGACCCGTCGCGAGACCGCCCGCGCATGGACCACGACCATCGCGGCGCGGCACCCCGCGGTGGCGGCCCGCATCGAGGCGCTCGCGCGGCGCGCCGACCGCGCGGTCTTCGGGGCGGGGGCTCCCGAACGGTCGGAGGTGGAGGCGTACTGGGCCGACGTGGACGCCACCGTGGGTGCGCTGCGTCGGACGCTGCCGTGGCGGCGACGCGTCCGGAGCCGTGCGTCGCTCGTCTCGTTGCGCCGGCCGTCGGCGTCGTCCCGTGCGACGCGACGACAGGCGGAGCTCCTGGCGTCGAGCGACCCCGCACCCGGACGACGCCCACGCCGTATTCGCTCGAACCGCCGAGGTGAACGATGACCAGCCGACCCGTGACCGCTCTGGACGACCGGCCCGCGGGCCTGGGGCGGCGGTTCCTCGCCGTGCTCGTCGACCAGGTGGTCGTGATGACGCTCGGTGGCGGGGTCGTGCTCGCCGCGGCGCTGCGCGTCGCGGCGGCGCTGCGCGACGGCGTCGTGCCCGCGGACGCCCCTGTCGTCCCCGTGCCCCTGCTGCTCGCTGCGGTGCTGCTGGCGGCAGCGGTCACGATCGCGCAGTGGATCGCCCACGGACGCCTCGGCTGGACCCTCGGTCGACTGCTGGTGGGCGTGCGGACGGTCGACGTGCACAGCCGCCGGCCGATCGGGGCCGGCCGCGTGCTCGTGCGGGGTCTCGTCGTGGCGGTGGGCGTGCTGGCGTGCGCGGTCGGGCAGCTCGTCGTGCTGCTCTCACCGCTGTTCGACCGGACGGGCCGGCGGCGGGGCTGGCACGACCGGGCGGTCGGCGCCGAGGTGCTGCGGGTGGTGCCGTCGTCCTCGGCCCGCGCCTCGCACGCGCCCGACGCGACGCGGCGCGCGGTGCGTGGCGGCACGGGCGGGCGCAGCGACCCCCCGGCCGGCGGGGCCGGGCCGGCCGACGTCGACGACCTGCCGTTCCTCCCGCCCGCGGGCCCGCCGACGGCCGCACCAGGGATCCCCGCGCCGTCGCCGTCGCCCGAGTCCGCCGCGCCCGCGACCGACGGGCGCGGGCTGGTGCTCGCGCCCCTGCACCCCCAGCGTTCGGCCCCCGACCTCGACACCCGCGCCATCCCGGCCGTGCGGGTGACGCCGACGCTCGCGTTCGGGTTGGCGCCCGAGCTCGAGATGACGCGTCCGGCGCCCCCCCGGACGGACGTGGCCCCGGAACCGCGCGCGGGTGGGACCGCAGGGCTGCGCGTCGCGTTCGACGACGGGCGCGTGCTCACGGTCGAGCGCCTCGCGCTGGTCGGACGCAACCCCTCGCAGGGCCCGGACGTGCAGGTCGTGCGCGTGGTCGACCCCGCTCGTTCCGTCTCGAAGACGCACCTGCAGCTCGCCGTCGACCCTGCCGGCGGCGCGTGGGTGGTGGATCGCGGCTCGACCAACGGCACCCTGGTGACGTTGCCGGACGGTGCACAGGTCGTGTGCCCGGTGGACCACCCGGTGCGGCTGCGTGAAGGCGCGGTCGTGGTGTTCGGCGACAGCTCGCTGCGGGTGGTGGCGGTGCCCGAGGTCACGGGCGACCGTCGGCCCTCGCCCTAGCGGTCCGGGCCCTCGTCCGTGGTGGACCCGTCCGCCGCGGCGCTCACGAGGGCGTCGAGCGCGTCGAGGACCCGGTCGATGCCGAACCGCCATGCGTGCTCGGCGCTGTACGGCGCGTCCATGGCGGCACCGGCTGCGGCTCCGACGCGTCGCGCCAGGGCGAAGCGGTCGCCGACGTAGTCCATGAGCCGGCCCTGCCACGCCGCCCAGACGGTGGCGATCTGCGCGGAGTGCGGGTCGGGGCGGCGCGACCGTGCCGAGGCGCGGACGAAGTCGCAGACGAAGCTGAGGGCCGCGTCACGCTCGACGTCGCCCAGCCCCGTGCCGTCCAGAGCGTGGAGCTGGTGGTCGTAGGTCGCGATCGTGCCGGGTCCGAAGGCGGTGCGCTGGTCCGTGACATCGAGCAGCCAGGCGTGTGCGGCGTACAGCGCTAGCTCGTCGGCGGCGACGTCCCGGACGCGTGCGCGCCAGGTCCGGCCGACGTGGGGCGGGCGGGACCGGCGCGCCTGGACCGCGTCGGCCATCAGCACCAGCAGGTCGTCCCGCGAGCCGACGTGCGTGTAGACGGCGTTCGGCGCGATGCCGAGCGCCGCGCCGAGACGCCGCACGGTCACGGCGTCCAGCCCGTCGTGGTCGGCGATGCCGACGGCGGTGTCGACGATCTGGGACGTCGACACCTTCGACCGGGGCCCCCTGGTGCCGGTGGGCGGCGCGGCGGGGTGGTCCCGCCACAGCAGGTCGATCAGCTCGCGCGACATCACCCTCCACTCGGGGAACACCCCGGTCCGACGATACCTTGTACGGTGCACAAGATATCGTCTCGAGAGGACCGACATGCACATCACCGGCTCGGCAGTCTCGCTCAACGTCCCCGACGTCGCGGCCTCGGCGGACTTCGCGCGGACCCATCTGGGCTTCACCGAGGAGATGTCCGCCGACGGCTTCGTCTCCCTCAGTCACCCCGACGTCGGGTTCAACCTCGCGCTGCTGCGCGTCGGCCTGTCGAGCTTCAAGCCCGCTCGGATCGCGGGGCCGGCCGGGCAGGGCCTGCTGGTGGCGTTCGTCGTCGAGGACGTCGACGCCGAGTTCGAGCGCATCGCCGCGGCAGGGGCACAGGTCGTCACGCCTCCCGAGACCGAGCCGTGGGGGGAGCGGTTCTGCCAGTTCGCCGACGCCAACGGCATCGTCTGGCAGCTCGTCCAGTGGGTCTGACTGCCCGGCCGCCCCAGCGGGGGCCGGTGTTCTAGTCTCGGGCCATGGGTGCCGTGCGACCGGCCCCGAGGATGCGGCCGGTCGAGCTCGTCGACGAGGAGGACGACCGTCCGTGGACGGCCGGCAGGCCGGCACGCGCCGACGCGGCAGACACCGGCGACGCGGGTGGGCCCGACGCCTCGGGCGCGCGCCGGCGCGAGCGTTCCTGGTGGCCCTGGGGTGCCGGAGTCCTCGTCGTGGTGGTGGGTGCCGCAGCCGTCGCCACGGGCGTCACGGAACGGGCGGCCCGCGAGCGCGCCGACGCCTTCGCTGCCCTTCCCGGCGTCGTGCGTCCGCTCGATCGCCCGCCCGTCGAGCGCTGGCGGACCGCCGCCGACGGTCCGACACCGGTGCTGGGCGCTGCGGGCGCGCTCGTGACGCTCAGCGATGCCGGAGGTCGCTGGGTCGTGCGCTCGTCCGACCTCACGACGGGCGCCACGCGCTGGGAGGTCCCGGTGGTGGAGCAGGCGGGCTCCGGGTTCGAGTCCGTCGCCGTCGCGTGCGTCGCGGGTGCGGACGCCTCGGCCGACCTCCTGTGCGCGTGGGTGGAGCCGGACGTCGTGTACGGGACCCCGGGCGGGTCGACGAACTACGTGCCGCCCACGCACGTGATCGCGCTCGCCGGCACGGACGGTGCGCAGCACGGCGCGTGGGACATCGAGGGGAGCGTGCTCGGGCTCCTGCGCCATGAGGACGACGTCCTCGTGGCGACGGGCCGCAGCGACCGGCACGTGCTCGTCGAGCGACGCGACGGGACCGACGGCACGGTCCGCTGGACCTGGACCTCCCCGGTCCCGCTCGTCGACAACGGGGGGGTCCGTGCCGTGCCCAAGCTCGTGGCGGACGGCGGCGTCGTCGCGCTGATGGCGAACTCGACCACGCTGCTCGACGTCCGCACCGGTGCCGTCCTGGAGGCCGGCCCGGCAGGCCAGCAGATCCTCGTCGCCGGGCTGCCCGACGGCGGCTTCGCGACGTGGGAGCCCGTGTACGGCGGGACGCTGCGCGACGCCGACGGCACCGTCCGGGCCAGGGTCCCCGGCCTTCCTCGCCCGGTGGTGGGGGACGGGTCGGTCGACGCGCTCCTGATCGACGTGGGCAACCGGGCGGTCGCGGTGCGGGCCGACGACGGCACGGTCGTCTGGAGACTGCCGACGTCCATGACGCCGGTCGCCGTGGCGCACGGCGTCGTCGTCATGGCAGGTGAGGCGTCGGTCGGGGCCGTGGACGGTGCGGACGGTCGGCTGCTCTGGGAGCAGGAGCTCACCGAGGCGCAGTACATCGCCCCGCTGACCGACGGACTGCACGTGCTGGTCCCGGAGCCCGACGGCGCCGACGGGTTCGACCTCGTCGCCCGAGGGCTGCGCGACGGCGTCGAGGCGTGGCGGGTCGACCTGCCGTCCGACCTGCGCCGGCTCACCGCGGTCGGCGGGCGCGTCCTCGCGCAGACGTCCACCGAGGTGATCGTCCTGGCCTGACCCCCCGCGCGCCGCGCGCGCAGGTTGCGGCGCCCCGCACGCGCGGGGGTATGGTCTTGCCGTGCGCGCACGCTCGCTGCTTCTTCGTCGCCGCGACGAGGCCCTCTAGGCCGGCTCCTCGTCGCGGTGTGTGTCGTGCCCGGCTGAGCCACCGCCGAGACCCGCGATGAAGGATCACCCGATGAGCAGCCAGAGCCCCGCCACCCCCGCGCCGATCGCAGACACCCCGATCACCGACGCACCGGCCGCCGAGCGCAACCCGCAGCAGCCCTCGGGCATGCCGGTGCACCGGTACCGCCCGTTCCACGAGCAGATCCGTGTCGACCTGCCCGACCGCACGTGGCCCGACCGGCGGATCACGCGCGCACCGCGGTGGTGCGCGGTCGACCTGCGCGACGGCAACCAGGCCCTGATCGAGCCGATGAGCCCGGCCCGCAAGCTCGAGATGTTCGAGCTGCTGGTCGACATGGGCTACAAGGAGATCGAGGTCGGGTTCCCCTCGGCGTCGCAGACCGACTTCGACTTCGTCCGGATGCTCATCGAGGAGCGTCGCATCCCGGACGACGTCGTCATCCAGGTGCTGACGCAGGCGCGCGAGCACCTCATCGAGCGCACGTACGAGGCGATCGTGGGCGCGAAGCAGGCGATCGTGCACCTCTACAACTCCACGTCCGTCCTGCAGCGCGAGGTGGTGTTCCGGTCCGACGAGGACGGGATCGCCGACATCGCCGTGTCGGGGGCCCGGTTCTGCAAGAAGTACGAGGAGCTCGTCCCCGACACCGAGGTGCTCTACGAGTACAGCCCCGAGTCGTACACCGGCACCGAGCTCGAGTACGCGGTGCGGGTCTGCAACGCGGTCCTCGACGTGCTGGAGCCGACGCCCGAGCGGCCCGTCATCATCAACCTGCCCGCGACGGTCGAGATGGCGACGCCCAACGTCTACGCCGACTCGATCGAGTGGATGAGCCGCCACCTGCACCACCGCGAGTCGGTGGTCCTGTCGCTGCACCCCCACAACGACCGGGGGACCGCGGTCGCCGCAGCCGAGCTGGGCTACCTGGCGGGCGCCGACCGCATCGAGGGCTGCCTGTTCGGCAACGGCGAGCGGACCGGCAACGTCGACCTGGTCACGCTGGGCCTCAACCTGTTCAGCCAGGGCATCGACCCGCAGATCGACTTCTCCGACATCGACCGCGTGCGGCGCACCGTCGAGCGCTGCAACCAGATGCCGGTGCACGAGCGCCACCCCTACGGCGGCGACCTGGTCTTCACGGCGTTCTCCGGCTCGCACCAGGACGCGATCAAGAAGGGGCTGGACGCCCTGGAGGTCCGCGCGGCTGCGGCGGGCACGGGCGTCGGCGACGTCGAGTGGGCCGTGCCCTACCTGCCGATCGACCCCAAGGACGTCGGCCGCTCGTACGAGGCGATCATCCGCGTCAACTCGCAGTCCGGGAAGGGCGGGATCTCCTACCTGCTCAAGTCCGAGAAGGACCTGGACCTGCCGCGCCGTCTGCAGATCGAGTTCTCGCAGGTCGTGCAGCGGCACACGGACCAGCACGGCACCGAGGTCACGGCCGACGAGCTCTGGTCGATCTTCAGCGACGAGTACCTGCCGGCGACGCCGGGTGGGCCGCTCGCGCCGTGGGGCCGGTTCACGCTGCGCGGCACGCGCGCCACGAGCACCGAGGGCGGGCAGGACACCCTCGAGGTGGACGTCGTGGACCGGGGCGTCGAGAAGACGCTGCGCGGCACGGGCAACGGCCCGGTCGCCGCGTTCGTCGCCGCGCTGCGGACGACGGGTGTCGACGTCGCGGTGCTCGACTACGCCGAGCACGCGCTGTCCGCCGGCGGCGACGCGACGGCCGCCGCCTACGTCGAGTGCGCCATCGGCGACGACATCCTGTGGGGCGTCGGCATCGACCCCTCGATCACGACGGCGTCGCTCAAGGCGATCGTCTCGGCGGTCAACCGCCACGAGCGCTGAGCGAGGGGCCGCGGTGCGCCACGTGCGCGCCGCGGCCCACCTGTCGGTGCCGCGGGGGACAATGGCACCGTGAGCCTCTACCGCGACGAGGCGATCGTGCTGCGCACCCACAAGCTGGGGGAGGCCGACCGCATCGTCACCCTCCTGACGCGCGAGCACGGCAAGGTGCGCGCCGTCGGCAAGGGCGTGCGCCGCACGACCTCGCGCTTCGGGTCCCGGCTCGAGCCCTTCATGCACATCGACGTGCAGCTCAGCACGGGACGCAACCTCGACGTCGTGACCCAGGTCGAGGCGCTCGGGTCGTACGGCCGCCAGGTCTGCGAGGACTACGCGCTCTACACGGTCGGCACGGTGATGCTCGAGACGGCCGAGCGGCTCGTCGAGGCGGAGCGCGAGCCGTCGGTCCAGCAGTACCGGCTGCTGGTCGGCGCCGTGCGGGCGCTGGCGACGCGGGCGCACGCGCCCGGGCTCGTCCTCGACTCGTACCTGCTGCGCGCACTGGCCGTCGCCGGGTGGGCCCCGAGCTTCACCGACTGCGCGCGCTGCGGGGCCCCCGGCCCGCACCACGCGTTCGCCCCGTCCGTGGGCGGCGCGGTCTGCGGGGCGTGCCGTCCGCCGGGTGCGGCGGCGCCCGCGCCGGAGACGTTCGCGCTGCTCGCGGCCCTGCTCTCGGGGGACTGGGACGTCGCCGACGCGAGCGCCGAGCGCCACCGCGCGGAGGGCAACGGGCTCGTCGCGGTGTTCTGCCAGTTCCACCTGGAGCGGCGACTGCGCTCGCTGCCGATGGTGGAGCGCGTCTGACGCCGGCGCGCTGCCCGCACGGCCGTGCCGGGTGGCACGATGTCCACCGTGCCACGCGAGACCGTCCCGCCCTACCCGCACCCGTCCGGCGCACGGCCGCCGCAGATCCCGCGGGAGCTCGTGCCGCGGCACGTCGCGGTCGTGATGGACGGCAACGGCCGCTGGGCCAACGCGCGCGGCCTGCCGCGCGTGGAGGGGCACCGCGCCGGCGAGGCATCGCTGCTGGACGTCGTCGCCGGGGCGATCGAGATCGGTGTGCAGCACATCTCGGCGTACGCGTTCTCGACGGAGAACTGGTCGCGCTCGCCCGAGGAGGTGCGGTTCCTCATGGGCTTCAACCGCGACGTCCTGCGCCGGCGCCGGGACCTCATGGACTCCTGGGGCGTGCGCGTGCGGTGGGCGGGTCGTCGCCCCCGCCTGTGGCGGTCGGTGATCAACGAGCTCGAGACCGCGGAGCGGCAGACCGCCGGCAACTCGACCTGCACCCTGACGATGTGCGTCAACTACGGCGGGCGGGCCGAGATCGCCGACGCCGCCCAGGCCATCGCCCGCGAGGTCGCGGCCGGCCGGCTCAAGCCCGAGCGGGTGAACGAGAAGACGATCCAGAAGTACCTCGACGAGCCCGACCTGCCCGACGTGGACCTCTTCCTGCGCTCGTCCGGGGAGCAGCGGATCTCGAACTTCATGCTGTGGCAGTCGGCGTACGCGGAGCTGGTGTTCCTCGACGAGCCGTGGCCCGACGTCGATCGTCGGCACCTGTGGCGCGCGGTGGAGACCTACGCGCGTCGCGACCGGAGGTACGGCGGCGCCGTGGACGCACCGGCCACGTCCTGACGGTGTCGGTGGTCGGCCGTACGGTCGGTCGTCATGGAGCTGACGATCGGGATGGTCACGGTGGACACGCACGACCCGCAGGAGCTCGGGGCCTGGTGGGCGGCCCGCACGGGCGGCCGGCTGCAGGCGTACGGCGACGACTTCGCGATCGTCGTGCGCCCCGACGGTGCACGACCGGCACTGGGCTTCCAGAAGGTCGAGGACCCGACGCCCGGCAAGAACCGGATGCACCTCGACCTCGAGGCGGCCGACGCGGCGGCCGCCGTGGCGGAGCTCGTCGCCGCGGGAGCGACGCACGTCGCGGAGCACGGCGAGCCGGACGGCTTCACGTGGACGGTGCTCGCCGACCCGCACGGCAACCAGTTCTGCGTGTCGACGGTCCACGCCGACTGAACAGGGCGGGGCCCCGAGAGACCGGGCCACCGGGTGCGCGTCAGCGGTGCTCGGGTGCGGTCACCGGCTCGGCGTGCGTGCTGCCGGCTGCCACCGCGGCGAGCCGCCGTCCGGTCCGCCGGCGCCGGCCGACCATCACGGCCCGCACCACCGCGAGGACCACGACCGCCAGCGCGGCCAGGCCCCACGGTGAGCCGGCGGCGAGCGACAGCGCGCCCCAGACGGCGCCGATCCCGACGGTGCCCCAGATGATCGCCCACATCACGGCCCCGGGGATGGACGCGAGCGTGAAGCGCAGGTAGGGCATGCGCAGCATCCCGGCGCCGACGAACACGGCGGTCTGGATGCCGACGGTGACGTACGCGAGCGTGACGGCGATCCACCCCCACCGGTGCACGAGGGCCACGCCGCGACGGGCTGAGGGCGTCGCCGCCAGGCGACCCGTGCGGTCGACGGTCCGCTGCCACCAGCCGGGGCCGTGGCGGCGTTCACCCTCGAAGCGAGCCCCGCGCTCGACGCCACGGCCGGCCCAGTACGTGAGGTGCGACCGCGCCATCACGATGCCGAAGAGGCACGTCAGCGCGACCGCGACGGGCATCCCGTCGAGGCCGTACTGGGCCAGCAGCTCCGACGACGTCATCGTTCGATCGTACGTCGGCCCTCGGAGGGCCTCACCGGCCCGTGGTCCCGGGTCCGGGCGACGGATCGGCGGCGCAGGCCGGGTCGGAGGCCGCGACCAGCACGTCGTCCAGCACGTCCGGGTGCGGGTCGCGTCCCGCGGCACGACGCCGGGCGACGAGCGGGTGCGCGACGGCCGCGGCCGCGTACAGGACGATCGCGAGGACCACGATGGTCGCTCCCGGCGGCACGTCGTTCCAGTAGGTGATCACGAGGCCCGCGACGCTGACCCCGACGCCGATCGCGCTCGCCAGCAGCATGGTGCGACCGAACGACCGCGAGACGATCTGGGCGACGGCGACCGGCACGATCATCAGGGCGCTGACCAGCAGCAGCCCCACGACGCGCATCGAGATCGTGACGGTGAGGGCCGCGAGCACGGCCACGACCATCGACAGCGCCCGCACGGGCAGCCCGCTGGCGCGCGCGAACTCCTCGTCGTGGCTCACGGCGAAGAGCGCCCAGCGCAGCCCCACGCCCACCACGAGCACGAGCACGGCCAGCGCCGCCGTCCACCACAGGTCACCGGTCGACACGGTGGAGATCGACCCGAACAGGTAGCTCATGAGGTTCGCGTTGGTGCCACCCGCGACCTTGATGAGCAGCACGCCGCCGGCGATGCCCCCGTAGAACATGATCGCGAGCGCCAGGTCGCCGCTGGTGCGGCCGCGTTCCCGGACCAGCTCGATGACGACGGATCCGACGACCGCAGCGACGACCGCGCCGGGGACCGCGAGGGAGTCGGCGGGCGACACCGCGGCCCAGCTGCCCACCAGCCAGCCCATGGCCACACCGGTCAGGGCGACGTGCCCGACGCCGTCACCCATGAGCGCCATGCGGCGCTGGACGAGGAAGGTGCCGACGACGGGGGCCGCCGCACCGACGAGGACGGCCGCGACGAGCGCACGCTGCATCAGCGGCGAGGTCAGCAGCGCGAGCACCTGCTCCCACCCGTTCACGGCGTCACCTCCAGCGTCAGGTCGGGGCCGTCGGTGGGCGGCTCGGGGTCGGCGTGCGGGTGCGTGTGGTCGTGGCCGGCGTCCCCGTGCTCCCCGCGCGCCGGCGGTGGCGGGCCGTCGTGCACGACCCGGCCGTGCCGCAGCACGACCGAGCGGTCGATGAGCGGTGCGAAGGGGCCGATCTCGTGCAGGACCACGACGACGGTGGTGCCCGCGTCGCGCAGCCGGGACAGCGCGTCGACGAACGTGCGCTGGGTGGGCAGGTCGATCCCGGAGGTGGGTTCGTCGAGCACCAGCAGCGCTGGCTCGCGCACCAGCGCGCGGGCGATGAGCACCCGCTGCTGCTGGCCACCGGACAGCTCCTGCACCCGGCGCTCCTGGAGGTCCGCGACCCCCAGCGCGTCGAGCGCGGCGAGCGCCCGCGCCCGCCGGTCGCGCGGCGGGCGCAGGCGGCGTCCGTACAGCATCCCTGACACGACGACCTCGAGCGCCGTCGTCGGGACACCACCGGCCGCCGCCATGCGCTGCGGGACGTACCCGACGCGCTGCCAGGGCACGTCCGGCCCGAGCGGTGCGCCGAGCAGCCGGACGCTGCCGGCGACGTGGGGGACGACGCCCAGCAGCGCGCGCACGAGGGTCGACTTGCCGGACCCGTTGGCGCCCAGCAGCGCGAGGACCTGCCTGGTGGGCACCGTCAGGTCCACGCCGCGGACGATGGGCTGGCCGCCGAGCGTCACGTGGACGCCCTCGGCCTCGATCGCGTTCACGAGCAGGACAATGCCACGCGCAGGGCGTCGAGGTTGGCCTCGGCGATCGAGAAGTAGTCCTGCGAGTCGTCGGTCACGCCCTCGATCGGGTCGAGCACGGCCGTCTCGACGCCGAGATCCGCGGCGAGCGTCTGCGCGACCTTGGGCGACGCGAGCGTCTCGAAGAAGATCGTCGTGACGCCCTCGTCCTGGACCACGTCGCCGATCTCCCGCAGCCGTGCCGGGGACGGCTCGGACTCGGGGTCGATGCCCGAGATGCCGACCTGGTCGAGGTCGTAGCGGTCCGCGAGGTAGCCGAAGGCCTCGTGCGAGGTGACCACGACCCGGCGCTCGCAGGTGGCCAGGGCGCGGGCGTACTCCTCGTCCAGCTCCGTCAGGCGGTCGACGAGGGCGTCGGCGTTGGCCTGGTACGTCGCGGCGCCGTCGGGGTCGATCTCGGACAGCGCGTCGGCGACCGATCCGGCGACCGCGGCCAGGCGCGTCGGGTCGAGCCAGAAGTGCGGGTCGGCACCCTCGTGGTCGTGCTCGTCCTGCGCGTGCTCGTCGTCCGCGTGCTCGTCGTCCTCGTGCGCCCCGGTGCTCTCGAGGTCCGCCTGGTCGGCCGCGTCGACCACGTGCTCGGGTGCGGTCTGCACGACGGCGTCGTCGACGGAGGGCTGGAAGCCGGACTGGTACACCACGAGGTCCGCGGCGCCGAGCTCGGCGACCTGGGCGGGGGAGAGCTCCACGTCGTGCGGCTCCGCGCCCGGGGGGGTGAGCGAACCGACCTCGACCCGGTCGCCTCCCACCTCCTCGGTGACCATCTGCAGCGGGTAGAAGGATGCGAGCGCCCGGATGGTGCCGTCGTCCCCGGGGTTCGCCGCGCAGGCCGAGGACGCCAGCACGGGCAGGACGACGACGGCGGCGAGCACACGGGAGCGACGGAGAGACCTGGACATGAGACCGATTCTCATTCACCGCGAGAACGGTTGTCAACACAGCTGCCCGGTCGCGGCGTGGCGGTCCGGGGCGCCCGTCCCCGATATCCTGGGCCGTTGTGCCCCGCGGCACCCAGCTGCGGGTTCCTCGACCCAGGAGATTCCCACCGTGGCTGCCGCACCTTCCCGTCTCGACGCCGTCGTCTCCCTCGCCAAGCGCCGGGGGTTCGTCTTCCCGAGCGGCGAGATCTACGGAGGCACCCGCTCCGCGTGGGACTACGGCCCGCTCGGGGTCGAGCTCAAGGAGAACATCAAGCGCCAGTGGTGGCGCTCGATGGTCACGAGCCGTGACGACGTCGTCGGCCTCGACTCGTCGGTCATCCTGCCGCGGCAGGTGTGGGTCGCCTCCGGCCACGTCGGGGTCTTCACCGACCCGCTGACCGAGTGCCTGTCGTGCCACAAGCGGTTCCGTGAGGACCACCTGCTCGAGGACTTCGAGGCCAAGAAGGGCCGGGCGCCCGAGACCGGGCTCGCCGAGATCGCATGTCCGAACTGCGGCACCCGCGGGCAGTGGACCGAGCCGCGCGACTTCAACATGATGCTCAAGACGTACCTCGGCCCCGTCGAGGACGAGTCCGGGCTGCACTACCTGCGTCCCGAGACCGCGCAGGGCATCTTCGTGAACTTCAAGAACGTCTACACCGCGGCGCGCATGAAGCCCCCGTTCGGCATCGGCCAGATCGGCAAGTCGTTCCGCAACGAGATCACGCCCGGCAACTTCATCTTCCGCACGCGCGAGTTCGAGCAGATGGAGATGGAGTTCTTCGTCGAGCCCGGCACCGACGAGACGTGGCACCAGTACTGGATCGACGCGCGCACCGACTGGTACGTCGACCTCGGGATCGCGCGCGAGAACCTGCGGCACTACGAGCACCCGGCCGAGAAGCTCTCGCACTACTCCAAGCGCACGGTCGACATCGAGTACAAGTTCGGCTTCAGCGGCAGCGAGTGGGGCGAGCTCGAGGGCGTCGCCAACCGCACCGACTTCGACCTCGGCACGCACTCCGAGCACTCGGGGCAGGACCTGTCGTTCTTCGACCAGGCCAAGAACGAGCGCTACGTGCCGTACGTCATCGAGCCGGCGGCGGGTCTGACGCGCTCGCTCATGGCGTTCCTCGTCGAGTCGTACACCGAGGACGAGGCCCCCAACACCAAGGGCGGCGTGGACACGCGCACCGTGCTCAAGCTCGACCCGCGGCTGGCGCCGATCAAGGCCGCCGTCCTGCCGCTGTCGCGCAACGAGCAGCTCAGCCCCAAGGCGCGCGACCTCGCCGCGGAGCTCCGCAAGAGCTGGAACGTCGAGTTCGACGACGCCGGCGCGATCGGGCGCCGCTACCGCCGCCAGGACGAGATCGGCACGCCGTTCTGCATCACCGTCGACTTCGACACGCTCGACGACCAGGCCGTGACGATCCGCCACCGCGACGACATGTCGCAGCAGCGGGTCGCGCTCGACCAGGTCACCGGGTACCTCGCGCAGCGCCTCGTCGGCGCCTGACGCGGTGCCCACCGGGCCGCGCGTCGCGTCGCGCGACCGCGACCTGCCGGGGTCGTTCGACCCGCAGGTCGTGGCCGCGATCGACGCGCGCCTGGTGGGCGTCGCCCGCGAGCACGGCGTGCACGTGCCGTGGGCCGTCGAGTCCGGCAGCCGCGCCTGGGGGTTCCCGTCGCCGGACAGCGACTACGACTGCCGGTTCGTGTACGTCCGCCCCGTGACGGACTACCTCGACCCGTGGCCGCGGCGCGACGTCGTCGAGACGCCTCTGGACGCGGTGCTCGACGTCAACGGCTGGGACCTGCTCAAGGTCGTCAGGCTCGCGGTCGGTGGTAACGCGACACCCGGCGAGTGGCTGCGCTCACCCCTGGTGTACGCGGGTGACCGGCGCTTCCGGGACGAGCTCCTCGAGCTCGTCGACGCCGCAGCCGACCGTCAGGCGGTCCGCAGGCACTACCTGCACGTGGGCCGCGACCAGTGGCAGCGCAGCGGGGCCGCACGCGGGGCGGAGGTCGCCCTCAAGCGGGTGTTCTACGGACTGCGACCTGCCGCCGCGCTGCACTGGCTCACGATGCACGACGGCACCACGCCGCCCATGAACCTCACGCAGCTGCTCGACGAGGCGCCGCCCCCTGCGGCTGTCCGGGACGACGTCGAGGCGCTCGTCGCAGCCAAGGCCGTGACCCGCGAGCTCGGCACCGGGGTGGTGCCGCCGGCGCTGCGCGCGTGGGTCGACACGCAGCTGTCGGACGCGGCGGACTCCGACGTCAGTCCCGACGGCACGACCGTGGCGCAGCGCCGCGCGGATGCCGCCGCCCGGTTCCGCGGCCTCGTGGCCCGCTGGGCGCCCGGCGGCTGAGGGCGGCCCGCCGGGAGCGCCTACCACGGTCCGTCGCGGCCACGATGCGTGACGTCCGAGGTGCCCAGGGGGCGCCGTTCAGGACTGCTCCTCCGCACGGATCCGCAGCACCACCGTGCCGCGCTTGCGACCGGTGTCGACGTAGCGGTGGGCCTCGACGACGTCCTCGAACGCGTACGTCCGGTCGACGACCGGCCGCACGACCCCCTCGGCCGCGAGCCGCAGGAGCTCGGCGAGGTCGGCGGCCGACGTCGGCAGGTCGCCGGTGACGGCGCGGACGCCGCGGAGCCCGGCGAACGGCGTCCCGAGGGTGCCTGCCAGGTCGGCGACGACGAGCAGCAGCGTGCCGCCACGTCGCAGCACGCGGCGGGCGCGGGCGACGGGCAGCGTGCCGACGCAGTCGACGACGACGTCGACGCGCCGTCCGAGCGTCGTGACGTCCTGCGTGAGGTGGTCGACCACGTCGGTGGCGCCGAGCGAGCGCACGAGGTCGGCGTTCGGTGCGCTGCACACCGCGGTGACGCGTGCACCGCGGGCGGCGGCCAGCTGGACGACCATCGTCCCGACGGCGCCCGACGCGCCGTTGACGAGCACCTCGACGCCGGGCCGCACGCCGGCACGGCGCAGGAACTTGTGAGCGGTGAGCCCGCCGAAGACGAGCGCGACGGCCTCGTCGAGCCGCAGGGCGTCGGGGACGTGCGCGACGACGCCGGACGCGGGCACGCGCACGAGCTCGGCGTGGCCGCCGAACCCGGACCCCGTCGCCGCGACGACGCGGTCGCCGGGGCGGAACCCTGTCACCCGTGGGCCGGTGGCGGCGACGACGCCGGCGACCTCCATGCCGAGCACCTGCCGCCGCGGGCGACGGAAGCCGACGACGGGACCGGCGAGCGCGCCCATGCCGCGGGGCAGGTCCCGCGCGCGCAGCCGGTGGTCCGCGACGCTCACGTCCGAGGCGTACGCGCGCACGAGCAGGTCGTCAGGGCCGAGCGCGGGCACCGGGACGTCGGCGAGGTGGACGACCTCCGGCCCGCCGTAGCGCTCGTGCACCGCGGCGCGCATGCGGTGGCCGACGCCGGAGGCGGTCGGGGCCGTGGGGTCGCTGCGGTGGGGAGTGGTCGGCACGATCGCCTCCGGGGTTCGGGCCTTACGACGTAAGGCTTACGCTGTAAGGGTCGCATCCGACGGTGCGGCGCGTCAACGGTCGGCCGGGACGGTGAGAGGGTGGTGGCGTGGTCGAGGCTCCCGTCGCCGGCGCGTCGCGTCCGCGGCTGACGCGTGAGCGTGTGCTGCGCCGCGCCGTCGACATCGCCGACGCCGCAGGCGTCGAAGCCCTGACGATGCGGCGGCTCGCCGACGAGCTCGGCGTCGAGGCCATGTCGCTGTACCACCACGTGCGCGGCAAGGGGGGCATCCTCGACGGCGCCGTCGAGCTCGTGCTCGACGAGCTGGCCGCCGCAGCCGACGCGAGCGCGGTGCCGCCCGAGGACGGCGGGTGGCGGGCGGCGGTGCGTGCCCGGCTCGTCGCCGCGCGCACGGTTATGCTGCGTCACCCGTGGGCGCCCGACGTCATGGCGGCGCGCAGCGTCATGACCGTGGGCGCGGCGCGGCACGTCGACGCCGTCGTCGGTCTCATGCATGCCGGCGGCCTGTCGTACGACCTCGTGCACCACGGGCTGCACGCGCTGGGCAGCCGGATGTTCGGGTTCAGCCCCGAGATCGCCGAGCCCGACGCCGGTGACCAGCAGGGCGCCGACGCCCTCGCCGGGATGGCCGAGCTGGTGCCGCACCTCGCTGCCATGCTCGCCGAGGTCGCGCACGACGACGCCACGACGCTCGGGTGGTGCGACGACCAGACCGAGTTCGAGTTCGGTCTCGACCTCGTCCTCGACGGTCTCGAGCGGCTCGCGCGCGGCTCGTCGGCCACGGGTGACGGTCCTGGCTGAGCGTCGGCCCGCCGCCCGTGCGTGTCAGCGGGCGACGTCCCGGTAGCGCGCGCGCGTCGCGACCTCCACCTCTGCGGCCGGCTCAAGCGGAGCCCCGATAGCGGCGGGGGAGCCAGGAGTCCCGGGGCCGGTGGACAATGGGGCGGTGCCCGAGACGACCACGACGCCGCACGAGAGCCCGCGGACGACCTCCGCGGTCCTGCCGCCCCTGCGCATCGGCCCCATCACCGTGGACACGCCCGTCGTGCTCGCGCCCATGGCCGGCGTCACCAACGCCGCCTTCCGGCGGCTGTGCCGCGAGTCCGGTGCCGGCCTGTACGTCGCCGAGATGCTGACGTCCCGCGCGCTCGTCGAGCGCAACCCCGAGTCCTTCCGCATCATCGCGTTCGAGCCGGACGAGGTGCCCCGGTCGGTGCAGCTGTACGGCGTCGACCCCACGACCGTCGGGGCAGCGGTACGTCTCCTCGTCGAGGAGGACCGCGCCGACCACATCGACCTGAACTTCGGCTGCCCGGTGCCCAAGGTCACGCGCAAGGGCGGAGGAGCGGTGCTGCCCTGGAAGCGGGACCTCTTCGCGGCCATCGTGCGTGCGGCCGTCGACGCCGCGACACCGCACGGCGTCCCGGTGACGGTCAAGATGCGCAAGGGCATCGACGAGGACCACCTGACCTACGTGGAGGCCGGGCTCACGGCCCAGGACGCCGGGGTCGCCGCGGTCGCCCTGCACGGTCGCACCGCCGCGGACTACTACTCCGGCACGGCCGACTGGGACGCGATCGCCGCGCTCAAGCAGGCGGTCACCGACATCCCCGTGCTGGGCAACGGCGACATCTGGTCCGCCGAGGACGCCCTGGCGATGGTCGTGCACACCGGGTGCGACGGCGTGGTCGTCGGGCGCGGCTGCCAGGGGCGGCCGTGGCTCTTCGCCGACCTGGCCGCTGCGTTCGCGGGGTCCGACGCGCGCATCCGGCCCGGCCTGCGGGAGGTCGCGAGCGTCGTGCGGCGCCACGCCGAGCTGATGGTCGACCACTTCGGCGACGAGGGCAAGGCGCTGCGGGAGATGCGCAAGCACATGGCGTGGTACCTCAAGGGGTACGTCGTCGGTGGTGAGCTGCGCGCGCGGCTGGGCCTGGTGTCGTCGCTCGCCGAGCTGGACGACCTGCTGGGCGAGCTGGACCTGGACCAGCCGTACCCCGGTGAGGCGTCCGAGGGGCCGCGCGGGCGGGCGGGCGCACCCAAGCGCCCGATCCTGCCCTACGGGTGGTTGGACTCGCGCGAGCTCTCCGAGGACTTCCGCCGGGACCTGCACGAGGCCGAGCTCTCCGTCTCGGGCGGCTGACCCGCTCTCGACGGGCGAGCACGCCCACGGGGCAGCAGACTTCACGGCGTGCGAACCATGGGTGTGGAGGAGGAGTACCTGCTGGTCGACGCCGAGGGCGTCCCGACAGGTGTGGCCGACGCGGCAGTGCGCGCGTACGAGCGTGGCGGCGGTGAGCCGGCCGACGAGGGGGAGCCCGGCGGCGGGCTCGAGAAGGAGCTCCAGGAGCAGCAGATCGAGACCGGCACGCACCCGTGCGTCGACCTCGCGGAGCTCGCTGCCGAGCTGCGCGACGGACGCCGCCGCGCCGCCGGTGCCGCGCAGCAGGCCGGGGGTCGGCTCGTCGCCGTCGCCACGTCGCCCGTGCCGGGCCCGACCACGCTGTCGCACGGCGCACGCTACGAGGCGATGGCGCAGACGTACGCCCTGACCGTCCGTGAGCAGCTCACGAGCGGCTGCCACGTGCACGTGTCCGTGGAGGACGACGACGAGGCCGTGGCGGTGCTCGACCGCATCGGTCCGTGGTTGCCCGTGCTGCTCGCGCTGAGTGTCAACTCCCCGTACTGGCGCGGGGAGGACACCGGGTACGCCTCGATCCGCTCGCAGCTGTGGAACCGGTGGCCGACGGCAGGCCCGACCGCGCCGTTCGGATCGGTCCAGGCGTACCGGGACACGGTGGCGGGCCTCGTCGCGACGGGTGCCGCGCTCGACCCGGCGATGATCTACTTCGACGCCCGCCTGTCGCCGCGGTACCCGACGGTCGAGATCCGCGTCGCCGACGTCTGCCTGCGTGCCGACGACGCGGTGCTGGTCGCGGCGCTGGCGCGGGCGCTCGTCGAGACCGCCTCCCGGCAGGCCGCCGACGGGTTCGCGCCGACCCACACCCGGGTCGAGCCGTTGCGGGCGGCGACCTGGCGTGCGGCTCGCACGGGCCTCGCCGGGGACCTGCTGGTCCCGCCGACGCTGACGCCCGTGCCCGCCCGGGACGCGGTGGCGCAGCTGCTGGACCACGTGCGGCCGGCGCTGCAGGACAGCGGTGATCTCACGACCGTCCAGGAGCTCCTCGCGGGCCTGTGGCAGCGCGGCACGGGCGCCGACGAGCAGCGCGCGTGGGCGTTCGAGGGTGGCCTGCCCGGGGTCGTCGAGCACGCGGTCGAGGCGACGCTCGCCTGACACGTCGAGGGCCCGGCCGCGCAGGTGCGACCGGGCCCCCGACTGGGTCGCGGTCCGTCAGGAGGCGCGCAGCCAGACGGTCGTCGCGGGCGCCACCGCGGCCCCCACGTCCGGGGCGGACGCGAGCAGGACCTCGGCGCCCGCGGGCAGCGGCACGTCGACGTCGCCGAGGTTCGCGACCACGACCACGTCACCGTTCCGGTAGGCGAGCACGTGCTCGCCCGCGGGCTCCGGCAGCCACTGCAGCCCACCGGATCCGAGCCGCTCGGCACGACGCAGGCGCAGGGCGGCGCGGTACAGCTCGTAGGTCGAGCCCTCGCGGCCGCGCTGGCGGTCCAGGGCCAGGTCCGCCCACCCGGTGGGCTGCGGCAACCACGTCGCCCCGGTCGGGGAGAATCCCAGGCCGGGCGCGTCGCCGGACCAGGGCAGGGGCACGCGGCACCCGTCGCGCCCTCGCTCGCCGCCGCCCGTGCGGAAGAACGCGGGGTCCTCGCGGATGTCGTCGTCGAGCGCCGTGTGCTCCGGCAGGCCGAGCTCCTCGCCCTGGTACAGGTAGGCGGAGCCCGGCAGGCCGAGCATCAGCAGCGTGGCGGCGCGCGCACGGCGCAGGCCCAGGACCGCGTCGGGCTGCTCGTCGCCGTGGCCGATGCCGTTGGGCCGGTGGGTGGGGTCCGCCAGGCCCAGGCGCGACGCGTGGCGCACGACGTCGTGGTTGGACAGCACCCAGGTGGTGGGGGCGCCGACGGCGTCGTTCGCCGCGTAGGACGCCGTGATGACGCGACGCAGCGCGGGGCCGTCCCAGCCGGCCGCCAGGAACGCGAAGTTGAACGACTGGTGCGCCTCGTCGGCCCGGACGTAGCGCGCGAGCCGGCTCAGTGGCTCCACCCAGGCCTCGGTGACCATCGCGCGGTCGCCGTCGTAGGAGTCGAGGACCTGGCGCCACGCGCGGTAGATGTCGTGGACGCCCTCCTGGTCGAACATCGGTCCGTGGTTCCCGGAGCCGTCGACGGCGTCGACGTCGTGCCCGTCGTCCGTGCCGTCGATCATCGCGACGTGCCCGTCCCAGTCGGGCAGCCCGGGCGCCTTGACCATGCCGTGGGCGACGTCGACGCGGAAGCCGTCGACCCCGCGATCGAGCCAGAACCGCAGCACGTCCTCGAACTCGGCCCGCACCTGCGGGTTGTCCCAGTCGAGGTCGGGCTGCTTGCTGTCGAACAGGTGCAGGTACCACTGGCCGGGGGTGCCGTCCGGAGCGGTCGTGCGGGTCCATGCGGGGCCGCCGAAGATGGACTGCCAGTTGTTCGGCGGCAGCTCGCCGTGCTCGCCGCGTCCGTCGTGGAAGTGGTACCGGGCGCGCTCGGGTGACCCCGGGGCGGCCGCGAGAGCGGCCTGGAACCACGCGTGCTCGTCGGACGTGTGGTTGGGGACGAGGTCGACGACGACGCGCAGACCGAGCTCGTGGGCGCGCGCGATGAGCGCGTCGGCGTCGGCGAGCGTGCCGAAGAGCGGGTCGACGTCGCGGTAGTCGGCGACGTCGTAGCCCGCGTCGGCCTGCGGCGAGCGGTAGAACGGCGACAGCCAGACCGCGTCGACGCCGAGCTCGACGAGGTGGTCGAGGTGCGCGGTGACGCCCGGCAGGTCGCCGATGCCGTCGCCGGACGCGTCGGCGAAGGACCGCGGGTAGACCTGGTAGATGACGGCGGTGCGCCACCAGCTCGTGCCGTTGTCGGGTCGGTGCGCGATCTGCGCCGAGGGGACGGCCTCGAGGGTCACTGGGGTGCCTTCCTGGTGGGGGTCGAGGTGGCGCGCGGCCGCGTGGGGGCGCACCGTCGCGCGCCGCGGCGTGCGACGCGGTCGACGGACGAGGTGCTCAGTGGGTGGGTGCCGCGTCCCGCCGGACCGCGACGGGCGAGAGGGTCGGGGCGCTGCCGGTCGAGCCCCGGACGACGAGCTCGGGATGGAACAGGAGCTCGGCGCGCGGCGCGGGTGTGCCGGACATCTCGGCGACGAGCGCCGAGACCGCCGCGTGCCCCATCGCGGAGACCGGCTGGCGCACGGTCGTCAGCGGCGGGTCGGTGAAGGCGATCAGGGGGGAGTCGTCGAACCCGACGACCGACACGTCCTCAGGGACGCGCAGCCCGAGGGAGCGCGCGGCGCGCACGGCACCGAGCGCCATGAGGTCGGACCCGCAGACCACCGCGGTGTGACCCGAGCGGAAGAGCTCGGTGGCGGCCGCGTGGCCGCCCTCCACGGTGAACAGCGTCGACACGACGTGCGGGCCGGCGTCCGTGACGCCCAGGTGCTTCCCGATGAGCGCCGCGAAAGCATCGCGCTTACGCTGCGAAGGGACGAACCGTGTGGGTCCGACAGCGAGTCCGATGGCACGGTGGCCGAGGGAGCGCAGGTGGCGAACAGCCTGATCCATCGCGGCCGTGTCGTCAGTCGACACGGCGGGAGCGTCCACGCCCTCGGCGTGCCCGTTGACCAGGACGAGCGGGACGCCCCGCCCGCGCAGCCGGTGGTAACGGTCCTTGCTCGCGGAGGTGTCCGCGTGCAGACCGGAGACGAAGACGATCCCGTCGACCCCGTGGTCCATGAGGAGCTCGACGTACTGGTCCTCGGTGGTCCCGCCCGGCGACTGCGTGCACAGCAGCGGCGTGTACCCGCGGTCGCTCAGCATCGTCTCGATGACCTGCGCGAACGCGGGGAAGACGGGGTTGGTGAGCTCGGGCACGACGAGGCCGACGAGGCCGGCGGACCGCATGCGCAGCTTCTCCGGGCGCTCGTAGCCGAGCATGTCCAGCGCGGTGAGCACGGCCTGACGGGCTTGCGCGGACACCCCGGGCTTGCCGTTCAGCACGCGCGACACCGTCGCGGTGCTCACGCCCGCCTGCTCGGCGAGGTCGGTCAGTCGTGTCCGCACAGTCCGCAGCGTAGTCGGGGTCACCAGCCCTCCTTCTCCGCCGCACGGGAGCATGCAGGCGCTTACCTTGGAACGCTTGGCTGCAAGTTACCGTAACGAGTTGCAACGGGGGGTGCAACGCGCATAGCGTCGCGTCAACAGCCGGCATCGGCGTCAGTCGGGCTCGGCAGGTCGAACGACAACAGGAGAAGACGATGCGACGAGGCATCCCGGCCGTTGCGGTGACGCTCGGCCTTGCGCTGACGCTCACGGCGTGCGGCGGTTCTGGTGACGACAACTCTGGTGACGCGGCATCGGCCACCCCGGCCTCGGGGGACGGCCTCGTGGTGTGGGTGGACGAGACGCGTCAGGCAGCGGTCGAGGTGGCGGCCGAGGCGTTCGAGAACGAGAACGACGTGGACGTCGAGCTCGTGCTCAAGAACTTCGAGGACATCCGCGCGGACTTCCTCGCCCAGGTCCCGACCGGCGAGGGGCCCGACCTGACGGTCGGCGCGCACGACTGGCTCGGTGAGCTGACGACCAACGGGGTCGTCGCGCCCATCGAGCTCGGCGACAAGGCCGGTGACTTCATCGAGGTCGCGGTCGAGGCGTTCACGGAGGACGGGCAGGTGTACGGCCTGCCGTACGCGATCGAGAACATCGCCCTCATCCGCAACACGGCGCTCGCGGCCGAGGCTCCGTCGACCTGGGACGCGGCCGTCGCCGCCGGCCAGGCCGCCGGCACCCCCTACCAGGTGCTCATCCAGACCGGTGTCGAGGGTGACCCCTACACCTACTACCCGCTGCAGACGTCGTTCGGCGCCCCGGTCTTCGTCCAGAACGAGGACGGCACCTACACCTCCGAGCTCGCCATGGGCGGTGCTCCCGGCCAGGCCTTCGCGACGTGGCTGCAGGCGCAGGGCGCGGCCGGCGTGCTGTCGACCGACGTCACGTACGACATCGCGGTCGAGGCGTTCAAGAACGGCGAGTCGCCGTTCATCATCGGCGGGCCGTGGATGGTCGAGCAGTTCGAGGCTCTCGACCTGTCGATCGACCCGATCCCGTCCGCGGGTGGCGAGCCGGCGCAGCCGTTCGTCGGCGTGCAGGGCTTCTACGTCTCGGCGCAGAGCGACAACGCGCTGCTCGCGAACGACTTCCTCGTGAACTACATCGCGACGGACGAGGCGCAGCTGGCTCTGTACGAGGCCGGCAACCGCCCGCCGGCGCTCGCGTCGGCAGCCGAGGAGGCCTCGGCCGACCCGGTCACCGCCGGCTTCCTGGCCGTCGGTGAGGAGGCGGTGCCGATGCCGTCCATCCCCGAGATGGGCTCGGTCTGGGCGTTCTGGGGCGTCACCGAGGCGAACATCATCTCGGGCGCGGCCGAGCCCGTCGCGGCCTGGGACAAGATGATCGCCGACATCCAGGGTGCGATCGGGTCCTGACCCGCACCGGTCGCACCGCGGGCACGCCCGCGGTGCGACCGTCAGCCCCTCGGCCGTCACGGCGGCCGGGTGGTGACCTTCCCGGCGCCGATGCGCCGACCGACAGCACGGAAGGCGCGCGATGCCCAGCCAGCCCACCCTCACCGGCGACGCCACGGACCCCACGGGGACCACGGGCGGCACGTCCGGGCCCCGGGGCGTGTCGTCACGCGACCGTGACCGGCCCGCACGCGGTCCGGTCCGTCCCGGCACGCTCGTCAAGATCGCCGTCATGGCGGTCGTCAACGCCTTGGGGGTCTTCGGGGTCCTCGCCGCGTGGCGCGAGGGCCACATGGGCATCCTCGCCGCGATGGTCGCGCTGGTCGTCGCCGCGGACTGGGTGTACTTCTCGCGGCGCACGCTGCCGCTGAAGTACATCCTGCCGGGCCTGGCGTTCCTGCTCGTCTTCCAGGTCTACGTCGTCGCCTACACCGGCTGGGTCGCGTTCACCAACTACGGCGACGGTCACAACTCCACCAAGGAGCAGGCCGTCGAGGCGCTGCTGCTGCAGAACGAGCGCCGTGTCGAGGGCTCCGCGACCTACCCGCTGACCGTCGTCGAGCGCGGCGGTGCGCTCGGCTTCGCGATCGTCGAGGACGGCGAGGCGATGGTCGGCACGGCGGACGACCCGCTGAGCGAGGTGCCGGACGCGACCGTCGACGACGACCGCGTCACCGAGGTCCCCGGCGCCACCGTCCTGAGCCGCCAGGAGATCCTGCGCCGGCAGTCGGAGGTCACGAGCCTGCGGGTGCCCGTGTCGGACGACCCGAACGACGGCTGGGTGCGCACGCAGGACGCCCGCACCGGGTTCCTCGCGACCCCGTCGCTCGAGTGGGACCCCGAGGCCGACACGATGACGGACGTCGCGACCGGCACCGTGTACAGGGCGACCTCCGACGGCTCCTTCCGCTCCGACGACGGTCAGCGGCTCAACGTCGGCTGGCGGGTCATGGTGGGCATCGACAACTTCCGCACCGCGTTCGGTGACGAGCGGTACGCCCAGCCCTTCGTCAAGATCCTCGTGTGGACCTTCGCGTTCGCGATCCTGTCGGTCGTCACCACGTTCCTGCTGGGCCTGTTCCTCGCCATCACCTTCAACGACACGCGGGTGCGGGGCCGCAAGGTCTACCGCACGCTGCTGATCTTCCCGTACGCGATCCCCGGCTTCCTGGCGGCGCTGCTGTGGTCCGGCATGCTCAACCGCTCGTACGGGTTCATCAACCAGGTGCTGCTCGGCGGGGCCGCCGTGCCCTGGCTGACGGACCCGTGGCTGGCGAAGCTGTCGGTGCTCGGGGTGAACCTGTGGCTGGGCTTCCCCTACATGTTCCTCATCTGCACCGGCGCGCTGCAGTCGCTTCCCGGCGACGTGCTCGAGGCGGCGAAGGTCGACGGTGCCAGCGCGTGGCGGACCTGGCGCTCGGTGACGCTGCCGCTGCTGCTGGTCGCGACGTCGCCGCTGCTCATCTCGTCGTTCGCCTTCAACTTCAACAACTTCACGCTCATCTACATGCTCACGGGCGGCGGTCCGCGCTTCGCCGACGCGTCCGTGCCGCTCGGCCACACCGACATCCTCATCTCGATGGTGTACTCCGTGTCCGGCCTGGACGGCACCGCGGCCAAGAACTACGGCCTGGCGAGCGCGCTGTCGATCGTCATCTTCGTCATCGTCGCGACGATCTCGGCGATCACGTTCAAGCGGACCAAGCAGTTCGAGGAGATCAGCTGACATGGTCACCACCGACGTCACCACCTCGTCCAGCGCCGCACCGCGTCCCGACGAGCACCGCATGCCCCGGCGGCGGTGGTTCGCCGAGCTCGGCTGGCGCCACCTCGTCGGCATCGTGGCCATCGTCTACGCGCTGTTCCCGATCGTCTACGTGATCTCGGCGTCGCTGTCCGAGGGCGGCACGCTGACCGGCTCCAACGAGCTGTTCGCCGAGGTGAGCACCTCGAACTACGAGGCGCTCGGCGGCACGCTGTTCTGGACGTGGCTGGGCAACTCGCTGCAGATCGCGATCGCGACCGGTGTCGGGACGGTCCTCATGGGTGCCGCCGCGGCGTACGCGTTCTCCCGGTTCCGGTTCACGGGCCGCCGCGCGGGACTGACCACGCTGCTCATCATCCAGATGTTCCCGCAGATGCTCGCGTTCGTCGCGGTCTTCCTGCTGCTGATCACGCTCGGCAACGTCGTGCCGGTCCTGGGGCTGAACAGCAAGCTCGCGCTCATCGCCGTGTACCTCGGCGGCGCACTGGGCGTGAACACGTTCCTCATGTACGGGTTCTTCAACACCATCCCGCGCGAGCTCGACGAGGCCGCCAAGATCGATGGCGCCACGCACGCCCAGACCTACTGGACGATCATCCTGCGGCTCGTCACGCCGATCCTGGCCGTCGTCGCGCTGCTGTCGTTCATCAGCACGTTCGGGGAGTTCATCATCGCCCGGCTCGTGCTGCAGTCCGAACGCAACTGGACCGTCGCCGTCGGGCTGTACGGCTGGGTGTCGGCGCTGCTCGAGGCGAACTGGGGGCTCTTCGCCGCCGGCGCCGTCATCTCCGCCCTGCCGGTGCTGGTGCTGTTCCTCTTCCTGCAGAAGTACATCGTCGGTGGGCTCACGGCGGGCGCCGTCAAGGGGTGAGCAGGGCAGGGCCCGCCGGCTCTACCCTGGGCACGTGACCGCTCTCGACCACATCGCGCCCGACGTCGACGGGTACGCCGACGCCGACCGTGAACGCTGGGTCGCCGAGGGGGAGAAGTCCCGCGAGCGCACGCCGTTCGAACGGGACCGTGCGCGCATCGTGCACTCCTCGGCGCTGCGCCGCCTGGGGGCGAAGACGCAGGTGCTCGGGCCGTCCTCGGACGACTTCGTGCGCACCCGGCTGACCCACACGCTCGAGGTCGCGCAGGTGGGGCGCGAGCTCGGCAAGGCGCTCGGCTGCGACCCCGACGTCGTCGACACGGCCTGCCTCGCGCACGACCTGGGTCACCCGCCCTTCGGGCACAACGGCGAGCGCGCGCTGGCCGAGCTCGCGCGGGGGATCGGCGGGTTCGAGGGCAACGCGCAGACGCTGCGTCTCCTGACGCGCCTCGACCCGAAGGTCGTCGCCCCGGACGGACGGTCGGTGGGCCTGAACCTCACGCGCGCGAGCCTGGACGCGTCCGTGAAGTACCCGTGGCGGTACGGGCGGGGGCCCATCAGCCCCGCCAGCGGGCGGCCCACCCACAAGTTCGGCGTCTACGAGGACGACCTGCCGGTGTTCACGTGGCTGCGTGCGGACGCGCCAGACGGCCGCAAGTGCCTCGAGGCTCAGGTCATGGACCTCGCCGACGACATCTCGTACTCGGTGCACGACGTGGAGGACGCCGTCGTGGGCGGGCGCCTCGACCTGGGCGTGCTGACCCGGCCCGACGAGCGCGCCCGTGTCGTCGAGGCCGTCGACACCTGGTACGGCGCGCAGGTCACCGCGGACGAGCTCTCCGCCGCCATGGACCGGCTCGTGGCGGCGCGGCTGTGGGAGCGTGGGTTCGACGGGTCGCGTCGGGCGCTCGCGGTGCTCAAGGACGCCACGAGCCAGCTCATCGGCCGGTTCGCGAAGGCCGCGCAGCAGGCGACGCGCGCCCGGTACGGCGACGGGCCGCTGACCCGGTACGGCGCCGAGCTCGTCGTCCCGCACGACACGCTCGCGGAGATCCTGGTGCTCAAGGGCCTGGCGGTCGCCTACGTGATGGCACCGCGCGAGCTCGAGCCGCTCTACCAGCGCCAGCGCCAGGTCCTCACCGACCTGGTGGAGCTGATGGCCGACCGCGGCGCCGACGTCCTGGAGCCCCCGTTCGCCGTCGACTGGCACGCGGCCGACGACGACGCGCAGCGGCTGCGCGTCGTCGTCGACCAGGTCGCCTCCCTCACCGACGTGTCGGCGGTCGAGCTCCACGACCGGCTCGTGGGGCCGTCGCGCGGCTGACTCCCTGGACGTGCGGCCTCAGTCGCCCGCGTCCAGCGGCCAGACGGGCCGCACCTCGACCCTGCCCGCGCGGGCCATGGGGTGAGCGGCGGCGATCGCGACCGCCTCGTCGAGGTCGGCCGCCTCGATGACGTCGTACCCGGCGATGTGCTCCCGGGTCTCCGCGAACGGGCCGTCGGTCAGCACGACCGCGTCACCCCGACGCCGGACCGTCGTCGCGGCCTCGACCGGGCGCAGGCGGTCGCCGTGCTTCCACACGCCGCGCGCGTCCACGTCGGCGCCCCACTGCTCGATCGTCAGATCCCCGGGCGCGGCGTCCTCGCCGTCGGGGTCGGTGCAGATGAAGAGCATGTACTCCACGTCGTCCTCCTCGTGCCTCGCGGGGGTGGTCCACCCGTCACCCGCATGACGCGCGGCCCGCAGGACATTCGACAGCACGGAGGCCCGCGGCGCCTGCACGGAGCAGCGCGCGTCCCCGCGTCCGGTCGGGACGCCTAGACTCTGGGCCGTGGCCGGACGGATTCTGCGGGAGGACGTGGAGGCCGTCCGCGAGCGCGTCCGCATCGAGGAGGTCGTCGGTGCCCACGTCGCGCTGCGGCCGGCCGGCGTCGGCTCCCTCAAGGGCCTGTGCCCCTTCCACGACGAGCGCTCGCCGTCCTTCCACGTGCGCCCACAGGTGGGGCGCTACCACTGCTTCGGGTGCGGCGAGGGCGGCGACGTCATCGCGTTCGTGCAGCAGGTCGACGGCCTGGGGTTCACCGACGCCGTCGAGTACCTCGCGTCCCGGGCGGGCATGCAGCTGCGGTACGAGGAGGGCGGGGGGCCCTCGCGGCCCGGTGAGGAGCCCGGTCGGCGTCGCCGCCTGCTGGACGCCCACCGCATCAGCGAGGAGTTCTTCCGCGAGCAGCTCGTCACCCCGCAGGCCGCGGTGGCCCGGGCGTTCCTCGCGGAGCGCGGGTTCGACAGGTCGGCGGCCGACGACTTCGGCGTCGGCTTCGCCCCGCAGGGCTGGGACGGCCTGCTGCGGCACCTGCGCGGGCGCGGCTTCACCGAGGCCGAGCTGACGGCCTCCGGGCTCGTCAGCCAGGGCCAGCGCGGGATCTACGACCGGTTCCGTGGGCGGCTGGTGTGGCCGATCCGGGAGGTGACCGGGGAGACCGTGGGGTTCGGCGCGCGCAAGCTCCTCGACGACGACACCGGCCCCAAGTACCTCAACACCCCCGAGACGCCGCTGTACCGCAAGTCGCACGTGCTCTACGGCATCGACCTGGCCAAGCGGGAGATCGCCCGCGAGAAGCAGGTGGTCGTGGTCGAGGGCTACACCGACGTCATGGCGATGCACCTGTCGGGCGTGCGGACGGCGGTGGCCACCTGCGGGACGGCCTTCGGCCCGGAGCACGCGCGCATCGTGCGGCGGCTCGTCGGGGACTCCGGGGGAGCAGGTGGCGTGCAGCTCGCGGGCGGCTCGTCCGTGGGCGGCGCGATCGTCTTCACGTTCGACGGCGACGCGGCGGGCCAGAAGGCGGCGTTGCGCGCGTTCGGCGAGGACCAGGCGTTCAACGCGCAGACGTTCGTGGCGGTGGAGCCCTCGGGGATGGACCCGTGCGAGCTGCGCCAGGCGCGCGGACCCGACGCCGTGCGAGCCCTGGTGGCGTCGCGGCAGCCGCTGTTCGAGTTCGTCATCCGCTCGACGCTCGCGGCGCACGACCTGACGACGGCCGAGGGACGCGTCAGCGCCCTGCGCGCCACCGCACCCGTGGTCGCCGGGATCCGTGACTCGGCGCTGCGACCCGAGTACGAGCGGCTGCTGGCGGGCTGGCTCGGCATGGACGACGTCTCCGGGGTGCGCCGCACGGTCGCCGACGCGGCACGACGCGGCACGCGCACGCCCTCCCGCCCGGGCGACCGGGACGGCGTCCGGCGTCCGGGCGCCGGGTCGCCCGACACCTCCGGTCCCGTGCCGGTGGTCCGCATGGCCGCGCCCGACCGTCGGGACCCGGTGGCGCAGGTGGAGCGCACGGCCCTCGAGGTGGTGCTGCAGCACCCGACGCTCGTCCCCCCGGAGTTCGACGCGCTGGCGCCGGACGCCTGCACGGCGCCCGCGTACCGCGCCGCGCACGAGGCCGTCCGTGCCGCCGGGGGTGTCGCGACAGCCGTCGAGATCGTGGCCCGTGGCGGTGAGTCCGCCTGGGTGGGCGCGGTGATCGACGCGGCGGCGGAGCCGGTGCGGGCGCTGCTCACCGAGCTGTCGGTGGCACCGCTGCCCGAGGACCGCCCGGACTCGCTGCCGGGGTACGTGCGCGGCGTCGTCATGCGCCTGGTCGACGTGGGCCTCACGCGCCGGGTCGCGGACGTCCGCGGACGGCTGCAGAGGCTCGGCGCCGATGCGGACGCCGACGAGCAGCGCACGCTGCTCGGTGAGCTCCTGGAGCTCGAGGCGCAGCGCCGCACCCTCCGGCCCGCCTGACGTCGTCCTGGCGGCCCGCGGACGCCCTCAGCGCAGCGCGACGAGCCCGGTGCCGTCGTCCGTGACCCTCGTGTCGGTCACGGCCGTGACGGTCATGGACCGCAGCCGCAGGTTCCCGCCGTAGTACGACAGGAACGCGGTGTCCGTCGCGTCGCGCCCCGTGGCGATGCGCAGCAGCGACGCGCGCGGCGCGAGCCCTGTCGCGTCGACGACGTGCCAGGCGCCCTCGACGTACGCCTCGGCGACCGCGTGGAAGTCCATCGGCTTGAGCCCGGGCGCGTACGCGGACGCGAGACGGGCCGGCACGTCGCACGCCCGCAGCAGCGCCACGACGAGGTGCGCGAAGTCCCGGCACACGCCGCGCCGCTTCAGGAGCGTGTCCGTGGCGCTGTCCGTCGGCAGGCTGGATCCGGGCAGGTAGGTGACGTGCCTGCTCACCCACGTCACGACGGCGTCGAGGAGCTCGGCCTCGGCAAGGTCACGGAACTGGTCCCGCGCGAACGCGAGGAGCCGGTCGGAGTCGGCGTACCGGCTGGGGCGGCGGTACTCGACGAGGTCGACGTCCTCGACCGGGGGAGCCGTGGCCTGACCGGTGACCGTCGCCTGGTAGTCCACGACGACGCGTCCGGCCGGCGCGAGGATCCGGTGCATGCGTCCGCCGTGCGGCGTCTTGATCTCGAGCACGTCGAGCGGGTCGTCGTCGGTGCGCGCGAGCATCAGCTCGGTGCGCTCGAACGGACCCTCCGCGACAGCCACGGAGAGCAGCAGCTCGAGCGGCGCGTGGACGTCGAGCGAGAGGTGGGCAGCCACGGAGCGCAGCACGGACGACGCATCCTTCCCCGGCCAGGACGGGCCGGACGACGGGTGGTGACAGGGGACGGCACGGTGAGGAGCGGATGCGCGGGACGCGGGGTCGACGGCTCGTCCGGAAGCCGGTCGACGATGTCGGTGGGCACCCGGACGGGGGCACGGCGAGGCGGGGGAGAGACGGGGGAGAGGCGGTGAGATGGTCCCGGGGCGAGCGGGATCGAGGCAAGTGTGAGGCTCGTGGGGGCGTACGTCCAGCCCTCGGATCGCCCCCGACGCCGCCGCAGGTCACAGGCCTGTCCGGGGTGTGCTCAGGGGTGCCCAGGCGCTGCGTGGCACGTCCCGCGGGCCCGGCCGGCGGGGCTGGTGCGAGCCGCCCCCGGCGGTCGCGTGGTGGCGTGCCGGCGCGCGTGCCACGCTGGGACGCGCCGCGGCGTGGGCCGCGCGGTGAAGGGAGGCAGACACGTGCCGCGACGTCTCTCGAGCGCCCAGGTCGCCGCGTCGAGCACCTGGACCGACCCCGACGGTGTGCGTCGCCCCGCGGGTGACGTGCACGCGTGGGTCCAGGGCAAGAACCAGACCGTCTGCGGCCTGGCGCTGAGCCGGTCGTCGCTCGCACGCTTCCCGCACGTCGAGTGGCACGAGGCGCTGCCCGAGTCCGGGCCGCACGCCGATGCCGTGCAGCACGTGTGCCCGCGCTGCCGAGCCGCGCTGCGGCCCCGGGAGGCCGGGGTCGACCGGCGCGCGTTCCGCCGCCCGTGACCCGCGCTGCCGACGGCGCCCCGGTGCGCGTGCTCGCCGTCGCCGACACCCACGTGCCGGCGCGCGCGCGTGACCTGCCGCCGGTCGTCTGGCAGGCCGTCGCCGACGCCGACCTCGTCGTGCACGCGGGGGACTGGGTGGCGACCGAGCTGCTCGACCGGTTCGAGCGACGCGCGACCCGCCTGCTCGCGTGTCACGGCAACAACGACCCGCCCGCGCTCGCGGCCCGGGTGCCCGAGGTGGCCCGGGCGGTCGTGGCCGGCGTGCGCGTCGGCGTCGTGCACGAGACCGGTGCCGCGGCGGGTCGCGAGCGGCGGTGCGACGAGCGGTTCGACGACCTGGACCTGCTGGTCTTCGGGCACAGCCACATCCCGTGGGACTCGGTGACGCCGGCGGGGCTGCGCCTGCTGAACCCCGGCTCGCCGACCGACCGTCGCCGGCAGCCCGCCTGCACGTACCTGACGTTCACGCTGCGGGCCGGGACCGTGGCGGACGTCGAGCTGCACCGGCTGCCGCGACGAGCGGCCGGTCACGCCTCCCGGACCGGCAGCACGAAGGCCCCCGACCCGCGGTGACGCGGGACGGAGGCCTCGTTCTGCGGCTCCCCCGACTGGACTCGAACCAGTAACCCTTCGATTAACAGTCGAATGCTCTGCCAATTGAGCTACGGGGGATCGTGCGGGGAAAACCCTAGCAGGCTCGCGGGGGTGCCGGACCCCACGGGGTCGTGCACCGCGCCCTGCGCGCCGGTCTCAGGGGGCCAGACCGGCCTCGGCGCGCACGTGCGTCTCGGCATCGGCCACGCGCCGCGCGACGGCGGGGTCGGTGAGGTCGACGGTGCCGTCGCCGATCACCTGGGTGAACAGGTCGCCGTCCTCGTCGCGTCGCAGCGCGACCCGCACGGCGGTACGCCCGCCGGGGAGCGTCACGTGCTCGACGTGGACGACGGACTGCTGCACTCGCTCCCGGAACGACTGCACCAGGTCCCACGCGTCGTCGTCGGTCTCGAGGACGAGCTCGGTGCGCGCACCGCTGACCCAGTGCACCGTCAGCGTGCGGGTCCGGGCGTCGAGCGAGCCGCGGTCCACGTCGGCCCACGGCGTGCGCACCGCGCCGTCGTCCACGACGAGGTGCAGCGCGCGGCGGGTCGTCACGACCCAGCGGCCGTCGTCGAGGGGAGCGGCCGCGAGGACCGCGTCGGCCCGCAGGTCGAGCGCATGTCGCAGGGGATCGGGCAGCCGGCGTCGCCGGGAGAACAGGGCCACGGCACCACCGTAGCCGTGCCGCGGACCGCCGCCGCGCCGGGCGGGCTCAGCGCCCGTCCGGACCGCGCCGCAGGTAGTTCCACGCGAGGAGCGCGCACGTGGCGCCGTTGAGGAACCCCACCAGGACGTCGGTCAGGGAGTGCATCCCCCGGTACGTGCGCGCGACGCCGACCGAAACGGGCACGAGCACGCACAGGACGGTCACGGTCCACCGGGCCACCGGGTTCGTGATGCGCTGCGCCATGAACGCCAGCGAGAGGTAGAACGCCGTCGCGGCGCCCGTGTGACCGCTGGGGAAGCTCGACGTGGGCGGTGCGTGGTCGAGCTGCTCGACCTGCGGACGCTCGCGGCCCACGACCAGCGCGGCGGTCAGGAAGATCGCCGCCTGCACCGCGACGGCCAGCCCGGGCACGATCGCGTACCACCACTGCCGCGTGCGCCACCACACCAGGGCGATGGCCAGCACGCACGCCCCGATGAGGAACTCGGTCTGCCCGATCGCGGACAGCACCGTGGTCACCGCATCGAGGGCGGGTGTGCGCTGCGCGACGAACCACGTGTTGACGCCGGCCTCGCTCGGCAGGTTGCCCAGCGGTCCGGTGATGAGCAGCCCGATGCCCACGACCACGCACCACAGCGCGACGGCGGGCAGCAGCACGCGCCTCGTCAGGTCGTGGCGGACCTGCCTGCCGGACGGTGCACGGGTGTCGGTCTCGTAGCGGTGCCAGAAGTCGTGCACGCGTCCTCCGGGGGTCAGGGGGTCGGTCGTCCCGCGCCGGGCGGGTCGCCGGGGTCGGGATGGTCGGCCTCGTCGGCGACCGAGCGTCGCCAGCCGACGTACGAGGCGCCGGCGACGGCCAGCCCGAGCAGGGTGCCGGCGACCACGTCGGACGGATGGTGCACCCCCAGCAGGACGCGGTTCGCCGCCGTCAGGGCCACGAGTGCGGCCGCCGTCACCGGCATCACCACCCGGCCCGTGCGCCCGAGCAGCGGCCACACCAGCACGGTGAGCGCGACGGCCACGACGGTGGTGTTCGCGGCGTGCCCTGACGGGAAGCTCGAGCCCGGCGCGTGCGCGACCGCGTCCTCGACCACCGGACGCGCGCGCTGCACGAGTCCCTTGGCGGCTGCCTGGAGCACCCAGCCCGCCGCGACCGTCGCCGCGCACCACACGACGCGGTCCCGCAGGCCGTGCCGCCGCCACGCCCAGACGCACACCGCGGGGACGACGAGCAGGTTCACCCAGCGGGCGGCGAACACCGCCTGCCACACGACGAGCACCAGCCGCAGCCCCTCCGAGCCGCGGGTCACCTCGGTCGCGGCGCGCACGACGGACTCGTCGAACCGCACGACGGCGCCCGACTCGCCGCGCACCACCACGGCGAGCGCGACGACGGGCACCGTGACGGCTGCACCGAGCGCGGCAGCACGCAGCACGGCCCTGCGGCGTGCGGGTTCGGCGAGCATGGCGTGACAGTAGGGGCCGGCTGTGCTGCTCGCACCCCGGACCAGGCATGATGCCCGCCCGGACGGTCGGCACGGCCCCGACGCGGTGGGCCAGGTGGGGCTTGAACCCACGACCGACGGATTATGAGTCCGCTGCTCTGACCGACTGAGCTACTGGCCCCTGATCTCGTGCAGGTTACCGGCACGTCGGACGCACCCGTCGCCTCTCCGGATGCCGAACGGGCCGACCGCTGCCACGATCGCTGCGGGCACCGACGGTCGTCGGACAGTGGGGGGAGCCCGCGTCGAGGAGGTGTCATGGCCACGGTCGCGACGAGGTCCCCGCAGGGTGCTTGGGAGCTGGGCGCACGGGCGGGCTACGCCGCCAGCGGTCTGCTCCACGTGCTGATCGGCGTCCTCGCGGCGCAGCTCGCGCTCGGGTCCTCCGGAGGCAGTGCGGACGAGTCGGGGGCGTTCACGACGATCGCCGCGTCACCCTTCGGCGCGGTGGTGCTCTGGTTCAGCGTCGTGGCGTTCGTCGCGCTCGCGGCGTGGCAGGCGGCTGCTGCGCTCAGCGGTGCTGCCGGTGAGACGTCGGACCGCGTCAAGTCCGGAGCCAAGGCCGTCGTGTACCTGGCGCTCGCGGCGACGGCCTACTCGGTGCTGCAGGGTGCGTCGAGCGGTGGCCAGACCGAGAGCGCCACGGCGCGGCTCATGCAGTCGACGGGCGGGCGGCTGCTCGTGGGTGCGGTGGGCGTCGGGGTCGTGGTCGTCGGCGTCTACCACGTCCACAAGGGCCTGACGAAGAAGTTCCTGCAGGACCTGCACCGGCTGCCGAGCGGGACCGCGGGCCGGGTGGCGCGGAACGCCGGCGTCGTGGGGTACGCCGCCAAGGGTGTCGCCCTCGTGGTCGTCGGGGTGCTGTTCGTGATCGCGGCCGCGACGGCGAACCCGCAGGAGGCCAGCGGTCTGGACGGCGCGCTGCAGGCGCTGCGGGACGCCCCGGCCGGCCCCGTGCTGCTCCTGCTCGTCGCGCTCGGCCTCGTAGCTTTTGGGGTGTACTGCGGTGTGAGGTCCCGGTTCGGCAGGCTGTGACTTTTCACCCGCTCCGGACAGATCTGGCATCGCGGAGGTTCTTGCACACTTGTCCAGGTTGGTGCATAGTCGAGCCTGTCAGCGACAAACGGCAAACCCGCCGCAAGGTGGGGACGCAAAGCCACGGGGCCTTCAGGGTCAGCCGAGCTACCGAACGACGAAGGAGTACCAGCCATGGCTGTTCACACCCCCCTCAACGAGTCGCCCCTCACGCAGGGTGCGCTGCTCACGCCCGGTGAGGTCGCGGTCCTGTTCCGCGTCGACCCGAAGACCGTGACGCGCTGGGCGCAGGCGGGCAAGCTCTCCGCCGTCCGCACCCTGGGCGGCCACCGCCGGTTCCACGAGGCTGAGGTCCGTCAGCTCCTCACCGGCGTCCCGCAGCAGCGCGCGGCGGAGTGATCTCCGCGCCGTCAACGACGACGCATCCACGACGCCGACGCCGGTGGTGACCTGTTCACCACCGGCGTCGTGCTGCCTCCTCGAGCCGTGTCCCGGAGTCGTCGCGCACCGCGGACGGCCGACGGGCGCGGCTCGCCTGCCGTGTCGGACGTGAAAGGATCAAGGCATGGCCCTGCGTGAGATCCGCATCGTCGGCGACCCCGTCCTGCGCACCCCCTGCGACCCCATCACCACGATCGACGACCGTGTCCGGTCCTTGGTCGAGGACCTCCTCGAGACCGTGGACATGGACGGGCGCGCCGGCCTCGCCGCGAACCAGATCGGCGTGAACCTGCGCGCGTTCTCCTGGAACATCGACGACGAGATCGGCTACGTGCTGAACCCGGTCGTCGTCGAGCTGTCCGAGGACGAGTACCAGGACGGCGACGAGGGGTGCCTCTCGGTGCCCGGGCTCTGGTTCCCGACCCACCGCGCCTGGTACGCGCGGGTGGTCGGCACCGACCTGGACGGCCGCGAGGTCGTGGTCGAGGGCACCGAACTCATGGCGCGGTGCCTGCAGCACGAGGTCGACCACCTCGACGGGATGCTCTACCTCGACAGGCTCGAGCGCTCGGTGCGCAAGAAGGCCATGCGGGCGATCCGCGAGCAGCTCTAGCACTGCGCCGCGAGTCCGCTGGACCTGCGGGGATGGATGGGGCATCCTGAGCCCTGCACGCCGCGTGCGCTGCATCTGTGCTGGTGACGTTCCCTGTCCGGGGCGAGGTCGTTGGGGAAGGCGACCCTCGAGCCCTTCCGGGAGGACGACATGGCCGGTGCCATCACCCGCGGTGTACTTTTCGTGCACTCCGCGCCGCGCGCGCTGTGCCCCCACGTCGAGTGGGCGGCAGGCAACGCGCTGGGCGCGCGCGTCAGCCTGGACTGGACGCCCCAGCCCGCCGGCCCGACGTTCTACCGTGCCGAGCTCTCCTGGCAGGCCGCGCCGGGGACGGGGGCGCGGCTCGCGTCGGCCCTGCGTGGCTGGGCGCACCTGCGGTACGAGGTGACCGAGGAGCCGAGCGCCGGCGTCGACGGGTCGCGCTGGAGCCACACACCCGAGCTCGGCATCTTCCACGCCGCGACGGACGTGCACGGCAACGTCGTGATCCCCGAGGACCGCATCCGTGCGGCTCTCGAGCACGCGGCCGACCCCGACCGTCTGCGCAGCGAGCTGGACCTGGCGCTCGGCCAGGCGTGGGACGACGAGCTCGAGCCGTTCCGGTACGCGGGTGCGGGTGCCCCCGTGCGCTGGCTGCACCGCGTCGGCTGACGTCCTGGTCGTCGGGGCGGCTGGCCCACCGTTCGGGTGGATCGGCCGCCCCGACGGCGTTGTGAAACCTTTCGCACGTCGGATGCGGATACGGCGTCCGAGCGCCGGTCCGCTAGCGTCCCACCCACGCACCGCCGGCCTGCGGGGTGCGTCGACAGCCATCCGGGGGGAGACGGACCGCGAGCGCGGCACGTCTGTCACACGCGGAGGACGCCGATGCCAGCACGACCTCGGCTGCTGCCCGGGGCCCTGCGGGCCACCGCCGGCCTGGGCGCAGGTCTCGCACTGACCGGGTGCGCCGTCCCGACACCGGCCGACACCGGCGCCGTGACGCGGCCCGACGGTCACGACACCCGTGCCCTGCCGACCGCGAACGGCACGTACAGCGGGAGCGGCAGCTACGAGACGCCCGGAGGGCCGCAGCAGATCGACGTGACCGTCGTCCTCGCGCGCGGCGTGGTGACGGGTGTGCGGGTCGACCCGGCGGCGACGAACACGACGTCCCTGCGGTTCCAGGAGCGGTTCGCGTCCGCGGTGGTGGAGTCCGTGGTGGGTCGTCCGCTGGACGAGGTCACCGTGGACCGGCTCGCGGGATCGTCCTCGACAGGTGCCGGCTTCATGGCGGCGCTCGACCAGGTGGTGCGCGATGCCGCCGACGAGTGAGAGGTCCGGTGCGTCGGAGGGGTGCGCGCCGGACCCGACGGTGGCGCCCTGATGGGCCGGTTCGACGGCCTGGCGGGAGGGCTCGGCGCGTACCGGACGGCGACGTTGGCGCTGCTGACGGTGCACGGGGCAGCAGCCGGGCTCGGGCACCTCGGCATGCTCGACGTGGACCCCGTCGCGCTCGCCGCCACCGTCGGCGCGGCGTCGGCAGGCACGCTCCTGACGAGCCTGGTCGGTGCGCTCGTCAGCGGTGTGCGGGCGCACGTCGAGTCGTCGCTGATCACGGGCCTGCTCCTGGCGCTGCTGCTCTGGCCCGCGCTCACGGTGGAGTCCCTGGTGGGCGCCGGGCTCGTCGGGGCCGCCGCGGGGCTCTCCAAGGTCCTCGTCCGGTGGCGTGGCCGCCACCTGCTCAACCCCGCCGCGGCCGGCGCGCTGGTCGCGGGGCTCGTGGTGGCGCCCGTGCTCGGCACCGCTGCCCCTGTGTGGTGGGTCGCGACGCCGTTGCTCGCGCCCGTCGTCCTCGTGGCCGGCCTGGCCGTGCTGCGCCGGACGGGCACGGGCACGGTGGCCGTCGCGTACGGGTCGGCGTACCTGGCCGTGACCGTGCCCCGGCTCGTGCTGTCCGGGCAGGATCCGCTCGACGCACTCGCGTCGGTGGCCGGCTCGCACCCCGTGCTCGTCGTCGCCGCGTTCATGGTCGTCGAGCCGCTCACGCAGGCCCCGCGGCGACGCGCGCGGCTCGCGGTCGCCGTGCTCGTGGGGGCGCTCGCCGGAGTCCCGTTCGCCGTCGGGCCGCTCTCGACGTCACCCGAGCTCGCGATCGTCACCGGCAACCTGGTCACGGCCCTCGTCGCGGCGCCGCGGGCGCTGCGCCTCGTGGTCGTGGGCCACGGCTCACCCGGCCCCGGCGCCCACGAGGTGCTGCTGCGCCCTGCCCGCGCCCTGCGCTGGCAACCCGGGCAGTGGGCCGAGATCGACGTGGTGCGGATGCGCCCCGACGGGCGAGGGCGGCGCCGCGTGTTCTCCTTGGTCCCCGCAGGGCGGGACGCGGTCTCCGTCGCGTTCAGCGTGCGGGACCGCCCCTCGGGCTTCAAGCGCGCGCTCATGGCGGCCCCGGTCGGCTCCACGGTGCGCGCGACCGCGGTCGGCGGCGACTTCCTGCTGCCGGACGACCCGACGCGTCCCGTTCTCATGATCGCCGGCGGGATCGGTGTCACGCCCTTCATCTCCCAGATCGAGCACGCGGGACCACGGGACATGGTCCTCGTCCTCGTGTGCCCCACGGGGATGCCTCCGCCGTACCTGCGGCGCCTGGCACGCACGCGGGCGCGCGTCGTGATCGTCTCGCCGGAGCCCGTGCCCGCGCTCCCGCCTCGCTGGACGTGGCACCGGGGCACCCGGCTGACGGTGTCGGCCCTGGCGTCGGCGATGCCGGACCTGCCGCGGCGGGCGGCGTACGTCTCGGGGTCGCCGGACCTCGTGCGGCGGGCGCGCGCGGTGCTGCGCGAGGCAGGGGTGCGTCACGTGCGCACCGACAACTTCACGGGGTACGGCCGGCGTCCGGCGCACCGGTCGCCCGCCGGGGTAGCCGTACCGGCCGCACCCGCCGCGGCGGTTCCGGCGGTGCGCGCCCGCGCACGGCGGCGGGTGCCGGGCAGCAGGCGCGACCGCGCCGCCGCCCACGTCGAGCCGGGCGGGGTCACGGCCGGTGCCACGCGCTGAGACCAGGTTCGAGGCGATCGGGACCCTCTGGAGCATCGACACCCCGGCGCCGCTCGCGCACTCGACGCTCGGCCGGGTCCACGCGGTCATCGACGCGTACGACCGCGTGTGGTCGCGGTTCCGTGCGGACTCCGTCGTGTCCCGGATGGCCCAGGAGGGCGGTACGCACGACCTCCCGGGCCACGCGGCGGAGCTCCTCGACCTGTACGACGTCCTGGAGGAGCGCACCTGCGGCGCCGTGACCCCGCTCGTCGGACGCAGCCTCGAGCGGCTCGGCTACGACGCGACGTACCGCCTGCGTCCCGCCGGCACCCCGCTGGCCGTGGGCCGCGGCGTCCGCACGCGCGACGTGCTCACGCGCCGGGTGCGCGACGGGCAGGCGCTCACGGTCACCGCGACGCTCCCGGTGCTCCTGGACGTCGGAGCGGCCGGCAAGGGTCAGCTCGTCGACCTGGTCGCGGCGGAGCTGCGCGCGTGCGGCGTGGGGGAGTACCTCGTGGATGCCGGCGGCGACATGCTCCACCGTGGCCCGGACGCGGTGCGCGTCGGGCTGCAGCTGCCGGGCGACCCGGGACGTGTCCTGGGGGTCGTCGAGCTGCGCGACGCGGCGCTGTGCGCCTCCGCGGTCGACCGGCGAACCTGGGGCGACGGCCTGCACCACGTCCTCGACGCCCGCACCGGTGCACCCGCCCGCGGGGTCGTCGCCACGTGGGTCCTCGGCGAGCGGGCGATGGTCGCGGACGGGTTGGCGACCGCACTCTTCCTGGCCGACGCCGACGTCCTGCAGGGAGTCGCCGAGCACACGTACGTGCAGCTGCACGCCGACTCCCGCGCGCGCGTCGCGCTCGCGCTGCCGGGTGAGGTGTTCGCGCGACGCGGCGGCGACCCGGTGCGGACCGTCGGGTGACGACCCGCGCAGCAGCGTGGGCACCTCGTCGAGGAGCGCCACGGTCGCGGACGCGCCGCACGCGAGCAGGACCAGAACCCCAGCAGGACGGCGACCGCCCTGACGACGGCTCCTGTCAGGCGGAGGTCACCACGAGCGCGACGTTGTGGCCGCCGAACCCGAAGGAGTTGTTGATCGCCGCCACGGGGCCCGCGCGCAGTGCCCGCGGCTCGTCCCGCACCAGGTCGAGGACCAGCTCCGGGTCGGGCTTGGCGACGTTGATCGTCGGCGGCGCCGTGCGCTCGTGCAGCGCGAGGACGCTGAAGATGGTCTCCAGCGCGCCCGCCCCGCCGAGCAGGTGACCGGTCATCGACTTGGTCGCCGAGAGCACGGCGTGATCCGCGTCGTCACCCAGGACCGCCCGGATCGAGCGCGCCTCGATGAGGTCGCCGACCACGGTGGACGTCGCGTGCGCGTTCACGTGCACGACGTCGGTCGTCGCGACGCCCGAGTCGGCGATCGCGGCGCGCATCGCCCGGATCTGGCCGTCGCCCGACGGCTCGGGGGATGTGAGGTGGTAGCCGTCGGCGGACAGCCCCAGGCCGGCGATCCGGCCGTACACCCGAGCCCCACGGGCCGCCGCGTGCGCGGCGGACTCCAGGACCACGATGCCCGCGCCCTCGCCGATCACGAACCCGTCGCGGTCGACGTCGTAGGGGCGCGAGGCGCCGGCAGGGTCGTCGTTACGGGTCGACAGCGTGCGGGACGCCGCGAACGCGGCGATCGGCATCGGGTGGATCGTGGCCTCGGTCCCGCCGGCGACGACGACGTCCGCGCGCCCGTTGCGGATCATCTCGACGCCGTAGGCGATGGCCTCGGCACCGGACGCGCACGCCGAGACCAGGGCGTGGGCACCGGCCCGTGCGCCCAGCTCGAGCGAGACGTAGGCGACGGGCGAGTTCGGCATGAGCATCGGCACGGTCATGGGCAGCACGCGCCGGCCGCCCTTCTCACGCAGGGTGTCCCACCCGTCGAGGGTCGTCCAGATGCCGCCGATGCCGGACGACACCACGGCGCCCAGCCGGTCGCCGTCGACCTCGGGGGAGCCCGCGTCGGCCCACGCCTCGCGCGTGGCGATGATCGCGTACTGCGCCGAGGGGTCCATGCGCTTGAGCTCGGGACGGGGGAGGACCTGGTCGGCGGGGACCTTGAGCGTCGCACCGAAGTTGACGGCGATCTCGTACCGCTCGGCCCAGTCGTTGTCGAACGGGCGTGCGCCGGACTCGCCGGCGAGCGCTGCCTGCCAGGTGCTGGGGACGTCACCGCCGAGCGGCGTGGTGGCGCCCAGTCCGGTGACGACGACCTCGGGGACGGTGCTCATGGGTTCTCCTCGGTTCAGGCGGGCGGTGCGCTCGGCCGTGGGGCCGGCGCACCGCCCGGGTGCACACGGGGTGCAGCGCGCAGGCTCAGGCCTGGGCGCCGGCGATGAAGCTCACGGCGTCGCCGACGGTGGCGAGGTTCTTGACCTCGTCGTCGGGGATGCGGACGTCGAACTTCTCCTCCGCGAGCGTGACGATCGTCATCATCGACAGGGAGTCGATGTCGAGGTCGTCGGTGAAGGACTTCTCGGGCAGGACGGAGTCGGTCGGCAGACCGGTCTCCTCGCTGACGATCTCGGCCAGGCCGGCCAGGATCTCCTGCTCGCTGTGGGCCATCGGGTGTCTCCTCGTGTCGGGTGGTGCAGGGACGTGCTGAACGGTACAGGCGCGCGTCGCGCCGGCCGCCGGGGGCGGGTCAGGGCAGCGCGACGACCTGGGCGGCGTACACCAGGCCCGCGCCGAAGCCGATCTGGAGCGCCAGCGCGCCGGGGCCGACCTGGCCCTCGCGTCGCAGCCGCTCGGCGGCCAGGGGGATCGAGGCCGCGGACGTGTTGCCGGTCTCGGCGATGTCGCGGCCGACGACGACCGACGCAGGCAGCTTCAGCTGCTTGATCATCTGGTCGATGATCCGCATGTTCGCCTGGTGGGGGATGAACGCCTCGATGTCGTCGGGCGTGACCCCCGCGGCGTCCATGGCCTTCTGCGCGACGGGTGCCATCTGCCACACGGCCCACTTGAAGACCGACTGGCCCTCCTGGCGCAGCGTGGGCCAGCCGGCGCCCTCGTCCCGCGTCGCGAGCCACGAGTGCGTCTGGCGGATCGCCTGGGCCTGCGCCCCGTCCGACCCCCACACCGTCGGCCCGATGCCCGGGGTGTCCGACGGCCCGATGACGACCGCACCGGCACCGTCGCCGAGCAGGAACGAGATGGACCGGTCCGTCGGGTCGACGAACTCGCTCATCTTCTCCGCGCCGATCACCAGGACGTGACGAGCCGTGCCCGCCCGGACCAGGGCGTCCGCCTGCCCGATGCCGTAGCAGTACCCGGCGCACGCGGCGGAGATGTCGAAGGCCGCGGCCGGCGTCGCGCCGATCCGGTCGGCGATGATCGCGGCCCCCGCGGGTGTCTGGTGGAAGTAGGTGACGGTCGACAGGATGACCGTGTCGATGTCGGCGCCGGTCAGGCCCGCGTCCTCGAGGGCGGCACGGGCGGCGCCCTCCGCCAGGTCGAGGACGTCGGTGCCCTCGGCGGCGCGGCGGCGCGTGACGATGCCCGTGCGCTGGCGGATCCACTCGTCGGACGACTCGATCGGTCCCACCAGGTCGTCGTTGGTCACGACACGCTCGCCGCGCACGCCCCCCAGGCCGAGGATGCGGGTGTGCGCGGGCCCCGTGGCCTGCGTCAGGGTCGGTCGGGTCACGACGTGCTCTCCTGGGGTGTGGGGGCGGTACCGGCGTGCCGGCGGACGAGGTCGCGCGCGGCGTCGAGGTCGGCAGGGGACTTCAGGGCGAGGGTCTCGACGCCCGGCAGCGTACGCCGGGCCAGGCCGGTCAGGACACCGCCCGGTGCCACCTCGAGGAGTGCTGTCACGCCCAGGTCGCGGAGCGTCGCCTGGCACAGGTCCCAGCGCACGGGCCGGGCGACCTGCGCGACGATGCGCGCGAGCGCGTCGGCGCCGTCCTCGACGACCGCGCCGTCGGCGTTGCCGAGGAGCGTGACGACGGGGCGACGGGGAACGACTGCTGCGGCGGCTGCGGCGAGCTCGTCGACGGCCGGCTGCATGTGACGGGTGTGGAACGCGCCTGCGACCTGCAGGGTCACGACGCGGGCCCGCGTCGGTGGGTCGGCGGTGAGTGCCGCGAGGGCGTCGAGCGTCCCCGCCGCCACCACCTGGCCGCCGCCGTTGACGTTGGCCGCCACGAGGTCGAGCGCCGCCAGCCGGGCCAGCACCTCCTGCGGGTCGCCGCCGAGGACGGCGCTCATGCCCGTCGGGGTCGCGGCGGCGGCGCGCGCCATGGCGGCGCCGCGCACGGCGACGAGGGCCAGTGCCTCGTCGTCCGTCAGGACCCCGGCTGCCGCGGCCGCGGCGAGCTCGCCGACCGAGTGGCCCGCCACGACGTCCAGGGCGCCGGGGGCGACGTCGGCGAGGTCGGTACCCGCCGGGGCGCCGAGGACGGCGCGCAGGCTCGCGAGCGCGGTCGCGACCAGCAGCGGCTGTGCGACGGCGGTGTCCCGGATGGTGTCGGCGTCCGACGTCGTGCCGTGGGCGAGCAGGTCGGTGCCGACGACGTCACCGGCGTGCCGGAGCGCGTCGGCGAAGCCGTCCACCTCGGTCCAGGGGACGAGCATGCCGGGGGACTGGGCACCCTGGCCGGGGCAGGCGACGACGAGCACCCGACAACCATGCCGCCCGAGGGGCTCGACGCCCGGTCACGGCTCGCACCAACCTCACGACCCAGGGTTGTCGGACACGCACAAACGTCGTCTCGTGGAGCGCGCCCGCCGAGGTCCGGCCGGTCAGTCGTCCGCGGAGCCGAGCCGCCCCACGGCCAGCGCGATCTGCAGGACGTACGACTCGCGGGCATCGAGGGGGTCCCACCCCGTCACGTCGGACACCCGACGCAGCCGGTACCGGACGGTGTTGGGGTGCACGTACAGGGTCCGGGCGGCGGCCTCCAGGGACCTGCCCGCGCCGAGGTAGGCCGACAGCGTGTCGAGCAGCGACCCCTGGCTCGCCGCGAGCGGCGCGTAGGCGCGCTCCACGAGCGCCCGACGTGCGGTGGTGTCCCCGACGAGGACACGCTCGGGCAGGAGGTCGTCGGCGTGCACGGGGCGGGGCGCCTGCGCCCAGGCGGGCGCGGCGAGCAGCCCGGCCAGTGCGGCGCGCGCCGACCTGGTCGCCTCGGCCAGCCCGGCCGCGGTGGGGCCGACCACGACGGGTCCGGGACCGAAGCGCGGGAGCAGGGCCATGGCGGCTGCGCCCAGATCTCCCTCACCGCCGAGGAAGACCACGAGGCGGTCGCCGAGGATGCCGACGAGCGCGTCGTCAGCGGCGCGTCGGGTGGCCCGGCGCAGGTCCGCCGCCCGCACCTCGTCCAGGTGCGCCCCGGCCGTTCCCACGACCACCAGCGTCGAGCCGCGTCCGCTCCAGCCGAGCGCCGCCACGCGCGAGCGCAGCGCGTCGTCGACGTCACCACGCACGAGGGCGTCCACCACGAACGCCTCGAGGCGCGCGTCCCAGGCACCGCGCACCTCGGCCGCCCGTGCGTAGACCTCGGCTGCCGAGAACGCCACCTCGCGCGAGTACCGCAGGACCGCCTCGCGCAGCTCGCGCTCGGCACCCGGTGCGGCCAACCGGTCCGAGTGGGTCTCGACCACGTCGACGACGACGCGGACGAGCTGCAGCGTGTGCTGCAACGAGATCGACCGGGTCAGCTCGGGGGGTGCCGCGGCGAAGATCTCACCGACGCCGTGCGGCGGCCGCGACGGGTCGGCGTACCAGGTGACGAACGCCGTGATGCCGGCCTGCGCGACGAGGTTCACCCAGGAACGGTCCTCGGCCGGCAGCGCGCGGTACCACTCGAGGTCGTCGTCGAGCCGACGCATCGCGGCTGCGGCGAGCAGCCCTGTACCGTCGCGGACCCGGCGTTGCGTCTCGCTCTGGTCGCTCGGCCCCGCCGACGCACCGGCGAGGGCGGTCGGGGGCGGCTGGCTGCGGCGGGGCGAACGCGCCGCCGGCGGCCTCGAAGACGTCGCCATCCCGCGAGCATAGGGCCATGTTGTGGGAAGCCCACAAACCTCAGGGGCGCGGCGCCCACCGTCCACGGGCGGTCGGACGGGTGCGCACGCAACGGAACGGATAAGGTCGCGACATGGCTCTTCTGCCCCGCCTGCGCCAGCTCATGCGGAGACCCTCCTCGGCCTCCAAGGTCGGGGCGCGCCGCCCGACGACGGCCTCGCGGCGCGGGGACACGCTCCACGAGGACGCGTTGCGCTCGATGCTGAGCGACGACCCCAACAACGAGCGCGCGTTCCTGGCGCTCGCCGAGATCGTCCGTCGGCGTGCTGCCGAGTCCGTCGCGGAGGAGGACCCGCTGACGGCACCGAACGTCGAGCACGAGCGCCAGCACGCCGCCGACCTGGCCGTGTGGTCGTTGGGCGAGGAGCTCGCCGGCAACCCGCGCGCGTGGTACCCGCTCATCGAGGTGGCGCGGCTGTCGGTGCGCGACGACCACGAGGGCACCATCCGCCGCCTGACGACGGCTGCCGAGCGCGACCCCTCGGGTCAGGCGCTCGTGCAGGGCATCGCGCTGCTGTGCGAGGCGGGCCAGCCTGTCGAGGCCCTCAACCTGGGCGTCGGGCACTGGCGGCCGCGTGAGCACGTCCCTGAGGTGGCGCGCGAGCTGGTCCGGGCGGCGATCGCCGCTGAGCGGCCGCTCGAGGCCAAGCAGCACCTGGCGTCGCTCGACCTGTACCCCGACCAGCGTGCGATCGCAGGGCTGAAGGACGAGCTCCGGATCGAGATCGCCCAGGCGCAGCAGGCGATCCCCGGGACCTGACCTCCGGCGTCTCGCCCAGCGAGCCGCACCCGACAGTGGCGTCCGCATGCAGGACGCAGGACGCCCCCGGCCGTACGGCCGGGGGCGTCCTCGTGTCAGCGGGAGGTCAGGAGTCGCCGCCCGTGTTGCCGGACGTGCCCGCCGTGACGTCGTGGAGCCGGTAGCGCTCGATCGCCTGCGCCGGGAGCGACGGGTCGAGCTTGCCCTCCAGCACCAGCTGCTGGAGCACCCGCACGACCGTCGAGGGTCCGTCGATCTTGAAGTGCCGACGTGCCGCCGCGCGCGTGTCCGAGAACCCGAACCCGTCGGCGCCGAGCGTGGCGTACCGACCGGGGATCCAGGCGCGGACCTGGTCCGGGACGAGGTGGTCGTAGTCCGTCGTCGCGACGAACGGACCCTCCGCGCCCTGCAGCTTCTGCGTGAGGTACGGCGTGCGGATCTCGTCGCCCGGGTGCAGGAACGCCGCCTGCTCGGCCGCGAGCGCGTCCCGGCGCAGCTCGTTCCAGCTCGTCACCGACCACACCGCGGCGCGCACGCCCCAGTCCTCGGCGAGCAGGTGCTGCGCCTCGAGCGCCCACGGCACCGCGACACCGGACGCGAGGATCTGGGCGCGCGGCCCGTCGCCCTCGGCCGGCGCGATGAGGTGGATGCCCCGCAGGATCCCCTCGACGTCGACGCCCTCCGGCTCGGCCGGCTGGACCATCGGCTCGTTGTAGACCGTCAGGTAGTAGATGACGTCCTTGTCCCGGCCGTCCGCCGTCTCGCCGTACATGCGCTCGATGCCGTCGCGGACGATGTGCCGGATCTCGTACCCGTACGCGGGGTCGTAGTGCACGACGTGCGACATGGTCCCCGCGAGCAGCGGCGAGTGGCCGTCGGCGTGCTGCAGGCCCTCGCCCGTCAGCGTCGTGCGGCCGGCGGTGGCACCGATGAGGAAGCCGCGGGCCATCTGGTCACCGGCCGCCCAGAACTGGTCGCCCGTGCGCTGGAACCCGAACATCGAGTAGTAGAAGTAGAACGGGATCAGCGGCTCGCCGTGCGTCGCGTACGACGTGCCGACGGCCTGGAACGCCGATGCGGAACCGGCCTCGTTGATCCCGGTGTGCATGATCTGACCGGACTCGGACTCCTTGTACGAGAGCATGAGCTCGCGGTCCACGGCCATGTAGTTCTGGCCGTTGGTGTTGAAGATCTTCGCGCTCGGGAAGATGGAGTCCAGGCCGAAGGTGCGGGCCTCGTCCGGGATGATCGGCACCAGGCGGTGGCCGAACTCCTTGTCCTTCACGAGGTCCTTGAACAGGCGCACGAGCGCCATGGTCGTGGCGACCTCCTGCGTGCCCGAGCCCTTGGCCAGGCCCGAGTACACCTTGTCGCCCGGCAGCGTGAGCTTGGTGTGCTCGGTGCGCCGCTCGGGGACGAACCCGCCGAGCTGACGGCGGCGCTCCAGCATGTAGCGGATCGCCTCGTCGTCCGGGCCCGGGTTGTAGTACGGCGGGAGGTACGGGTCGGCCTCGAGCTGCTCGTCGGTGATCGGGATGTGCAGCGAGTCGCGCAGCGTCTTGAGCTGGTCGAGCTTCAGCTTCTTCATCTGGTGCGTCGCGTTGCGCCCGGCGAAGCCCGAGCCGAGCCCGTAGCCCTTGATCGTGTGCGCGAGGATCACGGTCGGCTGCCCGGTGTGCTCGCGGGCCGCCTTGTAGGCCGCGTAGAGCTTGCGGTAGTCGTGCCCGCCGCGCTTGAGCGCCCAGATCTCGTCGTCCGTCATCTTCTCGACGAGCTGCTTGGTGCGGGGGTCACGGCCGAAGAAGTGCTCGCGGATGAACGCGCCGTTCTCCGCCCGGTACGTCTGGAAGTCGCCGTCGGGCGTCGTGTTCATCAGGTGGACCAGCGCGCGGTCCTTGTCGGCGTTGAGCAGCACGTCCCACTCGCGGCCCCAGATCACCTTGATGACGTTCCAGCCGGCACCGCGGAACTGTGCCTCGAGCTCCTGGATGATCTTGCCGTTGCCGCGGACCGGGCCGTCGAGCCGCTGCAGGTTGCAGTTGACGACGAACGTCAGGTTGTCCAGACCCTGCTGCGCTGCGTGCTGGAGCATCCCGCGGGACTCCGGCTCGTCCATCTCGCCGTCGCCCAGGTACGCCCAGACGTCCTGCTGGGAGGTGTCCTTGATCCCGCGGTTGTGCAGGTACTTGTTGGTCCACGCCTGGTAGATCGCCGACGCCGGGCCCAGGCCCATCGACACCGTGGGGAACTCCCACAGCTCGGGCGCCAGACGCGGGTGCGGGTACGACGGCAGCCCGCCGCCCGGGTGCGAGAGCTCCTGACGGAACCCGTCGAGCTGGTGCTCCGAGAGGCGACCCTCGAGGAACGCACGGGCGTAGACGCCGGGGGACGCGTGGCCCTGGAAGTAGACCTGGTCGCCACCGCCCGGGTGGTCCTTGCCGCGGAAGAAGTGGTTGAGACCGACCTCGGTCAGCGTCGCCACCGACGCGTAGGACGAGATGTGCCCGCCGACGGCCACCCCAGGACGCTGCGCGCGCGTCACCATGACGGCCGCGTTCCAGCGGATCCAGGAGCGGTAGCGGCGCTCCATGACCTCGTCACCGGGGAAGTACGGCTCGTTGTGGACCGCGATGGTGTTGACGTAGGGCGTGTTGAGCGACGCGGGGATCGCGACGTTGCGCTCGCGCGCGCGCCGCAGGAGGTTCATGAGCACGTACCGCGCGCGCGGGCCGCCCTTGTCGTCGATCAGCCCGTCGAGCGACTCGACCCACTCACCGGTCTCCTCCGGGTCGATGTCGGGGACCTGGCTGAGCAGGCCGCCGATGAGCGGACCCGTCTCGTCGATGGAAGCCACCGGTGCTCCTTCTGCGTCTCGTGCGCGCCCGGTGCCTGGTGGCACCACAGCCCGCTGCATTGCCTGCCGCCGGCGACCTGCGCGGTGGCGCGGGTGCGGTTGCGGGCCGTCGGACCATTCTCGGTCCGTCCGGCCCCGAAAGTCACACCGTGGTGCCGCTCGAGTGGCGTGACGTCCATGACACGCGCACTGATCGCCCTCTTGCCAGCGCCCCCCTGCCTGCGGTGGGCTAACGTGTGCCGACATCGACAGGTGGGTCTGCGGACAGTGCGGCGCACCGGGGGAGAAGGGAACGGGCCACGTGTCATCCACCGCGGACGACTCCGCGACGCAGGCGGTCACCCGCCTCGGCTTCACGGCCGGGCAGGTCATCCAGGAGCTGAACTACGACGACGACGTCGATGCCGACGTCCGTACGCGTATCGAGGCCGTGACGGGGACGGAGCTCGTCGACGAGGACTACGACGACGTCACCGACGGTGCCATCATCTGGTTCCGGGAGGACGACGGGGACCTGACGGACGCCCTCGTCGACGCGACGAGCGTGCTCGAGGACAGCGGGCCGATCTGGGTGTTCTCGCCCAAGGCAGGCCGTGCCGGCCACGTGTCGCACTCCGACATCGAGGAGGCGGCGACCACGTCGGGCCTCCACGCGATGTCGACCTTCGCCATCGGCCCGGACTGGTCCGCGACGCGGCTCTCCACGCGCGGCCGCGGCAAGTGACCGCCGCGGGCGTCCCACTCCTCGGGACGCGCGCGCCGGAGCTGACGCTGCCGGACACGCACGGCACACCGGTGGAGCTCTCGCAGCTGCGGGGGACACCGGTCGCCGTCGTGTTCTTCCCGTTCGCCTTCTCCGGCATCTGCACCGGTGAGCTGTGCGAGCTGCGCGACAACGTCGCGGCCTTCGACGAGGCGGGGGTGCGGCTGCTGGCCGTGTCGTGCGACCCCATGTTCACGCTGCGTGCGTGGTCGGAGCAGGAGGGCTACACGTTCGACCTGCTGTCGGACTTCTGGCCGCACGGCGCCGCAGCGCGTGCCTTCGGCGTGTTCGACGAGACCACGGGACACGCCCTGCGCGGCTCGTTCCTCCTCGACGCCGACGGGGTCGTGCGCTGGAGCGTGGTGAACCCCCGCGGGCAGGCGCGCCCCCTGTCCGCGTACCGCGAGGCGCTCGCGGCGCTGCCGGCGTGATCGAGGGGTGGGCCCGGCCGGTCTCGAACCGGCGACCTCCGCGGTGTAAGCGCGGCGCTCTGACCAACTGAGCTACAGGCCCCTGCGGTCGGTCAGCCTACCGGCGCGCCCGGCCCTTGCCGCACGTGCGGGGCACGCCGCGGCAGACGCTCGTAGCGGCGCTCGTGCGTAGGCTTCGGGGTGTGCGAGCCACCGTCATCCACGGCCCCCGCGACGTGCGCGTCGAGCAGGTGCCGGACCCCGTGATCCACCGCCCCACGGACGCCGTCGTGCGGGTCGTCGCGACCTGCGTGTGCGGCTCCGACCTGTGGGGCTACCGGGGGGTGCGTCCCCCGAAGCAGCCGCAGCGCATCGGCCACGAGTTCGTGGGCGTGGTCGAGGAGGTCGGCTCGGGCGTGCGTCGGGTGAAGGTCGGCGACTTCGTCGTCGCGCCGTTCTCGATCGCCGACGGCACGTGCGCGCACTGCCGCAACGGCGTCCACACGTCTTGCGAGCAGGTCGCCTGGTGGGGGTCGCCGGACCACGAGGGCATCGCGTCGGACGGCGCCCAGGGCGAGTACGTGCGTGTGCCGCTGGCCGACGGGACGCTCGTCGTGACGCCCGAGCACCCCGACGACGCACTCCTGCCGCACGTCCTGACGCTGACCGACGTGCTCGGCACGGGTCACCACGCGGCGCTGTCCGCCGGTGTCCACGCCGGCTCGAGCGTGGCGGTGGTCGGTGACGGCGCCGTGGGCCTGTGCGGCATCATCGCGGCGCGCCGGCTCGGGGCCGAGCGGATCGTCGCGTTCTCCCGCAACCCGGCACGGCAGGCGCTCGCGCGCCGGTTCGGTGCGACGGACGTCGTCGCGGAGCGCGGTGACGAGGGTGCGGCGGCCGTCGTGGACCTGCTCGACGGCGTCGGGCCCGACGGGGTGCTGGAGTGCGTGGGCACCAAGGAGTCCATGGCCCAGGCGCTGGCCACCGTGCGGCCCGGTGGGCGCGTCGGGTTCGTCGGCGTCCCCGCGGGAGGTCCGGAGCTGCCCGTGCAGACGATGTTCTCCGCCAACAAGGGCGTGGTCGGCGGGGTCGCACCCGTGCGCGGCTACATCGAGGGCCTGCTGCCGGACGTCTGGGCCGGGACCATCGAGCCGGGCCTGGTGTTCGACGCGACCTTCGCGCTCGGCGACATCGCCGACGCGTACCGCGCCATGGACGAGCGCACGTGCACGAAGGCGCTGGTCCTGCCGTGACCGCGACCCTCGCCGACGTCGTCGCGGCGCTCGACGGCCGCTACCCGCCGCGGACCGCGGAGTCCTGGGACCGCGTCGGCCTGGCCGCGGGCGACCCGGCGGCGCCGGTGCGGCGCGTCCTGTTCGCCGTCGACCCGGTGGCGACGGTCGTCGACGAGGCGATCACCTGGGACGCGGACCTCCTGGTCACGCACCACCCGCTGCTGCTGCGGCCCGTGCACTCGGTGGCCGCGACGACGTACAAGGGCGCGCTGCTCCACCGGCTCGTGCGGGCGGGCTGCGGGCTGTACACGGCCCACACCAACGCGGACGCGGCGCGCGGTGGCGTGGCCGAGGCGCTGGCCGACGCCGTGGGCCTGGTCGGCACGGAGCCGCTCGTCGCGGCCGACGCGCCCGCGCTCGACAAGCACGTCGTCATGGTGCCGGTCACGGGCGCGGACGCCCTGGTCGACGCGCTCGCGGCTGCCGGCGCCGGTGAGGTCGGCGACTACGCACGGTGCGCGTGGACGACCACCGGGCAGGGCACGTTCACGCCGCTGCCCGGCGCGTCTCCCGCGGTCGGGTCCGTGGGGAGCCGCGAGAACGTCGCCGAGGCGCGTGTCGAGATGGTCGCGCCGCGTGGCCTGCGAGCGCGTGTCGTCGCCGCGATGAGGGCGGCCCACCCGTACGAGGAGCCGGCGTTCGACGTGCTGGAGCTCGCCGCGCTGCCCGGGGAGACCGGGCTGGGTCGTGTCGGCGCGCTGCGCGCCCCCATGCCGCTGCGCGACTTCGCCGCGGCGGTGGCCGCCGCGGTGCCGGCCTCCGCGCAGGGCGTGCGGTACGCCGGCGACCCCGACATGCCGGTGCGGCGCGTCGCGGTGCTCGGCGGCTCGGGGGACTCGCTGTTCGACGCCGTGCGCGCCGCGGACGTCGACGTGTACGTCACCGCCGACCTGCGGCACCACCCGGCCTCGGAGCAGCAGGAGCGCGCCGCGTTCGAGGCGGGCGACGGACCACCGCGTCCCGCACTGGTCGACGTCGCGCACTCCGCCTCGGAGTGGTTGTGGCTGCCGCGCGCCGCCGACGCGCTGCGGGCCGATCTGGCGGCCACGGGCACTACGGTGGAGACCCGCGTCAGCACGCGGCGCACCGACCCGTGGACGGGTCATGTGCCGCAGACGTCCCCGCCGGAAGGAACCACGTGACGACCGCTCCCGCAGCCGACCAGCGCCGACTCCTCGACGTCCAGGAGCTGGACACCCGCCTCGCGCAGCTCGCGCACAAGCGGCGCTCGCTCCCGGCCCTCGCGCGGCTCGTCGAGCTCGACTCGCAGCTCGCGGACCTGGACTCCGCGCTGGTGACGTCCCGGACCGCGGCGTCCGACCTGCGCATCGAGGTGGCGAAGGCGGAGACCGACGTCGACCAGGTGCGCAGCCGCGCCGCCCGCAACCAGCAGCGGCTCGACGGCGGGCAGGTCGGTGCCAAGGACGCGCAGGCACTCACGAGCGAGCTCGCCAGCCTCGCGGCGCGGCAGGCGCACCTCGAGGACGTCGAGCTCGAGGTCATGGAGCGGCTCGAGGCGCACGAGGCCGTGCTGCGCGACCTCGAGCAGGCGCAGGGTGCCCTCGTCGCGGACCGCGACAAGGTCGTCGCCGAGCGGGACGCCGGGTACGCCGAGCTGGACGCCGAGGCGGCGCGGGTGCGCGCCGAGCGCGAACGTGCTGCCGAGGGCCTGGACGCGGGTCTCGTCGCGCTCTACGAGCGGCTGCGGGGCCAGCTCGGCGGCAGCGGCGCCGCCGCGCTGCGGGGCAACCGGTGCGAGGGCTGCCGCCTCGACCTGAACGGTCAGGACCTCGAGGCCATCCGCGCGCGTCCGGCCGACGCGGTCGTCCGGTGCGAGGAGTGCGGGCGCATCCTGGTCCGCCTCACCGACTCCTGAGGGGCGGCGCGGTGCGCTGGACCGGCGGGCCGCAGCCGCGAAGAATGTGCGGATGACCAGCGCACCCGGACGTCCTGCCAGCCCGCCCGCCGGACCGGAGGGCGGGTCCGGGTCACCCGCCGAGCCCCTCGCACCCACGCGGGCGGACCCCGCGGGCTCCGGCACGTCGGCTGCGGGGCAGGGCGGCGCGCGGCTCCGTGCCGTGCGGCCGTCGGGGACCGCTCCCCGGTTCGACGACGACGAGCCGACGACGGTCGTGCTCGTGCGGCACGGCCAGACCGCGATGACGGTCTCGCGCGGGTACTCGGGCTCCTCGGAACCCGGGCCGTCGCTCGACGACCTCGGGCGGACGCAGGCGGCGGCTGCCGCGGCGCTCGTCCACCGCGTCGGCCGTGACCTGTGGGGCGACATCGAGTACCCGAGCGAGATCGTCGCCTCCCCGATGGTCCGCACGCAGGAGACAGCCGCGATCCTCGCCGAGCGCCTGGGGCTGCCGCTGCGCACCGACGCGGCCTTCCAGGAGGCGGACTTCGGGCAGTGGCAGGGGCTGACGGCCGAGCAGATCGAGGAGCGCTGGCCCGGGGTGCTCGAGCCGTGGCACACCGACGGCCACGTGCGCCCGCCCGGTGGTGAGTCCATCGCGGACGTCGGCGTGCGGCTGCGCCGCGGACTGGACGGACTGCGCGAGGGCGGGCCGCGGACCGTCGTGGTGGTGTCGCACGCGGTCGCGATCCGCGCGGCGCTCGGTGTGACGATGGGCGCCCACCCCGGGACGTGGAGCCAGCTGCGCGTGGCGCCTGCCTCGGTGAGCATCGTGCGGCTGTTCGCTGACCGCCGTGACGAGATCGCGGTGGCGGGCGCACCCAGCGAGGGCTGGTGACGCCCGGCCGCTGATGACGCCGGGCCGTTGGCGCCGGTCGCGTCAGACGACGACGAGCGACAGCGTGCGAGGCCCGCGTCGCGGCTCGGGGCCCAGCTCCACGGCGTGCAGCGCGTCGCCGACCAGCGCGCTCGCGGCGTGCGCCAGCTCGTCGGCGTCGCGCGGCTCGCGGCCGCGGCGGGTCACGAGGTGGCGCGTCAGCACGCCGCGCGTGTGCTTGGCGTGGTGCGAGACCACCGAGCGGCGTCCGTCGACCTCCCGCAGCACCCGCACGTCGACCCAGCGAGCGCCGGCCGGTGGGGTCCACGCGGCGCGGTACGCGGCCGACCGGCAGTCGACGACCAGCTCGTCCTCGGCGCGCTGCGTGAGCTCGACCCCGAGCGGCCCGCGCCAGGCGGCGGCGAGCGGGCCGATGCCGGGCAGGTCCGTGCCCATCGACAGGCGGTAGGCGGGGACGACGTCGTCGACCGTCAGCACGCCCCACAGCGCCGACACGACGCGCACGCTCGCGACCGCCCGGGTGCGCGCCGCCGGGGTCAGCGTGTCGAGCCCGGCCGCGCCGTACAGCACGCCGGTGTAGACGCGTGAGGCGCGCGCCGCGGGCGCCGAGCGCAGCACGACGTTGCGCGCGACCTCGTCCGCGAGTCCGCGCGAGACGCCGAGCACGTCGCACGCGTCCGGGCGGGCGCTGACGGCGACGAGCGCGTCGAGCACCTTCTCGCGGACCGGCGTCAGGCCCGGGTGCGACAGCGACGCCAGGTCGAGCGGGGGAGCGGCGGCGGGCGCGGGCGTCTTGCCCTCGGAGGGCGGCAGGAGCACGAGCACCGCACGAGGGTACGGTGTGCGCTCCGCCGTCCGACGACGTCAGGGGTGTGACGTGGCGCAGGTCAAGGTCTACGGGCGCCGCTCGGTGTGGGGTGCACGCCGCCAGGAGGTCTCCGATGCCGTGCACGGCGCGCTGGTCGCGGCGTGGGGGCTGCCGGACGACAAGCGGTTCCACCGGTTCCTGCTGCTCGACGACGAGGACCTCGTCGCGCCGCGCGGCCCGGCATACCTCGTCGTCGAGGTCGTGTGCTTCACGGGCCGCAGCCCGGGCGCGGTCCGCGCGCTGATCGCCGCGTTCTTCGACGACGTCGCGCCCGCGCTCGGCCTGGGCGCCGACGACCTGGAGGTCGTGGTCATCGAGAGCCCGCCGACGCACTGGGGCATCCGCGGCGTCGCCGGTGACGAGCTGACCCTGCCGTACCGCGTCGACGTGTGACGCGGGTAGGCTGACCGCGCGGATGAGTCAGCCAGGCGGCCGCGTCAGGACCCTCGGGTCCTGCCGAGGAACGTCCGGGCTCCGTAGGGCAGGGTGGTGGGTAACACCCACCCGGGGTGACCCGCGGGAAAGTGCCACAGAGAACAGACCGCCACGACGGACCGGCTCGCCGGGACGGCGCGGTAAGGGTGAAACGGTGGGGTAAGAGCCCACCAGCGTGCCGGGTGACCGGTGCGGCTCGGCAAACCCCACCCGGAGCAAGGCCAGACAGGGAGCGTTCGAGGGTTGCCCGCCCGAGCTCCCGGGTAGGCCGCTGGAGGCGTGCGGCAACGTACGTCGTAGATGGATGGTCGCCACCCGTGCGAGGGCAACCGCGCACGGGGACAGAACCCGGCGTACCGGCTGGCTCATCCGCACATGAGCCGCTGACCTGAGGAGACGCAACGGCCCGACGTCCCTCATGCCGATTCCGCTCCCGCCCCTCATCGATGTGAACAGTCCACTTCCCGGCCTTCTGCTACGGCGACCCATCCGCAGTCCGCGAGGAGTCCGCAGGAGTGCCGAGCACGGCGTCCACAGCCTCGCGGGTCCGGTCGTCCGAGTCCGGCCACAGGTGGCTGTAGGTGTCCAGCGTCTCGACCGCCGACGCGTGCCCGAGCCGCGCTTGGACCGTCTTCACGGACTCCCCGTGCCGGATCAGCAGCGATGCGTAGTAGTGCCGCTATCGCACGCACCGAGGCGGACGAGCGTGCTACGGACGGGGGTGCGTCGCTGAGGGCACGTTCGCCGGTAGGTTGCCCGACATGACACCCGAGCCCGGCACGCGGGTCAACCAGCTCACCAATCTCGGCCAAGGCCTTGCTGTGGGTTGCCTCGCCCTCGGCGTGACGGCCATCACCCGCACGAAGATGACCATAGAGTTCGCGTTCGGGCACGCCTGGCGACCGTGGTTGTACTCAAGGCGCTTCCCGCAGGTCCGCGCCGATCGGCGCAACGACATCTACTTCGAGATCATCGGACGAAGCGAACGACGCCAGGGGGCAACGATCGCCGCGTGGGACCTACACGGCGAGGTCGGCGTCGAGCCCTATCTGAAGGGCGCTTGGACACTCGATGATGCGCAGGACCTGATGCCGACGTACACAGGGGTGCCGTGGTCCGGCTGGCTCGACCTCGCGGAGCGCTTCGTCGGCGACCTCGGCGACGATCAGGTCGTCCGCGGCTGACTATGCCCGGCGTCGCGACTGTGCGGCGCGTGAACGAGCCGAACGTGGCTCGATCCGGTTGCGGTCGAGGGGGACCGTGCGGTCAGCGCGCCACTGCCGGTACGTGCACTCATCCACGAGCCATCGACCATTCGGCACCACCTGGAAGCCGCCGGGGACAACGCCGTGCCGGATGTAGAGCACTGCGGTGGACACAGCCACGTGGAGCTCGTCAGCGATCTGCCGAGGTGTGAGCGTCCGGCCTGGCAGAGAGTCGTCGGCATCGGGCACGGCGGAAGAGTTACGTAGTCCGCAGCCAGTCCGCAAGAGCACCACCACGGCCCAACGCTCACCGTCAGCGCCCAACAGCGTCCTGGCAGGTCAGCCCTAAGAACGGTCATCCGCCGCATCGTGCACACATCTGCCATATGGGCCGCCGTCGGTACCGGGCGTACCGGCTGGCTCATCCGCACTTCGAGCCTGTGAACTGCAAGAGAACCCCGGTGGAAGTCCCGCGACGGCCTTCATGGGGGTCGCAGGGGTCGCGTGATGTTGCGACATGTTGAGGCGCGTAGCCCCCACACAGCCCCCGGATTCCGGAGTCGGGGTCGTGGGATCAGCGCTCGTCGGCGCCGTCGTCGCGGATCCGGATGATCCCGTCGGACGCGTCGCGCATCCGCTCGTCGTCGTCAGGCCACAGGTGAGCGTAGGTCCGCAGCGTCTCGTTCGCGTCCCTGTGCTCGAGGCGATGCGTGACGGCCACCGGTGACGCGCCGCCGGCGACGAGCAGCGACGCGTGGAAGTGCCGCAGCTCGTGCCACCCGTCCCCGCCCGGCGCGCCCGCGATCGCCGCGGCCGCGCGCCACACCTCCCACGCCGTCCTGATCGCGACGCGCCGGTCGCTCGACGGCGTCCTCACCGGCCCGAGCACCGGCCGCCCTGCTGCGACCGTCTCGCGCGTCAGCTGCCGGTCGATGCGCAGCACCGGCACCGCCGTCGATCTCGACAACGCGGTCCCATGTCAGACCGCGCATCTCCCCGGAGCGCCGCCCGGACGTCGCCCCCAGGACGGACATCGCACGGAAGCGCTTGCGGGCCGCGTCGGTGAGCGGGGTGCATGAGGATCACGCGCGCCGTCGGTGCGCCGAGAAGCACGGGGGCGCGGTGCCAGACGACGACGTGCGTCATCTCGCGCAGCCGGCGGCCACGGATGATCTGGACTCATGTCCGGAACCGTAGGTAGCGCCCCCGAGCGGGCGGGCGTCGGTGTGTCAGGACTGCACGAGCTGGTGTGCCCGCTGGTGCGACACTCCGAGCACCGCCCCGACGTCGCGCAGTGGCACGTCCTGGGCGACGAGGTCCCGCGCGAGCGCCGCAGCGTGCGCGCGCGCCGCAGCCTCGAGCCGCTGAGCCTGGGCGCGCTCGTCGCGGATGGCCGCGAGCCGTGCGGCGACATCCACGTCGCCGACCCTCGCGACGACGACGTGGACGCCGACCTCGTCGAGAGGCACGTCGAGCGTGACCGCCACGAGCTCGCGGGCCATGGTCTCGACCTCCGTGAGCCGGCGCGCCTGGGTGACGCCGATGTCTGGCACGGTGACCGTCCACCAGCGGCCATCGCGGGCCGCGGTCGCGGTGTAGGTGGTGCTCATCGTGCCTCCTCGATCGCCTGCATGATCTTCCGGTACACCCCGGGGCTGATGGTGCGGTGCCCGTCCGGGACCGCGATGCCCTTGCCGCTGGGGTGCTCCCACCAGGTGTGTGACCCGGTCGTGCGGACCGGCTCGAACCCGGCGGCCCGCAGTTCGCGGGTGACCTTGCGGGTGGGCTGCTCTGCGATCATGAAATGTAGTCTATGTCGAGTAGACATAACAAGTCTAGTACGTCTAGACGTGATTGCCTCGACATCCCTGTCGCCTCCATGGAGCCGCCACGGCAGTAAACGCCCAGGCCACGATTTCGTGCTTCAGAACCCGGCGTACCGGCTGGCTCATCCGCCCACCCGGTGCCCTCGCGGTCACAGGCCGGCCGTCGCGCGCTCGGCCTCCTCGGCCCCGGGCGCGGTGACTCCGGCGCCCGTGCGGCGCGTCGGCGCCGCCGGCAGCCGCACCGTGAACGTCGCCCCCTCGCCGGGCTGCCCCACGGCGTAGATCGTGCCGCCGTGGCTGGTGACGACCTCGCGCAGTAGCGCGAGGCCGAGCCCGAACCGGCGCTCGTCGTCGCCGGGTCCGCGGTGGAACCGGTCGAACAGGTGCTCCGGGTCGGCGAGGTCGAAGCCCTCACCGGTGTCGGTGACGACGACCTCCACGGTCCGTCCCTGCTCGGACGTGCTCGCGCACACGGCGACGTGCCCGCCGGGCGGGGTGTGGGTCAGGGCGTTGGAGAGCAGCTCCGCGACGACGCGGCGCAGCGCCGAGGTGATGCCCCGGACGTGCGGGAGGTCGTCGTCGGTGAGCGCCGTGATCGTGACGCCGCGCTCGGCCGCGCGAGCGGCGTCGGCGCAGACCGCGTCCTCGACGAGGGCGGCGACGTCGACGTCCGTGCTGTCGGGGCGGGTGGCGACGGTGTCCTGCGTGGCCGCGAGCCGCGCGGACATCAGGAGCTCGTCGACGATCTCGCCCAGGCGGCGCGTCGTGGCGACGAGCCGGTCCAGGTCGCGCGCCTGCACGTGGTCGTCGGCCGCGCGGGCCCGGCGCACGAGCAGCTGGGCGCGCGCGTGGACCTGCGCGATCGGGGTGCGCAGCTCGTGGCTCGCGTCCGCGACGAACCGGCGCTGGCGGTGCAGGGCGTCGGCGAGGGGAGCGACGGCGCGGCGGCCCACCACGACGCCGCTCACGACGGCGGCGAGCGCTCCGGCGGCGGCGGCGACACCGAACGCGACCAGCAGGTGACGGCGGTCGGCGAGCTGGAAGCGTGCGTCGAAGACCGCCTGCACCACCTCGTCGCCGTTCCGTGCGGTGCGCACGTGGTAGACCGTGCCGTCCTGCGTGATCCGGGTGTCCTGCGCGACCCCCGACGCGGCGACCTCGACCAGGGCCTGACGCAGCGGGAAGCCGTCCGGTGGCGGGGCGACCCCGGTGTCCACGGACGTCCCGTCGAACGTGATGATCCAGCTGCAGGCCGGCGGCCCGGCGATCGTGCCGTGGGCGACGCCCCACGCGAGCTCCCCGTCGATCTGCTGCTCCTGGCTGTGCAGCAGGACGCCGTAGGAGATGGCGCCCGCGAGGCCGAGCAGCGCTGCGACCACGAGCCCGACGAGGGACCCGATCCGCAGGCGCGCGCGCCGGACGACCCGCTCCTCGGGCGTCGGCGCCATCACAGGGCGCCCAGCCGGTAGCCCGCGCCGCGCACGGTGCTGACGGCGTCGCGACCGAGCTTGCGGCGCAGGTAGTACACGTAGGTGTCGACGATCGAGGCGGCCTCGGTGTCGGCGAAGACCTGGCGGCGCAGCTCGGAGCGGGTGTGCACCGCCTGCGGACGCTCGGCGAGGGCACGCAGCAGCGCGTGCTCCCGAGCCGACAGGTCGACCTGCCGGCCGTTGCCGAGCACGACCTGCCGCGTCACGAGGTCGAGCGAGGCGCCGCCGACCGGCAGGTGCGTGTCGGCCTCGTCGACGCGGCGGCACAGCGCCCGGATCCGGGCGCTGAGCTCGTCGAGCTCGAACGGCTTCACCAAGTAGTCGTCGGCGCCCGCGTCGAGCCCGGCGACGCGGTCCGCGACCGTGCCGAGCGCCGTCAGGACGAGCGCACGGGCCGACACGGCACGGGCACGCAGCCGCGTCAGCATGTCGAGGCCGTCCACCGCCGGCAGGCGGCGGTCGACGACCAGCACGTCGTAGGGCCGTGTGAGGCCCAGGTGCAGGCCCCGGTGGCCGTCGCGGGCCTGGTCGACGACGTACCCCTCGTCGGTCAGGACCTCGGCCAGCATGTCGTTGAGCTCTCGGTCATCCTCGACCACGAGGAGCCGGTGCGGTCGTCCGGGCATGTCCTGACCATCGCACACCTCGTGTGACTTGAGTAATACCTGTCTCGTCACAGCGTCGCCCGAACGTGCGGTGCGGGGGTCGGTGCGGCCTCCGTGAGGGGGTGGCGGTCCTCGACCCACGACAGCAGCGGGCTCGTCATGATCGTCGTCACGAGCGCGACGAGGACGAGCACCGTGAACAGTGCCGGCCCGACGATCCCCGCCTCGAGCCCGATGTTCAGGGCGATCAGCTGCATGAGTCCGCGCGCGTTCATCAGCGACGCGACCCGCAGCGCCACACCCTGGGGCTCGCTGCGCCGCCGCGCCGCGAACCAGCAGGCCCCGAACTTGCCGACGATCGCGACCACCACGCACGCGACGGCGAACAGCAGCACGGACGGTTCGGTGAACAGCCCGAACTGGGTGTTGAGGCCCGAGTAGGTGAAGAACAGGGGTACGAGCACCGCGGTGACGGGCGTGAGTGCGCCGACGACGCGCTCGGACGCCGGGCCGCGTGGCAGCGCCAGGCCCAGCGCGAACGCGCCGAACACCGCGTACAGCCCGATCTCGTCGGTGAACCACGCCGCCGCGAACAGGATCGCGACGGTGCCCAGCAGGCGTGCCGGGTCGTCGACGCGGGTGGTCGACATGAGCCGCAGCATGCCGGGGCGGGCCACGAACCACACCAGCGCGACGAACACCGTCGCGCCGCCCACCGTCACCAGCGCCGGTCCCGGGCTCCCCGTGGCGACGGCCAGGACGACGGCCAGGAGCACCCACGCGACGACGTCGTCCACGGCGCCGCTCGCCAGGGCGATCGACCCGTGCCGCGTGCCCGCCTGCCCGCGCTCGGTGATGATGCGCGCGAGCATCGGGAACGCGGTGATGGCCAGCGCGACGCCCACGAACGCGGCCACCACGCCCACCGGCACGCCGTCGGGGGCCAGCGGCACGTGGCCGGCCGCGACGAGGACCAGCCCCATCCCCAGCAGCAGGGGAGCGGTGACACCGGCCAGCGACACGGCCGCCGCCGTGCGGGCGAGCCCTCCGGTGCTGTGCGTGCTGAAGGCGAAGCCGGCGTGGAACATCAGGAGCACCAGGCCGATCTGCCCGACGACGTACAGCACCGGACGCAGGTCGGCGGGGAACAGGGCCTCCTGGGCCCCCGGGAGCAGCAGCCCCAGCAGCGAGGGGCCCAGCAGGACGCCGGCCACCATCTCGCCCACGACGGGCGGCTGACCCACGCGCCCCATCAGCCACGACACGCCACGGCAGACCAGCAGGATGACGACGACCGCGAGGAAGAAGCGCGGTGCGAGCTCGACCGGTGTCATGCGCGGACCTCCGTGACGTAGGTGGTGCAGGGCTTCAGGTGCCGGGCGTGGAGCACCATCGCGGTGCCCAGGACGAGCTGCTGCACCGACCGCCCCACGTCCGACCACCGGTCGCCCAGCCGCATCGCCGCCAGGCGAGCGCTGCCGGGCCCCGGGACGCCGACGGGCGTGAGGTACGCCGGGCCGCGGTTCGGCATCGACCGCGTGTGGGCGCCGGTCGACGTCACGTCGAACCGCCGCAGGACCTCGCGCAGGACGGCGCGCAGCATGACGGGGGCCGACCCCCGCGCGGGGCACGCCCGGTTGGCGGTCACGCCGAAGGGGATGAAGTGCGCGTCGTGGTGCCGCAGGGTGCGCCACCGCTCGGGGTCGAACACGTCGTCGTCGGCGGCACCGGTGCGCTGGTACGCGAGGTAGTTGAACAGCAGCACCGAGCCCGTGGGGAGCGTGACCTCGTCGTCGACGACGATCGGTGCCGACGTGATGCGGTGCGCGACGCCGAACAGCGGGTGCACGCGCAGCGTCTCGTCGACGATCCGGTCCAGGGCGTCGTCGTCGTCCACCTGGTCCCGTGCCGGGCCGTACGCACCCGCGCACAGCAGGACGTGCGCGGCGGCCTCGGACATCTGCACGACCGCGGTGTTGAAGAAGGCGCCCTGCAGGTACCAGGCCGTCTCCTGCGCCGTGAACGGTGGGGGCAGCACCACCGGGCACGTCCCGTCCTCGACGCGGCGCTGCAGGTAGCGCGTGAGCCGGTCACGGCGGCCCATGTGGCGCAGTCCCGTGCCCTTGAGCGCCGTGACGACGTCGTCGGCGTTCGCGACGACCAGCTCGCGCGCGTCGGGCGGGCAGGGCTCGTCGAAGACGAGCTCGTGGTAGACCTCCGCCCACACCGGCATGAGCAGGTCGCGCAGCCGGACCCGGGTCGCGCGGTCGGTGGGCAGGGCGTCGAGGGCGCGTCGTGCGGCGGCGGTCGCGAGCTCGTCGCTGCGCGCGTGCCGCACAGCCAGGACCTGGCGGGTCGTGCGGGCGACCGTCCGGTACCGCTCGCCCGGCTCGAGGTGCTCCTGGTGCATGTGCGGACCCGGCGACAGCCAGTACCAGAAGAGGTCGGACAGCCCGGCGCCCGCGCTGCGGCCGTCGGCGGCCGGGTGCGAGTAGACCCGCTCGAAGTGCTCGGAGCCGACCGTGGGGCCCGGCACGGGGATGCCCTCGGTGCCGTTGACCCAGGTGAACACGCGTTCGCGCAGCCGGACGACGGCGCGCGGCAGCCAGCGCGGCAGCGTCCACGCCGCCACGAGGGCGACCGCGACGCCCGCGACCACGGGGCTCACGGGACGGTCACCAGGTCGGGAGTCAGGTCCGCCGGACGGTGGGCGCCGACCAGTGCCATGGCGTGCGCCAGCTCGTCCGTGAGGTCCTCGAGCACGGCTTGCACTCCGTCGGCACCGCCCAGCGCGAGCCCCCACAGCACGGGACGGCCCAGCATGACGGCGTCGGCGCCCAGTGCGAGCGCGACGAGCGCGTCGACGCCGCTGCGCACGCCGCCGTCCAGCAGCACCGGCACGCGCCCGGCGACGGCGTCGGCCACCGCTGGCAGCGCGTCGAGCGTGCTCACGGCACCGTCGAGCTGGCGGCCGCCGTGGTTCGACACGACGATCCCGTCGACGCCGTGCTCGACGGCCAGGCGCGCGTCGGCGGGGTGCAGCACGCCCTTGACCAGGACCGGCAGGGACGTCGTGCCGCGCAACCACGCGACGGCGTCCCAGCCGAGGTCGGGGTCGACGACCAGGTCCCGCACGCGCCCGTCCGCGGCACGCAGGTTCTCGCACACCATCCCGGCGGGCAGCTCGGTGAACCCGTGCCGCTCGTCGCGCGCGTGGCGTCCGCGGACCGGTGAGTCGACCGTCAGCACGACGGCGCGGCAGCCCGCCGCCTCGGCGCGCGCGACCAGGGCGGCCGTGAACGAACGGTCCGGCTGCACGTACAGCTGGAACCACAGGGCGGCGCCGGCGGCGGCGATGTCCTCGACCGCGGTCGTCGCCATCGTGCTGACGGTGAGCAGGCCGCCTGCCGCCGCGACGCCCGCCGCCGTCGCGGCCTCGCCGTCGCGGTGCGCGAGGCGGTGGAACGCGGTCGGTGCGACGACGACGGGCGCTGCCAGCCGCACGCCCGGCAGGTCGGTCGACAGGTCGACCGGGCCCGGGCCGCGCAGGACCCGGGGCACCAGCCGGCGGCGTGCGAACGCCTCCTCGTTGGCCGTGAGCGTGCGCTCGTCTCCCGCCCCGCCGGCCAGGTAGTCGAAGTGCGCCGGTTCCAGGACGTCACGCGCGCCGCGCTCGACCTCCCGCGCCCGGCCGGCCGGGTCCACGTCAGCGCCCCGCGAGCGCACCGGCCACGAACGCCTCCAGGGGGGCGACGTGGGCGTCGGGCCGGTCCCACCGGTTCTCGAGGTTCTCCGCGAGGTGGTGGGTCGCGACGAGCTCACCCCGGCGGTGGTGCCGCACGACCGGGTGCAGGTAGGCCGCGTCGTGCGCGACCCCCGGCGTGTCCTGGGCGATCCGCTGCACGCCCACGTCGAACGGGTCGACCTTGTCGTGGTCCGGCCCGTACTCGAGCGTGACGACGAACGCGTCGTCGTCGTGACCGTCCGGTCCCATGCCCATGCGGGAGTGGTAGGCGACCGGGACCTCCTCGTGGTAGCGCGCCGCACCGTCCGTCACGGCGACGACGTCCGCCAGCACCCCGAACTGCTGCCACAGCGCGGACGTGCGGTTGACGCGCTCCACCACGGCTGCCGTGATCGCCGCGGGCGTCGCCTCCACGGGCGCCGACGGCCACGGCTCACCGCCGTACCGGCGCTCGAGGACGCGGTGCAGCGCCCGCACGGCGTACCGGAAGCCGTGCACGAACCCGTTGGTCGAGTGCTTGAAGTCGCGCTGCTGGCTCAGGGTCCCGGCGAAGAACAGGTCGGGCACGTCGACGGACTCCCACTCGTCGGTCTGCGCGGGGAAGCGTCCCCCGATCGCCAGCGCCGGCCGGCAGGTGTCGTCGAACACCGCGGGGTCGAACGCGAACCCCGTGCAGCCCAGGACCCGGTCGTAGTGCAGCACGCGGGTCTCGTCTGCCCGCGTGAAGCGGAACGTCACCGCGAGGCCCTCGGCGTCACGCTCGATCCGCTCGACCGTGCCGTCGAGCACGGCGTTGGCGGACTTGAGCTGGTAGGTGTCGAGGAAGTTGTTGTTCACCGCGCGCAGGTGCCCCACGTAGTGCGTCCGCCACGCCAGGTGCACCGAGTCGGGCCCGGCGACGTGGATGACGGTCGTCGTCTCCATGAGCGCGTCGGCGGTCTCGAACGCCGAGTTGCCCTTGCCGATGATGAGCACGCGCTGGTCGAGGTAGTCCTGCGGGTCGACGGACATGGTGTCGTAGCCCTCGACGAGGTCGAACCCCGGGATCGCGGGGCGGTGCAGCCGGCTCACCCCGGTGGCGACGACGACCGAGCGGGCGGTCAGGGTGTCGGAGCCGACCTGCACCTCGAACAGGTCGTCGCGGCGCGACACGCGCGTCACCGGTGCCCCGTACCGCACGCGCACCTTCGAGCGCTCGGCGAAGTCGGCGAGGTACTGCACCATGACGTCGGCGTCCGGGAAGTAGCGGTCGGTGTAGCGCGTGAACCGCAGGTCCGGGTCCTCGCTCAGCAGCGAGTTCCAGTCGAGCCGCAGGTTGAGCTCGGGGTCGTCGCTGCCGGTGCGCGGCTTGTTGATCGAGATGAGCCGGCGGTGGCGCGGGTAGCGCGTGAAGAACGAACCGGGCACGTCGGCGCGGTCGACGACGAGGTAGTCCCGACGGCCGTCCGCCTCCAGGAGCGCGCCGAGCTGCAGGCCGGCGGGCCCGGCTCCGATCACGAGGTGGTCGAGGGTCATGGCTGGTCCTCCGGGTCGGTGGTGAGGACGACGTGCGCGGCGGTGCGCACGTCCTGCTGCAGAGGGCGGTCGGGGTCGACGGGACGCACGGCGGCGGTGAGTGAGGAGAGCAGCGCGCGCGACGCGGGTGCGGTGGGGGGTCGCGCGCCGACGTGGGCGGCCTGGCGCAGGCCCAGGGCGAGCGACCCGACGAGGAGCCGGAGCACCGAGACGCCGTCGAGCGAGCGCAGCGCCGCCTGCGTGCCGAACGGGACGACGTCCTGCGTGCGCAGGTTGGTCGACAGGGACTGCATGCTCGCCGGGGTCGCGTCCCGGCGGAGCTCGGCGACCAGGGCCGTCGAGGCCAGCTGCACCCCCTGCAGCCCGTGCTGGAGCCCGGGGCCGGCCGCGAGCATGGGCGGCAGGCCGCCGTTGCGGACCGGGTCGACGAGCAGGTCCAGCTGACGTTCGGCGAGGTTGCCGAGCTGTGCGGACACGAGCGCCAGCAGGTCGGCCGCGAACGCCGCCGGCTGACCGAAGAAGTTGCCGCCGTGGACGACCTTGTCGTCCTCCGGGAACAGCAGGGGGTTGTCGCTCACCCCGGCGAGGTCGGCGGTCACGACGTCCTCGACGTAGCGCAGCGCGTCGTGCGCGGCGCCGAGCAGCTGCGGCGTGCAGCGGATCGAGTAGGGCTCCTGCAGGGCGCGGGTGCCCGACGGCACGAGACCCGTCAGGAGCCCGCGCATGCGGGCACCGACGACGGCCGCGCCCGGGTGGGCGTACCGGTCCAGCAGGTCGGCGTCGGTGAACTGCCCGTCGCAGCCGAGCAGGTCCGTGAGCAGGCACGTGAGCCTCACCAGCGCGGTGTGCACCTCACGCACGCCGCCGAGCGCGAGCGCGAGCGCGGCGGTCGTGAGCGACGTGCCGTTGACCAGGGCGAGCGCGTCGCGGCCGTCGAGCCGCAGGGGTGTCAGGCCGGCGGCGTCGAGCGCCTCACGTGCCGGCATGCGCCGTCCGTCGACGTCCGCCTCGCCGTCGCCGCGCAGGGCGGCCGCGACGGCGGCCAGCGGGACCAGGTCGCCGCTGGCGCCCACCGACCCCCAGCGCGGCACGACGGGCGCGAACGTGGTCCCGAGCATCGCGGCGAGCGCGTCGAGCACGTGCGGCCCGACCCCCGACGCGCCCTGCGCGAGCGACCGGGCCCGCACCAGCACCGTGGCCCGGACCAGTCCGGCGGGGAGCGTCGGGCCCTGACCGGCGCCGAGGTGCGCGAGCGTGTTGTCGGCCTGGTCCCAGCCGTCGGCCCGGCCGCGGAACCCGACCAGCGCGCCGAAGCCCGTCGTGCGGCCGTAGACCGGACGGTCGTCGCCGACCGCGGTGTCGAGGAACGCCCGTGCCGCGCTGGTGCGCTCGCGTGCCACGAGCGGGACGACGACGTCGACAGGGCCGGCGGACGCCACGAGGTCGTGGGTCCGCAGGGGGGAGGCGAGGTCGACGCGGGTCCTCAGCGCGGCACGGGCTGTCATGAGGTCGACGGTAGGTAGTTGATTTCAGAACTATGTGAGATAAGTCACCTTAGCGTCGCCGGCATGGCGCAGGACCACGCAGGGGACGAGGACGTGACGACGGACGACGTGAGGACGGGGCGGCGGCGCGCCGCGCTGTGGCCGCAGCCGGTGCTCGACCTGCTCGCGCGCGACCCGAGCCGGCCCGTCTTCGAGGACGGCGACCGGGTCGTGGACGCGGGGGAGATGCGGGACGCGGTCGCGCGCGTGGTCGCAGGGCTGCGCGCCGCGGGCGTCGGCCCGGGGGTCGGCGCCGCGCTCGACCTCGGGGTCACGCCCGAGGCCTTCGCCGCCACCGTCGCCGCCTTCACGGTGGGCGCGCGCGTGTGCGGGATGCCGCCCGGCCTCACGCCGGAGCAGCGGACCGACGTGCTCGCGCGTGCCGACGTCGCGGTGGTCGTCGACGAGGCGCGCCTGGCGTGGCTGCTGACGTCGCCGCCGGCGGCGCCGGTCGAGGCGGCGGGGCAGCCTGCCGACGTCGCGCGGATCACCTGGACCAGCGGCACCAGCGGCCGGCCGAAGGGGTGCGTCCAGACCTACGCGTCGATGAGCGCCGCGTGGGCGCCGTACCCCGAGCAGTGGCCGCCGGCGGTGGCGGCGCTGGCTCCCCGGCTGGACCGCTACCTCGTGTTCGGGTCGCTCAGCAGCCAGGTCATGCTCGAGTACGCCGTCCTCACCCTGAGTGCGGGCGGCGTCCTGGTGGCCGCACGGCCGCCCGGATTCCCGGACGCGATCGTGCGGCACCGCGCGACCGCGAGCGTCATCACGGTCGGGCGTCTGCACCAGCTCGTCCGCGCTCAGCGGGAGCACCCGGCCGACCTGTCGACCCTGCGCGCGCTGCTCGTGTCCGGCTCGCCCCTGGCCCCCGCGCGGCTCGCCGAGGCGCTCGACGTGCTCGGGCCCGTCGTCTTCCACGGCTACGGGCAGACCGAGACGGGGATGATCGCCATGGTCTCGCCGGAGGAGATGCTGGCCGCGCCCGCCGTGCTCGCCACCGTGGGCCGGCCACCGGCGTGCGTCGACGTCCGCGAGCGGGACGGTGAGCTGTGGGTGCGCACGCCCGCGCAGGCGTCGGGCTACTGGGGTGACCCGCAGGAGACGGTGGGCGTGTTCGCCGACGGCTGGGTGCGCACCCGCGACCTGGGGCACGTCGATGCCGAGGGGTACGTGCACCTCGAGGGCCGCGCTCGCGACGTCGTCATCGTCGACGCGCAGCTCGTGCACGCCGGTGCCGTCGAGCGCGTCCTCGAGCAGGACCCCGCGGTCGCGGAGGCCTATGTCGCGGCCCGGCCCGACGACGTCACCGGTGAGGCGGTGCACGCGTGGGTCGTCGCCGCCCACGGCCAGGTGCCGGACGCGGCGGTGCTGCGCGACCGGGTCGCCGGGAGCCTGGGGGCGCTCGCGGTGCCGCGGACCGTGACCCTCGTCGACCACGTCCCGCTGGCAGCCAGCGGCAAGCCGGACAAGTCGGCGCTGCCGACGGCCGTCGTCACCGCGTGACGTCGTCGGCAGCGCCGGGCGCGCGCGGCGGGTACACCCAGGTCACGAGCACGACCGAGATGATCATCAGCAGGAACCACGACACGAGCTTGCTGCCGCCGACGACCACCCAGCCGTCGACCTGCGAGGGATAGAGCCAGGCGCCCGCGAAGGTGGCGACGTTCTCCGCCGCCCAGATGAACGCAGCGACCAGCGTGAACGCCAGCAGCAGCGGCATCCGCAGACGGGCGGCGTGCACCCGGAAGTGCATGACGGAGCGCCCGTACACCACGACGACACCGGCCAGCAGGACCCAGCGCGCGTCGGCCACCCAGTGGTGCGTGAAGAAGTTGACGTAGATCGCGACGGCCAGGACGGCCGTCACCCAGCGGCGGGGGTAGCGGTCGAAGCGCAGCTCGAAGATGCGGAACACGCGCACGAGGTAGGAGCCCACGGCGCCGTACATGAACCCCGAGAAGAGCGGGACCGCGCCGACGCGCAGCACCCCCTCGGCGGCGTACGACCACGAGCCGACATCGGTCTTGAAGAGCTCCATCGCCGTGCCGACGACGTGGAAGAGCAGGACGACCCGCATCTCGCGGAGGGTCTCGAGCCGGCTCGCGAGCATGCCGACCTGCAGCGCGAGCGCGGCCAGCGTCAGCGCGTCGTTGCGGGCCAGCCAGGCGTCGTCGGGGTACCAGAACCGGGCGGCGAGCAGCAGGACGAGCAGCAGCGCGCCGAACAGGCACGCCCACCCCTGCTTGAGCACGAACACCGTGAGCTCGACGAGCCCCGCGCGCACGCTGCGGGTACGCAGCCGGACCAGGCGCGCACGGGCCCAGGTGTCGATGCGTTCCTCGACCACCGTGAGCTCGCGCGCGCCCGGCCCGGGGAGGGCCAGACGCAGGTCGCGGAGCACGTGCCCATCACACCGCGGCGCTGCGGTGGGCGGGCGTCGTCCGCCGTCGGGTTCACGGCGGGACCTGTGCAGATCCTGTGCGGCGCCCCACGCTGGGCGCCGCGTCGGGGATCAGCGGGTGGAACGCGGACGGTACCGCTGGACCATCGGGCAGTCGAAGGGGTCGCGGGCGGACAGGCCGACGCGGTTGAGGTACTGGATCACCAGCATGTACGAGCGGACCAGCGAGGTCTCCGTGTACGGCATGCCGACCTGCGCGCAGTGCTCGCGCACCATGCGGCGGGCGCGGGCCAGGTGGGGCCGCGGCATGTTGGGGAACAGGTGGTGCTCGATCTGCGCGTCGAGTCCGCCCATGAGCATCGTGACGGTCGTGCCGCCGCCGATGTTGCGGGACGTGAGCACCTGCTTGGACAGGAAGTCCAGCCGGCTGTCGGCCGGGATGATCGCCATGCCCTTGTGGTTGGGAGCGAAAGACGCGCCCATGTACACGCCGAACACGGCGAGCTGCACCGCGAGGAACGCGGCTGCCAGGCCGATCGGCAGCGCCCAGACCACGAGTGCCACGTAGATGCTCAGGCGGGCCGTGAGGATCGTCAGCTCGAGCGTGCGGGCGCGCGACCTCGGTGCGGCGATGAGGCTCTTGTACGCCAGGACGTGCAGGTTGACGCCCTCGAGCGTGAGCAGAGGGAAGAAGAGCCAGCCCTGCTTGCGGGTGATGGCCGCCATGAGTCCGCGCTGCTTGGCGGCGTCCTCCTCGAGGAAGGAGATGGTGTCCCACTCGATGTCGGGGTCCTTGCCGACCCGGTTCGGGTTGGCGTGGTGCCGCGTGTGCTTCGTCATCCACCACGAGTGGCTGATGCCGACGACGCCGTTGGCGAGCACCCGGCCGAGCCGGTCGTTCGCCGGGCCGGTGAGCAGCACCTGGCGGTGGGACGCCTCGTGCGCGACGAACGCGAACTGCGTCAGGACCAGGCCGAGGCCGGCGGCCACCAGCAGCTGCCACCACGAGTGGCCCAGGAGCACGAACGCCGTGACCAGGCCGCCGAGGACGGCGGTGAGCCCCGCGAGCAGCGAGATGTAGAAGCCGGGTGTGCGCTCGAGCAGTCCTGCCTCGCGCACCTGCGCGGACAGCTCGTGATAGCTGCCGGTCGCGGCCGCCTGACGGGGACGCGTCGGGACGGGGGGCGCAGTTACGGGTGCAGCAGCCACATGACCTCCAGGGCTGATTCGACTTCCCAGCCGTGGGGTGGAGCGGTTGCTCGTCGTGCGGATGGCCCCACCCTACGCGACCGTAGGTTCGCTGTCCCGGGGTAGCGGCGATCGGGTTTCGCAGGGGTCGTCAGCGACCACCGGTCGCGGCGAGCCGCGCCGCGCCCACGATCCCCGCGGCGTTGCGCAACCCTGCGGGGACGATGCGGGTGCGCAGGTCCAGCAGCGGCAGGAACTGCTCGTGCTTCTTGCTCACCCCCCCGCCGACGACGATGAGGTCGGGCCAGAACAGGTTCTCGACCACCGAGAAGTACCGCTGCAGGCGCTGCGCCCACTGCTCGAACGACAGGTCCTCGCGGTCGCGGGCGGCGTCGGACGCGCGCGACTCGGCGTCGTGCCCGTCGATCTCCAGGTGGCCGAGCTCCGTGTTGGGCACCAGGACCCCGTCGACGACGAGCGCCGAGCCGATGCCCGTGCCCAGCGTGACGACCAGGACGACCCCCTGGACACCCTTCGCGGCGCCGTAGACGACCTCGGCGTACCCCGCGGCGTCCGCGTCGTTCACGGCCAGCACCCGCCGGCCCGTCGCCCCGCCGACGGTCGCGGCCACGTCCGTCCCGATCCAGGAGTCGTCCACGTTCGCGGCCGACTGCGCGACGCCGTGCAGGATGACCGCCGGGAACGTCACCCCGATCGGGACGCCCTTGTGGAGGTCGAACGAGTCGACGACCTGCGCGACCGTCCGCGCGACGGCTTGCGGCGTAGCCGGCTGCGGCGTGGGGATGCGCACCCGGTCGGCCGTGAACTCGCCGGACCGCAGGTCGACGGGCGCACCCTTGATGCCGGACCCGCCGATGTCGATGCCGAACGCGGTGTCGGCCTCCGTGTGCTTGTGCTTCGCGTCCTTGCTCATGGCAGCGTCAGGATCTCCGCTCCGGTGTCGGTGACCAGCAGGGTGTGCTCGAACTGCGCAGAGCGGCGCCGGTCGGCCGTGACGACCGTCCACCCGTCGTCCCACATCTCCCAGTCCTCGGTGCCCAGGTCGAGCATCGGCTCGATCGTGAACACCATGCCGGGCTCGATGAGCGTGGCGTGCTCGGGTGCCGCGTCGTAGTGCGGCACGACGAGGCCGGTGTGGAACGCGGGACCGACGCCGTGGCCCGTGAAGTCACGCACGACGCCGTAGCCGAAGCGTGCCGCGTACTTCTCGATGACGCGCCCGATGACGTTGATCGCGCGTCCCGGCCGCACCGCCCTGATGCCGCGCTCGAGCGCCTCGCGGGTGCGCTCGACGAGCAGTCGCGACTCCTCGTCCACGTCGCCGGCCAGGAACGTCGCGTTGTTGTCGCCGTGCACCCCGCCGATGTACGCCGTGACGTCGATGTTCACGATGTCGCCGTCCTCGATCACCGTCGAGTCCGGGATGCCGTGGCAGATCACCTCGTTGACGGACGTGCACAGCGACTTGGGGAAGCCCCGGTAGCCGAGCGTCGAGGGGTACGCGTCGTGGTCGACCAGGAACTGGTGGCCGATCGCGTCGAGCTCGTCGGTCGTGACGCCGGGGGCGACGTGGCGGCCCACCTCCTGCAGCGCCTGTGCGGCGATGCGCGAGGCGACACGGACGCGCGCGACCGTGTCGTCGTCGAGGACGTCGGGTCCTCGCCACGGTGCGGGCATGGGCCTGTCGACGTACTCCGGACGCGGGATGCGCGCGGGCACGGGTCGTCGGGGGCTGACTTGCCCGGGGACGAGCGCGGTGCGCGGCGAGTGGACCGACGGCATGCTTGGCAGTCTACGTAGCGACGGGGCGGCACGGCCCGCCGGGACCAGGAGGAGCCGACGTGACCGAGTACTTCTACAACACCCGGACCAACCAGGTGGAGGAGGGCCGCCAGAGCGACTGGTCGCAGCTCATGGGTCCGTACGCGACGCGTGAGGAGGCCGCGCAGGCGCTCGAGAAGGCCCGCGCCCGCAACGACGCGTGGGACGCGCAGGACGAGCAGGGGTGAGCTCCGCGCCCGGTCACGACACCGTGACCGGGCGCGCGCCTCACGAGTCGAAGGAGTGGGCGGCCTCCGGGAAGGACCCGGAGCGCACCTCGTCGACGTAGTCGCGGGCGGCCGCCGTCAGGGCGGCGCCGACCTCCCCGAAGCGCTTCGCGAACCGGGGTGACCAGTCGCCCATGCCGGCCATGTCCACCCACACCAGCACCTGGCCGTCGCACTGCGGGCCGGCGCCGATGCCGATGGTGGGCACGCGGACGACCTCGGTGATGCGGGCGGCGACGGGCGCGGGCACCATCTCCAGCACGATCGCGACCGCACCGGCGTCCGTCACGGCGACGGCGTCGTCGCTGATCTCCTCGGCCGCGTGGCCCCGGCCCTGCACACGGGGCCCGCCCAGCGCGTTCTCCGACTGCGGCGTGTACCCGAGGTGCGCGACGACGGGGATCCCCGCCTGCGTGAGGGCGCGGATCTGGGGCACCGAACGGTGCCCGCCCTCGAGCTTCACCGCAGCGACGCCCGTCTCCTTCATGATCCGCACGGCACTGGCCAGCGCCTGCTCCGGGCCGGCCTCGTACGTCCCGAACGGAAGGTCGGCGACGACGAACGCGCGGCGGGCGGCGCCGGCGACGGCGCGAGCGGCGACGACGATCTCGTCCAGGGTCACCGGCAGTGTCGTGCGGTACCCGTGCATGGTGTTCCCGATGGAGTCGCCGACGAGCAGCATGTCGACGCCTGCGTCGTCGAAGATCCGTGCCGTGACGGCGTCGTAGGCCGTCAGCATGGTCAGGCGCTCACCGCGTTCCTTGGCTGCCAGCAGGTGGTGCACGCGTACGCGGCGGGGTGTCGGGGCGTCACTGGTCGACATGCGCCGAGCCTATCGGCGGGTGGGCGCCGGGCGCTGTGGGCCAGCGCACAGACGAGGCGCTCCGCCACCTGTGGGACGGACGCACCGCAGGAGCCGGTCATCAGGCAGGATGTACGCCATGGACAGGCAGCAGGAGTTCGTGCTCCGAACCGTCGAGGAGCGGGACATCCGCTTCATCCGTCTGTGGTTCACGGACGTGCTCGGGATGCTCAAGTCGGTCGCCGTCGCGCCCGCGGAGCTGGAGCAGGCGTTCAGTGAGGGCATCGGGTTCGACGGCAGCGCGATCGAGGGCCTCACGCGTGTGTACGAGGCCGACATGATCGCCAAGCCCGACCCGTCGACGTTCCAGATCCTGCCCTGGCGGGGGGAGCGGCACGGCACCGCGCGCATGTTCTGCGACCTGCTGACCCCTGACGGGGAGCCGTCGCTCGCCGACTCGCGGTACGTCCTCAAGCGCGCGCTGGACCGCGCGAGCGACCGTGGCTTCACCTTCTACACGCACCCCGAGGTCGAGTTCTACCTGTTCGACGCACCGGCGGACCCGACGCGTCCCCTCGTGCCCGTCGACCAGGGCGGCTACTTCGACCACGTGCCGCGCGGCACCGCGCACGACTTCCGGCGCGCCGCGATCACGATGCTCGAGTCGATGGGGATCTCGGTCGAGTTCTCGCACCACGAGGCGGGCCCGGGCCAGAACGAGATCGACCTGCGGTACGCCGACGCGCTCACCACCGCCGACAACATCATGACGTTCCGCACGGTGGTCAAGGAGGTCGCGCTCGAGCAGGGCGTGTTCGCGTCCTTCATGCCCAAGCCGCTGGCGGACCAGCCGGGCTCCGGCATGCACACGCACCTGTCGCTGTTCGAGGGCGACCGCAACGCGTTCCACGAGGCGGGGGCGCCGCTCGAGCTGTCGAAGGTCGCGCGGTCGTTCATCGCGGGGCTGCTGAGGCACGCCGCGGAGATCACCGCGGTGACCAACCAGTTCGTCAACTCCTACAAGCGGCTCTGGGGCGGCGCCGAGGCGCCGAGCTTCATCTGCTGGGGGCACAACAACCGCTCCGCCCTCGTGCGCGTGCCGATGTACAAGCCCGGCAAGGGCAACTCGAGCCGCGTCGAGTACCGCGCCGTGGACTCGGCCACCAACCCGTACCTCTCGTTCGCGGTGCTGCTCGCGGCCGGGCTCAAGGGCATCGAGGAGGGGTACGAGCTGCCCGAGGGCGCCGACGACGACGTCTGGGAGCTGACGGACGCCGAGCGCAAGGCGCTCGGCATCGAGCCGCTGCCGACGTCGCTGGAGGCGGCGATCGAGGTCATGCAGCGCTCCGAGCTCGTCGCCGAGACGCTCGGGGAGCACGTCTTCGACTACTTCCTGCGCAACAAGCGCCAGGAGTGGGCCGAGTACCGTGCGCAGGTGACCCCGTACGAGCTGCAGCGGTTCCTGCCGCTGATCTGACGCCATGTCGACGTCCACGGGCCGCGGCGCCTCTGTCGCAGCCCGGCTGACTCGGGTGGGCGTGGCCGACGTGCCGCGTGCGGAGCGACTCCTGGCCGACGCGGCGCTGCGCGCGGTGGACCCGGACGCGGTCGACCACGTCGTCGGCGGGCTGGGCGACGTCGGTGACCCCGACGAGGCCCTGCTCGCGCTCGCGAAGGTGGCCGGGGCGGTGCAGCGGGACCCGGCGCTGTCGGGCCTGCTGCGCGACGTGCTGGCCGACGACGGGCCGGCGCGTCGCCGGCTGCTCGCGCTGACCGGCGCCTCGTCCGCCATCGGCAACACGCTCGCCGCGCACCCGGGCAACCTGCGCGTCGTCGCGGATCCGGCCCCCGGCCTCGGTGTGGACGCGGGACAGGTGCGTGCCGAGCTGCTGCGTGCCGTCGACGCCGACCCCGACGCCGAGGTGCCAGTCGCAGGGTTGTCGGGCACGCCGGGCGTCGACGCGATGCGGCGTGCGTACCGGACCCGGCTGCTCCGGATCGCCGCGACCGACCTGACGGCGGACGACCCCCTGAGCCGGATGCCGGGCGTCGGTGCCGCGCTTGCGGACCTCGCGGCGGCGGCGCTCGAGGCGTCGCTGGCGCTCGCCCGTGCCGAGCTCGACGACGAGGGGCGCGGCGTGCGCCTGGCCGTCATCGGGATGGGCAAGGCGGGCGGGCGCGAGCTCAACTACGTCTCCGACGTCGACGTCGTGTACGTCGCCGAGCCGGTCGACGGCACGCCCGAGGACGTGGCCATGGTCACCGGCGCCCGGCTGGCCGCCGGCGTGGCGCGCGCCTGCTGCGCCCCGGCGGGCGAGCCCGCGCTGTGGCCCGTCGACGCCGCGCTGCGCCCCGAGGGCAAGGACGGCCCGCTGGTGCGGACCGTCGCGAGCCACCGCGCGTACTACGAGCGCTGGGCGAAGACGTGGGAGTTCCAGGCGCTGCTCAAGGCCCGCCCGCTGGCAGGGGACCGCGAGGTGGGACGCGCGTACGTCGAGGCCGTGTCGCCGTTCGTGTGGTCGGCGGTCCAGCGGGACAACTTCGTCGAGGACTCGCAGGCGATGCGCCGGCGGGTCGAGGCCCACATCCCGCGCGCCGAGGCGGACCGTCAGCTCAAGCTCGGCAGCGGTGGCCTGCGGGACGTGGAGTTCACGGTGCAGCTGCTGCAGCTCGTCCACGGGCGTGCGGACGAGACGATCCGCAGCCCCAGCACGCTGACGGCGTTGGCGGCGCTGGCCGCCGGGGGCTACGTCGGGCGGGACCACGCCGCGCAGCTGGCCGTGTGCTACCGGTGGCTGCGGATGATGGAGCACCGCATCCAGCTGCACCGCCTGCAGCGCACGCACCTGGTGCCGACGTCCGACGCGGACCTGCGGCGCCTCGCCCGCACGATGGGCATGCGGGCCGAGGGCCCGGAGGGCCTGCTCGCGCGCTGGCGCACGACCCGCCGCGACGTGCGGCGGCTGCACGAGGAGCTGTTCTACCGGCCGCTGCTGCCGGCCACCGCCGCGCTGTCGACCGAGGAGGCGAGGCTCGCACCGGAGGCGGCGCGCGCCCGGCTGGCCGCCATCGGGTACCGGGACCCGGCCGGTGCCGTCCGGCACATCGCGGCGCTGACCGACGGTGTCTCCCGGCGGGCGGCGATCCAGCGCCAGCTCCTGCCGGTCATGCTCGGCTGGTTCGCGGACGGGGCCGACCCGGACGGCGGGCTGCTCGCTTTCCGGCGCCTGTCCGACCAGCTCGGCACGACGCACTGGTACCTCAAGCTGCTGCGGGACTCGGGCACCGCGGCCCAGAACCTCGCGCACGTGCTGTCGACCTCCCGGTACGTCGCTGACGCACTGCGCCGGTCGCCCGAGTCCGTGACGTGGCTCGACGACGACGCGGAGCTCGCGCCGCGGTCCGCCGAGCGGCTCGCCGCCGAGGCGGACGCGGTCCTGCGCCGGGCCGCCGAGCCGGTGCCGGCGGTCACGGCGCTGCGCGCCCTGCGGAGGCGGGAGCTGGCGCGCACGGCCGTCGCGGACGTGCTCGGCGTGACGACGGGGGTGCGGGCGTCGCAGAGCCTGACGGTGACGGCCGACGCCGTGCTCGCCGGCACGCTGCGGGTCGCGGAGTCCGACGCCCGGACCGCCGCGGGACTGGACGCGAGCCCGACCCGGCTCCTCGTCGTGGCGATGGGCCGGCTGGGCGGGCGTGAGATGGCGTACTCGTCGGACGCCGACGTGATGTTCGTGCACGACCCCGTGCCCGGGGCCGACGGCAAGGTGGCGCAGGACTTCGCGGTGGCGGTGGCCACGCGGGTGCGCCAGCTGTTGGGCAGCGTCGGTCCCGAGCCGACCTTGAGCGTGGACGCCGACCTGCGGCCCGAGGGGCGCAACGGTCCGCTGGCGCGGTCGTTCGACGCGTACGTCGAGTACTACCAGCGGTGGTCGTCCCCGTGGGAGAGCCAGGCGCTGCTGCGCGCGCGGCCCGTCGCGGGCGACGAAGGGCTGGGGGAGCGGTTCGTCGCGCTCATCGACCCGCTGCGGTACCCCGCCGGGGGTCTGGACGCCGCCACGGAGCGCGAGATCCGCCGCATCAAGGCGCGGGTCGAGGCCGAGCGGCTGCCGCGCGGCGTCGAGCCCTCGCGGCACCTCAAGCTGGGCCGCGGCGGCATCAGCGACGTCGAGTGGACCGCCCAGCTGCTGCAGCTGCAGCACGCGCACGCCGTGCCCGGCCTGCGGACCACCTCGACGCTCGACGCGCTCGACGCGGCGCGGGACGCCGGACTGATCGCGGCGGACGACACGGCCGTCCTGCGCGAGGCGTGGCTGCTCGCGTCCCGCGTGCGCGACGCGAACGTCCTGTGGACGGGGCGCGCCGAGGGGGCGCACGCCGACGTCCTGCCGCACGACCGCACGGCGCTCGCGGGCGTCGCGCGCGTGCTCGGTCACCCGCCGGGGTCGGGCGGGATGCTCGAGGAGACGTACCTGCGGACCGCGCGCCGCGCGCGAGCCGTCGTGGAGCGCGTCTTCTACGGCTGAGCCGCCCGTGTGGTCGCCTGGACGGGTGGCCCCTACAGTCGATCGGGTGATGGCCACGGCGGACGGGCAGACGCAGAGCACGGCGGCCGGCTGCCCCGTGCGCAAGCTCGCGCAGCCCGACGACGGGCCGGGTCCGGACCTCGAGCACGTGCCAGGGCCACGCGAGCGCTGGCGCGTCCGCTCCCACGCGCTCGCCCGCGCCGTCCTGCGTCAGCCCGAGGCGACGCGCCAGGCGGGGTTCGGCGCCGACACGCTCAACCAGGGGCCCGTCCGGATGCGGCCGCCGATCCTGTACCAGGAGGGGGAGCAGCACCACGCCCAGCGCCGCGCGGCCGCGCACCTGCTCGCGCCGCGGGTCGTCGCCGGGTACCGGGACTGGATGGCGGCGACGGCCGAGCGGCACGTCGCGCAGGTGCGCACCGACCGCTGGACGGACCTCACGGCGATCACGATGCAGATGGCGGTCGAGGTCACGTCCCGCGTCATCGGCCTCGACCACGGGGCCTCTCCGCGCATGCGGGGCCGGCTCGCGGAGTTCTTCGAGCCCGTGCCGTCGGGCGGCTCGCCGCTCACGCGCGCGCGGGCGGCGCTGCGGAACACGGCGATCCTGCGGTTCTACGTGTTCGACGTGAGGCCCGCGATCCGGGTGCGGCGCCGACGGCGCGGCGAGGACCTGATCAGCAGCCTGCTCGACGCCGGTTACACCGACCTGGAGATCCTCACCGAGTGCGTCACGTACGCCGCCGCCGGCATGGCGACGACGCGCGAGCTCATGACGGCGGCCGTGTGGCACCTGCTCGACGACGACGCGCTGCTCGCCCGGTACCGCGGGTCCGACCGCGACGGCCGCGTCGCGATCATCGAGGAGGTGCTGCGCGTCGAGCCCGTCGTCGGGCACCTGCTGCGGCGCACGACGGCTCCGCTCACGCTCGACGGTCCCGACGGGCCGGTCGAGGTCCCGGCCGGAGCGTTGATCGAGCTCGACCTGCGGGCCGTGAACGCCGACGAGCGGGTCGTCGGTGACGACCCGCTCGCGGTGTGCCCGGCACGTCCGATGACGCGCGCGGTCGGCCCGGTCGTGCTCGCGTTCGGTGACGGACACCACCGGTGCCCTGGCGCGCCGCTGGCGTCGATGGAGGCGGAGATCTTCGTCTCCGCGCTCCTGCTGCACGACGACGTCGCGACGGCCGGGCCCCCGCGGGTGCGGTGGAACGACGTCAGCCAGGGCTACGACCTGACCGCGTGGCGCGTGCGGCGCGTCGGCCCGGCCGGCTCGCCGGGCTGACGCCGCGGGTGGGTCAGGCTGCGGCCACCTCGGCGGCTGCCACGGCGGGGGCGGCCTTCCGCGTGCGACGGGTGCCGACCGCGTGGACGACGAGCCCGACGACGACCCACGCACCGAGCGTGAGACCGGCGGTCAGACCGCCCGTGCCACCGAAGTACGCGACCGAGCGGACGAGGGTGCCGGTCGCCCCGGGGGGCAGGATCTGCCCGAACGCACCGAGCCCGGTCGGCAGCCACGCGGCGGTGGTGGCGATGCCCGCGAACGGGTTGCCGAGGAACATCATCGACATCGCCCCGATCGTGAACCCCTTGCCGCCGAATGCCTCCTGGAGCCCGGTGAGCGGGAACGCCATGGCGGCGATGCCCAGTGCCATGGCGGCGGCGACCGGCAGGAACGCGGAGTCGATGCTGCCGAAGGCGAACCGCAGCACGGTGGCGACGACGAGGCCACCGACCACGGAGAAGGTGAGCAGGCCCACGAGCTTCCAGGTGTTGCTGCGCGCGAACGCGGTCCGGAACGCGACGACGGGCACGATGCCGCCGAACACGAGCGGGAACGCCAGGCCGCCGATGCCGATGCCCGACGGGTCGGTGGTCGGCAGTGCGACGACGTCGTCGGTCGTGACGGGGACGCCCATCGCGGTACCGATGCCCTGCGCGGTGGCGGAGACGGACTGCGCGATGGCGCCGCCACCGGCGGAGGCGACGACGCTGTGGACACCGTTGGGCCCGACGACGAAGCCGCCGACGACCTCGCGCCCGCGCACCGCCTCGATCAGCGTCGCCTGGTCGGTGAACTCCTGGACCTGGTAGGCGCCGGGCGCGGAAGCCGTCAGGGCCTCCTCGAAGCGGTCCGCCTCCTGCGACGAGCCGACGAGCCCGACCGGCAGGTCGGTCGGCCCGCTCTTCAGCGACGGGAGGATGAAGATGGCCAGCAGGACGGCCAGGACCGCGCCGAGGGCGACGGTCATGCCCACCATCTTGGTCAGCTGCTTGCGCTTGCGCGGGGGAGCGACCTCGCCCTCGGGGTCGCGCGGGGCGGGGGCGAGCTCGGTCGTCGCAGTCATGAGTTCCTTCATCCGGGACAAGCGGAGGATCATCGTCCGCTTATGTGGATGATAGCCCTCCGGTTAGGCTGATGGGTGTCGAGAGGCCCGCACGTGGGCATCGTCACACCGAGGAGGGGGCCATGCGCGCGGACGCAGCGCGTCGTCGCGCCGCGCTCATCCGCGCGGCTCGGCACCTGTTCGCCCTGCACGGCAGCGACATCGCCCTCGACGCGGTCGCCGAGGCAGCGGACGTGGGCATCGCGACGCTCTATCGCAACTTCTCCTCGCGGGCCGCGCTGGCCGAGGAGGTGGCCCTCGCCATCCTGGACGACGTGCACGCGGCGGCCGACGAGGCGCTGGAGGGCATGGCCCAGGATCCGCAGGCCGCGTGGCACGAGTACGTCCGCCGGCTCGTCCAGCTCGACGTCGGGGCGCTGTCCGCCGCGCTGACCGAGCACCTCACGGACGACATGTCCGCGCACGTGCGCGTGGCGCAGGCCGAGACGCTCACGGGCGTGGGTGACCTGCTGGGTGCCGCTCGCGCCGCCGGCCTGGTCCGCCAGGACCTGGAACCGCTCGACCTCGTGCTCGGCATCGGCCTGATCACCCGTCCGCTGCCCGAACCGGTCGCGCGCGACGTCCCCGATCTCGTGCCCCGGATGGTCGACATCGTGCTCGCCGGGATGCGGCCCGGCGTCGCCGGCCCGGGGCCGGACGGTACATCTCGACCGGAGGTCGCCCGCCGTGCCGCTGTCGCGCGCCTCGCCGAGCAGCCCTGCGTGTGGCTGACGACGCTGCGGCCGGACGGCTCGCCGCACGTCACGCCCGTGTGGTTCCTGCTCGACGGGGACACGTTCTGGATCGCGAGCTCGACGGTCAACGTCAAGGTCGCCAACCTGGAGCGCGACCCGCGCGTCGCGATCGCGGTCGACGGCTCAGGGGCCCGACCGGTCGTCGCCGAGGGCCACGCGCACGTGGACCGCGACATCCACGCGCATGCCTCGCTCCTGGCCCGCTTCGCCGCCAAGTACGACGGCTGGGACGCCGCCGACGAGCGCCAGGACGGGCCGCGGGTCATGGTCGAGGTCCGGGTCGACCGCTGGCTCCTGCGCCCCGACGCGAGGGCCTAGCCTCTGGCCCCGGGGACGACGTAGAGACGAGAGGTGTCGTGCCGTGGCCGAGTCAGCTGTCCCAGGAGCCGTGCCGAGCGCTGCGCGGACGGTCGTCATCACCGGCGGGGGTACGGGCATGGGTCGCGCCATCGCGGACCGGTTCGTGTCGGAGGGCGCCGAGGTCGTCGTCGTCGGACGTCGGCTGGAGCCCTTAGAGCGTGTGCAGCGTGCACACGTCGACGCCGCCGTCCGTGCGGTCCAGGCCGACCTGACCGACCCGGACGCCGTCCTCCGTGTCGCCGACGCGCTCGAGGGCAGGGTGGTCGACGTCCTCGTCAACAACGCCGGGGGCGTCGGCGAACCGCCCGCGCCGGGCCTGCACGGGCGACTCCAGGCGTGGCGCCACGTCCTCGACCAGAACCTGCTGTCCGCGATGATGCTCACCGAGGCGTTGTGGCCGGTCCTTGCCCGACCGGGCGGTCGGGTCGTCACCATCAGCTCGATCGCTGCTCAGCGCGGTGGGGGAGGTGCCTACGGCGCGGCGAAGGCCGGTCTGCTCGCGTGGAGCGCCGAGCTCGCCGTGCGCGGTGGCCGGGACGGCATCACCGTCAACTCCGTGGCCCCCGGCTACGTGGCCGACACGGAGTTCTTCAACGAGAGCGGACGGTCTCCACGGCACGATGCGCTCGTGAGCCAGACGCTGCTCGGTCGCGCAGGAGCGCCGGCCGATGTCGCAGGGGCGGTGCAGTACCTGGCCTCCGAGGACGCCGGTTGGGTGACCGGGCAGGTGCTCAGCGTCAACGGCGGCGCTGTGCTGGGCCGGTGAGAGTGCGGCACCCCCGCCGCCACGAGGGTGACGGGGGTGCCGGTCTTGCAGGTCAGGCGCTCACGGGAGCAGCCGTGACGCCTGACGATCAGCAGTCGTAGTAGAGCTCGAGCGACAGCCAACTCCGCTGCGTTTGTGCTGCTCAGCGAGTTTGGGGCTGGTGCACGAGTAGGTGACACCCACCTGTGGCGCCGGGGGCGTCGCTGGAAGGATGCGCATCGTGCCCAGGCCCTATCCCAAGGGGTTCCGCGACGATGTCGTGGCGGTGGCTCGCCGCGGGGATGCTCCGATCGAGCAGGTCGCAGCCGACTTCGCCGATCGCCGAGTCGTGCCTGCGCAACTGGTTGCGTGACGCCGACGTCGAGGACGGTCAGCGGCCCGGCCAGAGCCGTGTCGAGTCCGCCGAACTGCGGGAGGCGAACCGCCGCATCCGACTACTCGAGCAGGAGAACGAGATCCTGCGCCGCGCAGCGGCCTACCTGTCCCAGGCGCACCTGCCGGGAAGAGGCTCTACCCGCTCGTGAGCGAGCTCGCCGCAGACGGCATCCCCGTCGCGGTGACGTGCCGGGTCCTCAAGCTCGCCAGACAGCCCTACTACCGCTGGCTCGCCGCGCCCGTGACGCATCGGGAGCTCGACGAGGCGCACCTGGCCAACGCGTTGTTCGACGCCCACCGTGACGACCCGGAGTTCGGCTACCGGCTCCTGGCCGACGAGGCCACCCGCGCCGTGCACCGGGCGTGCGACCGGCGGGTGTGGCGGATCTGCTCGGGCAACGGCTGGTGGTCGGCCTTCGGGAAGCCACGGGCCAGGGGCGCCAAGAAGGCCGGCCCACCGGCCCACGACGACCTCGTCCTGCGTCTCTCGGGACACGATGCCTGCGCACCGGCTAGCGAATCTGCCGCACCCGTTCGGAAGAACCCCAGGCGGTGTCGGCGGTCAGGGCCACTACGTCCAGCCGGTTGGCGAGCGCGAGACAGAAGCGGTCAGCGAGCGACAGACCGGATCCGCGCTGCCACAGCGCGGCCGCCGCCTCACCGTCCCGGGCGGTGGCATCGTGGAGGGACAGGCCGTAGCTGGCGAGCAGGGCGGAGGCGACGGACCAGTCCCCTCCACCAGCGCGGATCTTCTGTGCGACTTCGGACCAGTTCACGGCCGAGCACACTGTGCCGCCGGCCAGCGCCTCCTCCACGACGTCGGCCCCGGGTTCACCGGCGAGGAAGGCCAGGACTGCGGAGGCGTCAAGAACAGCCGTCACGCGGCGTCCTCTGCTGCTGCGGCGGAGCGACGGTCAGCGAGGAGCTGGGCGACGACGTCCGTGCCGGCGAGCTGGCTGCGCAGGAGGTCGCGCGCTTGTTCGCGGGTCATGAGCACCAGGCCGCCGGGTGTCTCGAGCAGCAGCAGCGGGACGCCTTCTGCCAGGCCGGTGTGTGCGCGCACCTCCGCGGGGACGACGAGCCGCCCGCGGTCTCCCATGGTCACAGGGTATGTCCCACTCATCGAAGTAGCGTACCACTCGTGATGTCTGCGTGGGATGGAAGAGTGAGCCCTGGGCGTAGGCCAGACGCGCCCACGCGCAGCCCGGTACGGCGAGCGGCGCCGCCTGGCGCGCTTGACCCCGGCGCCCAGCGGTTCGTCCTGGTCGCCCGCCTCGACGCGCAGACTCGCAGCGCGCCCCGCGGCTGCGACCTGCGCTGAGCCGGGCGTCCAAGGCCTGCGCTCGGTTCCACGCCTCCTGCGCGCGGCGGCTACCGCAGAGCTCGCCGGCGCGTCGACCGTGCTCGTGGTACCAGATGATCCGGTAGTTCGGCTTGGCCTGCGTCGGCTCGATGAGCGTGACGCGGCCGCTGGCGCCGATCGGGATGCCCCGGCGTCGGGCGCTCACGCCGCGGCCTTCCGTGCCGCGCGTGCTGCTGCGATCGCCGCGAGGGCCGCGTCCTCGGAGACCACGTAGGTGGCGCTGGTCGCCGCCGCCGAGGATCCGGCCGCGGCAGGACCCACCGTGCTCGCGGCGATGCCACTCGCGCCGGCCGGCTTGTCGGCACCAGCGGCGGCGCAGTTCGGGCAGACCCGGGCGCTGTCGCCATCGACGAAGTCGAGCACCGTGAGAAGGCCCGCCATTGCGGCAACCTCCGCACGCGGTTGTGGCAAGAAAAGCGGCACCCCCGCCGCCACGAGGGCGACGGGGGTGCCGGTCTTGCAGGTCAGGCGCTCACGGGAGCAGCCGTGACGCCTGACGATCAGCAGTCGTAGTACAGCTCGAACTCGTGCGGGTGCGGACGCAGCCGGATCGGGTCGACCTCGGCGGAGCGCTTGTAGTCGATCCACGTCTGGATGAGGTCCGGCGTGAAGACGTTGCCGGCCGTCAGCCAGTCGTGGTCGGCCTCGAGGTTGTCGAGGACCTCGGACAGCGAGCCCGGGACCTGCTCGATGAGCGCGTGCTCCTCCGGGGGCAGCTCGTACAGGTCCTTGTCGACCGGGTCCGGCGGCTCGATCCGGTTCTGGATGCCGTCGAGGCCGGCCATGAGCATGGCCGCGAACGCGAGGTACGGGTTCGACGACGGGTCGGGCACGCGGAACTCGATGCGCTTGGCCTTCGGGTTCGAGCCTGTGACCGGGATGCGGATGCACGCGGAGCGGTTGCGGGCCGAGTACACCAGGTTGACGGGGGCCTCGAAGCCGGGCACCAGGCGGTGGTAGGAGTTCACCGTCGGGTTGGTGAACGCCAGCAGCGCCGGCGCGTGCTTGAGCAGGCCGCCGATGTACCAGCGCGCCATGTCCGACAGGCCGCCGTAGCCCTTCTCGTCGAAGAACAGCGGCTCGCCGTCCTTCCACAGCGACTGGTGGACGTGCATGCCCGAGCCGTTGTCGCCGAACAGCGGCTTCGGCATGAACGTCGCCGTGCGGCCGTTCTCGTGCGCCACGTTCTTCACGACGTACTTGAACAGCTGCACCTTGTCGGCCGACTTGCCGAGGGTGTCGAAGCGGTAGTTGATCTCCGCCTGACCGGCCGTGCCGACCTCGTGGTGGGCGCGCTCGACCTGGAAGCCCAGCTCGTCGAGCTGCAGCGAGATCTGGTCGCGCAGGTCGGCGAAGTGGTCGACCGGCGGGACGGGGAAGTAGCCGCCCTTGTAGGGCGTCTTGTGCCCGAGGTTGCCACCCTCCTCCTTGCGGCCCGTGTTCCAGGCGCCCTCGATGGAGTCGATGTAGTAGAACGACGCGTCCTGGCGGGTCTGGAACCGGATGTCGTCGAAGATGTAGAACTCGGCCTCGGGCGCGAAGAACGCGGTGTCCGCGATGCCGGTCGACTTCAGGTACGCCTCGGCCTTCGCGGCGACCTGGCGCGGGTCGCGGCTGTACGGCTCGTCGGTGTACGGGTCGACGATGTGGAAATTGATGTTGAGCGTCTTCTCCGTGCGGAACGGGTCGACGTAGGCCGTCGTCAGGTCCGGGATCAGCTTCATGTCGGACTCGTGGATCGCCTGGAAGCCGCGGATCGAGGACCCGTCGAACATCTGGCCGTCGGTGAAGAAGTCCGCGTCGAGCGAGGCGGCAGGCACGTTGAAGTGCTGCATCACGCCCGGCAGGTCGCAGAACCGCACGTCGACGAACTTGACGTCCTCGCTCTTGATGAACGCCAGGACTTCCTCTGGCTTCGTGAACATCCGCTGCTCCTCGGTCGATGGTGCCCGGTCGTCCCGGGCAGAGCGAGGCTAGGAGCGGCGGGTTTCCCTGCCGTGGCCTCGCTGTTTCCGGGAGGTTACGGACCTGCGTGCGAGGTAACGATCGCACGACATGGCGGGTGCATCGGGCCGATCGGTGGCGCACGTAGGCTGGACGCATGGTGACGCGCGACTCCGTGGGCTCCTGGCTCGAGGGTGGACCCGGTGGCCACGACGACGGGGACGGACCCGCGCGCGGCGCGCGGCTGGGCCTGCCCGCGACGGGCCCGGGATCGCTCGCGCGCCTGGGTCGCCGCGTCGTCGCGCTCGCGATCGACTGGGCCGCCTGCCTCGCCGTCTCCGCGGTGCTGCTGCCCTCGCGCACCGACGGGCTCTACCTGCTGCGCGGGGACTCCCTGGCGACGTTGGCGGTCTTCGCGCTCGAGAACGTCGTGCTCGTCGCGACGCTCGGGCACACCCTGGGGCACCGCCTGCTCGGCCTGCAGGTGCGGCGGGCGATCCAGGCGGCGCCCGACGGGCCGCCGCAGCTCGCGCACCGCCCACCCGGCGTGGTGGCTGCACTCGTGCGGACCGGGCTGCTCTGCCTGGTGCTGCCGGCGGTGATCTGGGACGGCGACGGTCGCGGCCTGCACGACCGTGCGGCGGGAACGGTGCTCGTCCGGCGCTGACCGCCCCGACGCACCGCCGCGGGGCTCAGCGCCCGCGCATGCCCTTGCGGTCGGGGCGTGCACGCGTCGGGTCGATCCCCTTCGGCACGGGCAGCTTCGCGGCGCCGAGGGACGTGACCCGGCGCAGCACGACAGCGACCTCGTCCTTGGTGAGCTGCGGCTTGAGCTTGGTGACGGTGCGCGGCAGCTTGCGCAGCGGCACCTGGCCCTCGCCGTCACCGACCTGGATGAGGTGGATCGGCGCGCCGGACACCACGCGCGCCGTGCGCTTGCGCTCCGCCTCGAGCAGCTTGCCGACGCGGTGGGACGGGCCCTCGCCGACGAGGACGACCCCGGGCCGTCCGACGCCCCGGAAGACCAGGTCCTGCGTGCGCGGGTCGACCGCGACGGGCTCCTGCGTGAAGGTCCACCCGCGGCGCAGCGTGCCGAGCGCCGCGAGGGCGGCGCCGGGCTGGCCCTCGATGCGCGTGTACGCGGCCGTCTCGGCCCGTCGTGCCAGCACGAACATCGCACCCAGGACCGCGAACGGGATGCTGAGGATCAGCACGTAGACGAGCTGGTTGATCAGCAGGCCGATCACGACGCCGAGCGCCACGATGCCGAGGAACACCGCGAGGATGATCCACGTGACGGCGGGGTCCGACTGCCGGGTGATCTGGAACGCCTGCCAGACCTGGTGGTACCAGCGGGTCTTCTTGACCTTCCCGGTGCCCGCCCCCGTGCTCGAGGAGGAGCCCTGCGGGGACGTGGAGCGCTCGCGTGCCATGAGCCGGGAGTCTACCGGCGCGGACGCGTGCGACCGAGCCGTCGTCCGCGTCAGCCCGCAGTCGTCCTGGAGAGCAGGGCGGACGCCTCCTGGCGGGCCGTCATCGGCTCGCCGAGGTGCGCCAGCGCGTCCGGGATCTCCAGGCCGCGACGTCGCATCGCCTGGCCCCACAGCCGCCCCGCCCGGTACGACGAGCGCACGAGCGGTCCGGACATCACCCCGAGGAACCCGATGCGCTCGGCCTCCTCGGAGAGCTCGACGAACTCCTCCGGGCGGACCCAGCGGGCGACGGGGTGGTGACGCACGGACGGACGCAGGTACTGCGTGATGGTGATGAGGTCGCAGCCCGCGTCGTGCAGGTCCTGCAGCGCCTCGACGACCTCCTCGGTCGTCTCACCCATGCCGAGGATGAGGTTCGACTTGGTCACCAGGCCGGCCTCGCGGGCGCGTGTCAGGACGGACAGCGAGCGCTCGTAGCGGAAGGCCGGGCGGATCTGCTTGAAGATCCGCGGCACGGTCTCGAGGTTGTGGGCCAGCACCTCGGGACGCGACTCGTTGATCAGGTCCAGCAGCTCGGGGACCGCGTTGAAGTCGGGGATGAGCAGCTCGACGCCGGTGCCGGGGTTCATGGCGTGGATCTGGCGCACCGTCTCGGCGTACAGCCACACGCCGCCGTCGGGCAGGTCGTCGCGCGCCACGCCCGTGATGGTCGAGTACTTCAGGCCCATGGCCTGGACCGACTCGGCGACGCGGCGCGGCTCGTCGGTGTCGAGCGCCGCTGGCTTGCCGGTGTCGATCTGGCAGAAGTCGCAGCGCCGCGTGCACTGGTCACCCCCGATGAGGAAGGTGGCCTCGCGGTCCTCCCAGCACTCGAAGATGTTGGGACAGCCCGCTTCCTCGCAGACCGTGTGCAGGCCCTCGCGGCGCACCAGGCCCTTGAGCTCGCTGTACTCGGGGCCGGTCGTGGCCCGCGTGCGGATCCACTCCGGCTTCTTCTCGATCGGGGTGGCGGCGTTGCGCGCCTCCACCCGGAGCATGCGGCGGCCCTCGGGAGCGATCGTCACGCCGTCAGCCTAGCCCGCTTACGCGGACCTCCCCTGTCCACGGGGTGTGACGGGGACCTCTGTCCCGCGCGCATCGGGCGCCCGGGGGGCAGGCTGGGGCGAGACGGTCGACCGCCGGCCCGCGGGGGGCGACCGGCCGGCCTGGAGGAGGTGGCGCGATGCGCGTCCTGGTGACGGTGGCGTCGCGGCATGGAGCGACGCGCGAGATGGGTGCGGAGGTCGCCTCGCAGCTGCGCGCGGCGGGCCACGACGTGGACGAGCTCGAGCCGGACGACGTCGAGCACGTCGAGCCCTACGACGCCGTGGTGATGGGCTCGGCCGTGTACGTCGGGCGGCTGGCGCTCGGGCTGCGCGACCTCGTCGAGCGGCAGGCCGGCCAGCTGCGGCAGCGCCCGACGTGGCTGTTCTGGTCCGGTCCCGTGGGGGACCCGCCCATGCCCGAGACGGTGCCCGACGACGTGACCGACATCGCCCGCACGACGGGGGTGCGCGACGTGGCGGTGTTCGCCGGACGGCTGGACCGCGACGGGCTCAACATCTCCGAGCGTGCGCTCGTCGCGCTCACCCGCGCCGACGCCGGCGACTTCCGCGACCTCGACGCGGTCCGCGCCTGGGCACAGGGGATCGCGGCCGCGCTGCGCTCGATCGAGCGGGACGCGTAGCGGCTCAGCGGCCGGTCGCCGCCGCGTGGTGCACGGCCAGCAGCGGGCCGAGCACGTCCTGCAGGTGCCCGACGACCACGGGCGCGACCTCGGCGATCGTGACGCTGCGCGCCGCCTCGGCGGACAGCGTCGTGACGTCGGCGTCGTCGATGCCGCACGGCACGATCCGCGAGTACCAGTCGAGCGACGCGGTGCAGTTCAGGGCGAAGCCGTGCATCGTCGTGCCCCGGGCGACGCGCACGCCTATCGCGGCGACCTTGCGCTCACGGCGTGGCAGCGGCGACGCGGTGGCGTCGTCGGCGGGCAGCCACACGCCGCTGCGCCCCTCGACGCGTCCGGCGGTGACCCCGACGTCGGCGCACGTGCGGATCAGCGCCTCCTCGAGGGCGCGGACGTAGCGCACGACGTCCACCGGTTCCGCGAGGCGCACGATCGGGTACCCGACGAGCTGACCCGGCCCGTGCCACGTGATGCGCCCTCCGCGGTCGACGTCGACGACGGGCGTGCCGTCGACGGGACGGTCGGAGCGCGCCGTGCGCTTGCCCGCGGTGTAGACGGGCTCGTGCTCGACGAGCAGGAGCGTGTCCTCGCGCTCACCGGCGGCGACGGCCGCGTGGATCTCGCGCTGCAGGTCCCAGGTGGGCACGTACGGCTGCAGGCGGGTGCCGAGCTCGAGCGGTTCGACGCGCATGCTCGCCAGGCTAGACGGTCGGTGCCGACGGGTGAGCGGTCTCGCGAGGGCGCACCGGTCCGGGCAGCAGCTCCCACGGCGCGACGAGCTCACGCAGCAGCTCGTCGAGCAGCGCTCGACGCTCGGGCGGCAGGTGCCCGAGCACCTGCTCCTGGGCCGGTCGGGGATCGGCGCACGCCGCGAGGGCGGCGGCGCCCGCGGGCGTGATGTCGATCACGTGACGTCGGCGGTCGTCCGCGTGCGGGCGGCGCGTCACGTAACCGGTGCGCTCGAGCCGGGCGACCACACGGCTCATCGTCTGCTCGGTGACGCCGCACGCGTCGGCGAGCTCGCGCTGCGACATCGGCGCGACCGTGACGTGGACGAGGACCGGAAGGCTCGCGTGGTTCAGGTCCCACGACGCCAGGTGCGCGTCCCACGCACGCTCGATCCGCCGCGCGACGGCGGACAGCATCCGTCCGACCGGCCAGTGGTCCACCGGCGGCACCTGCGGGGTGCTCACTCGACCTCCCGTTTGCCGACCTCCTGCTCGGGGTCCATGATACTCAGCATGCTGAGGAATCCCGTGGCCCGTGCGGTGGCCGTCGCTGTGGTGCTCGTCGTATGGATGGGGTTCGCCTCCGTGGGGGGGATGGCCCAGGGCAAGCTGTCCCAGGTCCAGACGAACGACGCCGCTGCTTTTCTGCCCTCGTCGGCGCAGTCCACACGGGCGGCGGAGGCCTCCCGCGAGTTCGTCGACACGCAGACCCTACCTGCGCTCGTCGTGCTGACCCCTGCCGACGGTGGTGACGTCACCGACGAGCAGCTGGGTGCCGTGGCGCAGTTCGCCGGTGAGTTCGCGCAGACGGAGGTCGGCGACGGGACCTGGGCGGAGCGCCTGACCGGTGACATCGTCCCGATCCCCTCCGAGGACGGTGAGGCGATCCTGCTCGCCGTCCCGCTCGACGCCGAGGCGGCGGAGGAGCTCGTGGGGGAGGAGTCCCTCACCAACGTCCTGGTCGCCGACCTGCGGGCCGCGCTCGACGACGAGCTGGGCGCGACCGCGTCCGGCGCCGGCGACCTCGGTCTCGAGGCGTGGGTGACCGGACCGGCGGGGTTCGTCACGGACCTCGGCACCGCCTTCGCCGGCATCGACGGTCTGCTGCTGCTCGTCGCGCTCGGCGCCGTGCTGCTCATCCTCGTCGTCGTCTACCGCTCGCCGTTCCTGCCGCTCGTCGTGATCTTCACGGCCGTCTTCGCCCTCGCCCTCGCCGGGCTGGTGGTGTACGAGCTCGCGGACGCGGGGGTGCTCGTGCTCAACGGTCAGGCGCAGGGCATCCTGTCGATCCTCGTCGTCGGCGCCGCCGTCGACTACTCGCTGCTGCTGGTCGCGCGGTACCGCGAGGAGCTGAAGCACACCGACCACCCGGCCGACGCCATGCGCATCGCCTGGCGCCAGTCCCTCGAGCCGATCGCCGCCAGCGCCGGGACGGTCGTCGCCGGTCTGCTCTGCCTGCTGCTGTCGGACCTCGCCTCCAACCGCAGCCTCGGCCCCGTCGCCGCGATCGGCATCGCCGCGGCCCTGCTCGCCGCGCTCACGCTGCTGCCGGCGATCCTCCTCGTCGCCGGTCGGCGCTCGCGCGCCCTGTTCTGGCCCCGGGCTCCGCGCCCCGCGACGGCCGCGACCACGCCGTCGACGCACGGCGAGCACGCCACGGCCGTCCCGCCGGAGGTCGCCGACCCGGCCGAGGGCGCCGGCCTGTGGGCCCGCTGGGCGCGGTTCGTCGCGCGACGCGCACGTCCCGTGTGGATCGTCAGCGCCGCCGTCCTGCTGCTCGCGGCAGCCTTCGTGCCGACGTTCCGCGCCGGCGGCACGAGCCAGACGGACGTGTTCCTCACGGCCGTGGACTCGGTCGCGGGCGAGGAGGTGCTGGCCGAGCACTACCCGGCCGGTGCCGTGCAGCCCGCCATCGTCGTGGTCCCGCAGGAGGAGCTCGACGCGGTGGTGGAGGCCGCCGAGGGGGTCGAGGGCGTGAGCTCGGCCGCCCCCTACACGGGTGCGCCGTCGGGGGCCCCGGGAGCGGGCGCCGACGCACCGCCGGTCGTCGTCGACGGCCGCGTGCGCGTCGACGTCGTCACCGAGGCGCCGTCCGACAGCCAGGAGGCCGTGGACACCGTCGCGGACCTGCGCGAGGCCGTCACCGCGGTGGCGCCCGACGCGATCGTCGGCGGGCCCGCAGCCGAGACGCTGGACACGCAGATCGCGAGCGAGCGGGACCTGCGCGTGATCGTCCCCGTCGTGCTGGTCGTGATCCTGCTGATCCTCATGCTGCTGCTCCGCTCGGTGGTGGCCGGTCTGCTGCTGATGGCGGCCAACGTGCTGTCGTTCGCCGCGACGATCGGCATCTCCGCCCTGGTCTTCAACCACGTGCTCGACCTGCCCGACGCCGACCCGGTCGTCCCGCTGTACGGCTTCGTCTTCCTCGTCGCGCTGGGCGTCGACTACTCGATCTTCCTCATGACGCGTGTGCGGGAGGAGTCGTTGCGCGTCGGCACGCGCGAGGGGGTCACCCGCGGGCTCGCCGTCACCGGCGGCGTCATCACCTCCGCGGGTCTCGTGCTCGCGGCCACCTTCGCCGCGCTGGCCGTGATCCCGCTGCTCTTCCTGGCACAGCTGGCCTTCATCGTCGCGCTCGGCGTCCTCGTCGACACGTTCGTCGTGCGCAGCCTGCTCGTCCCGGGGCTCGTGCACGACGTCGGGCCGCGCTCCTGGTGGCCCAGCGCGTTGGCCCGCCGTCCGGAGCACGGGGCGCACAACGCCGCCGGCGAGCACGGTCCCGACGCCGCGGACGGCGAGCACGGAGCGCACGCCGCGGCCGGTGGGGCGGCGACGACGACGCGCTGACTGCCTCCTACAGTGGCCGGATGGAACCGCTGCGCATCGGGCTGATCGGGTACGGCGCGGCCGGGCGTGGGATCCACGCCCGGCTCGCGCGTGAGACGGGTCAGGAGGTCGTCGCCGTGGTGACGCGCCACCGCGGCGACCAGGTGCTCGCGGACTGGCCGGGTGCGCGCGTCGTGCCCGACGTCGACGCGCTGCTCGCCGACCCGCAGGACCTGGACCTCGTCGTGGTCGCGAGCCCGACGGGTGAGCACGCGGCGCACGTGCGCGCGGCGCTCGAGGCCGACCTGGCGGTCCTCGTGGACAAGCCGCTCGCCACGACCCGGGTGCAGGCCGCTGCGCTCGTGCGGCTCGCGCGCGAACGTGAGGGTCGGCTCACCGTCTTCCAGAACCGGCGCTGGGACCCCGAGCAGCTGACGCTGCAAGGGCTGCTCGCGGACGGGACGCTCGGCCGCGTGCACCGCTTCGAGCGGCGCTGGGAGAGGTTCCGACCGCAGCCGCAGCACCGGTGGAAGGAGCAGGACCCGGTCGCCGGTGGGCTGCTGCTGGACCTGGGTGCGCACCTCGTCGACTCCGCCGTCCAGCTCTTCGGGCCGGTGCGGCGCGTGCACGCCGAGCTGCGCGCGCTCACGACGCCCGCGTTCGACGACGTCTTCCTCGCGCTCGAGCACGCGCCCGACGCCACCGGCCACCACGTCGTGTCCCACCTGTGGGGCGGCGGGCTCGTGGGGGCGCCGGGACCGCGGACACGGGTGCTGGGTGACGCCGGCGCGTACCTCGTCACGAGCTTCGAGGGTGAGCCGACACCGTTCGCGGTGCTCGACGACGCCCAGGAGGCGGGGCGGCGCCCCGGCGAGCCGGAGCACGAGGGGTGGCTCGTGCGTGGCGCGGAGCGCACGCCGGTGCCGCGCGCGCCGGGCGGTCACGGTGACCTCTACCGGGCGGTCCAGGCGTGGCTGCGGGCCGGGGGACCCGTCCCCGTCGATCCCGCGGACGCGGTCGCCACGGCGCGGGTGCTGGACGCGGCCCGGGTGGCTGCGGAGACCGGAGTGGCCCAGATCCTCGACTGAGCAGCGCCTGTGGACGACGCGCTCGCCGGAGGTGCTCGTCGGTGTTGGATGTCGGGGTGCACACCGCCGCCCCGCCACCGGACGACGTCACCCGGCTCCTGCAGGCGCACGGTACGCGCGTCGCCTCGTCCGTCGGGACGGACGGGTCGTGGTGGGTGGCCCGGCCGGTCGAGGACGACGACGGCCCGTGGCTCGAGGTGCTGGTCGCCGACGTCCCCGTGGACGCCACGCTCGCCACGCGGGCGGGGCTGCTCACGGGCCTCGCGCACCCCCACCTCGCCCGGATCCTCGCGGTGGAGCCCCTGGGCCCCGGGCGCGTCGCGCTGGTGTGCGAGCACGTGCCCGGCCCGACGCTCGCCGCGGTGCGCGCGGCGCGGCCCCCGCTGGCCGACGGTGAGGTCGTGACGGTGGCGGTCCCCGTCGCGCAGGCGCTCGCCGAGCTGCACGCGGCGGGTCTCGCGCACGGCGCGGTCGGCGCCGACCGCGTCGTGCTGACCCCGGGCGGCGTGCCCGTCCTGGTCGACCTGCGCGGTGCGCTGCGCGGCGTGGGCACCACCACCGGGGACGTGCACCGGCTCGTCGCGGCCCTGCTCGGGCTGATGCCGCCGCTCGACGCGCACCTGGCGGCCGGCCTGGAGGAGACCGTGCGGCTGCGCGACGCGCTGGAGGCGCTGCTGCGGGGTCGCGCCACCTCGCAGGAGGTCGTGGAGGCCGTGTTCGCGGCGGCCACGCCCGAGCCGGTCCAGGTCCCGGAGGCGGACGAGCTCGCAGGCGCCCAGGTCGCGCTCGCGGCCGGGCGAAGCGGTGTCGCGCGGTCGGCGGCACCCGACCTTCCGCCTGCGCGGCGCGCGCGTCGGGGACCTCGTCGTCGCCCGTGGTGGCCGGTGGCTGCCGTGGCCGCGACCGTCCTGGTGCTCGGCGGCGGTGCCCTCGTGGTGCGGGCACTGCCCGACCCGCCTGCCGGGGCGAGCGCGCCCGCCACCACCGCCGGCGGCACCGCGGCCACGCCCATCCCAGCGGCGCCGGCGGACGGTGGTGGCGATGCCGGCGATGCGCGGCTGCTGGCCGACGAGCGGGACCCGGCGGCGGCCGCCGCGGCACTGACCCGGCTGCGGGCTGCGGCGCTCGCGGACGCCGACGCGAGCGGCGTCGCCGCCCTCGAGGTCGCCGGGTCGCCGGCGCTCGCGGCGGACGAGGCCCTGCTCGCCGCGCTGGCGGGTGCCCGCAGCGACGGGCTCGTGGTCGACGTCGTGTCGGCTGCCGCCGGCGGGACGACGCCGGACGGTGACGTGAGGGTCGAGGTCACCTCCGCCATGAGCGCACACGTGCGGGTCGCACCGACGGGGGAGCGCACCGACGTGCCGGCGACGCCGGGTCGAACGGTCGAGCTCGTCCTGCGCTGGACGCCGGACGGGTGGCGGGTGTGGGACGTCAGGGCCCCGGGCGGCGCGACGCCCTGAGCCAGTGCGCGACCTCGGCGACCGTGCCGTGCCGTGGCACGAAGCCCGACGCCCGCAGCACCGCGGCGTCGGCGTTGATCGACCCGAGGACCTCCGACGAGAAGTCACCCAGGGCGACGCGCAGGAGCGGTGCGGGCACCGGCACCGTCACGCGTGCACCCCACGCGCGTGCCAACGCCGCGACCAGGTCGTCGTGCCGGTCGGCACGTGCCACGAGGTTGGCCGGCCCCCGCACCGGCTGGGTCAGCAGGTGCGTGATCGCGCGGACCTCGTCGAGCAGGCTGATCCAGCTCCAGTACTGCCGGCCGGACCCCAGCCGCGTCGCGACGCCGGCCCGCAACGGCAGGAGCAAGGGTGCGGCGGCACCGCCGTGCGCGCTCAGCACGATGCCGGTCCGCAGGTGCACGACGCGGACGCCCGCGTCCTGCGCCGGTGCCGTCGCGGCCTCCCAACGACGGACCACCCCCGCGAAGAAGGTGTCGCCGAGGGGCTCGTCCTCGCGCAGCAGCGTGTCACCGCGGTCCCCGTAGGCGCCGATGCCGGAGGCCTGCAGCAGCACGCGGGGTGCGGCGTCGTCCCCCCCACCCGCGAGCTGCGCGAGGGTCCGGGACAGCAGCCCGGCGGTCTGCACGCGTGACGTCACGATCTCGCGCTTGCGCGCGGCCGTCAGCGCGCGGGACGCCACGTTCACCCCGGCGAGGTCGACCACGGCGTCGCACGACGCGACGACCGCTGTGTCGATGCTCCCGGCGACCGGGTCCCACGCGGACTCGCCGGGGGACTGCGGGGCCCGGCGCACCAGGCGGACGACGTCGTGGCCGGACTCGCGCAGGTGCTGCACGAGCGCCGTACCGACGAGACCGGACGACCCGGCGACGAGCACGCGCATGTCGGCCACCCTAGCCACGGGGCGTCCGGACGGCGCGGGGGACCGGCGCGGCGGACGCGGCGACCGGTGGGACGCCGCAGGGCCGCCCACCTGTCGGTGGACGGCCCTGCGCGGGTGCGTGCGTCAGAGGCCGAGCTCGGCCTCGAACGCGCCCTCCTCGAGACGGTTCTTCACCGCGGTGAGGTAGCGGGACGCGTCGGCGCCGTCGACCAGGCGGTGGTCGTACGACAGGCACAGGTAGCACATCGACCGGATGGCGATGACCTCGGCGCCGTCCGCGTCCTTGACGACGACGGGTCGCTTGACGATCGCGCCCGTGCCCAGGATCGCCGAGGTCCCGCCCGGGACGATCGGCGTGTCGATGATCGCGCCGCCCGAGCCGGTGTTCGTGACCGTGAAGGTCGCACCGGACAGCTCGTCCGGCGTCACCTTGTTGGCACGCGTGCGTGCGGCCAGGTCGGCGATCTTGCGCGAGATGCCGGCGATGTTGAGGTCGCCCGCGTCGCGGATGACCGGCACGAGGAGCCCGCGCTCGGTGTCGACCGCGATGCCGACGTTCTCCTGGCCGTGGTACGTGATCGTCTTGTCCTCGAGCACGCCGTTGACCTTGGGGTACGTCTTGAGCGCCTCGACAGCGGCCTGCACGAAGAAGGGCAGGAACGTGAGGTTGACGCCCTCGCGCGCCTTGAAGTCCTCCTTCGCGCGTGCCCGCAGGCGGGCGATCCGCGTCACGTCGACCTCGACGACCGTCGTGAGCTGGGCCTGCGTGTGCAGCGCCTCGACCATGCGCTCGGCGATGATCTGCCGGAGCCGGCTGGCCTTCTCGGTCGTGCCGCGCAGCGGCGAGACGGCCGCAGGAGCTGCCGCCTTGGCCGGTGCCGCAGCGGCCGGTGCCGGTGCCGCCTGAGCGGCCTCGGCGGCCTTGCGTGCCTCCTCCGCCTTGGCGGCCGCCTCGAGGACGTCCTCCTTGCGGATGCGGCCCCCGACGCCCGAGCCGGTGAGCGTGGAGACGTCCACGCCCTTCTCGGCCGCGAGCTTGCGGACCAGCGGCGTGAGGTACGACCCGCCGGCCGACGGCTGCGCGGCCTGCTGCGGTGCCGCCGGCTGGGCGGCGGCCGCCTCCTGCGCGGGGCGCGCAGGCTGCTCGGTCGCGGGTGCCTGCTCGGCCTTCGGCGCGTCCTGGGCGGGCGCGGGCGCCTGCTCGGGCTGCGGGCTCGACTGCGCCGGGGCCGCGGGCTGCTCCGCCGCGGGGGCAGCGGCGGCGTCACCCGACCCGACGATGGCCAGGACTGCGCCGACCTCGACGGTCTCGTCCTCCTGGACGCGGATCTCCTGCAGCGTGCCGGCGACCGGCGACGGGATCTCGGTGTCGACCTTGTCGGTGGAGATCTCGAGCAGGGGCTCGTCGACCGCGACCTCGTCACCGACGGCCTTGAGCCACCGGGTGACGGTGCCCTGGGTGACGGACTCGCCGAGCGCCGGGAGGGTGACCTCCTGGCCGCCACCGCCACCGCCGGACGACGCGGCGGGGGCCGGCGCCTCCTCGTGCTCCTCGACGGACTGCTGCGCGGACTGCTCCGCCGCGGGCTCCTCGACGGGCGCCTGCTCGGCGGGAGCCTCGGTGGCCTCCTCGGCGGGTGCCTGCTGCTCGCCCGAGCCGGCGTCGCCGCCGCCCTCGCCGGAGCCGATCACGGCCAGCGTGGCGCCGACCTCGACGGTGTCGTCCTCCTGGACGAGGATCTGCTCGAGCACGCCGGCGAACGGCGACGGGATCTCGGTGTCGACCTTGTCGGTCGAGATCTCGAGCAGGGGCTCGTCGACGGCGACCGTGTCGCCGACGTTCTTGAGCCAACGGGTGACGGTGCCCTCGGTGACGGACTCACCGAGCGCGGGAAGCTGCACGTTGTCGGACATGACCGCTCGTGTCTCCTTCGATCCTGAGGTCAGTTGTGGGCGTGCAGCGGCTTGCCGGCGAGCGCGAGGAACGCCTCACCGAGTGCCTCGTTCTGCGTAGGGTGCGCGTGCACGAGCTGGGCGACGTCCTCCGGGTAGGCCTCCCAGTTGACGATCAGCTGGCCCTCGCCGATCAGCTCCCCGACGCGCGCACCGATCATGTGCACGCCGACGACCGGACCGTCCTTCTTGCGGACGAGCTTGATGAAGCCCTGGGTGGCGAGGATCTGGCTCTTGCCGTTGCCCCCGAGGTTGTACTCGAGGACCTCGACGCCGTCGTCGCCGTAGAGCTCCTTGGCGCGCTTCTCGGTCACGCCGACCGACCCCACCTCGGGGTCCGAGTACGTGACGCGCGGGATGCCGGACTCCTCGATGAGCGGCGGGTTGAGGCCCGCGATCTGCTCGGCGACGAAGATGCCCTGCTGGAACCCGCGGTGGGCGAGCTGCAGGCCGGGGACGATGTCGCCGACCGCGTAGATGTTGGCCACGCCGGTGTGCAGGCGCTCGTCGGTGATGACGAAGCCGCGGTCCAGCGTGATGCCCTGCTCCTCGTAACCGAGGCCGCCGGTGTTGGGCCCACGGCCCACGGCGACGAGCAGCACGTCCGCGTCGAACGTCTTGCCGTCCTCGAGCGAGACGTGCACGCCGTTGTCGTCCTGCGTGACGCCGGAGAACCGGACCCCCAGGTTGAACGCGATGCCGCGCTTGCGGAACGCGCGCTCGAAGGCCTTCGAGATCGCCTCGTCCTCGTTGGGCACCAGGTGGGGGAGCGCCTCGATGATCGTGACGTCGGCACCGAACGAGCGCCACACGCTGGCGAACTCCGAGCCGATGACGCCGCCACCGAGGATGATGGCCGAGCGCGGCACCCAGTCGAGGGTGAGCGCCTGGTCGGACGTCAGGACGCGGCCGCCGATCTCCAGACCGGGCAGGGACCGCGCGTACGAGCCGGTGCCGAGCACGATGTGCTCGCCGGTCAGGGTGCGGTCGCCCACCTGGACGGTGTTCGGGCCGGTGAGCTTGCCGTAGCCCTGCACGACCTCGATCTTGCGGGACTTGATGAGCCCCTGCAGCCCCTTGTAGAGGCGGCCGACCACGTTGTCCTTGTACTGGTTCACGCCGCCCATGTCGATGCGCTCGAGGTGCGTGTGCACCCCGAAGCTCGCACCCTCGCGGGCGTTGTCGGCCAGCTCAGCGGCGTGCAGGAGGGCCTTGGTCGGGATGCAGCCTCGGTGGAGGCAGGTACCTCCCACCTTGTCGGCCTCGACCAGGGCGACGGTCTTGCCCAGCTCGGCGGCGCGCAGTGCGGCGGCGTAACCGCCACTGCCTCCGCCCAGGACGACGATGTCGAAAGCGGTGCCGTTGTCGGCCACGTGCGCACTCCTCGGAGGGTCTGGGATTTGCTGCCCGCCCATCTTGTCATCCCGGTCGCGTCGCGACGAACTGGCTAGCACGTCCGAGGGTGTGAGTCCCGCGACAGTCGTCCCATGACCTGCGGCCGCGGTGTGCTCGCGGGGCGGCCCGCGTCGTCTTCCAGGCGGGACCCAGGCACCGTCGGTAGGGTGCGGCGCATGGGTCTGTTCTCGCGTCGGCGTCCGGGTCGGTCAGGTGCGCCCACGGGCGCGCCCACCGGACGCGATGCGCGCGCCGAGACGTTGGCGTACCTGCGCGACTTCGTGGCGACCCGGGTGGGGGTGGAGGCGTACGTGGAGCCGCAGACCAACGTCACCCCGACGACGCTCATGCTCGTGGCCACCGACGGGGAGTGGACGCGACGCAAGGTCCCGGACGAGCGCGCAGCCGCAGCGCTGGCACGTGACCTGCAGATACCCGTCTACGACGTCCAGCGCACGGGATACCCGCAGCGCGTGCGGGACTGGAACTCGCGACAGCGCATCGAGCGCAAGCGGCGCGCGGCGGGACGGGCCTGAGAGCTCGACCGGCCGCCGCGCCGCGCGGCGCTCAGGACGCCCGCTGCTCCAGCAGGCGCAGGAGAGTGCGGACGCCCACGCCGGTCCCGCCGACCGGCGTGTAGCCGAAGGCCGTCCGCTCGTTGAACGCGGGGCCCGCGACGTCGAGGTGCGCCCACGGCGTCGTGCCGACGAACTCCTGCAGGAAGATCCCGGCGGTGAGCATCCCGCCGAACCGGTCGCCGATGTTGGCGAGGTCGGCGACCTTCGACTTCAGGCCCGCGCGCAGGTCCGCCGGGAGCGGCATGGGCCAGAACTGCTCGCCGGCGTCGTGCGCCGCGTCGACGAGCTCGGCGCGGGCCTCGTCCGTCCCCATGACGGCCGAGACGCGGTGGCCCAGCGCGACGACCTGGGCGCCCGTGAGCGTCGCGATGTCGACGACGAGGTCCGGCTTCTCCTCGACCGCGGCGACCAGTCCGTCGGCCATGACCAGTCGGCCCTCGGCGTCGGTGTTGAGCACCTCCACGGTCTTGCCGCCCCGGATCGTGATGACGTCGGAGGGCCGCTGCGCGGTGCCGGACGGCATGTTCTCCGCCAGGCAGAGCCAGCCCGTCACGGCGACGGGCAGGCCGAGACGCGCCGCTGCGACCACGGTGTGGAGCACGGCGGCCGCTCCGGCCATGTCCGACTTCATCGCCTCCATGCCGGCCGCGGGCTTGATGGAGATGCCGCCGGAGTCGAACGTGATGCCCTTGCCGACGAGCGCGACGTGCCCGGACGCCTTCGCCGGGGAGTAGGCGACCTTGACGAGACGCGGCGGGCGCGCCGAGCCCTGGCCGACACCGACGATGCCGCCGTAGCCTCCGGCGGCCAGGGCCTTCTCGTCGAGCACCGTCACCTTGAGCGACTTGGCGCCCGATGCCTTGACGGCGGCCTTGGCGGTGTCCGCGAAGGCCTCCGGGAACAGGTCGTTGGGCGCGGCGTTGACCAGGTCGCGCGTCGCGTGGACCGCGGCCGCCAGCACCTCGGCACGTGCCACGGCGGCCTGGGTCGCCTTGTCCCGGGCGAGGGGCGTCACGACCTCGATGCGGCCGACCGGTGCGTCCTGGGTGTGGTAGCGGTCGTACACGTACGCGCCGAGCAGCGCGCCTTCGGCGACGGCGGCGACCGCCTCGGCGTCGTCCGCGGGCAGGGCGAGGGCGACGGAGCCCAGGCCGGACAGCTCGCGCGTCGCGGCGCCGCTCGCGCGTCGCAGCAGCTCGGCGCCCGCCGGCGTGGCGGTGTCGGCGGGACCCTCACCGAGCCCCGTCACCACCAGGGTGGCCGCACGCAGGCCGGCGCCCGGGAGGCGCCGGACCTCGTCGACCGCGCCGGTGATGCCGAGCCGCGCTCCGTCCTGCGTGATCTGGCGCGTCAGCTCCGCCGGGAGCCAGTCGGCTCCCACCGGGACCACGGACGTGCCCTGGGCGCGCACGCCCACGACCACCGCGTCGACGTCGAGCTGGCTGGGGTCGGAGGAGGTCAGCGAGATCACAGGGCGATGCTACCGGCGACACGCTCGGGGACCGAGGGACCTGTGCGTGCTGCGCATCGGCGACGGTAGGTTCTGGACCCGTGTTCCTCCCTCTCGCGCTGCTCGTGGCGGCGCTGTGCCTCGCGCTGGCCGGCTGGGCCACGTGGTTCGTGGTGGCCGACCGCGCCGTCGTCCTGCGCCAGCTGTGGGGTGGCGCCGTCGTCGAGGGGGTGCTGCTGCTGCAGGCGGTCGTCCTGGCCGTCGTGCAGGCCCGTGGTGACCAGGAGGTCGACGGCTGGCTGCTGTGGGGGTACGTCGTCACGCAGCTGGTCGTGCTGCCCGTGGCCGCGGCCTGGGCGTTCGCGGAGCGGACGCGCTGGAGCTCGGTGGTGCTCCTCGTCGCGGCGCTGACCGTCGCCTTCCTCGAGCTGCGGCTCCTGCAGATCTGGGCGGCGTGAGGTGACGACGCCGGCGCCGACGTCCGCGCACCGCCCGACCGGCACCGGCGGGGGCCGGCTGCTCGTGGCCGTCTACGGCGTGCTCGCCCTGGCCGCGACCGCTCGCGGGCTCTACCAGGTCGGCACCAAGCTCGACGAGGCCCCGGTCGCCTACGTGCTCTCCCTGGTGGCCGGGATCGTCTACCTGGTCGCGACGTACGCGCTCGCGCGCGACCGCCGGGCGCTGGCGTGGGCCGCCGTCGGCTTCGAGCTCCTCGGGGTCCTGACCGTCGGGACGTTGTCGATGGTCGACGTCGGGGACTTCCCGGACGAGACGGTGTGGTCGCAGCTCGGGGCCGGGTACGGGTACGTGCCGCTCGTCCTGCCGTTCGTCGGCCTGTGGTGGCTGCGGCGCACCGGACGCGCGCCGGTCGTGGACACCCCGCCGGCGGACGCACCGCCCGCCGTAGGGTGAGCGCCGTGTACCGGCTCCTCTTCGACCTGGTCTTCCGCCGCATGGACCCCGAGCGTGCGCACGAGGTCGCGTTCGCGCTCATCGGCGCCGTGGGACGCGTGCCCGTGCTGCGCCGGGCGGTGTCGTTCGTCCTGCGTGTGCCCCGCGGGGGCGCCGGGCAGGCCACGGTGTGGGGGCGCACGCTGCCGGGCCGGTTCGGCCTGGCGGCGGGGTTCGACAAGAACGCCCGCGCCGTCGAGGGACTGGCGATGCTCGGGTTCGCGTTCGTCGAGATCGGCACCGTCACCGCGCACCCCCAGCCGGGCAACGAGCGGCCCCGCCTCTGGCGCGTGGTCGAGGACCGTGCGCTGCGCAACCGGATGGGCTTCAACAACGAGGGCTCGGCGGCGGTGGCGGCGCGGCTGCGCCGCCTCCGGAGCACCCCGCACGGCCGCGCCCTCGTGGTCGGCGCCAACATCGGCAAGACGAAGGTGACGCCCGCGGCCGACGCGCCGTCCGACTACGCGACGAGCGCAGAGCGTCTCGCGCCGTACGCCGACTACCTCGTCGTGAACGTGTCCTCCCCGAACACGCCCGGGCTGCGCGACCTGCAGGCGGTCGACGCGCTGCGGCCCGTGCTCACCGCGACCCGGGACGCCGCCGGCCAGGCCACCGCCCGGGCAGGGCTCCCGCCGGTGCCGGTGCTGGTGAAGATCGCTCCCGACCTGTCCGACGAGGACGTCGACGCGGTCGCGGACCTCGTGACGGAGCTGGGTCTCGACGGGGTCGTCGCCGTCAACACGACGATCGCCCACGATCTCGGGCCCGGGGGCCTGTCCGGTCCGCCGGTGCTCCCGCGGGGTCTCGACGTGGTGGCCCGGCTACGGACCCGGCTCGGTCCGGACCCGGTGATCATCGGCGTCGGCGGGATCAGCGGGCCGGCGGACGCCCTCGAGTACCTTGCCGTCGGCGCGACCCTCGTGCAGGCCTACACGGCCTTCATCTACGAGGGGCCGACGCTGCCCGCCCGCATCGGCCGTGCGCTCGCACAGGACTCCGCGCAGAGGGTCGGTGCCCGATGACGGCAGCGCGCGCCCGGTGGCAGTGGCGGCTGGTGGCAGCCGACGGCTCGGACGTCGAACGCCCCGGCAGCCCGGTGTTCCTCGCCCGTTTCGAGGCCGAGCAGTGGCTCGGTGAGCACTGGCGCGCGCTCGCCGCTCAGGGCGTGCACCGCGCCGTGCTGCAGAACGACGGCACGGAGCTGTCGCCCGGCGTCGAGCTGCCCGCCGGCTGAGGCTCACACGAGCGCGGGCTGCGCTCCCGGTGCCCGGGCGGGGGTCGAGCCGCCCAGCGACGCCCACGCGGCGGCCAGGCCGTCGACGGCACGACGCAGCGCCTCGACGGGCTGCGAGAAGGGCACCCGCAGGTGGTCGTCGAAGGTGCCGTCCACGCCGAACGCGGGGCCCGGTGCGATGCGCACGCCGTGGCCGTGCGCCAGCGCCGCGAGCGCCGTCGAGACGGGGCGCCCGAGGTCGACCCACGTCGACAGCCCGCCCGCGGGCACGGGCACGCGCCAGTCCGGCAGGGCCTGGGCGAGCGCCGCGGTCAGCGCGTCGCGCTGCTCCCGCACGGCCGCCCGGCGCTGCGCCAGGACCTCGTCGGCCCGCGCGAGCAGCTCCACCGTGACCAGCTGGTCCAGCACCGACGTGCCCAGGTCCACGTGGGCACGCCGCTGCGCGAGTGCCGCGACGACGTCCGGGTGACCCCGGACCCACCCGACGCGCAGCCCGCCCCAGAACGACTTCGACGCCGAGCCCACGCACACGACGTACCGGTCGGAGGCCGTGCCGCCGGCGAACGGGGCGGGCTCGGGACCGTCGAGCGTGAGGTCCGTGAGCGTCTCGTCCCCGACGACGGCCGTGCGGGTGCGGCGTGCGAGGTCCCGCACGCGCTCACGGTCCGACGCGGACAGCGACGTGCCGGTCGGGTTGTGGTGGTCGGGCACGAGGTAGACGAGGCGGGGTGAGGCCTGGCGCACCGTCGACGACAGCAGCTCGAGGTCGGTCCCGTGCCGGGTGACGGGGACGGGCACGGGTCGGGCGCCGGCCGCGCGGACCGCGTCGATCGCGTGCGGGTAGGTCGGGTGCTCGACGACCGTACGGTCGCCGGGGCCGGCGAACGCACCGGCCAGGAGGTGGATCGCCTGCTGCCCGCCGGTGGTGACGAGGACCTGGTCGGGCGTGGTGGGCACGCCCCGGCGCGTGTAGCGCTCCGCGATCGCCGCCCGCAGCTCGGGCAGGCCGAGCGGGAGGTAGCCCGCGCCGGTCGAGTGGCGGGGGAGCGCGTCGAGGGCGGCGGCGCACGCCTCGGCCAGCTGGGGCGGCGCCGGTGGCGCTGCTGCCGACATGTCGACGATCCCGTCCTCGACGGTGCCCAGCCGGGTCGGCGCCCGGTCGCCCGCGTGCGACGGCAGGGTCGTCACGGTTCCCGACCCGCGCCGGCTGACGAGGAATCCCTCGTCGCGCAGCAGGTCGTAGGCGGCGGTGACGGTGGTGCGCGACAGGCCCAGCGCCTCGGCGACCTCGCGCTCGCCGGGCAACCTGGTCGCGAGCGGCAGCGTCCCGGAGCGCGTGAGCCCGCGCAGCGCGTCGGCCAGCGACTGGTAGGCGGGGCCGTGGTGCTGCCACGACCCGAGCAGCGCCCGGAGCTGCGCTCCGTTGACGCGACGATCCACGTTCACCGACATAGGTCCACTCTCGACGAAGTGGCTATGGATGACAAGGCCATTGGTCGCGAGAGTAGAGCCATGCTGTGGATCGTGGTCTGTCTCCCTCTCGCGCTCGTGCTCAGGGCCCTCGTCCGGTGCGTGCGCGGCGACGGGCTCGGCCATCGGCCGCCGCCGCCCAGCCGCCCCCGTGGCGAGCGTGGCCCGACGTGGTGAGGCCCGCCCCGGACGGCCTGCGGACCGCGGGCCGGGCGGTGCCCCGCGGTCGCGCCGGTGCGCGTCGCGGTGCGCAGCTCGGTGCCGGGCTCGTCCTGTACGCCGCCTCCATCGCGCTGCTCGTCCACCCGGCGCTCGGGTCGACACCCTGGGACGTGCTCAGCCAGGGCGTCGCGCGCGTGGTCGGTTGGACGTTCGGGACCGCTACCGTCGCGGTCTCGCTCGTCGTCCTCGCGTGCTGGGTGCCGCTGCGTCAGCGTCCCGGGGTCGGCACCGTGGCCAACGTGCTGGTGATCGGCGCGCTGGTGGACCCGTTCCTCGCGCTCGCGGGCATGCTGCCCGAGTCGCTGCCGCTCGCCGTCCGCGGTGCGATGGTCGTGCTCGGGATCGGTGTCAACGCGCTGGCGACCGGGCTGTACGTGGGCGCGCGTCTCGGCCCCGGTCCGCGCGACGGGCTGATGACGGGGCTGGTCGCGCGGACCGGTCGACCGGTCCGGCTGGTGCGAGGCGCGATCGAGGTCGTCGTCGTGGCGGCGGGGTGGGCGCTCGGGGGCACGGTGGGTGTCGGCACCCTCGCCTACGCGCTGGCGATCGGACCGCTCGTGCACGTGCTGCTGCCGCGACTGACGGTGCCGACCGAGCGGTAGCCTGCCGCCTGGAAGGGTGTCGTCGAGGAGGGTCATGTACACGGTCGGTGCGGTGGTGGACGGCTTCGAGCTGGCCTCGTCGGGGGAGTGGGTGCGCCTCTCGCCGACCGGGGGATCGCCCTACCGGATCGGTGACGTCGTCGACGGGCACATGCTCCGCACCGACCTGACCTGGGTCCCGCTGCGACGCACGCCGGTCGAGCCGTACGTGGCAGGCGACGTCGTGGACGGGTACGTGCTGACCCCGGACGGCGAGTGGGTCCCTCTCGAGTCGCGGGTGCGCGGGCGGGCGGCCGGCGAGCCCTCGCGCCGGCAGGCGCCGCAGCCGGCTGCGGGCACGGGCGCAGGTGGCGAGCAGTCGGCCGCGCAGCGCTCCGCACGCCGGGCAGCCGAGCATCGGCTCGCCGCGGAACGTGCGGCGGCCGACCGGCGGGCGGTGTCGCAGGAGGCGTCGGCGGAGCAGCGGGCGACCCAGAACCGCGCCGCCGACGCGCGCGCGGCGGCCGGGCGCGCGTCCGAGCGGGCGCGTCAGGTCGACGCCGCGCGGGCGCAGGGCAGCGGTGCGACCGCCGCGCAGGGTGCCGCGGCGCCGGCCCGCCGCACGTACCGGGTCGGTGACGTCGTCAACGGACATGTGCTCACCCCGGACCACCGCTGGGTGCCCGTGGGCGGTGCGCCGTCGCGACCGTCGAGCGCCGGGCAGGCGGCACGCGAGCCGGCGCGCCCGGCCACCGAGCAGCCCGCGCGGCGCAGCGGCATCCCGCCGATCGTGCCGCTGCTGTTCGTCGGGTTCCTCGTGCTCCAGGCCGTCCGGGCCTGCGCGGGCTGACCCGCGCGGGCGCTCCTCGTCAGGCCGGGTGCTGCCCGTGCTTGACCTGGGGCTTCGGGAGCCTGGACGGCCGCACCTGGAACGCACGCATCACCGCGTACATCGTCAGACCGCGGGGCAGTGCAGCGTCGCCGAACTTCGCGGCCAGGCGCTTCTTCAGGCTGCGCCACATGAGCCACGCGTCGATCATCGAGGCGAGGATGTAGACGTACAGCACCACGAGCGAGACCAACGCGACGACCGGCGCACCGCGCGCGGTCAGGAACTGCAGGACGAGGCACAACGCGGCGAACGGCAGGAAGAACTCGCCCAGGTTCCGCCGCGCGTCGACGGTGTCGCGCACGTAGCGGCGCACCGGGCCCCGGTCGCGCGCCGGCATGTGCCGCTCGTCGCCGTTGCGCATCGCCTGGTACTCCAGGTCACGCTGGACGCGGGCCTTGGCGCGCGCGTCCTTCGCGGCGGCGCGACGGTCCGCGGGCACGAGGGGACGCTTGTTGCGGGCCTCCGCCTCCTTGCGCTTCGGCGTGGGGCGGCCCTTGCCGGAGGGAGTGGGCTGCGGCGGCTCGTCGACGACGGGCGCGTCGACGGTCAGCGGGGGATCCTGCTTGCGTCCGAACACTCCTCCAGGGTAGTCGAGTAGCGTCGTACGACGTGACCACCACCGATCCTGTCCCCGCCCTGACCGACGAGCGGGTCGCGACGCTGCGCGAGCGCGTCGCGGCGCAGTTCGCCGGCGTCCGTGCCGACCTCGAGGCGCTCGTGCGCATCCCGAGCGTCTCGAACGCCGAGTTCGACCAGGCGCACGTCGAGGCGTCGGCCGCTGCCGTGGCGCGCCTGCTGGCCGACGCGGGGATGCCCCAGGTGGACGTGCTGCGCGTCACGGGCCCCGACGGCGCGACCGGTGCGCCCGCGGTCGTCGCGCGTCGTCCGGCACCCGCCGGTGCGCCGACCGTGCTGCTGTACGCCCATCACGACGTGCAGCCGCCGGGGGAGGACGCGCACTGGTCCACGGAGCCCTTCGAGCCGACGCAGCGCGGCGAGCGGCTGTACGGCCGCGGCGCCGCGGACGACAAGGCCGGCGTCGTGGCGCACGTGGGTGCGCTGCGCGCGCTGGGTGACGAGCTCGGGGTCGGTGTGACCGTCTTCGTCGAGGGCGAGGAGGAGATCGGGTCCCCGACGTTCGTGGACTTCCTGCACGCGCACCGTGACCTGCTCGCCGCCGACGTCATCGTCGTGGCCGACTCGTCGAACTGGAAGGTGGGCGTGCCCGGCCTGACCACGTCGCTGCGCGGCCTGGTCGACCTCGTGGTCGACGTCGAGGTCCTCGACCACGCCGTCCACTCGGGCATGTTCGGCGGCCCGCTGCTCGACGCACCGACGCTGCTGGCCCGCCTGATCACGACCCTGCACGACGAGCACGGCGACGTCGCGGTCGCCGGCCTGGTGCACGCCGCCGACCCGCAGGTCGACTACGACGAGGCCGACCTGCGGGCCGACGCCGGCGTCCTCGAGGGTGTCCGGCTGGCCGGGACCGGTCCGTTGACGGCACGCCTGTGGACGCGCCCGTCGATCGGGGTGATCGGTCTGGACGCGCCCCGCGTCGCCGGCGCCTCGAACACCCTCACACCGCGCGCGTCCGCCAAGCTCTCGGTGCGTCTCGCGCCCGGGCAGGACCCGGCGGCGGCGATGTCCGCCGTGCGGGAGCACCTGCTGACGCACGCGCCGTTCGGTGCGCGCGTCACCGTGCACGAGGGGGAGCAGGGCCGGCCGTTCCAGGCGCCGGCCGACTCGTCCGGGATGCGGGCCGCGCGCTGGGCCATGGGCACGTCGTGGGGCACCCCGCCCGTCGACATCGGCGTCGGCGGCTCGATCCCGTTCATCAGCGACCTGCTGGACGTCTACCCCGACGCGACGATCCTCGTCACCGGCGTCGAGGACCCCGACTCGCGCGCCCACGGCGCGAACGAGTCGGTGCACCTGGGTGAGCTCGAGCGCGTGGTGCTCGCCGAGGCGCTCCTGCTGGAGGTGCTGACGCCCCGCGCCTGAGCGCGGACCGAACCCGGTCGACGGTGGCCGGGCGCAGGGCTCGTGCTGGCGTCAGCGGTGCGCCACGTCGACGGCGCGAGCCCAGGTGGCGAGGTCCTCGGGCAGTGCAGGGCTCTCGCGGGTGCCGCCGTCGATCGCGGACACCACGTCGGCCGGGGCGATGCGGTCGCCGGCACGGGACAGGAACCGGCCGGCGACCCAGCCACGCGCGACGAGCTGCCCGTCGCGCTCGACGACCTGCTCGAGGTAGACGACGCGGCCGTCCCACCCGAGCACCCGGCTCGTGACCGTGAACCGCTGGCCGAGCGTCAGGGAGCGGCGGTACGTCACCGTCGACGCGGCGACGACCGGATACCAGCCCCGTGCGGAGAGCCTGCCGAACGCCCCGAGGTCGGCGAGGTAGTTGGACCGGCCGAGGTCCATGTACTGCAGGTACACCCCGTTGTTGACGTGCCGGTACAGGTCGAGGTCGCCGAGCCGGACCCGCAGGTGCGTGACGGAGGGGTCGAGCAGGTCCCGTCCGGCGACGGCGGGGCGTGGACGGAGGGTGACGAGGGCGAGCTGCAGCATCCGGGACACGGTCGGTACGTTACCGACGGGTGGACGGGCGGACCCGAGCGGCGGTCAGACGGGCGGGGCCGGGTCGTACTGGATGCCCCGTCGCACGCCCCGCGCGGCGTCGCGGGACTCCAGGCGGGCGACCAGGTGCAGCGCCATGTCGATCCCTGCCGACACGCCGGCCGACGTGACGACGTCGCCGTCGTCCACGTACCGCGCGTCGACGTCCACGAGCACGGTCGGGTCGGCCGTCGCGAGGGCGTCGAGGCTGGCGTGGTGCGTCGTCGCCGGCCGGGCCGTCAGGAGGCCCGCGGCGGCGTAGACGAGCGCCCCCGTGCACACGCTCGTCATCAGCGGCGTGCGGGCCCGCATCGCCCGCACCCAGGCGAGGTGCTGCTCGTCGGCCATCAGCGCACGCGTGCCGGGGCCGCCGGGGTGGACGAGCACCGTGAGCGGGCCGACGTCCTCGGCGCTCGTGTCGGGCACGAGTCGCAGCCCCTTCGCGCAGCGCACCCCGGCCCCGTCGGCCGAGAAGGTCAGGACGTCGGGGCGCAGCGGGCTGTGCCGCGCCCACGCCGCGAGCACCTCCCACGGGCCGACGACGTCGAGCTCCTCCACGTCGTCGAACACGAGCAGACCTACCCGCAGCGGGGAGCTGGTCGGCATCGCTTCTCCTCGTCGGTCGGTGAGCGGAGCGGTCAGATCCCCGGCAGCGCCAGCATCTGGTCGAGCGCGACGCGTGCCCAGTGGGCGTCGTCCGGGTCGACCACGATCCGGTTGGGGACGCGGCCCTCGACGAGCGACTCGAGCGCCCAGACGAGGTGCGGCAGGTCGATCCGGTTCATGGTCGAGCAGAAGCACACCGTGGAGTCGAGGTAGTGCACCGAGAGCTCCGGGTGCTGCGTCGCGAGCCGCCGGACGAGGTTGAGCTCGGTGCCGATGGCCCACGACGTCCCGGGCTCGGCCGCGTCGAGGGCCTGGATGATGTACTCCGTCGACCCGACCATGTCGGCTGCGGTGACGACCTCGTGCGTGCACTCGGGGTGCACCAGGACCGTCACGCCGGGCACGGCGGCCCTGATGTCGGTGACGTTGCGCACCGAGAACCGGCCGTGCACCGAGCAGTGCCCGCGCCACAGGATCATCCGCGCGTCCCGCAGCTGCTGCGCCGTGACGCCACCGCCGGGCTTGCGGGGGTCGAAGACCACGCAGTCGTCGAGCGACAGGCCGAGGCGGGTCACGGCCGTGTTGCGGCCGAGGTGCTGGTCCGGCATGAACAGCACCTTGCCGCGGCCGTCGACGCCGCCGACCTTCTCGAACGCCCACCGCAGCGCGACGTGGGCGTTGGACGACGTGCACACCGTGCCGCCGTGGCGACCCGTGAACGCCTTGATGGCGGCGGTCGAGTTCATGTACGTCACCGGGACCGTGTCCTGCGCGACCCCGGCGTCGACGAGCACGTCCCAGGCGTCCTCGACCTGGTCGATCGCCGCCATGTCGGCCATCGAGCACCCGGCCGCCAGATCGGGCAGCACGACCTGCTGCGTGTCCGAGGTGAGGATGTCGGCCGACTCCGCCATGAAGTGCACGCCGCAGAACACGACGAACTCCGCGTCCGGCCGCGCCGCCGCCTCGCGGGCGAGCTTGAACGAGTCACCCGTCACGTCGGCGAACGCGATGACCTCGTCGCGCTGGTAGTGGTGCCCGAGGACGAAGGCGCGGTCACCGAGGGCCGCGCGTGCCGCGCGGGCGCGGGCGACCAGCGTGGGGTCGCCCGGCTCGGGCAGGGCGCCGACGCACTCGACGCCGCGCTCGGAGGCCAGGTCCACGCCGCGGCCGAGCAGCAGCAGGGCCGACGGGGCGGGCTCGGTGAACGTGCCGGTGGGGGTGCTCACGGCGGAATGATCCCACAGGGCCCCGGCACGCGGCAGGAGCGCCCGGCGCCCGACCGTCGGTGGTCCCGGTGGCACCCGGCACGTGCCACCATCGGGGCGTGCGCGTCCTGATGGCCCCCGACGGTTTCGGCACCAGCCTCACACCTGCCGAGGCGGCCGCCGTGCTGCGCGCCGGCTGGGCGGACGGGGCACCGCACGACACCGTGGACGTGTGCCCGCTGGCCGATGGGGGACCGGGTTTCGTCGCGACGCTGCACGCCACGCTCGGCGGCGACCTCGAGCCCGTGACGGTGACCTCGCCCGTCGGTGAGCCGGCACCGGCCGCGCTGCTGCGCGTCGGTACGACCGTCCACCTGGAGTCCGCGCACGCCCTCGGGCTGGCTCTGGTGCCGCCCGACCTGCGTGATCCGACACGGACCACGAGCGTCGGCGCGGGCGAGCTGCTCGCGGCGGCGCTGCCGGGCGCGCACCGGGTCGTCGTGGGGCTCGGCGGGTCCGCCACCAACGACGCAGGGGCCGGCCTCCTCGCCGCGCTCGCGGACGCCCTGCTCCCTGCGGGCTCGGTGGCACCGGAGGTCGCCGCGCGGCTGAGCAGCGGGGGCGGGGCGCTGGGTGACATCGGCGCGGACGACCTGCGCTGGCTGCCGGACCTGCGGGCCGCCCTGCGGACGGTGGACCTCCTGGCCGCGGTGGACGTCGACGTGCCGCTGCTGGGGCTGCAGGGCGCGTCGGCGGGATTCTCCCCGCAGAAGGGTGCGACGCCGCAGCAGGCGCAGGACCTCGAGCGTGCGCTCGGTGCGTTCGCGCACGCCGCGACGACCGCCGCCGGGCCCCTGCGCACCGGACCGGGCGCCGACCTGCTCGGTGCCACGGACGCGCGTGCCGGCCGGTTGTCCGCGCTGCCGGGCGCCGGTGCGGCGGGCGGCCTGGGGTTCGCCCTCGCGCTGCTCGGTGCGCGGCTGCTGCCCGGGGCGCGCCTGGTCGCGGACGCGGTCGACCTGCCGGGACGCATCGCCGCGCACGACCTCGTCGTCACCGGCGAGGGACGCACCGACTGGCAGTCGCTGCACGGCAAGGTCGTGGCCGAGGTCGCCGCGCGCGCCCTGCCCTTCGCCGTGCCGGTCGTGGTCGTCTCGGGCGAGGTCCTCGTGGGTCGTCGCGAGCTGTCGGCCGCCGGTGTGACCGCCGCCTACGCGGTGGCGGACGGCCCGGATGCCGTCCGGGCAGCGCTCGGCGACCCGGTCGGCACGCTGCGTGCCCGCACGTCGCGCGTCGCGCGCACGTGGTCGCCCCGGCGCGACGTGGCGGGGCCGCAGGGTGGTCCGTCGACGTCCGCCCCGGCCGCACCGGACGCCTCGCGCGGCGGAGCGTAGGCTGGTCGGGAACAACGGTCCGAGCGACGGTGTTGGCGTCGTCGACGAACGTTCTGGCGAACCCGGGAGTGACATGAGCGAGACCACGCAGACCGCGACGCACGGCGTCCAGCTCACCGAGGTGGCTGCCGGCAAGGTGCGCAGCCTCCTCGAGCAGGAGGGGCGCGACGACCTGCGCCTGCGCGTGGCCGTGCAGCCCGGAGGCTGCTCGGGCCTGATCTACCAGCTGTACTTCGACGAGCGTCTGCTCGACGGGGACGCGACGCGCGACTACGACGGCGTCGAGGTGGTCGTCGACCGCATGAGCGTGCCGTACCTCGACGGTGCCACCATCGACTTCGCGGACACGATCGAGAAGCAGGGCTTCACGATCGACAACCCGAACGCCGGTAGCGCCTGCGCGTGCGGCGGCTCCTTCAGCTGACGCCACGCACGTCCCGCTCCCACGGGCCCGCACCCCTCGGGTGCGGGCCCGTGCGCGTCCGGGGGCGCCGGCGGGGAGGTCAGGCGCCCAGTGCGGCGCGCACCTCGGCCACCGCGCCCGGCAGCACGTCGCAGAACCGGTGGACGTCGCCCGCGTCCACGTCGGACGGCAGGCTCAGCCGCACGTTGCCCTGGGTGAGCACGCCCATGGCCGCGAGCACGTGGCTCGGCTCGAGGGTGCTCGACGTGCACGCGGACCCCGACCCGACGCCGAACCCGGCCCGGTCGAGACGGTCGACGATCGCCTCCCCGTCGACGTAGAGGCACGAGAACGTCACGACGTGCGGCAACCGGTCGACCGGGTCCCCGACGACCTGGACGTCGGGCACCTCCGCCGCGACGCGGTGGCGGACCACGTCGACGAGCGCACGACGGTGCACGTCCGCCGCGGCTCGTCGCGCCACGGCCTCCTGCAGCGCGACCGCGGCGGCGAGCGCGACGGGGACGTGGACGCCGCCGGGGGACCACCGGTCGTCGTCCTCCGGCCAGTCGGGGCTGCGACGCACGCCCGTACGCGTCACCACGACCCCCAGCGGCGGACCGCCCCAGTCGCCCGCGTCGGCGACCATCACGTCCCCGGCGCGGCCGACGTCGACGTGCCCGACGCTGGCGCCCACGTCGACCAGCAGGGGGACGCCCGCGCGGCGCATCGCCTCGTGCACCTCGTCGACCGGCTGGCGGGTCCCCACCTCGCCGTTCGCGTGCTGCAGCACCGCCACGGCCGCGTCCACGCCGACGCTGGCGGCGAAGAGCTCGGGGTCGACCCGGCCGTACGCGTCCGCCCCCACGGTGCGCACCTCGCCGCCGCCGCGCCCGGCGACGAACGCGGCCGCGTGGTGCAGGGCGGCGCGCTCGACGGCGCCCACGACGACGTCCGTGCCCGCCCTGCGCCGGCCGCGGGCGACGGAGCGGAGGGCGCCGTGCAGCGCGAGCGTGTGGGTGGGGACGAGGTCGAGCTCGTCGGGGCGGGCACCCAGGGACGCCGCGAGCGCCTCGCGCGCGCCGTCCAGGAGCATCCGCGCACGTCGGCCCTCTGCGAACAGCCGGCGCGGGTCCGCCCAGCCCTGGTCGAGCGCCTCCAGCAGGGCCGTGCGGGCGGTCGCCCGCAGCGGGGCGTGGCCGGAGACGTCGAGCACGACCCGTGCCGCGCGTGCGGCGGGTGGGCGGAGGGGAGGAGAGCTCACTCGGGCACGCTAGCGCCGTCGGCGACGGCACGTCGGCGTCGCCCCGGCACGGCCGTCGGTGTGACGGTGCTGACACCACGTCGTCAAACGTGCGCCGCAGCACGTGAGGCCCGCCACGGCGCGCTACGCTGACCCGGTCGAGGACGAAGGTCCCACACGGCTGCGCGCCCAGGCACGGGCCGTCGTCGCAGGGACGTGAGTGGAAGGTTCCCCGTGCACCCGGTTCCCCCCCGCCGTATCCGGCGCGCCGCCGTCGCCGTGCTGGCCACGGCGTTCGTGCTCGTGCTCAGCGGCTGCTCCGAGTCGGTCCAGCGAGGCTGGCTCCCCGGCTACTCCGACCAGGAGGTCACCGACCAGACCGGTCGGGTGGTCTCGCTCTGGGTGGGCTCGTGGATCGCCGCGCTCGCGGTCGGTGCCATCACGTGGGGCCTGATCCTGTGGTGCGTCGCGGTGTACCGCAAGCGCAAGGACGACCACACGCTGCCCGTGCAGCTGCGGTACCACGTCCCCCTCGAGATCATGTACATCCTGCTGCCGGTCGTCATGGTGGGCGTGCTCTTCTACCACACCAACGAGGACACCCTCGCGCTGCAGGACACCTCGGCGGAGCCGGACGTGAACATCCAGGTCGTCGGCAAGCAGTGGAGCTGGGACTTCAACTACCTCGACGAGGACGTCTACGAGACCGGCCAGCACGCGGAGGACATCGGCACCGACCCGGCCGCGCTGGGCGAGCAGGTCACGCTCTACCTGCCGGTCGACCAGCGCGTCGAGTTCACGCTGGACGCGCGCGACGTCATCCACTCCTTCTGGATCCCGGAGTTCCTCTACAAGCAGGACATGATCCCCGGGCACACCAACACCTTCCAGGTCACGCCGACGCGCGAGGGCGTGTACCGCGGCAAGTGCGCCGAGCTCTGCGGTGAGGAGCACTCGTCGATGCTGTTCAACGTCGAGGTCGTCTCCCAGGAGGAGTACGACGCGCAGATGGAGCAGCTGCGTGAGCGTGGACAGACGGGCGCACTCGGCCTCGAGTACAGCCGGCTCCAGGACCTGAACGACGTGGCGGAGGACGAGCACTGATGGCGGCGCACACCGAGGTCATCCCCGGCCTGTCACCCCGGCGGCAGACGCTGGGACGGACGGTCGTGAAGTGGATCACCTCCACCGACCACAAGACGATCGGGTACCTGTACCTGATCACGTCGTTCATCTGGTTCGCGGTCGGCGGCATCCTCGCGCTGCTGATCCGCGCCGAGCTCTTCCAGCCCGGGATGGACCTGTTCCAGTCCAAGGAGCAGTACAACCAGGCGTTCACGATGCACGGCACGATCATGCTGCTGCTGTTCGCCACGCCACTGTTCGCGG
>NZ_JADGMY010000012.1 GCF_015234515.1 Cellulomonas sp.
CCACGACGGCGGCGACGGTGGTGCCGTGGCGCGACGCGACCGCCGAGACGGTGTCACCGCGGCGCACGACGTACGAAGCACCGGCACGTGCCGGCACCGGTGCCGCGGCCGCTGGTGGCGCGGCGTCGGGCAGGCGCAGCACCTGCCCGGCGCGGACCCGGGACGGGTCGGACAGGGCGTTCTCGCGCGCGATCCTCGACACGGTGGTGCCGGTGCGCTTGGCGATCGAGCTCAGGGTGTCGCCCTCGCGCACGGTGTAGTCGGCGGCGTGGCCGGCGGTCCCGGTGGCGGCGAGCGCGACGGTCGCGAGCGCGAGAGTGGCACCCGTCCCGGTCGCGACGCGCGTCATGGTGCGCGGACGCGGAGTGAGTGCGGACATGGCCCCCCCAGGCGGTGGTCGAGCACCGGTCGGACGACGAGATCGGGTGACCGGTCGTGACGGATGGTGCTGCTGTGACAGGTGTGACGAACTTCGACGCTAGACGAGAAAGCTCAGGACCGAAACCCCGCGGGCCCGATGGCGGGCTCCCGGCGCGTTGCCCGTAGGCTGACCGGGTGAGTTCGACCTCGGATCTGGACCTTCTGGTCGGTAGCTGGCTGACCGTTCCCGACGTGGCGGAGATGCTCGGCGTGGACGCCGGCAGGGTGCGCCGCCTGCTTCAGGAGCGGCGGCTCGTCGCTGTGCGTCGCGGCAGCCCGCCGGTGCTGAGCGTGCCGTCCGACTGCCTGGTGCCCGGCCACCTCGCCAACCCCGCGGCGCCGGACGTTCCCTCGGAGGACCGGCCGTGGGCCGTGCTGGCGTCGCTGCAGGGCACGCTGACGGTGCTGGACGACGACGGCTTCTCCGACGAGGAGGCGATCGAGTGGCTCTTCACGGAGGAGGAGTCCCTCGGGGTCGCGCCGATCGTGGCGCTGCGTGCCGGGCGCAAGACCGAGGTGAGGCGCGTCGCCCAGGCGCTCCTCTGACGGCTGACGCGGCCGCGCCGCCGGGCGCGACCGCGCGGGCGAGTCACGCGGTGCGCTGGACCGCCGCGTGCGCGAGTGCGATGAGCGCGCCACGCGCGGGCTCGGGCCAGTCCTGCGCCTCGATCTGCGCGAACGCCTCGGTGCAGAGCTCGTCGATGAGCTGCTCGACCTCGGCGACCGCGCCGGTGCGCACCAGCAGCTCCGTCAGCGTCGCGACTCCGTCGGCATCGAGATCGGGATCACCGACACCGCGGGTGAGGGCGTCCACGGCAGCGTGGTCCCCGATCGCCGTGGCCCGTGCCAGCGCGCGCGCCACGAGGACCGTCCTCTTACCCTCCCGCAGGTCGTCCCCGGTGGGCTTGCCCGTCGTCGACGGGTCGCCCAGCACGCCCAGCAGGTCGTCGCGCAGCTGGAACGCCTCGCCGAGGGGCAGGCCCACGGCACGGCAGCCCGCGACGGCTTCCTCGTCGGCGCCGGCGAGCGCCGCTCCCAGCACGATCGGGTGCTCGACGCTGTAGCGCGCGGACTTCGCCCGGACGACGTCGCGCGCGCGCCGCTCGTCGTCCTCGGGGTCGCCCCACGGCATGGTCTGTGCGACGAGATCGAGGTACTGGCCGATCGTGACCTCGGTCCGCATCACCTCGAACACCGAGTGCGCCGCCTGCGCGACGGGCTCGGGCAGGCCCGCGACCGCGCGGGACATCTCGTCGTCGCTGGCGACCAGCGCGAGGTCACCGAGGAGGATCGCAGCGCCGTCGCCGAAGCGGCGGGCCTCGCCGCGGCGTCCCGTGGCCCGGTGCTGGTCCGCGAACACGTGGTGTGCCGTCGGCAGGCCGCGGCGGGTGCTCGAGTCGTCCATGACGTCGTCGTGGAACAGCGCGGCGGCCTGGAAGAGCTCCAGGGCCGCACCCGCCCTCAGGACGGCCTGCTCGCGGCCGTCGCCGGGCATGCCGCCGTGCGCGCGCCACGACCAGTAGCAGAAGGCGGCGCGCAGGCGCTTGCCGCCGGCGAGCATGCGTTCGACCGCGTCCGCCAGGGGTACGGCGTCAGCGCTGATCACGCGGGCCGTCTCGCGCAGGTCCGCGACGTGCCGGGCGAGGGCCTCGTCCACCCCGGCACGCAGGTTCTCACGATCGACGACGGAAGCGTTCGCGGTGGGCACGGGCCCACCCTAGGGCGCTGGAACGGCGACCGTCCCGCCGAGCGTCATCGTTCTGCGTCCGTCGCGGTCGAGGACGCCCACGACGAGGAGCTCGGCACCCTCCGCCCGGGAGAACGTGGTCTGCGCGGCGAGGCCCGGCTCCGGCGCCGGTGGTGCGGACTCGCTGAAGCCGGCGGCCAGCAGCGGCGCACGCACGGCCTCGAGCAGGCCACCGGTGTCCTGGTCGGTCCGGACGTTGAGGCTGATCCGCAGGCGGTCGTCGCCGAGCGGCTCGGCGGAGGACACGAGGACCTCCGCGTCGGGCGGCACGGGGACCAGGAGGGCCGGGAAGTCCGGGGCGAGGGTGCCGACCGCGGTGTCGTCGTCGATGTCGTCGCTGAGCAGGGACTCGCTGGGTGCGGGTGCGGGTGACGCCGGGCTGGAGGAGGCCGCGACGGGGGTGGGGTCCGGCGGCGAGGTGCAGCCTGCCGTCAGGCCGGCACCGAGCAGCGCGGTGGATGCCAGGACGATGAGGGTCGGGCGGGACACGGCGCCAGGGTAGCCGGGCAGGTCCGACGGATCGTGGTCGGTGTGCGAGCCGACCACAGGGCCGGGTGGATCGGGCTCCCCCCACAGGTCTGCCTCGCGCGCCCCGTCAACGGCCCGGGGAACGGTTCGGTGGAGCCATGGAACCTCCTCTCCTCCTCCGGCTCGGCGAGTCCCGTGAGCTGCTCGCCCTCGTCCCGCACCTCCTCGGCTTCCAGCCACGGGACAGCGCCGTCGTCGTCAGCCTGCGGGGGCCTCGCGGCCAGGTGGGCCTCGTCGCGCGGGTCGACCTCGCGGACGTCGCCGACCCGGTGCACGGCCCGCAGGTCGCACGCTCCCTCGCGACGCACCTCGACCGGGACGGCGCGCGCCGCGCTGTCCTCGTCCTCTACGCCGAGACGTCCGCGCCGGCAGGTGCGGTCCGCGTCGACGCCGCGGTGTCGCACGTGGCCGAGGCCTTCGACGTCCCGTTCGGCGGCACCGACGTCGTCGTGGTGGGCGACCACGCGTACCGCTGCCTGGCGTGCGACGACACGTGCTGCCCGCCGCAGGGACGGCCCCTGAGCGACCTGCAGGGGTCGCGGGCCGGAGCCGAGATGGTGCTGGCCGGGTCCGTCGTGGCGGCCGGGCGCGACGCGCTGGGGCAGGTGACCGCTGCGCCGGTCGCGGCCCGCCGAGCGGTGGCGCGCGTGCGTCGCCGGCGAGCCGATGCGCGGACGCGTGCACTGGTGAGCGGGTCGCAGGCGCTGGCTCGATGGCGCGCGGAGGCGCTCGCCGCGTGGCGCGCGCTCATCACCGCCGCGTCCGGGGCGCACGAGGGGCCGCTCACGCGGTCGGCCCTGCTGGGGCGTGTCGAAGCCGGTCTCGCGGACCGCCGCGTCCGCGACGCGATCCTCGTGGCCTGCCTCCCGGACGCGGGGTCACTGCCCGAGCGTGTGCTCGCGCACGGCGGTCCGGACGAGGACGCGGAGGTCGGGGCCGCGATCGGCCGTCTCGTGGACCCGGTGTCGGGGGAGCCGCCGGGCGACGACGTCCGTGCGGTCCGGGCCGTGCTCGAGGACGTCGTGGCGCACGGTCGCCGTGGCGGGCAGGCGCCCGCGTCGACCCTGTTGGCCACGGTCGCGTGGTGGCAGGGCGACGGCGCACGCGCCGCCGTCCTGCTGGACAGGGCGCTCCAGGACGACCCGGGGTACCGGCTGGGGCTCCTCATGCGCAGCGCGGTCGACGCAGGGCTGGCGCCCGGGTGGGTACGTCGGCGCGGATGATCAGGCGTCTTCCGCCCGTCGCGGTCGTCGGAGGTCCCGCGCTCCGGTAGCGTCGCGCACGAGGCCGGCAGGGGCCAGGAGGAGGAACGACGATGGGAATCGTGGTCGGTTACCTGGCGACCCCCGAGGGGCGTGCAGCCCTGGACGCAGCGGTCGAGGAGGCCAGGCGCCGGTCCGTCCGCGTCGTGGTGGTGCTCAGCGTGCGCCGGGACGAGACGCCCGAGCGGCGGGCCGAGGTCGAGCAGGCTCTGGCGCGTGTGCACGAGGAGCTCCAGGCGCACGATGTCGAGCACGAGGTCCGGCTGCTCGACGGAGGTGACGTCGCCGACGACCTCATCAGTACCGCCGAGGAGGTCGGCGCCCCGCTCGTGGTCCTCGGGCTGCGCCGGCGCAGCCCTGTGGGCAAGCTCATCCTCGGGTCGAACGCGCAGCGGGTGCTCTTCGACGCGCCCTGCGCCGTCCTCACGGTGAAGCCGGCGGGCTGACGTCACGATGGCGTGCGTCCGTTCCTGTCGCGACGCACCGGGGCACCGGTCGCGTGACGCCACCGGCGGCTCGCGGGAATGACTGGGCTCGACGCCGCGTTGCACCCGTCGACCCCCGAGACCGATGTGACGCGCCGATCCGCGGCGCGTGGGCAGCGCGCGCGGCGTGCCTCCGCGGGTCGGTACAATATCTGTCTGTCTCCCGGTCCTTCGGACTCTCCACGGTTCCGGTTGCCGCGCTGACGAAAGGTCGTTTCTTGACGTCCCAGACCCCCCATCCCGCACTCCCGCGCGAGTTCCAGCACCCTGCTCTGCAGGAGCTGGTCATGCGTGGACGGACCCACGGCAGCGTCGACTCCGCCTCGGTTCGCGCCGCCTGCGAGGCTGCAGGTGTCGAGGGCGCCAAGCGACTGCGCGCCGTCGTGCGTGGTCTCGGCACGGCCGGTGTCGACGTGAACGACCTCGGCTCCGCCGGACGTGCGGTGGCGGCGACGAGCGCCAAGTCGCGACCCGCGGCCAAGGCGACCGTCGCCGACGGCGCAGCCAAGCCCGTCCGTGCCACCACCAAGGCCGCAGCGGCGAAGGCCGCCACGACCAAGTCGACGACGGCGAAGTCGGCGACTGCGAAGGCTGCTCCTGCGAAGGCGTCCAAGGAGGGCGACGACGCGACGGGCGAGCTGGACGAGAACGTCGACGTCGACGTCGCCGAGCTCGAGGACGTCGAGGTCACCGACACGGTCGAGATCGAGACGGACGACGCCGTGGACGTCGCGGAGGACGGTGACGACACCGAGGCCAAGCCGGCGGTCGTGAAGAAGGAGGACGAGCCGGAGGACACCGGCTTCGTGTACTCCGACGCGGACGACGACGACGCTCCGGCGCAGCAGGTCGTCACGGCCGGTGCCACCGCGGACCCCGTCAAGGACTACCTCAAGCAGATCGGCAAGGTCGCCCTGCTGAACGCCGAGCAGGAGGTCGAGCTCGCCAAGCGCATCGAGGCCGGTCTGTTCGCCGACGAGAAGCTCGCGGAGATCCGCGACACGCTCGAGCCGAAGATGCGTCGTGAGCTGGAGTGGATCGCGCAGGACGGTCGCCGGGCGAAGAACCACCTGCTCGAGGCGAACCTGCGTCTGGTCGTCTCCCTCGCCAAGCGCTACACGGGCCGCGGCATGCTCTTCCTGGACCTCATCCAGGAGGGGAACCTCGGTCTGATCCGCGCGGTCGAGAAGTTCGACTACACCAAGGGCTACAAGTTCTC
>NZ_JADGMY010000013.1 GCF_015234515.1 Cellulomonas sp.
CCCCCACCCCGCGAGAGAGCAATCCAGCCACCCCCACCCCGCGAGAGAGCAATCCAGCACCCGACACGTGGGGTCGCCGGCGGCCAAGGCGGATCGGCCGGGCGCTCGGTGGTGCGCGACTGGATTGCACTCTCACGCTCAGGGTGCGCGACTGGATTGCACTCTCACGCTCAGGGGTGCGTGACTGGATTGCACTCTCGCGCTCAGGGGTGCGTGACTGGATTGCACTCTCGCGCTCAGGGGCGCGCGACTGGATTGCACTCTCGCGCTCAGGGGTGCGCGACTGGATTGCACTCTCGCGCTCAGGGGAGGGTGAGGAGTCCGTCGGTGAGAAGGCCGCGGACCGTGGGCAGCACGTCGGCAGCGACGTCGGACGCCGGGACGTCGAGCAGGGCGCCGAGCGCACCGATGATCTGCCCGGCGGTCAGCTCCCCGTCGCACGCGCCGACGAAGGCCGCGAGCGCCGTGCCGGCCTGCACCGTGCGCCCGAACCCCCGGCCCTGCCGCAGCAGCACGACGCGCGGGTCGACGGCACCGGGCTGCAGGTAGCGCTCCTCGGTGACGTCCGGCGCCACCGTGAGCCGCAGCCCCGCGAGCTCCTCGGCCGACAGGCCGCTGACGGCGTCGTGCGCGGCGAGCGCGGCGGAGATCACGGGTCCGAGCGGCTGGCGCACCGGGCCCGTCTGCGACTCCAGGCGGCGCAGGGTCGGCGGGCCGGCGACCGGGCGGCGCAGCGTGACGACGCCGAACCCGACGGACGCCACGTCCCGGGACGCCAGGTCGTCGAGCCACGCGCCGTACCGCGCGGTCCACGTGCCGCGGTCGGCCGGTGTCGTGCCGCCGTCGCGGATCCAGGTCTCCGCGTACTGCGCGGGGTCCTGCTGGTCGCGCAGCACCACCCACGCGTCCAGGCCCGACGCGTCGACCCACGCGCCGATGCGCTCGTGCCACTCCTCGCCGCCCCGCACCTCCCAGTTGGCGAGCAGCTGCGCCACGCCACCGGGCGCCAGGACGTCCCCGACACCAGTGACGAGGTCGCGCACGAGGTCGTCACCGGCCCGGCCGCCGTCGCGGTAGTCGTACGCGGGCACGTCGGCGCGGCGCGGGGTGATGACGAACGGCGGGTTGGAGACGACGAGGTCGAACGTGTCGCCGGCGACGGGCTCGAGCATCGACCCGGCGCGCAGCTCGACACGGTCCTCGCCCAGTCCCGCCAGCGCAGTCGTGAAGCGCGCGAACGCCAGGGCGCGCGTCGACAGGTCCGTCGCGACGACGTGCTCCGCGTGCCGGCTCGCGTGCAGTGCCTGCACGCCGCAGCCCGTGCCGAGGTCGAGCACCCGCCGGCGCGGATCACGGACCGTCGCCTGCGCGAGCGTCAGCGACGCGCCGCCGACGCCCAGCACGTGGTCGGTGCGCAGCGGGCCGCCGGTCGCCAGCTCGCCCAGGTCCGACGCGATCCACCACGCGGCGTCGCCCGCACCGTCGCTCGCGGCGTAGGGACGCAGGTCGACGACGGCCCTGACCTCGTCGTCGGCGCCGTGGCCCGCGACGTCCACCAGGCCGAGGCGTCGCACCCCCGCGACCCCCACGGTCGGGAGCGCCGCCTGCAGGGCGTCGGCACGCACCGGCACGCCGAGCAGGAACGCGCGCGTCAACGTGCCGGCGCGCCCGGACCCGGACCCGGTCGCGGGCTCGGTCGCCCGCAGCGCCGGCAGCACCTCCCCGCGGGTCAGCGCCCCTGCCGCGACGGGGCCGAGGATCTGGTCGACGTGCTCGACGGTGAACTGCGCGGCGGCGAGGTCGGCGCGCAGCGCGTCGACGAGTGCGGGCACGACGACGGGCGCGTCAGGGGTGGCGGTCACGCCTCCATCGTCCCAGGCGCGCGGCGGCGCGACGGTGCGTGCCGTCAGGCCGGGAGGTGCAGGTCGACCACCAGCGGCCGGTGGTCGCTGGCGACACCGACCGCGGCGTCGTCCAGCACCCAGGCGTCCAGGACGGGCAGGCGCGGGTCCACCAGGACCACGTCGATGCGCACGCGCGGGACGTCCGCCGGGTACGTCGGCTGGTCGGCCCCCACGACGCTGGCCGCGTCCTGCAGGCCACCCGCGGCGTCGCCCAGGACGGTCCAGGACGGTCCCCCGGGGCGCTCGTTGAGGTCTCCCGCCACGACGACCGGCCCCTCGGTGCCGCGCAGCAGGCGCCGCACCACCAGGTCGACGTGCCGTTCCCGCTCGGCGGCACGCAGCCCGAGGTGCACGACCACGACGCGCACACCGTCGACACGGGCGGTCGCGACGCCGCGGCGCGTGCGCCCGACGCGCCAGGGCAGCCGCAGACCCGCGGCGTCGTGCACGCTGCGGTACGGCGCGACGAGCAGCGCGGTCGTGCGCGCACCGCCGCCACCCACGGCGACGCGCAGCCCGGTCCGCGCGGCGAACCGCCGCAACCGGGTCCGTCCGGACGCCCCGCGGGGCGGTTCCTGGACCGCCAGCACGTCGGGGCGCACGCCGCGGACGACGTCGACGAGCGCGTCCAGCTCGTCGCGCAGGCCACGCAGGTTGTAGGTCATCACCCGTAGGGTGCCGACGTCGCGCGCGTCCACGGTGGCCTCCGTCCGTCCTTCGGCTGCGCGAGCGTACCGACCCCTGGGGCCAGGGGCACCACCGCACACGCCGTGGACCCGTCGCCGATGACGCAGGACGCCCGTGTGAGGCCTCCGCCGCCCCACACCGCACCGCCGCGTGTGCCGTACGTTGGTCGCGATCGATCGATGGCTGCGCCTGCGCGCGCGCGACGAGGGGACCACCCGTGCGACGACGTCCGACCGCACTGGCGGCGAGTGCCGTGACGGTGCTCCTGCTGAGCGCCTGCACCGGTGACACCGGCCCTGACGCGACCACCGCGGGGACCACGCCGCCGGCGTCGGCAGCTGCGACGAGCGACCCGACCGACGAGGAGCCTGTCGCGGGCGGCGTCACCGTGGAGTGCCTGCGGGGCACGTGGCGCCTGGACCTGGCCGCGATGCAGGACGACCTGCTCCGGATGTTCGAGTCCGCCGGCGACGACCAGGGCGCCGTGGACATCACCGTCGACGGCACCTCCACGTACGAGTTCGCCGACGGCGGCGCGTTCACGGCCGACGTCGACTCGAGCTCGGCCATGACCATGTCGGGCGACGGCGTCGAGCTCACGTCGGAGTCGCGGTCCACGGGCGACCTCACCGGCCGGTGGGCGCTGGCCGGTGACCAGCTGACGATCTCCGACATCGACTCCGCGGGCCTCGACGTCACGACGAGCGGGACCCTCGACGGCGAGGAGCTCGAGCTCCCGGAGGGGTCCGCGGAGGACGCGATCGAGGCGCTGCCGCCCACGGCGTCGACCGCGACCTGCAGCGCGAGCACGCTGACCCTGGTGGCGTCGCTGCAGTCCGACGAGAGCAGCGAGCCCGTGACGATGGCCTACACGCTCCGCCGCTGACCAGCCCTGACCAGCCCCTGAGCAGCGCGCCGCCCTCCCGTCCACGAGCGACGGGAGGGCGGCGCGGCTGTGCCGGGCGTCAGCCGACGAGCTGCGTCTCGTGCTCGAGACGGCCCTCGCGGTCGACCTTGGCGGCGCGCAGCCGGGAGGCGATGACCGCGCCGAACGCGATGGCCGTGGCGACCAGGGCGATCGTCAGGCGCAGCGTGTGGTTCGCGTCCGCGCCGACGGACACCGCGACGATGGCCGGGGCGATCAGCACGGACACCAGGTTCATCACCTTGATGAGCGGGTTGATCGCCGGGCCGGCGGTGTCCTTGAACGGGTCGCCGACGGTGTCGCCGATGACGGCGGCCGCGTGGGCCGGCGAGCCCTTGCCGCCGTAGTTGCCGTCCTCGATGATCTTCTTCGCGTTGTCCCAGGTGCCGCCGGAGTTCGACAGGAACACGGCCATGAGCACGCCGGTGGCGATGGTCCCGGCCAAGAACCCCGCGAGGGGCCCGACGCCCAGGCCGAAGCCGACGGCGATGGGCGCGAACGCGGCCAGCAGACCGGGGGTCGCCAGCTCGCGCAGCGAGTCGCGCGTGCACATGTCCACGACCCGGGCGTACTCGGGGCGCACCTCGCCCGTCATGATCCCGGGGTTGTCGCGGAACTGGCGACGCACCTCGAAGACGATCGCGCCGGCGGCCCGCGTCACCGCGTCGATGGCCAGCCCCGAGAAGAGGAAGACCGTCGCACCACCCAGGATCACGCCGACGAGGGTGATGGGGTTGATGATGTCGTACGACATCATCGCCTCGACGAGGTCCCCGCCGAGCCCGCCGGAGATGTCCTCGAGCGCCGTGCGGACCGCGTCCGCGTAGGACCCGAACAGCGCGGTCGCCGCGAGCACGGCCGTCGCGATCGCGATGCCCTTGGTGACGGCCTTGGTGGTGTTGCCGACGGCGTCGAGGTCCGTGAGGATCTGCGCGCCCTCGGGCGTCACGTCGCCCGACATCTCCGCGATGCCCTGCGCGTTGTCGCTGACCGGGCCGAACGTGTCCATGGCGACGATGACGCCGACGGTCGTCAGCAGGCCGCAGCCCGCCAGCGCGATGAGGAACAGCGCGAGCGGCACCGAGCCGCCGGCCAGCAGGAACACGCCGCAGATGGCCGCCGCGATGATGCCGGTCGTGTAGACCGCGGACTCGAAGCCCACGCCGATGCCGGACAGCACGACGGTCGCGGGACCCGTGAGCGTCGTGCGTGCCACGTGCAGCGTGGGCTTGCTGGTGGTGCCGGTGAAGTAGCCGGTGACCCACAGGATGACGCCCGCGAGGACCACGCCGATGAGCACGGCGAGCGACGCGACGAGGCGCGGGTCGCCCGCGTGGCCCTCGAGGCCAGTCGTGCCGCCCGGCAGCTCGGCGAACGTCCCCGGGAGGTACACGTACGCCGCAGCCGACGCGAGCAGCACGCCCACGAGCGCCGAGACGTAGAAGCCCCGGTTGATCGCTGCCAGCCCGCTCTCGGAACCCCGCACCCGCGTGATCGCGACGCCGAGGGCGGCGACGAGCGCGCCCACCGCGGTGACGATCAGCGGGAACACCATGCCCTCCTCGCCGAACGCCGCCCGGCCGAGGATGAGGGCCGCGACCAGCGTGACCGCGTAGGACTCGAACAGGTCCGCGGCCATGCCGGCGCAGTCGCCCACGTTGTCGCCCACGTTGTCGGCGATCGTGGCGGGGTTGCGCGGGTCGTCCTCGGGGATGCCCTGCTCGACCTTGCCGACCAGGTCCGCACCCACGTCGGCGGCCTTGGTGAAGATGCCGCCGCCGACGCGCATGAACATCGCGAGCAGCGCGGCACCGAACCCGAAGCCCTCGAGCACCGCGGGGGCCTCGCCGCGGTAGAGGAGCACGACGAGCGACGCCCCCACCAGGCCGAGGCCGACGACGGCCATGCCGACCACACCGCCGGTGCGGAACGCGATCCGCGCACCCTCCGCGCGGCCGTCGGGCCCCGAGGCGGCCGCCGCGACGCGCAGGTTGGCGCGGGTCGCGAGCCACATCCCGAGGAACCCGATGGCGGCCGAGAACCCGGCGCCGACGAGGAAGAAGACGGACCGCCCGATCTTGACGCCGCTGTCGCCCGGCAGCAGGAACAGCAGGGCGCAGACCACCGCGGCGAACACGGCGAGGGTGCGGAACTGCCGACTCAGGAACGCCGAGGCGCCCTCCTGGACCGCGACGGCGATCTGTTGCATCGAGGCCGTGCCCTCACCGGCCGCCAGCACCTGACGACGGAGCACGGCGGCGACCACGAGGGCCGCCAGTCCGATCACGGCGATCGCCGTGACGATCGTGATGCTCGTGGCACCGAGCTGCATGCATCCTCCTCGACACACCGGCGCGCTCCCCCTGAACGCAGCCCCACCGCCCGGCCCCGTTGCCGACGGACCGGGCGAGTCTAGCGGGGGGTGTGACGCAGGTCGCACCCCGGCGGCACTCGCCCGCGGGTGACGTGGCGGTCAGGAGGCGAGCGCGCCGTCCAGCGTCTCGTGGATCGCGAAGACCTGCGTGAGCCCGGTGATGCGGAAGACCTTGAGGAGCCGCTCGGAGTCGACCACGAGCTCGAGCCGACCCCCGGCGAGCCGCACCCGCTTGAGGGTGCCGACGAGCAGTCCCAGACCCGTGGAGTCCAGGAACGTGACGCCCGTGAGGTCGACGACCAGGTCCGTGCGGCCCTGCGAGACCAGCAGCGCGAGACGTTCGCGCAACCGGTCGGCCGAGGCGACGTCGACCTCACCCGCGACGTGGACGACCGTGCGCACGCCGACGTCCTCGGTGGTCACCTGCACCTCCATGGACGTCCCCCTCCTCATGCCGTCGCGCCGTCTGCATTCAAGCATCCCCGCACCCGCTCGGCGGCTCGCACACGCAAGTCGGAGCGCTCGACCCAACCTTTCGGGGCCGTCATCCGTCACCATCATGTGAGGGGGCAGCTGCGCGCAGACCCCGACGGCCGACGACAGGAGCACCGTGACCGCCTGGCAGGACGCGCTGGACGAGCTCGTCCGGACGCGCGGTCGTGCGCTCGTCGGGTACGCGTACCTGCTGACCGGCGACTCGCGCGAGGCCGAGGACCTCGTGCAGGACGCGCTGGTCCGCACGTTCACGCGCGGCCGCGGCACGCGCGAGGTCGCGTCCGCCGAGGCCTACGTGCGGCGCGCGATCCTCACGACGTACGTCGACGGCTTCCGCCGACGACGCCACTGGGCCACCATCCGTCACCTCGCCGCGGTGCCCGAGCCGAGCCCGCCCGACGGGCCGCACGCCGGCCCCGAGCCGGTGGTCACGACCCGCCTCGCGGTCCAGCAGGCGCTCGCCCTGCTGCCGCCGCGCGAGCGGGCCTGCATCGTGCTGCGCCACTTCGAGGACATGACGGTCGCCCAGGTCGCCGACGCCCTGTCCCTGTCGATCGGCACCGTCAAGCGCTACCTGTCCGATGCCACGCGCACGCTCGAGACCCACCTCGGTGACCTCGCAGGGGTCGACGACGCGCCCGCGCACCTCACCGACGAGGTCCTCGTCACCGTCCGGAGGTCACGTTGAGCACACGCCTGGATCTCGCGCTGCAGGAGCTCGCGGACGCCGCCGGCGCGACGAGCGGGTTCGGTGACCCCGACACGTCCACGACCGTCCAGACCGTGGCGCGGCTCACCGCCCGCGTCCGCCGGCGCCGCACGACCCGCGGGGCCGGGACGGCCGCCGTCGCGGCGAGCGCGGCCGGGGCCGTCGCGCTCGTCGCGCCGCAGCTCACCCGGGACGTCTCCCCCGCCGGCGATCCGGACGCGGCTCCGGGGACGTGCCGCTCGGCGGTGACGACGCTCCCGTCGGGGCCCCGGGACCCCCTCAGCGTGGAGCTGGGCCCCCGTGCCGGCGGCGACGTGCCGGTCATCGCACCCGCGGGGGCCGGCGACGGCCTGGGCACGTGGCAGGGCAGGTCGGCGGACCTCGTCGTGAACGTCTCGCAGATCCCGGACGCCGGTGTGGGGGCCACGCGCCTGCGGTTCCTGGTCACCCAGGAGGGCGTGGTCAAGGGGCTCACCCAGGGGCCCCTGTCCGTCACGCCCACGACCACCGACGAGGTCCTGCGCACGCACCTCGCCACGCCGGCCCCGGCCACGACCGAGGACCTGCCGGTGTACCCGCTGGAGGACACCGGCCACCGGTGGCAGATCGCGGAGACGTCGACGGGCGTCCAGCGCGTCGCGCAGAGCGCCGAGCTCGGGTTCACGGCGTGCGACGGCACCGGCAAGCTCCCCTCCGGGACGTACCAGGTCTACGCCACCATCGCCGACGCCGTGGGCACGGCCCGCGGTTCGGCAGGCCCGTGGGACGTCGAGGTCGCCCAGGACGACGAGGCGACGTCCCACGACCTGCCCGACGGCTTCCCCGCGGACGTGCCGCTGATCCCCGGGCGACTGGTGAGCGCGGACCGGCACGGCAGCGGGTGGACCGTGGAGATCGCCACACCCGGGAACGACCGCGCCACGCTCGCGACCACGATGCTCGCCCACGTGGGGCTGCGCGGCAGCGGCGTCGGCGACTGGGACGGGCACGTCCTGCCGCCGCCGTTCACCAACGTGCTCTTCTCCGGCGCAGGCGTCGAGCTGCCCGGGTGGGCCGTGCTGGCGGCCGCCTCGCGGACGGCCGACGGCGAGCCGTCGGTCGTGTACACGCTGACGCGGCGGCCCTGAGGCCGATCCGCCCGCTGGTACAACGTTCCGGAGTGAGGCTCACCCCCGGTGCAGGCGCTCGCGGGGGACGCGCGCGAGCGCCTGCGCGTACTCGTCGGTCGCGCCGTCGGGGCGGACCTGCTGCAGCACGTGGTCGCGCACGCCCAGGTCGGCCAGCGCCGCGCCGAGGTCCGCGACGTCCGCGTCGGTGAGCACGGTGGGGTCGACCGTCGTGCGGACCTGCACGTCGACGGCGCTGTCGAGGACGAGGCGCAGGGACTCGAACGCCTTGTCGGCGGTCGTCGTATCCCCGCCCGCGCGGGTGATCGCGCGGTACAGGTGCGCCGGGGCCTTGATGTCCAGACCCACCCAGTCGACGTACGGCAGCAGGTCGGGCAGCCGCGCGGGGTAGGCGCCAGCGGTGTGCAGGCCGACCAGGAAGCCGGCCTCCTTGACCTCGCGGGCCGCGGCGACGACGCCCGCCTGCCGCGTCGGCTCACCCCCTGACAGCACGAGGCCGTCGAGCAGCCCACGGCGCCGGCGCAGCAGGTCCGTGACCGTGGACCACGCCACGACGCCCGGCAGCCGGACGTCGAGGATCGCGCTGTTGTGGCAGTACGTGCACCGCCACGGGCAGCCCTGCAGGAACGCCGTGGCGACGAGCTTGCCCGGCCAGTCGACCGTCGACAGCGGCGTCAGGCCCGCGATCTGCAGGGACGCGGCCCGCTGCTCCCAGCTGTCCGGACCGGGCGCCCCCTGCACGGGGCCGCCCGGTCCGGCGTCGTGGCGAGCAGTCACGCCCGCGCGCCCGCGGTCTCGAGGAACGGCACGCGCTCGGCGTGCTCGCCCTGCTTGCCGATGTTGAACGAGCTGACGGGCCGGTGGTAACCCATGACGCGCGTCCACACCTCGCACGTCGTGACCTCGCCGTCCTCCTCGCACGTCGGGCACGTGGGGTGCTCGCCGGACAGGTAGCCGTGCGCCGGGCAGATGGAGAACGTCGGCGTGACCGTCAGGTACGGCAGGCGGAACGTGCTCAGCGCGCGCCGCACCAGCTCGCGGCACGCCTCGGGCGTCGAGATGCGCTCCGACATGTACAGGTGCAGGACCGTGCCGCCCGTGTACCGCGTCTGCAGCTCGTCCTGGCGCTCGAGCGCCTCGAACGGGTCGTCCGTGAAGCCGACCGGCAGCTGCGAGGAGTTGGTGTAGTACGGGTGCTCGGAGGTCCCGGCCTGCAGGATCGTCGGGTAGCGCTTCTTGTCCTCCTTGGCGAACCGGTAGGTGGTGCCCTCCGCCGGCGTCGCCTCGAGGTTGTAGAGGTTGCCGGTCTCCTCCTGGAACTCGACCATCCGCTCGCGCACGTGGTCCAGCACGCGCAGCGCCATCGCGTGGCCGCGCTCGTCGGTGATGTCGTACAGGTCGCCCGTGAAGTTGCGGACCATCTCGTTGAGCCCGTTGACGCCGATCGTCGAGAAGTGGCTGTCCAGCGAGCCGAGGTAGCGGCGCGAGTACGGGAAGAGCCCCTCGTCCATGAGCCGCTGGATCGTCGTGCGCTTGAGCTCCAGGGACGTGCGCGCGAGGTCGAGCAGGCGGTCGAGGTCGGCGACGAGGGCCGCCTCGTCACCCGGGTGCAGGAACCCCAGGCGCGCGCAGTTGACCGTGACGACGCCGATCGAGCCGGTCTGCTCGCCGGAGCCGAACAGCCCGTTGCCGCGCTTGAGCAGCTCGCGCAGGTCGAGCTGGAGGCGGCAGCACATCGACCGCACGTCCCCCGGCTCCATGTCGGAGTTGATGAAGTTCTGGAAGTACGGCAGCCCGTACTTCGCCGTCATCGCCCACAGCCGCTCGGCGTTCTCCGACTCCCACGGGAAGTCCTTGGTGATGTTGTACGTCGGGATGGGGAACGTGAAGACGCGGCCCGACGCGTCGCCCTCGGTCATGACCTCCATGTACGCGCGGTTGAGCATGTCCATCTCGACCTGCAGGTCGCCGTACGTGAAGTCGCACGGCTCGTCGGCGACGAACGGCGTCTGGTCCGCGAGGTCGGCGGGGCACGTCCAGTCGAACGTGAGGTTCGTGAACGGCGTCTGCGTGCCCCAGCGCGACGGCACGTTGAGGTTGTAGATGAGCTCCTGGATGCCCTGGCGCACCTCGGTGTACGTGAGCTTGTCGAGGCGGACGTACGGCGCCATGAACGTGTCGAAGCTGCTGAACGCCTGCGCGCCGGCCCACTCGTTCTGCATCGTGCCGAGGAAGTTGACGATCTGGCCGATCGCGGCGCTGAAGTGCTTCGGCGGGCGCGCCTCGACCTTGCCGGGGACCCCGTTGAGGCCCTCCTGCAGGAGCGTGCGCAGCGACCAGCCGGCGCAGTAGCCGGACAGCATGTCGAGGTCGTGGACGTGCATCGACCCGTCGCGGTGCGCCTGCCCGACCTCCGCCGGGTAGACCTCGTTGAGCCAGTAGTTGGCGATGACCTTGCCGGCCGTGTTGAGGATCAGGCCGCCCAACGAGTACCCCTGGTTGGCGTTCGCGTTCACCCGCCAGTCGCTGCGGTCGAGGTACTCGTCGACGGTCGACGCGACGTCGACGACGACCGGGGTGCCGGTGCGGCTGTGCTGCGGCATGCGTGCGCTCCTTGTGCTGTGCGATCCCTTGAAGTGGATCACCACCCAACGGCGCCGGGCACTACATCTAGTGGTTCAACACGCGCGACACGCCCACATGTGCGGTTCCCAACCCCTCCGCGGCGGCATCTGTGAGGACGTTGGTCCCGGCGGACGGGTGAATCGGCTCACGACCCCGCGGGCTCGACGCGTCGCAGCCGGACCTGCTGCCCCGGCCGCAGCTGGGCCGCGCGGGCCTGCGCGGCGCGGGTCAGCACGGCCACCACCGGGTACCCGCCCGTCACGGGGTGGTCCGGGCCGAACAGCACCGGGCGGCCGTCGTGCGGCACCTGCACGGCACCGACGACGAGCCCCTCCGACGCGAGCTCGCCCCGCGTGACGCGCGTCAGGGGCGCGCCGGTCAGCCGGACGGCGACGCGGTTGCTCGCCGCGTCGACCTGCCACACGGTCGACCACAGGCCGGCTCGGCCGCGGACGTCGAGGTGATCGAGGCGCGGTCCGTCGGCCGCGTCGAGCAGGACGACCGAGGTGGACGGCTCCCCGGTGCGGGCCGGGCCCTCCCCGTCGCCCGGCGCAGCCCCGGGCAGCGGCGGCTCCGGCAGCCCGTCGAGCGCCGACCCGAGCGGCAGCACGTCACCCGGTCGCACGGCCCGCGGACCCAGTCCGGACAGGACGTCGGCCGACCGCGAGCCCAGGACCGACGGCACGTCGATGCCCCCGCGCACCGCGAGCCACGTGCGCAGGCCGTCACGTGGTGCGGCGAGCCGCAGCGTCGAGCCCGCCGGGGCGCGGACGGCCGTCGCGTGCGGCACCGGCACGCCGTCGATCTGCGCCGCGACGTGCGCGCCGGTCACCGCGACCGCGGTCGTGGTGCCGCACCGCAGGACCAGCCCGCCCAGCACGACCTCGAGGCCGGCCGCGTCGGCGCGGTTGCCGACCAGGCGGTTCGCCCGGCGCAGCGCGTCCGGGTCGGCGGCACCCGAGCGCGGCACGCCGACGGCCGCCAGCCCTGGACGACCCGCGTCCTCCACCAGCGTCAGGGGGCCGGTCGCGACGACCGTCAGGGTTCGGGCAGCAGGGGCAGCGCGTGGCGGCTGCGCACCGGAGGACACCCCACGGGGGCCGGGGGCCGTGGTCACGCGCGCGGTCCGGCGTCGGACGAAGCGCACGACGTCACCGGGCGCCAACAGCGCCGCACCCTCGCGGCCACGCGTCACGTCGAACATCGCGACGTCGGTCGTGCCGAGCAGCCGCCACCCGCCCGGCGACGCCGCCGGGTACACGGCGGTGAACTCGCCCGCGACGGCCACGGCCCCTGCCGGCACGCGCGTGCGCGGTGACGCGAGCCTCGGCACGTGGAGCCGGGGGTCGAGGCCGACGACGTAGGCGAAGCCCGGCGCGAAGCCGCCGAACGCCACCCGGTAGCCGTCCGACCCGCCGGCCAGGTGCCGGCTCACGACGTCCTCGTCACTCAGCCCGGTCTCGCGGGCGACGTCCTGCAGGTCGGTCCCGTCGTAGACGACGGGCACCTCGACGACCCGCTCGCCCCCGGACGCACCTGCGGCGCCCGCCGGGCCGCGCATCCCCTCGGCGCCCGCGTCGTCCCACCGGGCGTCGACGTCGGCCGCCACGCGGGCCACCGCCGCCGCCCACGTGCGACGACTGCGGGCGGCACCGCGCACGAGCACCGTCCGCGCGGCGGGGACGACGTCGACGACGTCGCGGAGGTGGGCCGCCCGCAGCGCGGCGTCGAGCGCCCGGACCGCGGCCAGATCCGCGACCTCGACCAGGACGCCGTCCTCGCCGCACGACAGCAGCCGGGAGGCCACGTCAGCGCTCGGCGTGCGGGTCGACGCCGCTCGGGGCCGCGGCGTCGTGCGACCGCGGGCCACGGCCGGGATGGGCAGGGACGACGAACGGCCGGACGTCAACCCCGGCCGCGTCCAGCGCCGCGCGCACCGCGGTCGCGATCGCCACCGCGCCAGGCGTGTCCGAGTGGACGCACAGCGACGCCGCGGTGAGCTCCACGACGGTGCCGTCGACCGCGGTGACGAGCCCGTCGACCGCCATCCGCACGGCCCGCTCGGCGGCCTCGTCGGGGTGCACCACCAGGGCGCCGGGTCGCCCCCGCGGCACGAGCGTGCCGTCCGCCGCGTACCCCCGGTCGACGAACGCCTCGCCCACCACCGGCAGACCGGCCGCCCGCGCGAGCGTCAGCACCCGGGAGCCGGGCAGCCCGAGCAGGGTGAGCGTGGGGTCCGTCGTCACCACCGCCTCGACGACCGCGCGCGCCTGGTCCGCGTCGTGCACGACCGCGTTGTACAGGGCGCCGTGCGGCTTGACGTGGGTGACGCGCGCGCCGACCGAGGCCGCGACCGCGACCAGCGACCCGATCTGGTAGGCGACCTGCGCACGCAGGACGTCGGCCGGCACGTCGAGCCGCCGTCTGCCGAACCCGTCGCGGTCGTCGTACGACGGGTGGACGCCGACCGCGACGCCGCGGACCACGGCCGCCGCACACGTCAGGGCCATCGTCCGCGCGTCACCCCCGTGGTACCCGGCGGCGACGTTGGCGCTCGACACCAGGTCGAGCAGGGCGTCGTCGCCCGGCGGCTCGAGGCGCCACGGCCCGTCACCCTCGCCGAGGTCCGCGTTCAGGTCGATGACGCCCACCCCCTGATCCTCCCGCACGTGACCGCGATGGCCGCGCACGACCGCACGCCACGAACACGGACCCCCGGTCGGCGGCACGACCGAGGGTGCGAGCCGGGACGGTGCGAGGATGGGCAGGTGGGTCCCGGCGAGCTGCTCGACGTGCTGCTCGCCGGTGGTCGGCGGGCCGACCGGGCGACGCACGTGCGCCACCTGCCCGCCCGGGACGGGGTCCGCGCGGACTGGCCGGCGTGGGCGGACGCCGACCTCGTGCGGGGCTACCGCGCGCTGGACGTCGAGCGTCCGTGGGCGCACCAGGTGGACGCGGCCGACGCGGCCTGGTCGGGTCGGCACACGGTGCTCGCGACCTCGACAGGTTCCGGCAAGTCGCTCGCGTTCTGGCTGCCCGCGTTGTCCGCGGTCCGCCGGGGTGCCGCGGGCTCGCTGCTGGACCCCGGACGCATCGAGACCGTGGCACGTCGCCCCACGGTGCTGTACCTCAGCCCGACCAAGGCGCTCGCGGCCGACCAGCTCGCCGGGCTGGAGCGGCTGCTCGTCGCCGCGGGTACCCGCGACGTGCGGGTCGCGACCTGCGACGGCGACACGACGCGCGACGAGCGCCGGTGGGTCCGTGAGTACGCGGACGTCGTCCTGACCAACCCGGACTTCCTGCACTTCGCGCTGCTGCCCGCGCACGCGACGTGGTCCCGGCTGCTGTCGTCCCTGGCGTACGTGGTGGTCGACGAGTGCCACGCGTTCCGCGGCGTGTTCGGCGCGCACGTCGCGCTGGTCCTGCGGCGGCTACGACGGCTCGCCGCGGCGTACGGGGCCGCGCCCGTGGTCGTCCTGGCGTCGGCGACGACGTCGGACCCGGCCGCGAGCGCCGCCCGCCTGCTGGGCGTGGCTCCGGACGAGGTGCACGCGGTGACCGTCGACACCTCCCCCGCCGGCCGCAAGACGGTCGTGCTGTGGCAGCCGCCCGAGCTGCCGGGCGGCGACGGGCCGTGGGCGGCGCTGCTCCCGGGCGAGGACCCGTGGTCCACCGTCATCACCGTGCCCGCAGGTGACGGGTCCGCGCGGCGGCCCGAGGGAGAGGACGACGGAGCCGCCGTCGGTGAGGAGCCCGACCCGGGCGTCGAGCGCGCGCCTGGCGACCGGCCGACCGTCGCCCCGGAGGGCTCGGGCCCGGTGGGCACGGGCGAGCGGCTCGTCGCCGTCCCCCGGGACCGTCCCCGGCGCACCGCCACCGCGGAGGTGGCGGACCTCCTCGCCGACCTGGTCGCAGCGGGTGCGCGGGTGCTGGCCTTCACGCGGTCCCGGCGGGGGGCGGAGTCGGTGGCGGCCGCGACCCGCGACCACCTCGCGGCGGTCGACCGGACCCTGCCGCCGCTCGTGTCGTCGTACCGCGGCGGCTACCTCCCGGAGGAGCGTCGGGCCCTCGAGCGCGCCATCCGCGACGGCCACCTGCGGGCGCTGGCCACGACGAACGCGCTCGAGCTCGGGGTCGACATCTCCGGGCTGGACGCCGTGCTCATCGCCGGCTGGCCCGGCACGCGCGTGTCGCTGTGGCAGCAGGCGGGGCGCGCCGGCCGCGCCGGGGCCGACGGGCTGGTCGTGCTCGTCGCGCGCGAGGACCCGCTGGACACCTACCTGGTGCACCATCCGGAGGCTGCGCTCGACGCGCCCGTCGAGGCGACGGTGTTCGACCCCGGCAACCCGTACGTCCTGGCGCCGCACCTGTGCGCGGCGGCCGCCGAGCGCCCCCTGCGCACCGAGGAGCTGGGGCTGTTCGGCCCCCGCGCGCTCGAGCTGCTCACCGAGCTGACCGAGCGCGGCATCCTGCGCCGGCGCCCGTCCGGCTGGTACTGGACGCACGCGGAGCCGGCGAGCCGCATGACGGATCTGCGCGGTGCCGGTGGGGAGCCGGTCCGGGTCGTCGAGACCGCCACGGGCCGGCTCCTGGGGACGGTCGACGCCGCGTCCGCCGACGCGACCGTCCACCCCGGGGCGGTGTACGTCCACCTGGGGGCGACGTACGTGGTGGACGAGCTGCACCTGGACGACGGTGCCGCGCTGGCGACCCGCCGGGACGTGGACCACGGCACGTGGGCACGGTGGGTCACGTCGACGACGGTGGTGGACGTCGAGCGCGAGGTCGCGTGGGGGCCGCTGACGTGGAGCTACGGGCAGGTGGACGTCACCACGCAGGTCGTCGGCTACCAGCGCCGCCGGATCCCGGACCTGCAGGTGCTGTCGACGCACGAGCTCGACCTGCCGGCGCGGACGCTGCGGACGACGGCGGTCTGGTGGACCGCCCCGCCCGACGTGCTGGAGGCGGCGGGTGTCACCCTCGAGGCCGCGCCCGGCGCGCTGCACGCCGCCGAGCACGCGTCGATCGGGCTGCTGCCCCTGCTCGCGACGTGCGACCGCTGGGACCTGGGCGGGCTCTCGACCCTCGTCCACCCGGACACGGGGCACGCGACCGTCTTCGTCCACGACGGGCACCCGGGCGGTGCCGGCTTCGCCGAGCGCGGGTTCGAGCTCGGGCCGGTGTGGCTCACCGCGACGCGCGACGCGATCGCCGCGTGCCCGTGCGCCACGGGCTGCCCCGCGTGCGTCCAGTCCCCCAAGTGCGGCAACGCCAACGAGCCCCTCGACAAGGCGGGCGCACTCCGCCTCCTCACGACGGTCCTCACCCACACCACCCCTGACCCCCTCCCCGCGTGAGAGTGCAATCGAGTCACCTGCCGAACTGGATCGCCCTCTCACCACGGCAAGGGCGACAGCCAGCCCACCCCCCTCCCCCCGTGAGAGTGCAATCCAGTCACCGCGTGGGACTGGATTGCACTCTCACCACGGGAAGCGACGGCCAGCCCCCACCCCCTCCCCGTGTGAGAGTGCGATCCAGTCACCGCGTGGGACTGGATTGCACTCTCACCAAAGGGGGTGGGGTCATCGGAGGGAGCGGGCGGGCGGGCGGGGGCCGGCGCGGGCGACCGCGCGGGCGTCGCCGATGCCGGTGGTGGCGCGCACCCGGACCGTCACGTCACCCGCCGGCCCCGGTGTGCACGAGGTCAGGAGCGCGCCGTTCCGACGGGCAGCGACGGACGCCTGCGGACAGGGGTCGGCCCCACCCTCCGCGACGTGCTGAGCGGCCGCGAGCGCCGCGAGGTCCGCGGCCGTGGCCGCCGTGGCCGCGGTGACGTGGGCGGACCCGACGAGCCCCGCGACGAGCACCAGTGACAGCGCGACCGACACCACCGCCAGCACCAGCACCGCACCGGAACCCGCGTCACGCCCTACGCCTGGGGCGAGTCGACCCGGCTCGGGGCAGCGCGCGTGGACCGCGCGGGGAGCCGGTCGCCCGTCGGCACGCGACGCTCGCGGCGGCAGCCCCGCGGGCCGACCCGTCGGCGACCTCATGGCTCCGCCCAGCTCGTGGCCGATGCGCGTGCGCGGGCACCGGCAGCGGGCCATGCGGTGAACGGTGTGCTCACCGTGACCGTGACCCAGTGGCCCTCCCGGGCGACGCGCACGTCGCCGCCACGGGAACCGAGGACGTGCCGTGCGGCAGCGACCACCTCACCGTCCGGCTCCCCCAGTGCCGCCACCCGGGCGCCCGTGCGCGCTGCGTCCAGGCAGGTCAGGCGGGTCAGGGTCGCGGCACCGGTCGCCAGCACGGCGGCCAGCACCACGGCCACGGCGACCATGCCGACGGCGAGCTCTGCGGTGACGGCGCCGCGGTCCGCGGGGTCGTGCGGGCCGACCCGGGCGTCCGCCGCGTCCCGGGCGGCCCGCGCCATCGGTCCGGTCCTGGCGGTCCGCGCGACGATCCACGAGCCGCGGCGCCGTCGGGTCATCCGCCGAGCGCCTGCCGCACGATCCCCGACAGCAGACCCTTCACCTCGTTCCCTTTCAGCACCACGACCAGCACGCCGGCGAACCCGACCGCCGCCAGGGTCGCGATCGCGTACTCCGCCGTCGCCATCCCCGCGTCGTCCAGGTGTCCCCGCGAGCCGCGCAACCGCCCGGCCACGGACGTCACCCGCTGTGCCGCCTGCCGCGTCGCGTTGGCGACCCGGCTCCTCGTCTGGTGTCCCATCCGTCTGCTCCTTCGTCCCTCGACCGGGTCCGCTCGTGCGGGCCGGGCACCGTCGTGGCGCCTGGGACGAGCCTCGGGCGGCGGGGTCCTGCCGTGGTGGCATGCGGGCGGATCCGTGGATCGGGCGCACGGCGCCGGTGCCTGTGGGCGGCTCGCCGTGGCCCGGCGCCGACCCGCCGGCGCCGGGCGGCGGTCACGGCACCGCTCCCCGCAGGTCCCCCGCGAGCCCCAGGACGACTGGGGCGAGCCCGAGCAGCACGAAGGCCGGGAGGAAGCACAGCCCGAGCGGCAGCGTCAGCCGCACCCCCAGCGCGCCCGCGGCGGCGCGGACGCGCGCGCGCCGCTCGCGCCGCAGCCGGGCGGCGGCCGCGCGGAGCTGCGGTGCCGGTGACGCCCCCGTGTCCCGGCCGACACGCAGCGCCTGCGCGAGTGCCGCCATCGATGGCGGTGCACCCTCCCAGGCGGCCTCCCACGGCGCACCGAGCCCCAGGGCGGTCCCGGCGCGGACGAGCGCGTCCCCTTCCTGCTCGCCGAGGTGCCGTCCGGTGACCACCAGGGCCGCCGGCACGGGCGCACCGCCGCGCACGGCTGCGGCGCACAGGTCCAGGACGAAGGCCGCGTCGAGCGGGCCCGACGACGCGCCGGAGCGGCCTTCGCGTCCGCGGACCGTGGCACGGACCCACCCGGGCCTCCGGCGACCGGCCGGCACGCCCGCACCTCGCCACGCCCCGGCCCACGGGAGCACCGCGGTGAGCGCGCACACCGCGACGACGACCCCCGCCAGGACGGGGCTCACGGCGTCGCCGCCCGCCGCAGCAGCACGCCGACCCACGCCCGTCCGGCCAGGACGAGGGCGACCCCCGTCACTCCCAGGGCGCTCCCCAGGCCGCCGTCCGTGAGCACCTGCCACGGCCGGGCCCCCATCGCGCTGCCGACCAGCAGGCCGAGGACCGGGAGCGACGTCAGGACGCGCGCGGTCGCCCGCGGGCCGGCCAGCGCAGCCGCGAGCTCACCCGCCTGCTCGGCGTCCGCCGCGACGGCGTCGGCCAGGTGCTCGAGCACATCGGCGAGGGGTGCACCCGTCTCGGCGGCGACGTGCGCCCCGGCGACGACCGCACGGGCCCGCGCGCGCAGCGCAGGGCCGGCGCGGGCACCGTCGTCGATCGCCGCGACCACCACGTCGACGTCGGGCACCTGCCGATCGACGGCCGTACCGAGCACTCCGGACCAGGCCGCGCCGGGCGGGACCCCTGCGCGCACCTGGGCCGCCACCGCATGAAGGACTCCCGTGAGGTCGGTCCGCTCGCCGTGCGCACCTCCTGACGCCCCTCGTCGCGAACCGTGGGGCCAGCGGACGCTCGCCGGCCCCGAGCGCCGAGCCGATCTGTCCGGTCGCCGTCGCGCCCGTGGGCTCGCTGCGCGGCCGTCCGGCGCGTCGGCGCCGCCCCGACGCGGCGAGGGGCCGGTGAGCGCGAGCACCGCCAGCCCCACCAGGACCCCGACGACGATGCTCACGGCCCGCCACCGCATCGACCCCGTCGGTCGGCGCGGCTCACGCCTCGACCCCCGTGCGCGCGGCGAGCCGTGCCCATCCCGGCCCCGGCCGCGCGCGACCGTCCTGGGCGACGTCGACGGCCGTCGTCACCCGCAGGTCCCCGCCACGGTCCCGTTCGACCACGCCGACCTCCGCCAGGTACCGACGCCCGGCGTCGGGGCCGCGCCGGACCCGACGGACGTGGAGCACTGCGTCGACGGCGCTCGCCGCCTGCGCGGCGACGGCCGCCCGGTCCAGTCCCGCGAGCGCGGCGAGCGCCTCGAGACGCGCCGGCACGTCGGCGGCGGTGTTGGCGTGCAGCGTGGCGCAGCCGCCCTCGTGGCCGGTGTTGAGGGCAGCCAGGACCTCGCGGACCTCGGCGCCGCGGCACTCCCCCAGGACGATCCGGTCGGGTCGCATCCGCAGCGCCTGGCGCACGAGGTCGGCGAGGTCGACCCCGCCCGCCCCGTCGACGTTGGGCGGGCGGCTCGTGAGCCGCACCACGTGCGGGTGGTCGGCGACGAGCTCACCGGCCTCCTCGACGAGGACGACCCGCTCGTCGTGCGGGACGAGGGACAGCAGCGCGGCGAGGAGCGTCGTCTTGCCGGCACCCGTGGCCCCGGAGACCAGCACGTTGGCCCGGGACGCGACGAGGCCGTGCAGGACCGGGACGACGGCGGGCGTCACGGCACCGGCGACCACGAGCTCCGCCAGGGTGAACGCCCGGGGCCGCACGACGCGCAGGCTCAGCACCGTGCAGGTCTCGGCGAGCGGCGGGAGCACCGCGTGCAGGCGCGTCCCGTCGGGCAGGCGCGCGTCGACGGTCGGCGCGGCGTCGTCCAGGCGGCGTCCCGCTGCCGCAGCCAGGCGCACGGCCAGCGCACGGACGTCGGCGGGGGTGCCGAGGTCCACGTCGACGCGGACCAGGCCACCGGAGCGCTCGACCCAGACGTCGCGCGGCCCGTTCACGAGCACGTCCGTGACAGCCGGGTCGTCGAGCCACGGCTGCAGCGCCCCGGCGCCGAGCAGCTCGTCGGCGACGGCCCGCACCGTCTCCGCCAGGGGCACCGGCCCCAGCAGGGTCCCCTGGGCACGCAGTGCGGCGTCCACGAGCGCCGTCAGTCCCTCGGCGCCCGTCGGTCGCACCCGCATCGCCTCCCGGACGTGGGCCACGACCCCGTCCGGCGCGGCGCGACGGCACGGGACGGTGCTGCGCCGCGCGTCGGGCGCCCGCGGCGGGCCGACAGCACGGCTCACGTGCCGATCCCCAGCTGCCGGACGACCGCGTCCGCAGCCCGGGCCGCCGGCCCTCGCCCGCCCGGCCCGACGCGCTCGGCACGAGCGACCAGGGCCCGGTCCCGTCGCGCGACGTGCCACAGGTCCAACCCGCTGGCCGCCGCCACGTCGGCCGCGCCGAGGGCCGCCGACGCCCCACCCCGCACCACCAGCCCCCGTCTCGTGGCGGCCTGGTCGAGGCGGGGCCGCAGCGCGAGCGCACCGGCGACGCTGCGCAGGTCGGCCCGGGCGACCACGACCACCGCGTCACAGGCCGCCAGGGGTGCGTCACCGTCGACGACCGCGCCCCGGTCGAGGTCGAGGACCAGCGCCCCGACCTCGCAGGCCAACGCGTGCAGCACGTCGATCCGGACCCCGGGGTCGACCGCTGTGGGACGCGTGCGGTCGGCCGACAGCACGGCGCACGCCCCCCACCGCGGCAGCAGCGCGACGACGTCGGCACCGCGCACGTCTCCCCCGGCGCCGCTGAGGTCGGGCCACCGGGCACCGTCGACGTCCTCGACGCCCACGACGACGTCCAGCCCGGCCGCCCCCCGGTCGAGGTCGACCAGTGCCGTCGAGGTCGCCCGGGAGAGCCGGCGGGCGACCAGCGCGGCGAGCGTCGAGGCACCCACGCCGCCGGCTGCGCCGACGACGCCGACCACCACTGCTCGTCGTCCCGTCCGCACCCGCGCCTCCGTCCGCCGTCCCCGGCGTGGGGCCCTGGCACCGTCGACCCTCCACCGCCCCGGGCCGTCCGCACCGACGACGGGCCGGATCTGTGGACGCACCCGCCGACACCAGGCCCTGGGGTCGGCTCGACGTCGTCGCGGACGTCTTTCCCGCGTCGGACGACCACCGGACGGGTGGTCGGGCACACGCCCGCAACATGGCTGTCACCGGGGCCCCCTACAGTCCCGCCCATGCTGCTCGACCCCGGCACCGGACCCGTCCGCGCCGCCACCTACCTGCCCTCGACGCCCGAGAACGTCCTCTGGGGCCGGCTGCCGTGCGCCACGGACACGCCGGTGCTCACGGTCGACACCGGCACGGAGGTCACGGTCGACACCCTCAGCCACGAGGGGATCCTCGAGGACCAGGGGCGCGACCCCCGGGCGTTCTTCGGCGCCCACGGCCTGACGGACGTGCTGGCGGACGCCGTCGCGCTGGCGCGGTCCGACCACCCGCACGACCCCGCGCTCGACGGCCCGCACGTCGTGACCGGTCCGATCGCGGTGCGCGGTGCGCGGCCGGGCGACGTCCTCGCGATCACGGTCGTCGAGACGCTCCCGCGCGTCCCCTACGGCGTGATCTCGAACCGGCACGGGCGGGGCGCGCTGCCGGACGAGATGCCGCAGGGCGGCGTCGACGTCGTGAGCGTCGTCGCGCGCCTGGACGCGAGCGGCACCCGTGCCGTGATGCCGCGCGCGGCCGGCAGCGACCGCACGGTCACGTTCCCGCTCGCGCCCTTCCCCGGGATCCTGGGCGTCGCGGTCGCGGGTGACGACCGGCCGCACTCGGTGCCGCCGGGTGCGCACGGCGGCAACCTCGACATCAACCTCCTGCAGGCCGGCGCCACGCTGTACCTGCCCGTGCAGGTCGACGACGCCCTCGCCTACGTCGGCGACCCGCACTTCGCGCAGGGCGACGGCGAGGTCGCCCTCACCGCGCTGGAGGCGTCCCTGCGGGTCACGCTGCGCCTCGACGTCGTCCCCCGCGTCGACGCGGTCGCCGAGCTCGGGCACCTCGTCGGCCCCCTGGTCCGCACGGCCGAGCACCTCGTCCCCACCGGCCTGGACGTGGACCTCGACGAGGCCCTGCGGCGCTGCGTGCGGGCCGCGCTCGACCTGCTCGAGGCGAGGTTCGGCATGGACCGCGCGCACGCGTTCGCGTACCTGTCGGCGGCGACCGACTTCGACGTCTCGCAGGTGGTGGACCGGGTCACGGGCGTGCACGCGCGGATCCGCCTGGCGGACTTCGACGAGCCGCACGCATGAGGACCGACCCGCCCCCCGGCCTGCTGGAGGCACTGCGCGCGTACGAGCGCGCGCTCGGCACGGACGACCTCGCCGCGCTCGACCGCCTGTTCACCCCCGGACCGGCGACCCTGCGCGGGGACGCGACGGGTCTGCTGGTCGGGCACGACGAGATCGCGGCGTTCCGGGGCGCCCGCGGCGGCGCGCCGACGCGTCGCCTGGTGGAGGTGCACGTGCGCACGGTCGACGACGACCACGCGCTGGTCGTGGCCGTCACCGAGCCGGTCGGCGGCGGGCGGGGGCAGCAGACGCAGCTGTGGGAGCGCGGCGCGGGCGGCTGGGTCGTCGTGGCAGCGCACGTGCACGCCCCGGGACCGGCGTTCGACTCGCGCGTGTGGCGCGTGCTGGGCGACCCCCTCGTCGCCGGGCTCGACGACGGCCCGCTGGCGGGTCGCACGGTCGCGGTGAAGGACCTGTTCGCCGTGGCCGGGCAGCGGGTCGGCGCGGGCAACCCGACGTGGCTCGCGGCGGCTCCGGTCGCGACCCGCCACGCGGCCGCGGTCGACCGGCTGCTCGCCGCGGGTGCCGACGTCCGCGGCGTCGCGCGCACCGACGAGCTCGCGTACTCCCTGGCGGGCACCAACGCCCACACGGGCACGCCACCGAACCCACGGGCGCCAGGCCGTGTGCCGGGCGGGTCGTCGTCGGGCTCGACGGCGGCCGTCGCGCTGGGGCAGGCCGACGTCGGCCTGGGCACGGACACGGGCGGCTCGATCCGCGTGCCCGCGTCCTACCAGGGGCTCCACGGGATCCGGACGACGCACGGCGCGGTGCCGACGGCCGGCCTCGTCCCGCTCGCGCCGACGTTCGACACCGTCGGCTGGCTGACGCGCGACGTCGACCTGCTCGCCGCCGTGGGCGACGTCCTGCTGCCGGCCGGCCCGGGCGGGGCCTGGTCGCCGCACCTGACCGTGAGCCCGGCGCTGCTCGCCCACGCGCACGAGGACGTGGCGGGACGCGTGGCGGCGTTCGCGCGGCACGCGGGCGCGACGCCCACCGACCGGTGGGACGGCGTCGACCTCGCGGAGTGGGCCGAGGTGTTCCGTGTGCGGCAGGCGTGGGAGGCGTGGCAGGAGCACGGCGCCTGGGTCGACGCGCACCCCGGCGCGCTGGGTGCCGACGTGGCCGGCCGGTTCGCCGCCGCGTCGCGCGTGGGTGACGACGCGGGCGCGGCCGCCGGCGTGCGACGCGGGCTGATCCGGCAGCAGGTCCTCGAGCTCGTGGGCGACGACGTCCTGCTGCTGCCGGCGTCCGCGTCGGTGGCCCCCCGCCCCGATCCCGCCGAGCTCGAGACCGTCCGTGCCGCGACCCTGCGCCTGACCTGCGTCGCAGGACTGGGCGGTCTGCCCGCGGTCGTCCTGCCGTGCGGGACGGGGCCCGACTCCCCGTCCGACGCCCCGGACGCCGAGGGCGCGCCCTGGCTGCCGGGCCGCCGGGCGCCCCTGCCGGTCGGGGTGTGCCTCGTCGCCGCTCCGGGCAGGGACCGCGAGCTCCTCGCCCTGGCCCGCGATATGTCGTCACGCCGCTGAAACACGCGTGTCCCTCGACGCACACATCGCACGCCTACGGTCGGCGCAAGCGAGAGGACACGAGCATGCTGCTGGAGGAGTTCCACGCGCTGCCGGTGGCGGCCGCGGAGGCGCTGGTGCGGACCTGCGCCGACGTGCCGTGGTGGGCCGCTGCAGTCGTGGCGGCGCGCCCGTACCCGTCCGTCTCGGCGCTGCGCGCGCAGGCCGACGTGCAGGCGTTGGCGTGGGGCGCCACGGACGTCGCGCAGGCCCTGGCCGACCACCCCCGCATCGGTGAGCGGCACCGCGCGGCGGGCGCGACGGCGGACCTGTCGGCGCGCGAGCAGGCCGGGGTCGACCCGGGCGACGCGGACGTCGCCGCTCGTCTGGCTGCGGGCAACGCCCGCTACGAGCGGCGCTTCGGGCGCGTGTTCCTGGTCCGCGCCGCCGGTCGCAGCAGCACCGAGATCCTCGCGCTGCTGGAGCAGCGCCTGAGGCACGACGACGCGACCGAGGCCGAGGTCGTCGCCCAGCAGCTGCGCGAGATCGCCGCCCTGCGCCTCGTCGGCCTCGTCACCGGTGACCCCCGCCCGTCGGAGCCGTCCGTCACGTCGGCGCAGGTGACCGGGGCATGACCACCTGCTCGACGCACGTCCTCGACGCCGCTGCCGGCCGACCGGCGGCGGGCGTCGCCGTCACGCTGCACGCGGCCGACGGCACGCTCCTGGAGTCCGGCCGCACCGACGACGACGGCCGGCTGCGCTGGTCCGCCGACCTCGCGACCGGCACGTACGGCCTGCGGTTCGCGACGGGCGCGTGGTACGCCGCGGCCGACGTCGCGACGGTCCACGCCGCCGTGCACCTCGAGGTGCTCGTCGACGGCGCGCAGCCCCACTACCACCTGGCGCTGCTGCTGAGCCCGTTCGCCTACACCACGTACCGAGGGAGCTGACGCATGGCCGTGGGAGACGTCGTCCTGGGAGCGAACCAGTACGGGAAGGCCGAGGTGCGCCTCGTGCGGGTCACGCGTGACACCCCGGTGCACGAGATCGAGGACCTCACGGTCACCACGCAGCTGCGCGGTGACTTCGAGGCGTGCCACACGACGGGCGACAACGCCCACGTGGTGGCGACCGACACCCAGAAGAACACCGTGTACGCGTTCGCGAAGCGGTACGGCGTCGGGTCGCCGGAGCGCTTCCTGCTGCGGCTGGGGCGGCACTTCGTCGACGGGTTCGACCAGGTCACCGGCGGGCGCCTCGCCGCGGAAGTGCACGCGTGGGACCGCATCGCGGTGGACGGCGAGCCGCACGACCACGCGTTCGTCCGCACGGGACGCGAGACACGGCGCGCGGTGGTGCAGCTCGACGGCGACGACGTCCACGTGATCTCCGGCTTCACGGGTGCGACGGTGCTGAAGTCGACCGGCTCGGAGTTCTGGGGCTTCCCGCGGGACGCCCACACCACGCTGGCGGAGACGAAGGACCGCGTCCTCGCGACGTCGGTGACCGCCTGGTGGCGGTGGACCGACGCCGACGTGGACTTCGAGGCGCGCTACCCCGTCGTGCGCGACCTGCTGCTGTCGACGTTCGCGCAGGTGCACTCCCTGGCGCTGCAGCACACGATCTTCGCGATGGGCCGGGCCGTGCTCGAGGCCTGCGACGACGTCGCCGAGGTGCGGCTGTCGTGCCCCAACAAGCACCACTTCCTCGTCGACCTCGAGCCCTTCGGCCTGGAGAACCCGAACGAGGTGTTCTACGCCGCCGACCGCCCGTACGGCCTGATCGAGGCGGCCGTGCACCGCGAGGGCGATCCCCCGGTGCCCCACGTCTGGGCATCCGTGCCCGGTTTCGTCTGAAGGGGGCGACGATGACGACGACGGCCGAGAGCGGCGCGCCCGTGCCGCGGGCCGGCACCGAGCCGGTCCCCGGTGACCTGCTCACCGCCGTGCGCGGCCGGCAGGTGCTCCTCGACGGCGTCCTGCGTCCGGCGACCCTGCACCTCGCCGACGGGCGGGTGAGCGCGGTCGGTCCGTACGACGACCCCGTCGACGGCCCGGTCCTCGCGGCACCCGACCACGCGTACGTCCTGCCCGGTGTGGTCGACACGCACGTGCACGTCAACGAGCCGGGCCGCACGGCGTGGGAGGGGTTCGCGTCGGCGACGCGCGCGGCCGCCCTGGGGGGCGTGACGACGCTCGTCGACATGCCGCTCAACAGCATCCCGCCGACCACGACGACCGCGGGGCTCGCGGCCAAGCGGCGCGCCGCGACCGGGCAGCTGTCGGTGGACGTCGCCCTGTGGGGCGGCGCGGTGCCCGGCAACCTCGACGACCTGCGCCCGCTGTGGGACGCGGGGGTCATGGGCTTCAAGTGCTTCCTGTCGCCGTCGGGCGTCGAGGAGTTCGCGCCGCTGGGTCCCGCGGGCTTCGACGCGGCGCTGCGCACGGTCGCGGCGTTCGACGGCCTGGTGATCGTGCACGCGGAGGACGCGGACGTGCTGGCGGGCGCCCCGGTCCGCCCCGGCGGCGCGTACCGGGACTTCGTGGCGTCGCGCCCCCACGAGGCGGAGACCGCGGCGATCGCGCGCGTCGTCGCGGGTGCGCGCACCACGGGCTGCCGCGTGCACGTGCTGCACCTGTCCAGCGCCCGCGCGCTCGACCTGCTGGCCGACGCGCGCGCCGAGGGCCTGCCCGTGACCGTCGAGACGTGCCCGCACTACCTGACGTTCGACGCGGACCGGATCCCGGACGCGTCCCCGGCGCACAAGTGCTGCCCCCCGATCCGCGACGCCGGCAACCGCGAGGCGCTGTGGGACGGCCTGCGCGCGGGGGTCATCGACGTCGTCGTGACGGACCACTCGCCCTCCACCGCGGCCGAGAAGCTGCGCGGCGGCGGGGACCTGCAGCAGGCGTGGGGCGGTGTCGCCGGGCTGCAGGTCGGGTTCCAGGCCGTCGCGCACGGTGCCGCGACGCGCGGCATCGACGTCGCCGACGTGAGCCGCTGGATGTCCGCGTCCACCGCCGACCTCGTGGGCCTCGCGCACAAGGGCCGGCTGGCGCCCGGCGCCGACGCGGACGTCCTGGTCCTCGACCCGCACGTCCCCCTGCACGTGGACGTGCGGGCCCTCGCCCACCGCAACCCCGTCAGCGCGTACGACGGTGTCGAGCTCTCGGCGTCGGTGACGGCGACCGTCCTGCGCGGACGCGTCGTGGCGCGCGACGGCGCGGTGACGGCCGGCACGGGGCGTCTGCTGTCCCGCCCGTGAGGCGACGCGGCGTCATCCGGCGCGCACCCGACGGAAACCTCGGTGAAACGGCCGTTTCGTAGCGTGCCGACCATGACCCTGCACCCGCCGCACCGCCTGCTCATGGGGCCCGGGCCGATCAGCGCCGACCCCCGCGTGCTGCGGGCCATGTCCGCGCCGCTGGTCGGCCAGTTCGACCCGGTGATGACGGGGTACATGAACGCGACGCAGGACCTGTACCGCCAGGTGTTCCGCACCGCGAACGACGCGACGCTCCTGGTCGACGGCACCGCGCGTGCCGCGATCGAGGCGTCGGTCGTCTCGCTCGTCGAGCCGGGCGACCGCGTGCTCGTCCCCGTGTTCGGGCGGTTCGGGCACCTCCTGGTGGAGATCGCACGCCGTGCCGGCGCGCAGGTCGAGACCGTCGAGGTGCCGTGGGGGCAGGTCGTCGATCCCCAGCGGGTGGCGGACGCCGTCCGGACCCACCGCCCCCGGCTCGTCGCGGTCGTCCACGGCGACACGTCGACCACGATGCGCCAGCCGCTGGCCGACATCGGCGCCGTCTGCGAGGAGCACGATGCGCTGCTCTACGTCGACGCGACCGCGTCCCTCGGCGGCAACGACGTGCGCACCGACGACTGGCGCCTGGACGTCGTGACCGCGGGGCTGCAGAAGTGCCTCGGCGGGCCGTCGGGCAGCGCGCCGGCGACGTTGTCGGACCGCGCCCGAGACGCGGTGCAGGCGCGTCGGCACGTCGAGGAGGGCCTGCGCACCGACGACGACGAGCCGCGCGGCACCGTCATCGGCTCCAACTACCTCGACCTCGCACAGCTGCTCGACTACTGGGGGCCCCGCCGCCTCAACCACCACACCGAGGCCACGTCGATGCTGTACGCGGCGCACGAGTGCGCGCGCATCGTCCTCGAGGACGGGCTGGACGCGACGATCGAGCGCCACCGTGTCGCGGGCGCGGCGATGGCCGCGGGCGTCGAGGGGCTGGGGCTGCGGCTCTTCGGCGACCCGGCGCACCGCATGCACAACGTGGTCGCGGTGCACGTCCCGGACGGCGTCGTCGCCGACGCGGTCCGCCAGTCGATGCTCGACGACTTCGCGATCGAGATCGGCACGTCGTTCGGCCCACTGCACGGGCGGGTGTGGCGCATCGGGACGATGGGCTGGAACGCCCGCCGCGACGCCGTCCTGACGACGCTCGCGGCGCTCGAGCACGTGCTGCGCGCGCACGGCGCCACGGTGCCGACCGGCGGCGGCGTCACCGCGGCGCAGGCGGTGCTCGCCGCATGACCACGGCCGCCGACGTCCTGGCCCGCTGCGACGCGCTCGCTGCGTGCAGCGACAACCCCGACCACCTCGACCGTGCGCACCTGACGCCCGCGCTGGCCGCCGCCCACGGCCTCGTCGAGGGCTGGATGACCGCAGCGGGCCTGCGCACGTGGCGCGACCAGGCGGGCAACCTGTGCGGACGTGTCGAGGGCCGCGAGCCAGGGCTGCCGGCGCTGCTCCTGGGCTCGCACCTCGACACCGTCCCCGACGCGGGCCGGTACGACGGCATGCTCGGCGTCCTCATGGCCGTCGCGGTGGTCGAGCGGCTGCGCGACGAGGTGACGACCTGGCCGTGCGCGCTGGAGGTCGTCGGCTTCACGGACGAGGAGGGCGCGCGCTTCGGCACCGCGCTCCTGGGGTCGCGCGCGCTGGCGGGCTCGTGGGACGACGCGTGGTGGGCGCTGCGGGACGCGGACGGCACGACGCTCGCGCAGGCGGCCCGCGACTTCGGGCTCGACCCCGCACGGATCGGCACCGCCGCCCGGCAGCCCGACGACCTCGTGGGGTACCTCGAGGCGCACATCGAGCAGGGACCGCTGCTCGAGGAGGCCGACCGCTCGCTGGGCGTCGTGACCTCGATCGCCGGCGCGCAGCGGTTCCGCGTCGAGGTGGTCGGCGAGGCGCGGCACGCGGGCGGCACGCCGTACCCGCGGCGCCGCGACGCGCTCGTGGGCGCGGCCGAGGCCGTCCTGCTGGTCGAGAGCACGGCCCGCAGGACGGGCGCCATCGCCACGGTCGGGCAGATCAGCGTCGAACCGGGCGCCGTCAACGTCATCCCGGGCCGGGCGGTGTTCTCCGTCGACCTGCGCGCCGCGACCGACGCCCAGCGCGATGCCACGCGCCACGAGCTGCTGACCGGGCTCGAGGCCCTGTGCGCCGCGCGCGGCCTGCGCATGACCGTCACGGACCTGTACGAGGCGCCCGCGACGCCGTGCGCCGGGTGGCTGCGCGACGCGCTGCGCTCCGGTGTCGTCGCGTCGGGCGACGGCGACCCGATGGACGTGTGGAGCCCGGCGGGGCACGACGGCATGGCCGCGGCGGCCGTGACGGACGTCGGCATGCTGTTCCTCCGCTGCCACGACGGCATCAGCCACCACCCCGACGAGGCGGTCCGCGAGCAGGACGTCGCCGCCGGGCTCGACGCGTTCACGACCGCCGTGCGGGAGGTCGCGCACCACGCCCCGGCGCGCACGGCGCCCGGTGACGGACGGAGCGGCGCGCGGGCCGAGGCACGGGCATGACGACCGTCCCGGCCGCCGTCGTCCCGGCCGCCACCGTGCCGGCGGCCGCCGCCACCGACGTCGACGGTCTGCGCCTCGACGAGCGCGTGGTGGCCCGCTACGCCGAGCTGCCACCGCAGGAGCGGCGGGGTGCGGACGTGCTGCTCGAGCACTTCGGCGACCTCTCGACCTACACGGCGGCCGAGCTCGCGACGCTCGCCGGGGTGTCGAAGGCCACCATGAGCCGGCTGTTCCGCAGCCTGGGCTTCGACGACTTCACCCAGGTCCGCGACCACGTGCGCGGCCTGCGCCAGCACGGGGTGCCGGTGACGCTCGGTACCGCACCGGACCTCGACGCGCACGCCGCGGCGGAGGCCGTCGCGGTGCGGGCGGCGGTCGCGGCGCTCGGGGTGCACCTCGACGCCGTCGCCGACGTGCTGGCCCACGCGCCGCGGGTCGTCGTCGTCGGCCTGCGCAGCAGCTACCCGGTCGCGCTGCACCTGCGCCAGCAGCTCACGCAGGTGCGCCCGCACGTCACGCTCCTGCCCCAGCCCGGGCAGTCGTGGTCGGAGGACGTCGTGGACCTGTCGCCGCAGGACGTGGTGGTGCTCGTCGCGTTCCGGCGCCGGCCGCCGGGCGTGCGGGCGCTCGCCGAGCGGGTACGGGCCGGCGGGACGCCCGTGGTGCTCGTCGCCGACCCGACGGCGCGCGCGCTCGCGGCTCACGCCACGTGGTGGCTCGAGTGCCCGGTGCAGGCGCGGGGCGCGTTCGACTCGTACGCCGCCGCGTCGTCCGTCGTCGCCGCGCTGGCCGACGCCGTCCTGGCACGCCGCGGGCGCACGGGCGAGCAGCGGGTCGCCGCGATCGACTCGGCGTACCGCACGCTCGGCGAGGTCGAGGTGCGCTGATGGACCTCGCCGTGACGTCTCTGCGGTCCGCCCGCACGCGGGCCGACCTGCGCCTGGCGCCCGGGGAGCGGCTGCTCGCGGGCGGGACGTGGCTGTTCTCCGAGCCGCAGCCCGGCGTGACGGGCCTCGTCGACCTCACGACGCTGGGGTGGGCGCCCGTCGAGCGCACGGCCGACGGGCTGCGGATCGCCGCGACGTGCACGGTCGAGCAGCTCGCGGCGTCCGCACCCGACCCCGCCTGGACGGCGTGGCCGCTGGTCGGCGCGTGCGCCGACGCGCTGCTCATGTCGTTCAAGGTCCAGGGGCAGGCGACGGTCGGCGGCAACGTCGCGCTCGCCCTGCCCGCGGGGGCGATGACGACGCTGCTGACGGCGCTCGACGCGGTCGCGGTCGTGTGGACGACGGACGGCGGGGAGCGGCGAGAGGCCGTGGCGGACCTCGTCGTCGGGCCCGGCCGCACCACCCTCGAGCCCGGTGAGGTGCTGCGCGCGTTCGACGTCCCGGAGCACGCGCTGAGCTCGCGCGTCGCGGTGCGCCAGGTGTCACTGACGGCGGTGGGACGGTCCGCCTCGCTCGTGGTCGCGCGACGCGACGCGAACGGCACCGTGACGCTCACCGCGACCGCCGCGACGCCGCGCCCGGTCCAGCACCGGTTCCCCGCTGCGCCCACGTCCGCGCAGGTCAGCGGGGTCCTGTCGGACGTCGAGTGGTACGACGACGTCCACGGCGCCCCCGACTGGCGGCGCGCCGTGACGACGCTGCTCGCGCACGAGGCCGTCGGGGAGGTGACCGCATGAGGGTCGACGGTCAGGAGGTCACCGCCGCGCCGGCCCCCGGCCAGTGCCTGCGCACCTTCCTGCGCCAGGAGGGGCACGTCGCGGTGAAGAAGGGCTGCGACTCCGGCGACTGCGGCGCGTGCACCGTGCTCGTCGACGGGCAGCCGCGGCACGCGTGCCTGGTGCCCGCCGCGCGCGCGGTCGACTCCGAGGTCACCACGGCGGCCGGCCTCGGCACGCCGGACGACCTCAGCCCGGTCCAGCGGGCGTTCGTCGACGCACAGGGCTTCCAGTGCGGGTTCTGCACGGCCGGCATGGTCGTCACCGCGAGCGCGCTGGCCGACGACGACGGGCACGTGCACCTCGACGAGGACGGCCTGGTCCGCCGCTTCAAGGGCAACCTGTGCCGGTGCACGGGCTACCGGTCGGTGCGCGACGCCCTGGCGGGCAAGACGAACGTCGTGCGGGACGGCGGGGTGGGCGACTCCGTCGCCGTGCCCGCGGGGCGGCGCATCGTGTGCGGGCGCGAGCCGTTCACGCTCGACGAGCCACCGGCCGGTCTGCTGCACCTGGCCGTGCTCGGGGCGCCGCACGTCCACGCGCGGATCCTCGCGATCGACACCAGCCGCGCCGAGGCGCTGCCCGGCGTGCACCTGGTGCTCACCCACCGCGACTCCCCCGACGTGCTCTTCTCGACCGGCCGCCACCAGCACCGCACCGACGACCCGGACGACACCCGCGTGCTCGACGACGTCGTGCGCTTCCACGGTCAGCGCGTCGCGGCGGTCGTGGCCGACTCGGTGGCGGTCGCGCAGGCGGCGTGCGCGCTCATCGACGTGGCGTACGAGCCGCTGCCCGCCGTGCTCGACCCGCAGGAGGCGCGCCGCCCCGGCGCTCCGCTGGTGCACGGCGACAAGGACGCCACGGCATCGCGCATCGCCGACCCGGCGCGCAACGTGGTGGCCGCGAGCCACGGCGAGGTCGGGGACGTGGCCGCCGCCCTGGCGGCGTCGGCGCACGTCGTGCGGGGTACGTGGCGCACGGCCCGCGTGTCGCACACCGCGCTCGAGACGCACGCGGCGGTGGGGTGGCTCGACGACGACGGGCGGCTCGTGGTCCGCACCAGCACGCAGGTCCCGTTCCTCGTGCGCGAGGAGCTGTGCCACGTGTTCGGCCTCGACCGCGAGCGCGTGCGGGTCGTGGCGGCGCGCGTCGGGGGCGGGTTCGGCGGCAAGCAGGAGCTGCTCACGGAGGACCTCGTGACGCTCGCGGTGCTGCGCACGGGCCGTCCCGTGCAGTACGAGATGACGCGCGAGGACGAGCTCGCGCTGGCGCCCTGCCGGCACCCGGTCCGCGTCGAGGTCACGCTGGGCGCCGACGCCGACGGGCACCTGACCGCGATGCACCTCGACGTGCTCACCGACACCGGCGCCTACGGCAACCACGCGCCGGGCGTGCTGTTCCACGGCATCCACGAGTCGGTCGCGCAGTACCGGTGCCCTGCCAAGCGCGTGGACGCCGAGGCGGTGTACACCCACCAGCTGCCCTCGGGCGCGTTCCGCGGGTACGGGCTGGGGCAGGTGATGTTCGGGCTCGAGTCCGCGATCGACGAGCTGGCGCGCGAGGTCGGCCTCGACCCGTTCGAGATGCGCCGTCGCAACGTCGTGCGGCCCGGCGACCCGTTCCTCGTCAACCACGCCGACACGACGACCGACCTGGGGTACGGCCTGGTCGAGCCGGGCGACGACACCCCGTCCTACGGGCTCCTCGAGTGCCTGGACCTGGTGCAGGACGCACTGGTCACGACGCGCGGGGGTGACGCGGCGGTCGTGCCGGTCGGCGACCGGTGGCGCGTCGGCGAGGGCATGGCTGTCGCGATGATCGCGACGATCCCGCCGCGCGGTCACCACTCGACGGCCGAGGTCTCGGTCGACGCCGACGGGCGCTACGAGGTCGCGGTCGGCACCGCCGAGTTCGGCAACGGCACGTCGACCGTGCACGTGCAGCTCGTCGCCACCGCGCTGGGCACGACGCCCGACCGCGTGCGGCTGCGGCAGTCGGACACCGACCGCGCCGGGTACGACACGGGGGCGTACGGGTCGACGGGGTCGGTCGTCGCGGGACGGGCGGTCGCGCAGGCGGCAGCGCTGCTGCGTGACGACCTGGTCGCGGCGGCCCGTCACGTCGTCGAGGGCGCGCACGAGGCGGGCGTCGCGTCGGGCGTCGCGTCGGACGTCGCGGGCGGGGACGGCCCGACGGACCACGACGCCCCCGTGGTCGGACCGGACGGCGTGCGCGTCGGCGGCCGCCTCGTGACCTTCGCCGAGCTGGGCCCCCGCAGCGCCGAGGGCACGCACCACGGCAGCCCGCGCTCGGTCGCGTTCAACGTCCACGGCTTCCGCGTCGCGGTCGACACCGCGACCGGCAGCGTGCGGATCCTGCAGTCGGTGCAGGCCGCCGACGCGGGCGTCGTCCTCAACCCCGAGCAACTGCGCGGTCAGATCGAGGGCGGCGTCGCCCAGGGCATCGGCTCGGCGCTCCAGGAGGAGACGCTGCTGCGCGACGGGGTCGTGGTCACGCGCGCCCTCCGGGCCTACCGCGTGCCGCAGATGGCCGACGTCCCCCCGACGCGCGTGCTGCTGGCGCGCACGCGCGACGGCCTGGGCCCGCACGGCGCGAAGTCGATGAGCGAGGCCCCGTACAACCCGGTCGCGCCGGCGCTAGCCAATGCGGTGCGCGACGCGCTCGGCGTGCGCCCGCACGAGATCCCGATGACGAAGGACCGGGTGTGGCGGCTGGCGCGGGCAGCGGCGGCGTCCTGAGGAACAGGTGCCGCCAACGCGGCCAGTTGGCGAACCACCCGGTGACCGGGTCAGGCGAGCGAGCTCTGGACCCT